>NZ_JAOTNY010000002.1:0-699519 GCF_036346455.1 Pseudomonas sp. AM14(2022)
GCGGCCTAATACTCCTACGGAGTGGTTTAAAAAAACTGAACCACTACAACCGTGCTCCTTGACTGCTTGCTCGAACATCTCCGTACACGCCATATGCTCTGCGTACTTCTGGATCACAGTGCCGCCCAATCCTCGCGATCTTGTCGCAGCTCTTGCCCATGAAATATCCGGATCGGTGACGACGCCGACATGCAGATCCGGCACGCGCACGTCTCGATCCAGGTTCAACTGGAGAATCTCGGCAAACGGGATAGATCGGCGAAACGCTGCATCAGACGGATACCAGCGATCAATCAGGATAATGCTGTCCAGCGGCTGCTCCGTCAGCACGTTTCGGGAAATCCAGCGCCGACTATCAGCCAGGCGCTGGCACACAGCCCATTCCAGATCCTCGGAAGGATTTCTGGCAAGTGCGTTGATCAGGGCCATGGTTTCACCCCGGAAAGGATCGCTTTTTCTCTCGCAGAGCCGGATGACTTTCTTGTTGCCGGCCCTCAGTGCCGTCGTAACGGCCTCCAACAGCGTGGTTTTGCCGGTGCCTTTGGGCCCATCCAGAGAAACAAACAGCGGAATATTCATTGTTCACATAACGATGGATTTACGGTGGGGCACTCTAACCGCATTCCTGGCATTCCAATGGCTGAATTGTCATTTCCAATGGCATGGCCCTGCCCTCACCCTACTTCACCGCCCTCCTCAGCTTGTTGCTGGAGAAATGACTGGAGACTGTTGTGGCCGTCTACGATCAGTCCTCTAACAAGCGCCTCATAGTGTTCGGCAGTATTGAGATCTTGCAGATCGAAGCTTGCAGACCAGCGGATGAACGTCTTTGAGTGTCCAGTCAGCGAGGCTAATTGAACAGTAGCTACATAGTTGTCCAACGGTAACGGAGCCTCCTCGAAGCGATAAGACAGCATCGTATTGCGATCATCGACCGACAAAAGACGCTCCCTGACCACCGCACCGTCGACCAACGTGAGTTTGCGAATACAGCCAACCAATCCATCGGGCTGGTTGTCCTCAATGCTGCTTTCCACAAGGGAGGGATGCCATTTACCAATCTCACCAAACCTCTTCAACACGCTCCAGACGTGCGCTATATCGCTGTCCAGGACAGCGGAGAACTCAACCATCGACATCGTGTACACCCTCAAAATCAACTGTTTTCGAACCTGACCTCTGCGCACGTCAGAGGTGGATGAAATCCGGTCCCGGTATGGATCAACCGGGATCGGAAGACGCTCAACCTTCGAACTGGTGATAAACCTTGGCAATGACCTTCCAGGCCCCGTCGATTTTGATCAGGGTCAGGTAATCGTTGTAATCAGCGCCGATTGCATCCTGTTCCATATCGACACGAACCACGGCGGTGGTTGGCGTGATCGCCAGTACGTCGAGTCGGGTGATGATGTTCGGGGCATCGCCGTTCTTCTCTACGAAATCAAACAGATTCCTGATCGGGCCGCCCAGCAGTTCACCATTGGTGAATCCGTACATCACAGCGTCTTTATGGAACGCCTGCGCAACGCTTTGTGCACTGCCCACACGCAGCCCTTCAACATACTGATTGGCAATGGCGATGACAGCGTTGTACTCAGCGGTGGGTACTGCCTTGATGTTTTTCGACATGGGTCTGTCCTTCCAGTAAGGACGAGGCGCGACGCACCTCGCCAATTGCATTCAACGGCTTAGGCGCTTGGGTGGGTGTGGTAGATCTTGCTGACAATCGTCCACTGACCTTCAACCTTCAACAGGTTGAAAAAATCGGTGAAACGAAATCCTGAAACATTGTCGGTATCGACCCGGGCGCTGGCTGCCGTGCCTACGATGTCGATGCAAACGATCGCTGCTTGCGCTTCCGGAGACGGGCGGAAAGCGTTATCGATGACGTCGTACAGGTTCTGGATCGCACCGCCGACGAGCTTGCCTTCGTCGACCCCGAACATGGTGGCCTGCTGGTTGAAGGCGGGCTTCATCAAGGCGCTGTCAGCTTTGGCACCACCTTCGTTGTACTGGCTGAGCACGTCGACGATTGCGTTGTATTCCTGAACATAAGTTGAAGTGGACATGAGGTATTCCTGAGTTAGTAAATGGCTGAAGAAAGCAAGGAAGGTTTACGGACGAGGCTCGGTAAACAGTCACCAATCCTGGCGCGTCGGCGAGATGATCAGGTCGTTGACGGTGACGTTTTCCGGTTGGTTGAGCGCGTAAATCACGGCTCCCGCGATGTCGTCGGGGGCGATGGCAATTCGGTTGAGCGCTTGGGCAGCCTTGCGCCCTTCAGGATCACTGACCTTGTCGGCCCAGCCGGTATTGATGACACCCGGGCTGACCGTGTTGACGCGGATACCGTGCTGCACACCGAGCTCCTTGCGCATGGACTCGGTCATGGCCTGAACGAAAAATTTTGTTGCGCTGTAAACACCGGCCGCCGGTCCGACCTGATGACCAGCAACAGAGTCCATATTGAGAATCTGCCCGGACTTGCGCTCCAGCATGAAAGGCAGCACCGCCGCCGTAGTGTTGAGGTAGCCTTTGATATTCACGTCGATCATCTTTTCCCAGTCCTGTACCGCCAGGTCGACCCAGTTGGAAAAAAGCATCAGCCCGGCGTTGTTCACCAGAATGTCTACGGCGCCGTAGGTATCATGCGCAAATTGCGCGAGCGCTTGGGTCTGATGCGCCTGAGTCACGTCGGTGGTAAAAGCGACCACTTCGTTACCGCCCGCCCGCAACTCGGCGACAAAGCTTTCCAGACCCTGTTCATCCAGTGCAGCGGCCACTACGCGCACGCCTTGGGCGACAAGCGCGCGGGTGGTGGCGGCGCCGATGCCGGAAGACGCGCCGGTAACGATCGCTACTTTGTTATGCAGATAATTCATGCTCATTACCTCTTATCGATAAATGCCGTCGTTCAGGCGTTCGCGGTTGGCCAGTCGATGTAACCCTTGGCACCGCCGCCGTAGTAACTCTCGCGTGGCGCGATGGTGAGCTCGATCCCGCGACGCAAGCGCTCCACGAGGTCGGGGTTGGCAATGAACAAACGACCAAACGCCACCGCATCGATCCGCCCCTGCGCACGACGCTCTAGCGCCATCGGCAGGTCGTAGTTGTTATTGCCAATGAATGGCCCTTCGAACTGCGCACTCAGCGCGTCCAGATCCACGCCTTCCGGGACCGTGCGGGAGGTCGCCGTGGCGCCTTCGACAAAATGCAGATAAGCCAGATTGAATTGATTGAGCTGCTGAATCAGGTAACCGTAAGTCGCCATGACATTGCTGTCGGGAGGTGTATTTCCGGCATCGGGTGTAACTGGCGAGAGGCGAATACCGACCCGATCGCTACCCCAGATCGAAATCACGGCGGCGGTGACTTCCAGCGTCAGTCGAGCCCGGTTCTCGATGGAGCCGCCATATGGGTCAGTGCGTTGATTGGTGGAATCGCGCAGGAACTGGTCAAGCAGATAGCTGTTGGCGGAATGCACTTCCACACCATCGAAACCAGCTCGCCGGGCATTCTCTGCGGCCAGTTTGTACTGCTCGATGATTCCAGGGATCTCCGAGGTTTCCAGTGCGCGAGGCATCGACACCTCGACAAAGCCTTTCTCGGTGTAGGTGCTGCCTTCGGCCTTGATCGCCGAAGGCGCTACTGGCGCTTCTCCGTTGGGTTGTAGCTCGACACTCGAAAAGCGCCCCACGTGCCACAACTGACTGACGATTTTGCCGCCCGCCGCGTGCACCGCGTCAGTGACTCTTTTCCAGCCAGCTACCTGTGCCTCCGACCAGATACCCGGGGTCATGGCGTAACCCCGCCCCTGGGGAGAAATATTGGTCGCTTCGGCGATGATCAAGCCTGCACTGGCGCGCTGGGCGTAGTAAGTCGCGTGCATTTCATTCGGTACGCCGTCTTCGGCCATTCGGCTGCGTGTCACAGGTGCCATGACAATTCGGTTAGCCAATTGGAGTGCGCCCATTTGCATGGGCGAAAAAAGATCGGTATCAAACGTGTTAGCCTTCATAAAATCCTCGACTGAATAGACCGGTCGTCTAGTGGAAAGTTAAAAAAATACGCCCCTCTGTCAGCAGGCGTTTGCTGGTGATAATGCTGTTTCAAAAGCTGCCATCGTGTTCACGACTGTTACCGGCAGCGTTGCACCTGGTCACACAGGTGGTCGTCTGTATAACCCGTTCGTGAGGGCTCTAGTGCGACTTTCTCCCACTTGCTGATAACCAGCGGCGCAATCGCATTGCCCAGTACATTGAGCGTGGTGGTGCCGCTGTCGATAATCCTGAAAATGCCGGCGATCAATGCCACACCTTCCAACGGAAGACCGGCAGAGGCCAAGGTGGCTGACAAGATCACGATTGCAAACCCAGGCACACCTGCGGCGCCCTTCGAGGTCAGTACCATCGTCACGACCAACAGAATCTGCTGTGACAGAGACAGGTCTATCCCATAGAGTTGCGCCACAAAAATGGTCGCCACCCCGAGAAAAATCGATGCGCCATCGAGATTGAACGCATACCCCACCGGCACCACAAAACTGACGATCCGACGCGGTACACCGTAGCTTTCCAGTTTGGTCATCAGTTGCGGCATGACGGCGGCTGAGGCGGCACTGGAAAACGCCAGAATCAACTCATTGCGAAAGTAGCGAATCAACTTGAAGATGTTTTCGCCAATCAAGTAGCAAATACCGCCGAGTATCACTAGCGCAAAGACAATCAGCGCCAGATACACCACCCCAATCAACTTGAGCAGCGGCAACAGCGAGGCAAAACCAAACGTCGCGACGGTCGCGCCGATCATGCCGAATACCCCTATCGGCGCGTAAGCCATGACTATGGAAACCACCTTGAACATCGCATCGGAAAGGCTCTGCACGACCGCAATAAATGGCGCGCTTTTGTCTTTGGGCAAAGCATTCAACGCCAGCCCCAACAGCACAGCGAAGAACAGTACCGACAGCAACTTCGCTTCTGACATTGCCACTATCACGTTGTCTGGAACGATGTTCTGCAAAATCACCAGCGCCCCTTTGGACGGCTCAAGCGTGATCGATGCAGCGCCATGCGAAAGGCCTGAAATATCGGTTCCTCGTCCTGGTTCGAAGAGGTTGGCAAAACACAGGCCTATGACGATGGCCAGCGCGGTAATCGCAAAGAAGTAGCCGAGCGACTTCGCACCCATACGCCCGAACGATTTGCTGTCACCGCCGCCCGCGATCCCCAAAATCATGCAACAGAACACGATCGGAACAACCACCATCTTCATCATCTTGATAAAGATGTCACCGAGCGGTTTGAGGATCTCCGTACTCACCCATGTCTGATAGTGCGGATGCGTATTGAAGTACCAACCTGCAAGCACGCCAAGCAATAGCCCGGCAACGATTTGCCACACCAAGGGAATACGTTTCATGTCTAGCCTTCTTGTTGGAATGAAAGGTCTGCGTCTATTCGCAGTTGCTAGAGTCATGAGCTTCCAGCTCACTTGAGATCGAATGGCACAAACGGGTTGTGCCATGCGTGTTCCTATTTAGCGAAGAGCTGGCTCATATCCTTGAACGCCTTGAATTCAAGAGCGTTGCCGCACGGGTCAAAGAGAAACATGGTGGCTTGCTCGCCTACCTGGCCTTTAAACCGAATGTACGGTTCGATCACAAACTCGGTACCAAACGACTTCAGACGTTCGGCCAGCGCTTCCCATTGTTCCCAACCCAAAATGATGCCGAAGTGCGGAACCGGGACATCGTGTCCGTCGACCGGGTTGCTGTGAACGCTCTCTTGTGAGGCTGTTTTCGGATGTTCGTGGATCACCAGTTGGTGACCATAAAAATCGAAATCGACCCATTGCGTGCTGGAGCGCCCTTCTTCAAGGCCAAAGACCTCACCGTAGAAGGTGCGCGCCGCAGCCAGGTCATAAACAGGGATCGCGAGGTGAAATGGCGAGAGGCTCATCGGAACTCCAAATATTTTTTGTTGGTTGGCGAACATTTCCACCGTCATCAGCTCTCTGGGTTCAGCCGGTGCCGGGGATGGAAAACATCCTAGGACGGAAAACCAAACATAAAAATCAATATATATTTCTCAGAAACACAATTAATATTTGTGAATGATCAAAGAACTGAAAACACTCATCGCGGTGGCGCGGGAAGGCACATTCGCCGCTGCCGGGAACAAGATCGGCCTGACGCAGGCCGCTGTCAGCGCGCAGATTCAGCGCCTGGAAACCGAACTCGGTTTTGAGATTTTCGACAGGAAAGGACGTTCGGCCCATCTCAACAAAATGGGTCACCAGATACTTCTGCAGGCGCAGGAGTTACTCAGGCTATACGACAATCTGGGTTCCACTGCGCTGGGCCAACCTACCAACATACTCATCAACATCGGTGCGATCGCATCCGTGCAACGTTCCTATTTGCCCGATGCGCTGGCGAAGTTTCACCAGCAGTGTCCGCAATGCCGCACACGTGTCATTCCAGGGCTTTCAATGGAGATGGTGAACCTCGTAGACGCCGGCGAAATCGACATGGCCATCATCATTCGTCCGCCCTTCTCTCTTCAAAGTGACCTGCGCTGGACGACGCTGGCACGAGAGCCCTACCGACTGATCGTGCCACGCGAGCTGGAGGGAGAAGACTGGTCGGAACTGCTGTCCAGCCAGCCATTCATTCGCTATGACCGATCATCTTTCGGCGGCCGGCAGGTTGATCGTTTCCTGCGACAGATGCATTTCACCTTGCAGGAAGTTTGCGAACTGGATGAACTGGAGGCCATCATCAAACTGGTGGAAAAAGGTGTAGGCATAGCGCTGGTGCCACAGACAGAGCCCCATCAGGAATGGCCCGCAGGTGTACGAGCGATCGATTTGGGACAGCACACCTTTCACCGGGATATCGGGCTGGTACATCGATCTCGACAGAGTTTCACCGAGCCTGTGCGAATTTTGGCTCAGCTTATAAGTGATCAGGCAGCTGAATGTCTTTCGCATGAGAAGCGTTAAAGCCCGTCCATTTCACTCTCGTCGCAGAAGAGTATGGGGAGCAATGCCGAAGGTCTTGCGAAAAGCGTGGCTGAAATGAGAGAAGTCCGAGAAGCCGAAATCCAGCGCCGCCTGGGAAATACTACGGACTTGACCACGCTCGATCGCGTCGCGGCTGGCGAACAACCGTGCCTTCCAGATTTCCGCGACCGGCGATTTCTGATGGCGGGCGAAAGCGCGCGTCACTGTGCGCGTGGAGACATGGTGAGCTTGAGCAATGCGCTCGAGTGAAAGATCCGCCTCGGTCAAATACTGGTGGATGTAATTCATGATTCGGCCATACAGGTCCAGCTCGTCATGTGTCTGCTTTAAATCCTGAAGCTCCAGGCTGACCACCAAGAGGTCGAGCAACGTGCTGGAATAACGACTGGACAGGCCTGGTTTTTGGAAGCCTGAAGCCATGCTTGCGGCCTGGCGCAACATTTCGCGTAACGGAATTACCCCTGGACGACGATCATCCAGAACCATGGCGGTGCACTCCGCTATGCCGGGCAGCCGCTGGCTGAGCAATTGCCGCGGAATTCGCACAAGGTGGTTATCGGTACCACCGAAGCTGAATCTGAAGGGCTGGGATGCGTCATAAAGGAACAGATCGTCCGCTGCCAGCTTCGTCCGCCGGTCAGCCTGCTCCAGTTCGCCATAACCGCTGCGGGTAAAGCCCAACCACAAATCGTCATTCGGGTCGCTGCGCAGGTGCTGGGCGGTCCGCTCCCAATAATGCAAGGGTGCGGACAACGTGCAGATGTCCAATGCCCCCATGCCATGCACCTCCAGCGCCCCGTCGAAATCGCTCTGCGCCAGCAGTTTGCTGTCTGCATCCAGGCAATGGTGACACACCACCTCCTTCCAGTAATCGAACCGTTGGGGCGCCGTGACGGCAAGCGTTGAATACTGACATGTCTGGCTCATTGCATGGACCTCGCGGCGGCGGTTCAACAAAAAAGCGTGGTAACGTTTTTTGCGAGCTCAGCAATTATCAGGCCATCTGCTCAGTCTCACGCCCAGCGCTTAGCCGCGCCGCGAGATCGCCCTCCGCACACTTGGCAGACAGTGCCTCCCCAGCACTTCCCCTGCAACTTTCCCGAGCATTTCGTCCCTTGTTTCACAAGCCCCGCACCATCACTGCGCATCGATGAGCTGGCCATTTGCGGCTGTCCTTTTTAACCAAACGGTTGTCCATTCGAGCCAAGCACATCCCATCTCCCCTCGATAATTTTCACTCCATGCCGTGTCCCTCCCGACACCAATGACGAGGTGCCTCATGCAACGACGAGAACAGCAGCGACTGTCCGATTCGTCCTGGTTTTTACAGCGCTGGGACATGGCACCCGAAGAGTTCGCCAGTTACCTGGTGCAACTCGGGACCTTGGCGCTGCAACGCCGATGGCGTGGTCCTGATCGCAAAACAACAACATCCACTGGCCTGTAGAACAGCGAACCGTCCGTTTGAGACGGGAATAAAGGAGCCCCCATGGAATCTGCAATCGATAAACATCTGAAATGTCCGCGGACTTTGTCGCGTCGCGTCCACGACGAATACCAGCCACCCTTCCCCATGTTTGTGGGACGGGCTGACGAAAACGTGAAGCAAGTCGTGATGGCTTACCTCGGGGTGCAATTTCGCGAAGAACAACGCGCCGCCGCCCTGCAGGCCATACGCTACATTGACGCCAGCTTCGCCCTCGCCGATGGCCCCGGGCATTACGACCTGACCTACCACCTCGACAATCAGGGGTATGGAAACTTCATCGCCGTGGGCTACTGGCGTGATCCCGTCGCCTATCACCGTTGGCTGCTTTCACCGCCGGTGGCGAATTGGTGGGGCGACGATGCGCGCCTGAGCGAGGGGCTGGGATATTTCCGCGAGGTCATGGCCCCGCGCGCCGAGCAGTTCGAAACACTGTATGCCTTCAAGGACGATTTGCCAGGCGTCGGTGCGGTCATGGACGGCATCAGCGGCGAGATTGAAGAGCACGGCTACTGGGGTTCGGCGCGCGACCGCTTTGCCATCTCCCAGACCGACTGGATGCAGCCGACCAGCGAACTGCAAGTCATTTCAGGCGATCCGGCCAAGGGCGGCAGGGTCGTCGTACGTGGCCACGACAACCTGACGCTGATCCGCTCCGGACAAGACTGGGTCGAAGCCGGCGAGGAAGAACGCGCGCTCTATTTCAACGAGATGCTGCCGCCCCTGCAGGACGGCATGAACTTCCTGCGTGACGAGGGACAGGCGCTGGGCTGCTATAGCAACCGCTTCGTACGCAATATCGATCTCGATGGCAATCTCCTCGACATCGCCTATGACATCGGTCACTGGCGATCGCTCGACAAGCTGGAGCGCTGGGCAGAATCCCACCCCACTCACCTGCGCATTTTCACCACGTTCTTCCGCGTGATCGGCGGTCTTTCGAAGCTGCGGCTGTATCACGAGGTCTCGGTAGCGGATGGTAGCCAGCAACTGTTCGAGTACATCAACTGCCACCCGCAGACCGGGATGATGCGCGACGCACACGTGTCGCCCGCCTGACTCCATCGCTGACTCCACTTTTAGCCCTGCGCGTTGCCTGACTGGCGATAGCGGGGCTCTTTTTGCCCGAAAAAAGGATCTTCGATCATGAAACGGTTCCGCTACCTGGCGCTTGCAGCCCTGCTCCCCAGTCTTTCCTCCCACGCGCTCGAGGTCGATCCTGGCGACTACGAGCCGCTCCCCGTGGGCGCGACCATCGGCGTGGTCTACTACCAGCATGCCAGCACCGACAAAGCCTATTCCAACGGGCACAAGACCAGCTCCGATTTCAACCTGACATCCGACGTCGGCATTTTGCGTCTGCTGCACGTCTACCAGTTGAGCGAGCGGCTGACCATCGAGCCGCAATTCCTGTTGCCCTTCGGCCATATCTCGGGCGGTGGAGATGCGTCTGCGCTGGGCGACGCCAGCGGCATCGGCGACCTCATTCTTACTGCGCCACTCAAGTACCGTCTCAACGACGCCAACGACACTCTTGGTGCGACCGCTTACCTGTACGTGCCAACTGGCAACTACGACAAGGACGACGCGCTCAACCTTGGCGAGAACCGTTGGAAATTCGATCTGCAGGCCGCTTACGTCAAGCACTTCACAGAAAAGTGGGCCATCGACCTCGTGGGTGATGCCATCTGGTACGGGGACAACAACGACTACGGCGCCAGCTCTGCCCGTCGCGAGCAGGACGTTTCCTATGGCGCCCAGTTGATGGGGCGCTACATGCCCGACGAGACGACGGCGCTGGCGATCGGCTTCGGCCACAGTTGGGGTGGGGAAAACCAGGTCGATGGTGTCAACCAGGATGACAGGATGGAAACCACCAACGTCCGCGTTACGGCCAGAAAGTTTCTGACCGCCAGGGACCAATTCCAGGTGCAACTTGGACGCGACCTTGCGGTGGAGAACGGCCCCAAAGAGGACTTTCGCATGAACCTGCGCTACGTCAGGGTTTTCTAGCCCCCTCCTCTGCGCAGCCCGTATCAAGCGTGCCAACCGGCTCATGAGATGCCCCTGATCTTAAACGGAGTAACCCGACAATGACTGACCAGCAACCCACCGCAGAACAACAAACCTCCCTCTACACCCGTCTTGGCGGCTATGACGCGATTTATCAGTTCGCAGGCGCCGTGTTGAGAAAAACCATGGGCCACCCCGCCATCGGCCACATCTGGGCCCATATGTCGGAATCGACGTTCCAGAAGGAACACATCAATTTTGTCGACTTCCTTTCCGAGCACTGGGGTGGCAGCGCCAAGTACAGGGGCAGAGACATGGTCACCGCGCATCGCGGGATGGGGCTGACCGAGGTGCACTGGCAAGCAGTGCTCGATTGTCTGGAGGCCTGCTACGACGACTACGGCCTGGCCCCGGACCTGCGCAAGGAGGTCAATGACTTCCTCATCAAGTTCAAACCGGCGGTGATCGGCAGCCCCTCCTATCGGGATGTGGTACTCGCGCACCCGGAAATGGACCCGGCCAAAGGCATGAAGAGCGTAGGGGTTGTCTGGCCGAAACCCGGGAAGTCGTCCCGAAAACCGACCACGGCCGAATCCGAAGACTGACACGCTCGGCAAAAACCGGCGCCGCCGCAATACGGCGTCCCGCTCAACCAAGTGAATGTCCTCCTCAACCAAGCGCCGCCCAATGGGCGCAGATAGCTTGATATCAGCCCGGTCGCGACATCGCCAATCGTGCGCACCGTAACCGGGCCTCCCCGAGACGACGTTTGAACAGACATTGCCAACCCAGCAGGTTGGCACAGGACACAGGACACCCCATGGCCATCATCCGCCCGACGCTCGAACAAGTGCAGGATCTCGCCAGCCGCCTGCACATACAGTTGACTCCCGAGCAAGCCAGCGAATACCTGGCGCTCATGCAATCCAGTTTTGATGCCTACGATCTCGTCGATGAGTTGCCAGACTTCATCCCCCCGGTGTGCTACGAGCGCAGTGCCGGCTACCGCCCTTCAAGTACGGACAATCCGCTGAACGCCTGGTACTACAGAACCGAGGTGATGGGCGCGAGTTCGGGCAAGCTTGCCGGCAAAACGGTTGCGCTCAAGGACAATATCTCTCTGGCCGGTGTCCCGATGATGAACGGTGCCTCGCCACTGGAAGGATTCGTACCGTCATTTGATGCCACTGTGGTGACGCGTCTGCTCGACGCTGGCGCCACTATCCTCGGCAAAGCCACTTGTGAACATTACTGCCTCTCCGGTGGTAGCCATACCTCAGACCCAGCCCCTGTGCACAATCCTTATCGCCATGGATTCACCACCGGCGGCTCGTCTTCCGGCAGCGCAGCGCTGGTGGCGTCGGGTGAAGTCGACCTGGCTGTCGGTGGCGACCAGGGCGGCTCCATCCGCATTCCGGCAGCCTGGTGCGGCATTTATGGAATGAAGCCCACCTTCGGTCTGGTGCCCTATACCGGCGTCATGGCGATCGAGGCAACTTTCGATCATGTCGGCCCGATGACGAGTAACGTCCGCGATAACGCGCTGATGCTTGAAGTGATGGCCGGCATCGATGGCCTCGACCCTCGCCAGACCGCTCCCGAGGTCGATGCCTATAGCGATTATCTGGAACGAGGCGTGACCGGGCTGCGGATCGGAATTCTGCAGGAAGGTTTCCAGCTCGCTAATCAGGACCCGCGTATCGCAGAAAAGGTACGCAGCGCTATCGCCCGGCTTGAGGCGTTGGGCGCGCGGGTCGAAGAGGTCTCAGTTCCCGAACACAACCTGGCGGGGGCATTGTGGAGCCCTATCGGCTGTGAAGGCCTGACCATGCAAATGATGCACGGCAACGGCGCGGGTTTTAACTGGAAAGGGCTCTACGACGTGGCTCTGCTGGACAAACAGGCCGGTTGGCGCGATCAGGCCGAAGCATTGTCGCCGTCACTCAAACTGTGCATGTTTGTGGGTCAGTTCGGTCTGGAGCGCTACCACGGTCGCTACTACGCCAAGGCCCAGAACATTGCACGCTTTGCCCGGGCCGCCTATGACCGGGCGCTGAATACCTATGACCTGCTCGTCATGCCGACCGTGCCGATCACCGCCCAGCCACTCCCTGAACCGGGCTCTTCCATCACCGAAACCGTCACGCGTGCATTGGAGATGCTGGGCAATACGGCCGCTCAGGACATTACCGGGCACCCCGCCATGTCGATCCCTTGCGGCCTGGTGGACGGACTGCCCGTGGGGCTGATGCTTGTCGGCAAACATTATGCCGAAGGCACCCTCTATCAAGCGGCAGCGGCATTCGAGGCCTCTGTCGATTGGCGGACGCTGTAAATCGGCGCATCGCGCTGAACGTGAGTAGCAAATTCAGAGGGGTCAAAACATGAGCCATACGCACGAACATCATCACGATCACGATCACACCGAGCCCCCCGAGGCCATCGCCCTGCGCGTCAAGGCGCTCGAATCCCTGTTGATCGAAAAGGGTCTGGTCGACCCGACCGCCATGGATGCGCTGGTGGACACTTACCAGCACAAGGTCGGCCCGCGCAACGGCGCTCAGGTGGTCGCCAAGGCCTGGTTCGATCCCGATTACAAAAAACGGCTGTTGGAAGATGCCACAGCGGCGATTGCCGAACTGGGTTTTTCCGGCGTGCAGGGCGAAGACATGGTGGTGGTGGAGAACACCGCGGCCGTGCACAACGTGACGGTCTGCACGCTGTGCTCCTGTTACCCCTGGCCAACCTTGGGCTTGCCCCCCGCCTGGTACAAATCCGCGCCCTATCGCTCACGGATAGTCATCGACCCACGCGGCGTACTGGCCGAATTCGGTTTGCATGTTCGCGATGACAAGGAAGTGCGGGTCTGGGACAGCAGTGCCGAGTTGCGCTACCTGGTACTGCCGGAACGTCCGGCGGGCACAGACGGCTGGAGCGAGGAACGCCTGGTCAAGCTGGTGACGCGTGACGCCATGATCGGTACTGGCCTGGCCAAGATACCGGGCGACGCAGCCTGACCCCGCGGAGGAGAAAACCATGAACGGTGTACACGACTTAGGCGGTACGCACGGGTTCGGCCCGGTGCTCACCGAAGACAATGAACCGGTGTTCCATCACGACTGGGAACGCAGGATCTTTCCGCTGTTTGCCTCGCTCTTCGTCGGCGGCTACTTCAATGTCGACGAATTCCGCCATTGCATCGAACGCATGCAACCGGCGGAATACTTGCAGTCGAGTTACTACGAACACTGGCTGCACGCCTTCGAGACCCTGCTGCTGGAAAAAAACGTGATCAGCGCTGGCGAACTGCAGGGCACGGTCAAACCGACCTCGCCGACGCAGCCGCCAACGGTGCTCACGCCAGACATCGTCGAGGCGGTGACTCTTGGCGGCGCTTCATCAAGGGCGAAGGAGCCGGTCGCCGGCCGTTTCCGGGTCGGTGACCGAGTGCGGACGAAAAATTTCAATCCAACCACCCACACCCGACTGCCACGCTACGCGCGCGGCAAGGTCGGGACCATCGAGATTGCACACGGCGCGTTTGCCACCCCGGACACGATGGCCCACGGTCTGGGCGAACAACCGCAACAGGTCTATGCCGTGCGCTTCAGCGCGACAGAACTGTGGGGCGTGGCGCGACCGGACAGTGTCTGCATTGATCTGTGGGACAACTATCTGGAGGCCGTATGAACGCCAGCAAGCTTCACATCCCGCCCATCGCTGGTCTGTCCCTTGACGATGAAGACCCGGTGTTCGACAAACCCTGGCAGGCCCAGGCTTTTTCCCTGCTGCTACACCTGCACCAAACCGGTCTATTTCCCTGGAAGGACTGGGTGCAGACATTCAGCGACGAGATCAAGGCAAGCCCGGCGCAACCCGGAGAAAGCATCAACGACGCTTACTACCGGCAGTGGATTGCGGCCATGGAAAGGATGGTCACCGCACTCGGTTTGACCGCTTCCGAAGACATCACCCGGCGCACCGAGGAATGGCAGCAAGCCTACGTGAACACGCCCCATGGACAACCGGTCACGCTGCTCAATGCGAGTTGCCCGCCGCCCCATGGACACGAGCACGAACACCTGCCACGGCGCGAGCCGATTGCGATCAGCCGAGCCGCAAACTGAGACCGCAGTCATCCGTTTTTTTACTGTCGAGGTCGCGAAGCGGCCAAGGAGCAATCGTCATGCATATCGAACCTGATCTGGTGGAAGCCGGAAAACTCTGGCTGAGCTATGTCACTGCCGCAGGTGTCGGCGCCTACACCGTCAAACTCGCTGCGCAAGCCATCGGTGAGCGTGGGGTCTTTTCGCTGCTGGCTCGGACTGTCACTGCCACGGCCCTGGTCTTCAGCTTCTTCGAGCTGCTGCCGCACTATCCGGTCGGTGTTTCCGAGGTGCATCTCATCCTGGGGTCAACGCTATTTCTGCTGCTTGGCGCTGCACCTGCTGCGGCGGGTCTCGCCCTGGGACTGCTGATTCAGGGCCTGTTCTTCGCGCCATTCGACCTGCCGCAATATGGCATGAACGTCACCACGCTACTGGTACCGCTGTGCGCAGTCGCTGCCCTGGCCAAACGCATCATTGCGCCCGACACGCCGTATGTGGAACTGAGCTACAGACAAGCGCTGGGGCTGTCGACCGCCTTTCAGGCAGGCATTGTCGCCTGGGTGGCGTTCTGGGCTTTTTACGGAAAAGGCTTCACAGCCGAAAACGCCCTGTCGATTCTGTCCTTTGGCAGTGCCTACATGACCGTGATCACCCTCGAACCGCTGCTGGACCTGGCCGTACTGGCCGCGGCCAAGGCCAGCCATCGTCTGCGGGGTAGTTCGCTGCTCGAACGCCGTCTGTACCAGGCCGCCTGAGTCGACGCACTCCAGTCCGCATCAGCCTGCCCCGAGCATTCGAAGAGCGTAATGCTCGGGGTATCAACCGCAGGAACCGCCCCGCGACTGCCGTAGCAGCCGCGAACGCTGAAGATGGTTTCCTATGGCTTACTGATCTTGAACCAAATGGAGTACATCGCCGGCAGGAACACCAGCGTCACGATGGTTCCGACGAACGTGCCGCCGATCAGTGTGTAAGCCAGCGTGCCCCAGAAGACCGAGTGCGTCAGTGGAATGAACGCGAGGATGGCCGCCAGCGCAGTCAGCAGTACCGGGCGAGCACGCTGTACCGTGGCTTCGATCACGGCGTGAAACGGATCAAGCCCTTCTTGCGCGTTGTGATGGATTTGTCCGATCAGGATCAGTGTATTGCGCATCAGAATCCCCGACAGGGCGATCAACCCGACCAAGGCGTTGATACCGAACGGCTGCTGGAAGAGCAGCAGTGTCGGCACCACACCAATCAGCCCGAGTGGCGAGGTGAGGAACACCATGATCATTGCCGATACCGAGCGCACCTGCAGAATGATGATCAGCAGTGTGACGGCGATCATGATCGGCAGCAGTGGCAAGATCGCTTGGCCGGCCTTGCCCGACTCCTCGATCGCCCCCGATTGCTCGATACGATAACCCTCCGGGAGCGTGTCGATGACCGGCTGCAGCGCCTTCGTGATAACACTTGAAACGTCCGGAGGCTGCAAGCCTTCGGCAATGTCGCCCCGTACAGTAATGGTCGGCGTGCGGTCACGACGCCGCAGGACGGGATCCTCCATGCGCACATCCACTGTCCCCACTTGCGACAGCGGAATCCGCTGGCCCGCCGTGCCTACCAGCGTAAAGCCTTGAATTTTTGCAGGGTCGAGCCGGATGTCCCCCGCCGCTCGCCCGGTCACTTGTACCGAACGGATGTCCTCACGAACGGCCGTGATCGGTACCCCGGCAAGCAGAAACTGCAACTGCTGCGCGACCGCACTGGAGGTCAGCCCCACCGCCTGCAAGCGGTCCTGATCCAGGGTGAAATGCAGCGCGGGTGTCAGCGGTCCCCAGTCACTATTGACGGTTCGCATCAAGGGGCTCGCCTGCATCACCGTCTGCACCTGAGCGGCAATCTCACGCAATGTCGAGGGATCGGGCCCCATCACCCGGTAAGCGACAGGAAACGGTGAATACGGACCAAACACCAACTGCGTCACCCTGACCCGCGCTTCTGGAGCCAGCCCTTCGGCGACGGCCTCGCGCAGACGGAGCTTGAGGACTTCCCGTGCCTCCTGACTCTGCGTCAACACCACAATCTTCGCGAAAGACGGATCAGGCAGTTCCGGCGCCATGGCCAGGTAGAAACGCGGCGCACCCTGTCCGATATAGGCCGTGACGATTTTTGCTTCAGGCTGCTTTTGCAGCCAAGCCTCGACTTTGGCGGTGGTGATACTCGTCTGCTCGATGGAGGTTCCATAGGGCATTTGCACTTCAATCAACACTTCGGGACGGTCCGAGGTGGGGAAGAACTGCTTCTTGACCAGGCTCATGCCGACAACGGCCAGGACAAACGTCGCGATCACAGTACCGGCGACCAGCCATTTGCGGGCAATGACGCGCGTCAAGATCCGGCGGAAGCGGTTGTAATTGGGCGTGTTGTAGATGGCCGCGTGACCACCTTCGACCTGTTTGATGTCCGGCAACAGCTTCACGCCCAGATAAGGGGTAAAGGCCACCGCAACCACCCATGAGGCAATCAGGGCAATGCCTACGATCCAGAACATGTTGCTGGTGTACTCGCCAGCGGTCGATTGCGCGAAGCCGTTAGGCAGAAAGCCGATAGCGGTCACCAGCGTGCCGGAAAGCATCGGTGCGGCAGTGTGACTCCAGGCATACGCGGACGCTTTGATGCGGTCGTAGCCCTCCTCCATTTTCACCACCATCATCTCGATCGCAATGATGGCGTCGTCCACCAGCAGTCCAAGCGCCAGGATCAGCGACCCCAAGGTGATCCGGTCAAAGTTCTTGCCCGTTGCCGCCATCACCACAAACACCACGGCGAGCGTCAGTGGCACCGCTGCGGCCACGACAATACCGACGTGCCAGCCCATGCTGAGAAAGCACACCAGCATCACCACCAGCAAGGCGACGAAGAACTTGATCATGAACTCATCGACGGCTGAACTGATATTCACCGACTGATCGGTGACCTTGCTGAGTGTCATGCCCAGTGGCATGCCTTCGTTGATCCGGGTGGTCTCCACGTCCAGTGCCTTGCCCAGGTCCAGGCCGTTCCAGCCCTCGCGCATCACCACACCCAGTAACAGCGCTTCCTCACCGTTGTTACGCACAAGGAAGGTGGCCGGATCTTCGTAACCCCGCTCGACCGTCGCAACGTCCGAGAGCTTCAAGGTACGTCCCTGAATCGCCAGCGGTGTGTCACGAATCTTCTGCACCTTGTCGAAGGCGCCGTCGAGGCGCAGGAAGACTTCTGGCCCCTTGGTTTCAATCGAGCCGGCCGGCGTCAGTACGTTCTGATTGTTCAGCGCGGCAAAAATATCCTGCGGGGTTACCCCCAGCGTGGCCAGCCGATCATGGGAGAAAGAGACAAAGATGCGCTCGCTCTGCTCACCAATGATGTTGACCTTTTTCACGCCTGGCACATGCAACAGGCGCTGGCGCAGCGATTCGGCATCACGTACCAGCAGGCGCTGCGGCTCGCCTTTGGCTTTCAAGGCAAACAACGCAAAGGTCACATCTGCAAACTCATCGTTGACCATCGGGCCAATCACACCGGCCGGTAGCTTGATCGACTCATCGTCGAGTTTTTTGCGCGCCTGGTAGAACTCCTCCTGCACTTGGGAGGGCGGTGTACGATCAAGCAGTGTCACCACGGTGAAGGCCAGACCCGGACGAGTGTAGGTTTCCGTGCGGTCGTACCATTTCAACTCCTGCAGGCGTTTTTCCAGCGGCTCGGCGACCTGGTCCTGCATTTCCTGCGCGGTCGCGCCCGGCCACGCCGTGATGACCGTCAGCTGCTTGACCGTAAACGGCGGGTCCTCCGCGCGCCCGAGCTGGAAAAACGCGAGGATCCCGGCAACACCGATCAGGAAGATCAGGAACACCGTGATCGAACGCTCGCGAACGGCGAGCGCCGAAAGATTGAAACGCCCCTGGCTCATGGACGGCTCCCGGCAACCTGGACGTCAGCCTGTTGAGCCAGTCTCACCTCCTCCCCCTCGCGCAGAAGATGTGCGCCTAAAGCGACAACTTGCTCACCGACCTTGAGTTCACCGTCGACACGCGCAATGTCATCGCTCACGCCCAATATCTGCACAGGCCGCCAGGTCACCTTGGCCGGGTTGCCAGCAATCACCCAGAGGCCGGGGCCTTTGCCTGGGTCATAAACCGCCGCCAGCGGCACTTGCCACACCTGTGCATTTGCGCGGCTGCCAGCGATCTGCAGCGTAACGGTCGAACCGAGCGGCGCATTGGCCAGCGCGCCCTCCAGCACATACCGCGCCTCAAAGGTGCGCGTCATGCGATCGGCCGAGTCAGACAGCAGCCGCAGCCTGGCTGTCACGGCACCCGAGGTGTTGCCATAAAGTGTGGCCTGCGCGGTCGAACCTGCCGCCGGACGTAGCGTCTCGGGCAGGTGCACGATGGCTTCGCGCTGCCCTGCCCGCGCCAGTCGAACCACGGCTTGCCCGGGGCTCACCACTTGTCCTGGCTCGGCGAGCGTCTCCACCACCACGCCATCGGAATCAGCAAGCAACAGCGTATAACCGGACGCATTGCGAGCGACGTCAGCCTGCGCTTGCGCCGCGCTCAACTGAGCTTTGGCGGTATCTGCGGCGGCTTTGATCTGATCGTAGGCCGAGGCCGAGATGGCGCCGGCGGCGACCAGGTCGCGATACCGGGCCTCGTCATCCGCGGTCTGTATGGCTCGCGCCCGGGCGGCCATGACCGACTCTTGCTGCGCCCGCGCCTGCAGCCCGAGATCAATCGGGTCGAGACGCATCAGTGGTTGACCTCGTTTGACCGTCTGGCCTGTGTCAACCAGGCGCTCGAGTATTTTGCCCGAGACCCGAAAACCAAGGTCAGCCTCGACGCGGGCGATCACGACCCCTGTGAAAGCACGTGAAGCCTCGGACGCCGCCGAAACCGCAGCGGACCTCACCAACGGGGCATGCGTACGGGGATCGTCAACGACGGATGAGTCGCCACACGCCGTCAGGACGAGCGGCAACAGACAAACGGCAATCGGTACAGCTAGAGGCCGGCGCATAGGTTCCGTTACTCAAGAATAGGACATGCCGGCATTTTCATTAAGGTGACCAATAATGTCAACGGTCACACATTTTCAGTGGATGGCGCAATACGGACAAGATATCGTTGACCTTAAAGCCGTGACCGTAATTTAATATGGTCACTTATCATCTTCGCCGCAGGTACCTCAATGCCTCCTGTTCGCCCTATCACGCTTTTGGTGGCCGCCAGTTTGATGGCAGGCTGTGCGGTCGGTCCCGACTATCACCGGCCTGCCCTCGCGCTTCCCGATCGTTACCTGAGTCAGCCAGCAGCCGAACAGACGCCGGCAACGGCGCCGGCCCGGCTGGTCAACTGGTGGGAGAGTTTTAACGATCCCGTGTTGACCGGTTTCGTCACCCAGGCGCTGGAACAGAACCTCGATCTGGCACAAGCAGCGGCGCGGGTCACACAGGCACGGGCAGGATTGGGGGCCGCAAATGCCGCTCTGTTGCCCTCCGGGAGCATTGATGGCCAGGCCGCACGCGCCTATCAATCCGTCGAGACGCCGCTCGGCCAGGTGTTGAACTCAACGCCTGGCTATGATCGCTACGGAAGTTCCTACGAGCTCAACCTCAATGCCGGCTGGGAGATTGATGTCTTTGGCGGGTTGAGACGCGAGCGCGAAGCCGCACTCGCCGAATACCAGGCCTCCGAGGCGGGCGCGACCGCCACACGCCTGGCCATTGCAGCGCAGACGGCCGATATCTACATCACCCTCCGTGGGTTGCAGGCGCGACTGGAGATTGCCAACCGTCAAGTCGAAACCCAGCAGGGACTGCTGGAGAAAGTCCGCCTGCTCTACGGCAAGGGCCTCGCTGCGCGCTATCAGGTTCAACAGACTGAAGGCGTGCTGGCGCAAGTCCAGGCGAGCGTGCCAGTGCTGCAGACCGGCCTGGATGCCGCCATGAATGCGCTGGACGTGATGCTCGGCACCCCGCCGGGGACTCACCGCACGCAACTGGCCGGTACGGCGAGCATTCCTGTTGTGCCGCCGATAAACGCCTCGGGAACGCCGGCCGATCTGCTGCGTCGCCGGCCGGATCTGATCGTCGCCGAGCGCCGCCTGGCAGCCTCCAATGCACGCATCGGCGTGGCGATTGCCGAGTATTACCCGAAACTTTCGCTCAGCGCATTGCTCGGTAGCGCCACGGCTGTTTCCGGCGGCAACCTGTTCACCGGCGGCGCCAGTCAGTCGGCGGCGGTCCTTGGGTTGCGCTGGAGACTTTTTGACGTAGGCCGGATCAACGCGCAGATCGATCAGGCCAAAGGACAGGAAGCCGAAGCGCTGGCCGCTTATCGTCAGTCGGTGTTACGCGCCACTGAGGATGTCGAGAATGCCTTCTCCGCCCTGGTGAACCGCAACCTTCAGGCCACCACGCTCGCGGGAGGCGAGGCTTCTCTGACACAAGCTCGCCAAGCGTCTTTTATTGCCTACGGAAAAGGCACCGCGAGCCTGATTGATGTGCTCCACGCCGACGAAACGCTGCTCCAGGCTTCCGATGCCCGTGCGCAAGCGCGGACAGAATCGGCCCGGGCTGCGGTCGCCGCATTCAAAGCGCTCGGCGGCGGCTGGCAAGTTCCTGAAACCCTGCCTGTTGCGTCGCGATGAAGTTCGCCAGCTTTGCAAAGAATTTGGCTCGACAGTACGCAGCAAAAGGTCGATCGCGGTTTTGACGTGGGCCACGCCACGGCGTTTTCATCAGAGCCTGATGGCCAAAGCCATGGGGGTTTGACCTACAAAAAAGGGCCAACCTCTCTGCGAGAATCGGCCCGATCAACATGCCCTTGCGCGTGTGGGGTCGGGAGGCAGCACGCACTCCCGGCCCCACATTGTGAGTACAGCCCTCAGCTAAAAACGGTAGCTGACAGACGTACCGAGCCCGCTCGCACTGTTCTTGTACCTGGCGCTGTAGGCACCTCTGGATGGCGAGCTGTCGTTGACCTTCACGCTCTCCTCCCAGAGGTAGGAATAAGCGAAGTCGATGGTGAGATTTTCCACCGGCGTCCAGCCCGCACCGAAGCTGATAACCTTTCGGTCGCCCGTAGGAATACGGGGGCCGCGATGGGTATTGTTGGCGGGTGATTGATCTACCGAAAACCCGCTACGCAACACCCACTGGCTATTCAATTGATAGGCGATACCGATGGCGTGTGCCCACGTGTCATGCCAGTTCTGCTCTTCGCTGATCGTCCCCAGTTGACCGCTCAGCAACGGCGGCAGGCCGCTGTTTTCGATCGTCAGCTCCTTGAAGCGACTCCAGCGCGTCCAGGTGCTACCGACGTAGAGCGTCCAGTCGTTATTGAATTGATGCGTGGCCGAAAAATCCACCGACTCCGGCGTATCCACATCCAGCGATGCGTCATAACTGCGGCCGCTGACGCCCAGCACGCTGAAGATGCCATCAGTGACCTTGGTTTTCGCATCCAGGTGGTAACTGACTTTGGAGTGATAAGTCAGCCCCAGGCGGGTCTGATCTGTCGCCTGCACCAGCACACCGGCGTTGAAGCCCAGCGCAGTGTCATCGCCCGTGCTTTTGAGCTTGCCGTCATTGCGCCCCGGGGTTAATGGATTGGGCACCATGCCCGATATCTCTCCACCGATACGGTTGATGGTCGGACCGAAACCGATCGAGACTTTTTCGTTAAAAGCGTAACTGATGGTCGGTTGGAAAGTCAGCGTGGTGACTTCGCTCTTGTTGGCGTAATAGCGTCCGGCAAACCCACTGCCGTAGTCGGTGATCAACCCGAAAGGTACATAAAACCCGACGCCGAATGCCCAGTGCTCATCGATGGGTTTGACGTAATAGCCCATCGGTACGGTGGTCGTGGGCACCATGTCGCCGTCTTCCTTGCCACCGAACGTACTGCGAGTCCGGCTGATATCGGACTTGGCGAACAATGTCGCCGCCCCCACGCTGACCTGCTCTTGTTTAAGTCGCGCCATGCCCGCCGGGTTGCCGTAGATCGTACTGGCGTCTTCGGCCGATGAAGATCACCCGGCAAACCCGGACCCCATCCCGCTGATGCTTTGTTCGTTGAGTGCAAAGCCACCGGCCAGCACATTGGAAGACGCAAGCACGACGGCCAGGCCCACGGGGCTCTTGAGCATTGTTTTTTTCATTATCGGGACTCTATGGAGATCACTGGAATAGAACATCGAACTACAGCGAAGCCATATTATCCATGTGACCAATTCAGTCAATGGTCACGAAGAGCGAAATGTTGCGCCCTCCCGGCACTCATTGGCCGGGAACGGAAAACGTCATGGGGGGGATGTCGTTTTGACTTGAATCGACTGACAGATTTGACCAGCGACAGTCAGGGCATGAGGCTGCGCAGGATGAGGTTGGAGGTCAGCGTGGGCGCTTGCTCGATGAAATCCAGATTGTGCTGCAACAGCAAGGGGTTGACGAAAGGTCGCAGCGCCAGATCGATCGCCTCGACAGTCTCGTCCAGTGGAGTCTTGCGCTCGAACTCCCCCGCTTCTCGTCCTTGCCGCACGATGTCGACAATAAAGTCTTTGATCTGTGCTTCATACACCTGGGCACTGTGCCAACGCTCCGAAGCGGAAAACGCCGCGATGTCGTAAAGCTTGCGGTCGTTGAAGAACAGGTTCACACCCGTGGCAATGACGGTTTTTACCAATCTGCGCAAACGCTCGGTCGCCGAAAGAGATTCTTCGTTAACGGCCTGTTCGACGGCTGCAACGATTTGCCCCAGACAATTGGCGCAAATGGCCTCGCCAATCGCCTGTTTCGAGTCAAAAAACTTATAGATGTACGCCTTGGAAAAACCGATGGCCTTGGCCAGGTCGGAAACCGTGGTTTTCGCATAGCCATACTGGCTGAAGTGCTCATTGGCCGCGGCGACAATCTGGTCACGAATGTCGTGCTCGGCCGGGCCACGAGTGTTTGGCGAGGAGGCAGATATTGATAGCTGATTCATGACAGCAGCTTACTCATCCTATGGCGGGCTGACAACTTGTGACCACACAGGAATAAGGTCACAAGTCTGGCAATTTCAGATGAGGCCAGCCGTTACATCTGCTTGCCGTTACGCGCAGTGATCGCCACGGTAGTCGGCGAATCAGCCAGGGGAACAAAGCGTCGGGTTGAACCATCCAGCGCATCGATGCACCCCGCCTCGATGTCGTAGACCCATCCGTGCAGATTCATGCGCCCTTGCTCGAGCGCGAGGGCCACGGAGGGATGCGTGCGCAGGTTCGCCAGTTGCGCGATCACATTTTCCCGGACCAGACCATCGAGCTTCGCGCGCGGTGTGTCGAATTCATGCGCCGCGTTGATCGCTTTCGCAGCGTCCGCGTGACGCAGCCAATTGGCGACCGCAGGAAGATGATCCAGACAGGTGCAGCGCGATATCGCGCCCATCGCTCCGCAGTCCGAGTGCCCGCAGATCACGATGTCCTGTACGCCGAGCACGGCGACTGCATATTCGACGGTAGCCGACACGCCACCGGGTTCGGGACCATACGACGGCACAATGTTGCCGGCGTTGCGGATCACGAATAGTTCACCGGGTTCGCGCTGTGTAAGAAGCTCAGGCACTACACGACTGTCCGAGCAAGTAACGAATAACGCCTTCGGATTTTGTGAGGTCGCGAGTTGCTTGAACAGCTCGACACGTTGCGGATATACCTCACGCTGAAAGCGCAGAAAGCCGTCGATAATGTCACGCATGAAGTTCTCCAAATCCTGATGCCGGATGCTTGCAAAAGTACTCGATATGAAAGGTCGTGGGTGTTTTCAGCGCTGCAACAGCCGCTTCGTCATC
Source organism: Pseudomonas sp. AM14(2022) (assembly GCF_036346455.1). Classification (NCBI taxonomy): domain Bacteria; kingdom Pseudomonadati; phylum Pseudomonadota; class Gammaproteobacteria; order Pseudomonadales; family Pseudomonadaceae; genus Pseudomonas; species Pseudomonas sp. AM14(2022). The sequence goes on from NZ_JAOTNY010000002.1 coordinate 24,489, forward strand.
ACCATCGACGTCTGCAGCGACTGCCCCGTGCGCTGCAGTTTGTTCAACAGACTGGCACCCAACCAGAGTTGGTACAGGGTTTCTGCCAGTTGCCGAGCGTCAGTCTGCGGCAAACTTTTATCCAACTGCCCTTCTTCCAGGCACGTCGTGATGCGCGCAACGATGCGCTCGGCGCCGTCGCGCAAGGTGAGGCGCATCGACTCGGACAGGTCGGCGACTTCCGCGCTCAACTTCACCACCAGACATTCATCACCATGGCCTTCCAGGGTGCAGCGGTTCTGCCAGCCCTGCCAGTAATCCATCAGCCGCTCATAGGCACTGAGGCCGGGCAGGGTCAGGCGTCGCTCCATATCTGCCAGGTAGCCGACAAAGTAATCCTCCAGCAGTGCTTGGCCGTAGAGTTCCTTGGATTTGAAGTAGTGATAGAACGAGCCCTTGGGCACACCGGCGGTCTGCAGGATCTCGCTCAGGCCAACGCTGGTGAAGCCCTTTACGGCCATCATGCGGTGGCCGGTGTCGAGCAGGTGTTGGCGGGTATCGTCGTAGGTCGGTTTCATGGGGCGCAAAATACCAAACATTAGACCAGTCGTATATTTCTGATGAGCAGGAGTTTGCCACAGTGATGGCGCGGAAACACGGGCGTAAAAATTTACTAGACGACCGGTCTAATATGAATCTATTCTGTGCCCGTCACTCCTTCCGAGGTGTCGCAGACGAACCCGTCGAGGACACCAGACCAATACAGGGCGCTCTATGAAAATCTTGATGGTTCTGACTTCCCACGATCAGCTTGGCAACACCGGCAAGAAAACCGGCTTCTGGCTCGAAGAGTTCGCGGCCCCCTACTACGCCTTCAAGGATGCCGGCGCGCAGATCACTCTGGTATCGCCGGCCGGCGGCCAGCCACCGCTCGATCCGAAAAGCGATGAGCCCGATGCGCAAACCGCTGAAACCGATCGCTTCCGCAAGGACCCTGCTGCTCAGCAGGCGCTGGCCAATACCGGGCGCCTGGCGGATGTCAGCGCCGAGGATTTCGATGCCGTGTTTTATCCCGGTGGCCATGGCCCACTGTGGGATCTGGCCGAAGACAAACACTCGATTGCGCTGATCGAAGCGTTCGACCGCAGCAACAAACCTCACGGTTTCGTCTGCCATGCGCCGGGCGTTCTGCGTCACGTGGTGGCTGCAGATGGCAAACCGTTGATTCAAGGCCGCGACGTCACCGGTTTCACCAATGCTGAAGAAGCCGCTGTAGGCCTGACCGATGTCGTGCCGTTCCTGATCGAAGACGAATTCCAGCGTCTCGGCGGCCGCTACTCCAAAGTCGCTGACTGGCAGGTTCACGTGGTGACCGATGGCCAACTGGTGACGGGTCAAAACCCTGCCAGCTCGGCAGCCGTCGCCGAAAAACTGCTGAAGCTGTTGGCCTGAACCCTCCAGCGTCCAGACACCGTGCGCATTCCGCACGGTGTTTTTTTTTACCGCATTACTAGTCGACTGGTCTAATAAGGCCAAAACAGGAATCACATGAAAAACAGCCCTTACTTCACCCCCGTCAAACTGGGCCTGCACACCCTGAAGAACCGCATCGTCCTGCCGCCCCTCACTCGCCAGCGCAGCACACAACCGGGCAATGTCGCCAACGCATTGATGGCCGAGTATTACCAGCAACGCGCCGGCGCCGGTCTGCTGGTCACCGAAGGCACGCAGATCGAGCCTCGCGGTCAGGGCTACGCCTGGACTCCCGGCATTCACACCCCTGAGCAAATTGCCGGATGGCGCACAGTCACCGAAGCGGTGCATGCACAGGGCGGCGTGATTTTCGCCCAGCTTTGGCACGTCGGCCGTGTGTCCCACACCGCGCTGCAACCCGGTGGCGCGGCACCGGTTTCAGCGTCCGCCATCGCCACCGAGCGGGTCAGCGTGTTCATCGAAACTGCGCCGGGCGCCGGCGAGCTGGTTACGCCATCCGCGCCGCGAGCGCTGAGCACCGATGAGGTCCAGGAACTGGTTCAGCTCTATATACAGGCGGCGCGCAATGCGATGGACGCCGGCTTCGACGGGATCGAACTGCACTGCGCTAATGGCTATCTGGTGAACCAGTTCATTTCTGCCCACAGCAATGTGCGCACCGATCAGTACGGTGGCTCGCTGCACAATCGCCTGCGCTTTCTGCGCGAAGTGGTGTCGGGTGTCGCCGAGTGCATCGGTAAAGAGAAAGTCGGCGTACGTTTCGCGCCGCTGTTCACCACCACCGATGAAGCGCGCACCTATCTGGGCATGGTCGAAGTGGACCCGCACACCACTTACATCGAAGCGATCAAAGTGCTTGAGGATGTGGGCATCGCCTACCTGTCCATCGCCGAAGCGGACTGGGACGACGCGCCCGCGATGCCGCAAACCTTCCGCCGTGCAGTGCGCGATACCTTCAGTGGCGCGATCATCTACGCCGGGCGTTACAACGCTGAATCCGGTGCGCAATTGCTTGAATCGGGACTGGCGGATCTGGTGGCTTTCGGTCGTCCGTTCATGGCCAACCCGGACCTGCCGGCGCGCATCGCCAATGACTGGCCGCTCAATCCACTGAATCCCGCGACGGTCTATGGCGGCAATGCCGAAGGCTATGTGGATTACCCGACCTACAGCGAATAATTCCGCGAATTCGCCCAGCGCTCCCACTCACCGGGAGCGCTTCCTCTTCTCTCCCGCTACACCCGCGACCTCGCGCGCTGCGCTGCGAGGTTTTCGCATCTGCACAAAAAAGATTGCCGATTGATTGTCAGGTTTATTTTTTCAGCCTATCTTGAATAAAACCTATACAAAGCACTTCTTTACGTACAACTCTTCCGCTACGGATCGGCCCCCATGCACAGCACTGCCGCGAGCACCCTGAATGAACCCACTACTAGCCAGCCATTACCGCGAAATCCTCGTCGGTGTCGGTGAAAATCCCGAACGCGAAGGTCTGCTCGACACACCCCAACGTGCGGCCAAAGCGATGCAGTATCTGTGCAACGGCTACTCGATGAGCCTGGAAGACGTCACCAACGGTGCCCTGTTCGAATCGCAAAGCGATGAGATGGTCATCGTCAGTGACATCGAGCTCTATTCCTTGTGCGAGCACCATATGCTGCCTTTCATCGGCAAGGCACACGTGGCGTACATCCCCACGGGCAGGGTGCTGGGACTGTCGAAAGTAGCGCGCGTGGTGGACATGTTCGCCCGCCGTCTGCAGATCCAGGAAAACCTCACCCGGCAAATCGCCGAGGCGATTCAGCAGATCACCGATGCCGCCGGCGTGGCCGTGGTCATTGAAGCCAGGCACATGTGCATGATGATGCGCGGCGTCGAAAAGCAGAATTCGATCATGACCTCTTCGGTGATGCTCGGTGCCTTTCGCGACAGCTCCACGACGCGTCAGGAGTTTCTGCAATTGATCGGGCGGCGAAGTTGACTTCCGACCTTCGACAGGCGCGATAAACCTGTACACGATAAATCCACTGTACAAGCACGATATTCCCAACTTCACCCCCATACCTGTGCACTCAGGGAGAACGGCAATGGCCCGACTTGTGCTCTTACTGGCTCTGGCACTCGGCGTTGCAAGCTGCGGCAGCGTGGATGTCAGCCACTATGCCGATCAGCAACCGGCGCTGGATCTGCAACGCTTTTTCAGCAAACCCGTGAAAGCCTGGGGGATGTTTCAGAAGCGCTCCGGGGAAGTGGTCAAGCGCTTTGAGGTCAACATCGTCAGCCATCGTGAAGGCGACAACCTGATTCTCGATGAGCACTTCCTGTACAGCGACGGCACGCGCCAACGCCGCGTCTGGACCCTGACGCCCGAGGGCCAGGGACGCTGGAGCGGGCGCGCCGGTGATGTGGTGGGCGTCGCCACAGGTCAGGTCGCCGGTAATGCGCTGCACTGGCGTTATCGCCTGAATCTGCCGGTTGATGGCTCGACTTATGAAATGAGCATGGACGACTGGATGTACCAGATGGACGAGGACACGCTGATCAACCGCACCAGCATGTCCAAGCTCGGGGTTGAAGTCGGTCAGGTGACCTTGTTCTTCCGTCGCCAGGGCGCGGGAGAAAATCAATGAACAGTGCTGAATTGATAGGCAAGGAGTGAAGCATGAATCTGCAAACCCTGACCGAACGTGCGGCCAACAGCGAAATACGTGAGCTGGAGCTGCTGTCACTCGAAGGTGGTTTTTATCTGGCCCGCATCCGTCTGGATCACGGCCAGTTCACCTTGCTCGACGATGCAGCCAAACCGATGCATCTGCGCTCGATCACCCATCTGCGAGACCTGCTGCAGACCGTGCCGGCATTCCCCTGCGTGCTGGTGCAGCAATGCGTGCACGACGAAATGTGCGGGCGTGATAGCGGGCCCGTCGAAGAGCTGCGGATTCCGTTTTCGCTGACCACATCGCTATGAAACGGATGCTGTGAATGAACCAGAACCGTCGGTTGTGCCTGGTACTGGGCGATCAGTTGTCCTTCGATCTGGCTTCATTGCAGACGCTCGATAGCGAGCGCGACACTGTGCTGCTGGTCGAGGTCATGGAAGAAGCCAGCCATGTGCCGCACCACCCGCAAAAGATTGCTCTGATCTTCAGTGCCATGCGCCATTTCGCCCAGGCCCTGCGAGATCAGGGCGTTGCTGTCGAATACGTGACCCTGGATGATCCGCACAATAGCGGCTCGGTGCCGGGGGAATTACGCCGCTGGCAACAGCGGTTGCAGGTCGAGGAAGTGCACGTCACCGAGTGCGGGGATTGGCGTCTGGAGCAATCGATCAGGGACTGTGGCCTGCCCATCCATTGGCACGCCGATACGCGTTTTCTGTGCAGTCGCGCCGAGTTCGCCGCCTGGGCCGCCGGCAAAAAGCAGTTGCGCATGGAGTTCTTCTATCGCGAGATGCGCCGCAAGAGTCGCTTGCTGCTCAATGGCGACGGCACGCCGGTGGGCGGCGCGTGGAATTTCGATGCGGAGAATCGCAAGGCCCTGCCCAAAGGCGTGAAAGCCCCCTACCCGATCCGTTTCGGCAACGACGTCATCACTGGCGAAGTGCTGGATCTGGTGAAGGCGCGCTTCAGTCAGCATTACGGTGCACTCGACGACTTCAACTACCCGGTCACCCACGCCGACGCGCAGGCGCTGTGGGAGTATTTTCTGGATTATGGTCTGGCGGGTTTCGGCGATTATCAGGACGCCATGGCGAGTGACGAACCGTTTCTGTTTCACGCGCGCATCAGCGCTGCGCTCAATATTGGCCTGCTGGATTTGCGGCAGTTGTGCAGCGACGTCGAGTCGGCCTATTGGGCCGGCAGGATTGCCCTGAATGCCGCCGAAGGCTTCATTCGGCAACTGATCGGCTGGCGGGAATATGTGCGCGGCGTGTACTGGCTGAAAATGCCGGACTACGCACTGGGCAACGCATTCGGCAACGACCGGCCACTGCCCGAGTTCTACTGGACTGGCGCTACGCAGATGAACTGCATGCGCCAGGCCATCGGCCAGAGTCTGCAGCACGCCTACGCGCACCACATTCAGCGGCTGATGGTCACCGGCAATTTTGCCCTGCTCGCCGGGATCGCGCCGAGTCAGATCTGTGAGTGGTATCTGGCGATCTATATGGACGCTTTCGACTGGGTCGAGCTGCCGAACACGCTGGGCATGGTCATGCATGCCGATGGCGGTTACCTCGGTTCCAAACCCTATTGCGCCAGTGGCCAATACATCAATCGCATGTCCGACTACTGCCGAAGCTGCGCCTACAAGGTCAGCGAAAGTACCGCGGACAATGCCTGCCCGTTCAATGCGTTGTACTGGCATTTTCTGATGCGCCACGGCGAACACCTGCGCGGCAATCAGCGCATGGCGATGATGTACAAGAACCTCGACCGCATGCCGCCAGCCAAGCAGGAGGCGCTGTGGCAACGCGGGCAGAACCTGTTGGTGCGCCTGGATAACGGCGAATCGATCTGAAATGAGCGCTCGCATGCGCGGGTGGTGAAACTTAAGCACAGCGCGCCCGGTCAACGAATGATCGGCGCTCAAGTCCCCTGCGAGCGCGACGTTCACTGCTCGCGTTGTGCCTACGCGCTCTATGAAGCCAGTCCCTGAACATTCAATAAAGCAGGTCACATGGATACCCTTGAACACCTTAGTCGCGAAGCGCTTGAGTCAGAGGTAAGGCGATTGCGCGCGGCGCTTCAGAGCACCCTGGTCGACACGCAGGACGTTGACCTCGATCGCGACATGGCGGCGCAACTGCAAGCCAGTCGGGATGCGCTCGCCCGCAGCGAGGCACGCTTCATCACCATTCTGGAAACCATCGAGTCGGCGTTCGCCATCGTCAAGGTCAAATTCGACGCTGAGGATAAACCCGTCGATTACTACTTCGTCGAAGCCAATCCGGCGTTCGAACACCAGTGCGGGGTCAACCTGCGCGGCAAATGGGTGACCGAGTTCGCGCCGAATCTGGAAAGCTTCTGGTTCGAAACCTACGGCCATGTGGCCAAAACCGGAGAGCCGGCGAACTTCGAAAATTACGCCAACACCTTTGAACGCTGGTTCGACGTGCGCGCGGTGCGTGTTGGCGATCCTGCCGACCGGCAGATCGCGATCCTGTTCAACGACGTCACCCAGCGGCGCGACGCCGAGGAGCGTTTGCGTGCCAGTGAAGCGCTGGCGCGGGAGAACGTCGAGCGTGTGCAACTGGCGCTCGCCGCCGGTGCGATCATCGGCACCTGGCACTGGGACCTGCTCACCGACCGTTTTGCCGTGGACGAAGCGTTCGCCCGGGTGTTTGACCTCGACCCGGCGCTGGGCCGCGAAGGGCTCAGCCTCGAACAAGTCATGGTGACCGTGCATCCCGAAGACCAGGATGGACTGACCACCGCGATCAACGAAGCCATCGGCCGTGGTGGTGCCTACTCCCACCAGTACCGTGTGCGCCGCGCCGACGGCAAATATCAGTGGATCGAGGCCAACGGCCGTGTTGAATGTGCCGATGATGGAACGCCGTTGCGCTTTCCCGGCGTGCTGATCGATGTCGAGGAACGGCGCAATGTCGAAGCGGAACGCGACCGTGCCATCGCCGCGTTGCGCGCGCTCAACGATACGCTGGAGCAGCGCGTGTCATCGCGCACTTCAGAGCTGATGCAAGCCGAAGAGAAACTGCGTCAGTCGCAGAAAATGGAAGCCGTCGGCCAACTGACCGGGGGCCTGGCGCATGACTTCAACAATTTGCTGGCCGGCATTTCCGGCGCGCTGGAGTTGATGGGCGCGCGCATCAGCCAGGGCCGGCTGAATGAGGTCGACAAATACATGGTGACCGCCCAGGGCGCGGTCAAGCGCGCCGCCGCCCTGACCCACCGTCTGCTGGCGTTTTCCAGACGCCAGACCCTCGATCCGCGGCCGACAGATGTCAACACGCTGATGACCGGCATGACCGAGCTGATCCAGCGTACGGTCGGCCCCAGCATCGTTCTGGAAACCCGCGCCGCGCCGGGGCTCTGGCCAACCCTGGTGGATGCCAGCCAGTTGGAGAACGCCCTGCTCAACCTGTGCATCAACGCGCGCGATGCGATGCCGGATGGTGGGCGCATCACCATCGAAACGGCCAACCGTGCGCTGGACTGCGAGACGGCGCGCACCCTGGACATGCCCGAGGGCGAATACCTGTGCCTGTGCGTGACCGATACCGGCACCGGCATGACCGCCGATGTCATCGCCAAGGCCTTCGACCCGTTCTTCACCACCAAACCGCTGGGCCAGGGCACCGGGTTGGGGCTGTCGATGATCTACGGTTTCGCCAAGCAGTCCGGTGGTCAGGTGCGCGTGCATTCGCAGGTCGGTCAGGGCACGGAGATGTGCATTTATCTGCCGCGCTACCATGGCGAGCCTGTGCCGAATCAGGATCACAAGGACAACACGCCGGCAGCCTTGCCCAAATCTGGCGAGACAATTCTGGTGGTGGACGACGAGCCTACGGTGCGTGCGCTGCTGACTGACGTGCTCGGCGATCTCGGCTACACCTTGATAGAGGCCGCTGACAGTGTGGTCGGGCTGAAGATGTTGCGCTCGGACATACACATCGACTTGCTGATCACCGACGTCGGCTTGCCGGGTGGCATGAACGGTCGGCAACTGGCCGATGCCGGCCGGGAAATCCGCCAGAATCTGAAGACCCTGTTCATTACCGGGTACGCAGAAAACGCGGTGATTGGTGCCGGTCAATTGGGCCCGGACATGCAGGTGCTGACCAAGCCGTTTTCCGTCGACACGCTGGTGGCGCGGGTCAGCGACCTGATGGCGATGAAATCCGAATGAGCGACCGTTGCGGCGCTGAAATCCCAGAGAGAGTGGCTGCGGCCAAGGAGTGATAAATGGTGACGTTTCTGATTTTTCTGATCGCGTGCGGCGCTGCGGCGACTACCGGGGTGATTTTCAAACCGGGGCCATGGTACGAAGCGCTGAACAAACCTGGATTCACCCCACCCAATTGGGCGTTTCCGCTGGCCTGGACAATAATCTATCTGTTGCTGGCCTGGGCTGGTTATCGCTTGAGCCTGATTCCTGGCAGTCAGACAGTACTGGCGCTATGGGCCGCGCAGATTGCCTTGAACACGTTGTGGACGCCGGTGTTCTTCGGCGCGCATCAGGTGGCCGCCGCCATGGTGATTCTGCTGCTGTTGTGGCTGGTGGTCGCGGTGATGGTGTTTATGGCATTGCGCCTGGATTTGATCACCGGGTTGATCCTGTTTCCGTATCTGGCCTGGTTGTGTGTGGCGGCGGCGTTGAATTTCTCGATTCTGCGCAATAACCGTGGTTGATGACGGCAGCTGTCATAACTCGCATTTTTTCTGACAAAAAGGCTCTTTTTCAGGCATTCAAAATATCTTTCCAGGCCCTTGAAAGCGCAGGTCCCCGCTCAGGACGGGGATTTCGCAATGAACAACAGTTCATTACTGAATTAGTGATTTAACTAGGTAGTTACCTATCTATATAATGCACGCCTCATTTCAACGGGACATTCAACGTGAAGCAGAGTCAACGCCTCTCGGGCATATCAAAATTCATTCTGGTCGGGCTGGGGGTGATCATCGCCCTGCTCGGCTTGGCACTTGCGGCTGGCGGAGTGAAGCTGGTCAGCCTGGGAGGGTCGTGGTACTTCCTCGTGGGCGGTCTGGTGATGGCCGTTTCCGGTCTGCTGATCGCTCGCTACAAGACTGCCGGCGCCTGGCTGTTTGCAGCGTTTCTGCTCGGGACAGCGATCTGGGCAGTGAGCGATGCCGGGCTGGTGTTCTGGCCGGTGTTCTCGCGTCTGTTCATGTTCAGCGCCGTGGGTCTGGCGGTGACGCTGGTCTACCCGCTGCTCAAGCGTGCCAACGGTGGTGTTCCGGGTCGTGGCGCTTACGCCGTTGCCGCTGTCCTGGCCGTGGGACTGGCGGTGGCTGCCGGCAATATGTTCGTTGCGCACCCGACTGTCGCCGCGACCGGCACTGGTCCGGGCCTGACCCCGGTTGAGCCAGACAAGGCGCAAAAAGACTGGGCGCACTACGGCAATACCGAAGGCGGCAGCCGCTTTGCTGCGCTGGACCAGATCAACCGCAACAACGTCGACAAGCTCAAAGTAGCGTGGACCTACCACACCGGTGACGTCGCCGAGAGCGATGGCAACGGTGCCGAAGACCAGCTCACTCCGCTGCAGATCGGCAACAAAGTGTTCATCTGCACCCCGCACAACAACCTGATCGCGCTGGATGCCGACACCGGCAAAGAGCTGTGGAAGAACGCGATCAACGCCAAATCCAAAGTCTGGCAGCGTTGCCGTGGCATGGCTTATTTCGATGCGACCAAGAGCATCGCTCAGCCAAGCAATTCGAGCATCATCGAAGCCAAGCCTGCGCCGGCCGCCAACTGCCAGCGCCGTCTGCTGACCAACACCATCGACGCCCGCCTGATCGCGGTCGATGCCGATACCGGCGAGTTCTGCCAGGGTTTCGGCAACAACGGTCAGGTTGACCTGAAGGCCGGTCTCGGTGACGTGCCGGACAGCTACTACCAGCTCTCCTCCGCTCCGCTGATGGCCGGCACCACTGTGGTGGTCGGTGGTCGTGTAGCCGACAACGTACAGACCGACATGCCGGGCGGCGTGATCCGTGGTTTCGACGTGATCACCGGCGCCATGCGCTGGGCCTTCGACCCGGGCAACCCGCAGGACAAAAAGGCCCCGGCCGACGGCAGCACGTACGTGCGCAGCACGCCGAACAGCTGGGCGCCGATGTCCTACGATCCGGCGACCAACACCGTGTTCCTGCCGATGGGCAGCTCGTCCACCGACATCTATGGTGTCGAGCGCAGCAAACTCGATCACACCTACGGCGCCTCAATCCTCGCGCTGGACGCCACCACCGGTGATGAACGTTGGGTTTTCCAGACCGTGCACAACGATCTGTGGGACTTCGACCTGCCGATGCAGCCGAGCCTGATCGACTTCACCAAGGACGGCAAAAGCGTTCCGGCGCTGGTCATCGGCACCAAGGCCGGGCAGATCTACGTGCTTGATCGCGCCACCGGCAAACCGTTGACCGAGGTTAAAGAAGTCCCGGTCAAAGCCGCGAACATCCCGAACGAACCGTACTCGCCAACCCAGCCAAAATCGGTGGGCATGCCACAGATCGGTGCCCAGCATCTGACTGAGTCGGACATGTGGGGCGCCACCCCGTACGACCAGTTGCTGTGCCGGATCGATTTCAAATCGATGCGTTACGACGGCCTGTACACCGCGCCGGGTACCGATAAATCCCTGAGCTTCCCGGGTTCGCTGGGCGGCATGAACTGGGGCAGCATCTCCACTGACCCGGTGCACGGCTTCATCTTCGTCAACGACATGCGCCTGGGTCTGTGGATTCAGATGATCCCGTCGCAGAACAAGGCTCAAGCTTCCTCCGGTGGCGAAGCGTTGAACACCGGCATGGGCGCGGTACCGCTCAAAGGCACGCCGTATGCGGTGAACAAAAACCGCTTCCTGTCGGTGGCCGGCATTCCTTGCCAGGCACCGCCGTTCGGCACCCTGACCGCGATCGACATGAAGACCCAGAAAGTCGCGTGGCAGGTTCCGGTCGGCACCGTTGAAGACACAGGTCCGCTGGGCATCCGCATGCACCTGCCGATCAAGATCGGTCTGCCGACCCTCGGCGGCACCCTGTCGACCCAAGGTGGCCTGATCTTCATCGCCGGTACCCAGGACTTCTACCTGCGCGCCTTCAACAGCGGCAACGGCGAGGAAATCTGGAAAGCGCGTCTGCCGGTCGGCAGCCAGGGCGGCCCGATGACCTACGTTTCGCCGAAGACCGGCAAGCAGTACATCGTCATCACCGCCGGTGGTGCGCGTCAGTCGACCGATCGCGGCGACTACGTGATGGCTTACGCCTTGCCGTAATCCGCAGCGCCCGTGCTGAACACGGGCGCTTTCTTTTTGCGCGCGGCACCTGAGGGTGCCGCGCCGCTTTCCGATATCGCTACAGCTTTGAGCAGGAAGATCTCCATGTTTGGTTTTACTCGTAACGGCTGGGTCAACGGCGTGCTGTTGGGCCTGACCTGCGCCACCCTGCCCGCCTTCGCCGATACCGATTCAAACCTGTTGACCCGCAACACCCTGACCGGTGACTGGGGTGGCCTGCGCCACCAGATGGACCAGGACGGGATCAAGTTCACCGGCGATTACACCGGCGAAATGGCTTACAACGCCGACGGCGGCCTGCACCGCTCCGGTCGTTATTCGCAGAACATCAAGCTCGGCGCGCAGTTCGACCTGAGCAAGTTGTATGGCGTGGAGAACGCCGGCAAGGTTCAGCTGACCATCAACGACCGCCGCGGCAATAGCGCGTCCGAAGATCTGGTTGGCAACCGTCTGCCGATCCAGGAAAACTACGGCGGCCTCTACACCCGCCTGACCGAACTGAGCTATGAGCGCAGTCTGTTCACCCCGGCGCTCAACGTGAAGCTGGGTTACATGGCCATGGGCAACGACCTCGGCGGCCTCGACAGCGGCATTCTGTGCAACTTCATGAACGCCGGTTTCTGCGGCCATCCGCTGAACATGTCCGGCGGCAGCGGCTGGACCAACTACCCGAACGCACACCTGGGCGTGCGGGTGAAATACGACTTGTCGCCGTCCTGGCAACTGCGCGTGGCCGCGTTCAACGTCGATCCGGAAAGCAACGGAAACTCCAGCCGCGCCTGGCATCTGGGCCCGAAACACACCACCGGCACCGTGGTGCCGATCGAACTGGTGTACAAGCACGCGGGCCAATTGCCTGGCGAATACAAGCTCGGTTACTACTACGACAGCTCCGACGTGAAACGCATCGGCAGCGACAAGGAAGTCTCCGGCCGTGGCGGTCACTACCTGCTGATCGATCAGGCCGTATGGAGTTCGCCAACGTCCGAGGGCCGCAGCCTGCATGCGTTCGGCCAATACTCGGCAGCCAGCGAAGCGGCTTCGCCGTTCAGCAAGTGGTACGGCACCGGTCTGGTGCTGTACAAACCGTTCGAAGGTCGCCCGCGTGACACCGTCGCCTTGGGCTACGGCCGCGCTGTGCCTAATCCGCGCAGCCGCGACGCGCAACAGGACGCCGCCATGGCCAACGGCACGCAGTTCCCGAACCTGGACAGTGGCGAGCAGTTGATCGAACTCGGCTACGGCTATCAGGCCACGCCGTGGCTGACACTGCGTCCGAACCTGCAATACATCATCGAACCGGGCGCGTTTTCCGGGCAGGACATCGACAATGCGTTGGTGTTTGGCTTGCAGGTGAAAGCCTCGCTCTGAGTCTTCTGGCAGAACTGCAGGCAATAAAAACCCGGCGTAATGACCGGGTTTTTTATTGCCTGACAATTGTCGTAACCAAGATGCTCAGTCAACACCGAACCTTTACCCCCAAACCTGCGTCGGAGCTAGGGCGTTAACGCTTACCGCTCGCCACGAGGTTTCCGTTTGAAAGCTGCCATCGTCAAAAAATACCGTCTGATCATCAAGACCATGGGCTACGTGGGCTGGTCGCTGTTCTGGCTGTTGCTCTGGGACATCGCCGTCACCGTCGACTTCATGTTGTTCCTCAACGCCAAGATCAACCTGCCGCTGATGCCGCTGACGCTGCTCGGTTCAGCGCTGGTGGTGCTGATCAGTTTCCGTAACAGCAGCGCCTACAACCGTTGGTGGGAAGCGCGAACTCTGTGGGGCATGATGATCAACAGCTCGCGCAGCTTCGCCCGGCAGGTGCTGACGCTGCTGGATGATCCCGATCACGAAGTGAACCCGGTGAAGGCGACGCTGTTGCGCCGCCATGTGGCGTACGTCAATTGCCTCGCCGCGCATCTGCAAGGTCAGCCTTGCCCGGAGGAAGTCCGCGCGTTCATCCCGGCGGATGAATTCGCCCGCAGCGGCACCACCAACAACTTTGCCAACGACATTCTCACCGGTTCCGCGGCATTGCTGGCTCGGGAATACAAGGCCGGGCGCCTGGACAGCATTCGGCTGGCACGGCTGGAATCGACGATGGTCGATCTGTCCAACAGCCAGGGTGGGATGGAGCGGATCGCCAATACCCCGCTGCCCTACCCCTATGTGTATTTCCCGCGCCTGTTTATCTCGCTGTTCTGCCTGATTGTGCCGGTGGGGCTGGTGGAATCACTGGGATGGTTCACCCCGCTGGCCTCGACGGTGGTGGGCTTCATGCTGCTGGCCATCGAACGCATCGGTACTGACCTGCAAAGCCCGTTTCGTCACAGCGAGCACCAGATCCAGATGGAAGCCCTGTGCGAAACCATCGAGAAAAACCTGCAGTCGATGCAGCGTGATTCACTGGGGGATGTGCACAGGGTTGAAGAAACGGCTTGAGGAGCGATCTGAGGGACGCCAGGGCGTAATGCCCTGGCGAGTCGCAGGTATTACTTCTTCTTTTTCGCCGGCTTGTCAGCCTTCTTAGCATCCTTGGCCTTTTCCGGCTTGCTATCGGCTTTTTTCGCAGACTTTTTCGGTTCGGCGTCTTTCTTCTTGTCTTTCTTGTCGGAGGACTTGGAAAGCGCCGAAGCTGCCGCTGATTTCTTTTCCGGCGAAGACTTTTTGTCTTTCAAGTCCTTGCTGGCTTTCGAAGCGTCATCTTTTTTGCTTTTCTTCTCGTCTTTAGCCACGTTGACCACCTCTCGGAATGTGCCGGTATTGGCACCGGGCCTGTGCGAATGAACACAAGCTGATCGTTAGGCGTGGGCGTTCGGGCGGGGTTCAGATTATTTAGAGTTGGAGAGCGTTTAACCAAGAGGCCAGCAATTTTTGAAGTGGATTTCAATCAGGCCGGCAAATAGCCCATGGAGGCGCAGGGGTAAACTTTGACTCGATCCACTGTTTGAAAGCTATTACCACGGCGCTGGGAAACTTGGCTGACGGCCTGACCAGGTAAACCCCACCAGCGGTGTCGAGTTGCCAGTCCGGAAGAACGTGAAGCAATTTTCCTGCAGCAATGTCATGGCGCATCAGCCATTCGCCTGCGCCGAGTATCCCTGAATCAGCGCAAGCGGCGGCAAGTAACGATTCGCTGTCGTTGGCCGTGAGGTTTCCTTTTGGCGCGACTGTTTGCAACTCGCTGCCGCGAAAAAGCCTCCATTGCGGAAAAGACGCAAGGCCACTAAAGCGAAGGCAATTGTGCTTGATCAGGTCGTGTGGATGGTCGGGCATGCCATGCTTTTCTATGTAAGCGGGCGAAGCGCCGAGGATCCGGCGGTGGTCACTTAACCGTTTGGCGATCAGTCGGTTGTCTTCCAGTTCTCCGATTCGGATCGCAGCGTCGAATCCTTCGTCGATGATGTCCACCAGGCGTTCGCTATAGTCTGCGAGGATCGAAACGTGCGGATGTTCCTTGAGAAACTCCGGCAACATCGGACCAAGCCAGCGCCGTCCCATGGCTGCCGGCAGTGCAAGCCGCAACGTTCCTCGAACTTCGCTGGCACCTTGCGTCGCCTGCTGTTGCGCTTCATTCATCAGGTTGATGGCCGAGCGCAGATGCTGCTCAAGCTTGGCACCTACTGGCGTAATTCGAACCTGACGGGTTGAACGCTCGACGAGACGCACACCGAGGCGCTTTTCCATGGCGGCCAGTCGTTTCGATACGACGGTTGGGTGTCGCTGCAGGAGCCGACCTGCAGCGACAAACGAGCCTTGGGAGGCAACGGCCAGAAACGCAGCGATTTCGTCACTGTGCTGACTATTCAGAACATCAAGATTCATGGTTTTAGAATGATCGCCCCCGATGACTGCCCCGACTCCAATGCCGTATGCGCCTGCGATGCATCTTTCAGAGCGTAGCTGGCCCAAATCCTGGGCTTGATAATACCTGCGCCTATGGCGGCCAGCACATCCTGCGCCCGTTCCTGGTACTCACAGGCACTGGCGGTGTGTGCTGCCAGTGAAGGACGTGTGAGGAACAGCGAGCCTTTAGCATTGAGCGTCGACAGTTCTACAGCCGAGGGCGCACCTGACGAGGCCCCGAACGAAACCATCAGCCCGCGTGGCCGGAGACTATCCAAAGACGCCTGGAAAGACGCACGGCCAATAGGGTCGTAGACCACGTCAACCTTTCTGCCCTGGGTAAGACGGCTGACCTCAGACGCCAGGTTGTCGGCATTGAATACCAACACCTCATCACAACCGGATCTCAGCGCTTTTTCGACGCTGGCCAGTTTTGAAACCACACCAATCACGGTCGCCCCCAAGTGCTTGGCCCATGGCACCATGATTTCCCCCAATCCTCCAGCCACGCCATAGATGAGAACTGTGGTGCCCTGTGCCACTGGATAGGTGGTTTTTAACAGGTACTGCGCAGTGATGCCTTTGAACATGACAGCTGCGGCATCATCGAACGACAAGGCGTCGGGTATCTTCACCAGTCGCTCGGCTGGATAAAGTCGGGCCGAAGCATATGAGCCAATGGGCCCAGTAGCATAAGCGACCCTATCACCAACGTGCACATTGCTGACGCCCTCACCCACGGTGACGACTCGCCCGGCCCCCTCCAATCCGAGTCCGGATGGCAGCGCAACAGGCACCGCACCCTTGCGTTGAGTCACATCGAGGAAGTTGACCCCGATGGCGTCCTGTTCAATCCAGACCTCACCTGGCCCGGGCAATTGTTCGCTCAACGTTTCCAGACTCAACACATCAGGCGCGCCGAACTGATTAAAGCGGATAGCGGATACCATGGTCGTTTCCTCTAAGGTCAGAAGTCTTCCAAACAGATGCCGCTAGTGTGAGAACTGACTTGCCGACGAACAAGACGGGCTGACTGCACGACATTAATGCATGATTTGCAGCAATAACATCATGGAATGGAGCGCTGCATCAGTTGCGGCGCTGTAAATACCAACGGTTCAAAACTGTCAATAGCACAGTTGTGCGACTGTTCCGCAGATAGCGCAGTGATAGGCTTTTCTGGCGTGACATCACGCGAATGCCCGATCTGTTCAGAAGGCAGGTCGGGGCCAATGTTTAAGCCCGCTGTCAGCTAACTGAAAGGATTCGAACATGAAAAAGTCCATGACTACTCTGCCCATCGCCGCGACACTCGCTCTCGCCGCAACGGTCACAAACGCAGCCGTGCATCCAACTATCATCAGTGCTCCACAGACGGTCAAGCAGGCGACCGCCTCGATTGACACGCCTTTCGCAACCCAGCGAAAAGCCGGAGAAATCCAGACGGCCAGCCTGGCCAGAAGTTGCTCTGATGAGCGCTATTCCTGGTGGGAATTCAGTGGCTGGGAAATAATCGCCTGCCTCGGAAGCGGTCAGTGGTAATTATTCAAACGAGTCTGGTGCGTGACTTATGTGCTGAGCACGCACCAGCGCCTGTTGTAGCCAAGCGACAGTCCTTACTCTCGGCGATTGAGCGCCCTGCCCCACAAACCCTCTGCTCTGATGCCCCCGCATGCACGCCCCGGCTTGGGGTAATCTTCAAAACATAAAGGTAGGTATGACCGGAATGAACGACAGCCGGAAATTCCAGCGGCTACTGATCAGGTCATCCGGATGAATCGCCGAGTACTGAATCTCCCCGGAAACCCTCACCGGCAACTTGCCGAAATTGAAGATTCGCCCAGCGCCGATCCCGATGGGAAACGTGACTTTGTTGCCGCCCTCGGCCTTCCAGTTGACCGTGACGTTGGGGGTCATGCCGATGCGCCACTGTTTCGGCCCCGGAATCGCCCGCTGAATGAAATACTGCACATTGGTCAGGCTGACGTCCTTGCGCTTGCTATCACCGCCAACCGACCACCAGTGCTGCGGGAACACGCCAAGGGTCCAGTCCGGGCCGAGGTACGCGGCGACCAACGCCGGGCCCAGCGAATATTTGCCCGTACCGAGCACGTCTTCTTCGGCAGTCGGGAACATCGCAGTCGGGCCGAAACCCCAGACCATCTTGCCGCCGCCAGCAAAGCGGATCGGCTCCTTGGGCGAAAACACGCCGACGTAGGCCAGGTCGCCGAAACCGCTGGTGCGGTCGAACGGGTCCTGCACAACCGAGGTGAAGTCACCACGATCGTGCAGAATCTCGTTGGGGCCCATGCCTATCAGATTACCGGCCTTGCGGTTGACCGGGGCGCTGACGTAGCTGATCGGCAGGCGGTTGATCAGGTTCCAGTCTTCGCCAAGAGAGATCGGAAAAGTCGGCATGAAACTGTATTTGCCGAGCATCCGTGTGCCGTTGCTGTGCGGACCTTTGAGCGCGGTGTAATCGTACTGGTTGAACAGCAGAACAAGGTTGCCCACCGGGTTGTCCATCAGTCTGGATATCTGTTCGGTGGACGGTTCGCAGCCGGCCTTGACCACCTCTTTCAGGTCAATGTCGAAGTCCTGTTGAAGCTGGTGGCACTTTTCCGGATCGACCTTGGCCCCTGCAACTGACGGGGAACCCAGTTTCGGCAGAGGGCTGGCGGCACAGGCCAAGCCACTGAGCACCGCCCCGCAGAGTGTCAGACTTGATCGAATCCTTATCGATTGCATCGATTTGCCCTCCATTTCACCAGGCGTACTGAAGGCGCAGGGTCCAATTGTTCACGTCTGGGGAGCTTCTATTGTTTGATCAGATCACTTGGCTTCCAGCTCTGGTCAAAAAACGCCTGCTTCGGCCCATACAACCGCACGATCACCAGGAAGCCTTTCTCCGGTACGGTCTTGATCCAGTTCTTGCCCTCGCCCGGCGATGTCGGCCCGAAGTAGATGTCGGTGGAGCCGTCGCTGTTCTGCGCCGGTTTATCCATTTGATTGAGGGACGGGAACGGCTGGCCGTTGTCCAGGCCCGATGCCGTGAGGTTGTCGTAGGCGGTGACCGACCAGAACAACGCCGCCGGGACATTGGCCGGGAGGTTGAGCTTGTAGGTCTGGGCGCCGTCGAGGAACTTGCCCTCGGCGTCTCGGGTGGTGGCGGGATACTTGGCACCGGCGCCGACCATGTTCATGACCATGCCCGGGCTGTCGGAATAGGCCGAGGTGAAGAACGCCACGCGCTGCTCAAGATTGGTGAAACTGCCGCTGGATTGAAACTCGGTGTTCTCCCCGGCAAAGGTGTTCACGTATTGGCGATCCTTGTAGTACAGCCCCCCCGGCTCTTTGTACAGCAGGTGACTGGTCACCACCTTGCTCATCTTGAACGCGGTACGCGCGGCGTCATCCAGCAGCTTGCGTCGTTCGGCATCCGGGGCAAAGGGCTTGCCCTTCTCGATGCCTAGGGTGTGCAGGAAGCCGCGCATGTCCATGTCCGCCGGATCGACGGCTTCGGCGTCGATGAAACGCGAGAGCATGTCGAAGTAGCGACCGTCTTCGGGGAACAGCATGTTGATCGGTGCGCCGGTGGCGTCGGGGAATTGCATCGGCAGCGCCGAGTCCTTCTTGCCCAGCGGATAAATCTTCGTACGCTCGACTTCGGCTACCGGCACGCTGAGGTCTTTCGGATCCTTGAAAAAGGTGCGCCAGAACAGGAACACGTTGTTGGTGCGCGAGCGATAGACGAATCCCTCGGTCGGCTCCGGCCCTGTGTAATCAGGCGGGAGCAGCACATAGGTGCCGCCCTTGCCCTTGTCGGGACCCGCCAGGCCAACGTCACCGCGCCAGGTTCTGCCGTCGATGGTCGGCCCGACAATCGGGCGCTGGAAGAAGTCATCGAACATGCCCTGCACACCGGGCGGTGCTTCAACCACCAACGGGCCGTACTTCGCCAGATCCAGATAGCTCATGGCGTAGACCAGGTCGGAATTTGGTGTGGTTACCAGAGTCTTGGCGTTGATGCGTTTTTTCCAGGTCGGCAGGATGTTGTAGCCCGCGCCGAACTGCTTCTCCGACGCTTCCTTCATCGACCAGATATTGATCGCCGGCAGAGCCCACAGATACGACTGCACGGCGCGCTGGAACACCAGCTCCTCAATCAGGCTGCGTGCGGTCGCTTCGGTCGGGAAGCCTTTTTCAAAAGGCTGATTGGCCAGTTCTTCATAACGCGTCGCGGCGTCGGCGAGGCCGCTTAGGGAGAGGCTTACGGCCAAGGCCATCAGTGAGGTGCGCAAACGGTTCATCGGCTGTCCTTATGAACGCAGTTGGAAAATCGGTTCAGTTGACCTTGACCACCGCCGGTGGCGTCCACTGGCCATTCATCGCGGCCGCTTCCGGCCAGTAGGCGCGAACATAGAGCGAGAAGTCCGCGCCCTTCGGCGCCGGGAGCCAGTTACTTTCCTTGTCGGCGCCCGGCGAATCGCTCTGCACATAGAGCGTCAGCGAGCCATCGGCGTTGGTCTTGAGCGACTTGTTCTTGGTGCCGAGGGAATAACGCCCCAACGAGTTTTCGGCGAAGAAATGCTGCTGGTTGTACAGCGTCAGCGACCAGAAACCCTTGACCGGCGGCAGCGCGCCTTTGGGGAAGGTTACGCTGTAGCGCTGGGCACCGTTGAGCCGCACGCCGGACTCGTCCAGATCCTGATAGAAGTACTTGGTCTCGATCTGTTTGTTGACGAAGATGTTCGACCGGGCAACTGCCGTACGCAGGAAGTAGTCAGTGCCGAACGCTGCGCCGTTGTCGATGGTGCTCCAGTGATTGGGCAGTTGCTTCCCGTAGTTGCGGAACTGCAACAACGGCTTGACCACGTCTGCATCAGACTTTTGCGCCTCGTCGATCATGGCTTTTTTCAGCTCGGGATCGCGCTGGGCGATTTGTGCCAGCACCGCCAATTGCGCATAGCGCGCCTCTTCTCCCGG
The DNA here is from genome assembly GCF_036346455.1 of Pseudomonas sp. AM14(2022). Classification (NCBI taxonomy): domain Bacteria; kingdom Pseudomonadati; phylum Pseudomonadota; class Gammaproteobacteria; order Pseudomonadales; family Pseudomonadaceae; genus Pseudomonas; species Pseudomonas sp. AM14(2022). Next base: position 44,797 of record NZ_JAOTNY010000002.1, read on the forward strand.
CAGCGGTTTGGCGTCCTTGAGAATCGCCGGCAGCTCATCGAAGAACTTTTCCGGGAGCACCCAACGCGTTTCCTCGTCACCCGACGCCTCGGCAGGGAATTTCGGCGACTGGCTCCAGTCACGCTGCTTGAGTTTGCCGTCGTATTTGGACAGCGGGTACATGTCGATGCCCGACAGATAGTGCTGAATAGCCTTGCGATCTTCAGCCGTATCGTCCTGGAAGACCCGCGGAATCACGAAACCGGTGTTGGTCTTTGCACGAAAAACCTGGGAGATGCCCTCAGGCACCTTGCCGTTCCAGTCCGGCCCCACCAACAGATAGAAGCCCGGCTTGGTGGCGTACATTTTTCCTAGCTCGGCGAAGCTGTCGGAGCGCAGGTCCACCACCTGATAAACCCAAAACCGGTCGCCAAAGTCCGGCACCTGAATCACCACCGGTTCGATATCCAGCGCAATGCTGCCCGCACCGTAGACCACATCCTGGTTCGGACAGGCCACCAGGCGTTCCCCCGGTGAAATGTAATCGGTGAGCATCGACAGATGATTGATCGGCGCCACGGGCACGATGCCCCCCATCAACCCGGCCTGCGGCAGATCCTTGAACTTAAGGCGACGGTTGTAAATATTGGCCATCGGCCAACCCCAGAAATACGCCTCCCGCGCCATCATCCGTACGTAGGTTTCGGTCACCTTCACATCGGCTTCGGGGCCCGATACCTGCACTACTGGCGAGGTCTGTGCCTGCACGGCAACCGCGCCGAGCAATACCGCGGTAGCGAACAGACCGCTGGCGAATAAAGGTGTTTTGTTCATACGGAAGGCATCCTTGCTTGGGACGGTTTCTCGGTGAATCAATCTTCCAGCGACAGATTGAACATTAGAAAAACCTAGCAGAGGAAATGAGATCGGCCAGAAAAGGTATGAAAAATTAAGATCCTATTTCCATTTCTGATAACTGCTCCTCAGCTCTTGGCCGACATTCCAGGCTGAGGGCAAGAACTCTGATAAGGATCGCGACGGAAGAAAGGCATCACAGTGCTCGTGCAGCTGTAATGGCCCAGAGCAAGCGTTTTTTGACCAGCGCTGGAGGACGCATGATTTGATTCGATCAATAGAGATGAAGTGTGTTGCCCCCTTATCCAAGGGACAACGTACAAGCGTTGGTGAGTATTGTTAAGCCACCATCTTGCTTCTTTACCCGAGTGCGCTGGCAAACGCCTGGGGCGTCGGGCTCTCCTCCCATTGTGCAACGCCTTGCGGCAGAACCAGCCAGGGTTGCTTGCGTCGCGTCCAGATATGCGCCACCGGCGTGAAGCGCTCCGTACCTTCCAACACGCCGGCCCGCACCACACGCATGCCGGGCGCGGCGGTTGTCTCGTTGAACAGGCGGGTATGGCACTCGCCGCAGACATGTTGCGTGGAGGTCTGCCCTTGGTATTCGCGTACAAAGGTCGCCGTTTCGCCCTTCACCTGCACTGCCGAAGCCGGGCATAGCACGTGCAGGCCGAACGCGCTGCCACTCCAACGCTGACAGTTCAGACAATGACAGGCATACAGCGGTGGCAGTTGCTGCGCCTCGATTTCGATGCTGACGCGCCCACACAGACATTGACCGGTGAATCTCATGCGTTGACTCCTTACAATGACGCCCGGATAAGTTCGGCGCGCATGATCCCTTTTCACACGCCCGAGCAGAAGAGCAAAAAAGGAGCAGCTGTTGGTCAAGAATGTATGAGCGGTCTTGAATGGGAGAGCCAGCAGGTGTTCCTTGCGGTGCTGCGTTCCGGCAGCCTGAGCGGTGCTTCGAAGTTGTTGGGGATTACGCAGGCCACGGCCCGCCGACGTCTCGATCATCTTGAGCAGACACTCGGCTTGAGCCTGTTCACCCGCACGCCCTCAGGCCTGACGCCTACGAGTGGGGCGCAGCGCCTCATCGATCATGTCGAGGCCATGGATCTCGCCGCGCAAGCCTTCAACCGGGCGGCCAGCGCTGAAACGTCGGTGGACCACGGCACGGTGCGGCTGACCTGATCACGTTAGGAGATCCCTTTGATTTCAAAAATAGACGTTAATGAAAATCATCGTTTCATAATTGAAAGCCAACGTCTCATGACGGCCATCGCCATTCAGGCTGGCTTAGATGTTCGGCAAAAAAGTCCGACAGCGCTTTGATTTTCACTGGCCGTGTACGCGCCGAGGGGGTGACGAAATACAAACCGCCACGGGCCATGCTCCATTCCGGTAGCACCACGACCAAGCGTCCGTCTTTCAAGTATTCGCTGGCGATAAATTCCGGCAGTTCGGCGATGGCCTGGCCCTCAAGCAACACCGGCAATAACGCATCCGAGTTGGTCACTCTTAATGGACCGCTGGGCACCACGTCTTCTTCGCTGCCGTCTTTATGGGTGAACCGCCACACTTGGCTGCGGGCCCGGTAGGCATAACTCAGGCACGTGCGGGACGCGAGTTCGCGGGGGTGGCAAGGATGGCCATAAGCGTCCAGATAAGCCGGCGAGGCGACCAGGTATTGAGTGACGGCACACAGGCGCCTTGCAACCAGCGAGGAATCCGGTAATACGGCGATGCGTAACGCCGCATCAAAGCCCTCGGCGATCAGGTCAACCGAGGCATCCGAAAGGTGCAGGTCAATCGACAGCTCGGGATACTGGCGCAGCAACTGCGGCATCAGTGGTGCCACCCAACGCAAGCCAAACGACATGGGTATCGCCAAGCGTACTTGGCCGCGGGGCTGGACCGATAAATCCTGAGCCTCGCTTTCCACCTCTTCAGCCTGCCGATAAATCTCACCCGCCTTGGCCGCCATGCTCGCGCCGAATTCGGTGAGTGCCAGTTGCCGCGAGGTGCGGTTGAACAAGCGCCCGCCCAGACGCTCCTCCAACCGTGCGACAGCTCGCGATACCGTCGGCACCGACACGCTCATGACCCGTGCCGCGCCGGCGAACGAGCCCTCTTCGGCTACCTTGGCAAACATCGCCAACCCTTCAAAATCCGGAAGTCTGCTCATTTCATTTCTGCAACGATAGGTTTCAGACAATTCTATTTTGAAAGTTTTTTCCCGTCGATAAGCTTCTCCCACACCGCAACTCACTCAATCGAAATACGGGAGAAACCCCATGACTGACAAACTCGAAGGCAAAATTGCATTGGTTACCGGCGGCACCTCAGGCATCGGTCTGGCCACTGCCAAACGCTTCGCTCAGGAAGGCGCTCACGTCTATATCACGGGCCGTCGCCAAGCCGAACTGGACGCCGCTGTCGCCGCGGTTGGCAACGCCACCGGCGTTCAGGTGGACTCCGCCAACCTTGATCAGTTGGACGCGTTGTATCGCCAGATTGGCGCAACCCACGGCCGAATCGATGTGCTGTTCGCCAATGCGGGTGGCGGATCGATGCTGCCACTGGGTGAAATCACTGAACAGCAGTACGACGACACCTTCAATCGCAACGTAAAAGGCGTGGTGTTCACTGTGCAAAAGGCACTGCCACTGCTGGCCCAAAAAGCCTCGGTGATTCTCACCGGCTCTACGGCGGGCAGCTCGGGCACCGCCGCATTCAGTGTTTACGCCGCGTCCAAAGCCGCCGTGCGTTCATTTGCCCGCAACTGGATTCTGGACTTGAAAGACCGCCAGGTGCGCATCAACACCATCAGCCCCGGCGCCACCCGCACGCCTGGCCTGGTTGAATTGGCCGGCCCCGATGCCGCTCAGCAGCAGGGCTTGCTCGACTATATGGCCTCGCTGATCCCCATGGGGCGTGTCGGTGAAGCTGACGAAATTGCCAGCGCCGCGTTGTTCCTGGCCTCCGATGACGCCAGTTTCGTTAACGGTATCGAGCTGTTTGTTGACGGCGGCCAGGCGCAAATCTGAGCAGCCAGCGGGCGACTGTCGCGGTCGCCCGCCACCCCACGCCTGAGTGTGTGCATTACCAACCCGGACGGCGTTCGCTGGTGCTATTGTCAGGCGCAGATTGAGCGGGTGTCACTGCCGCACAATCTTTTTACAGGGTTCTGCCAACGGCTTGCTCGTAGCAGGAAAGGAAATGCCGCCACTGCGACTCATCCCAGAAAGAATGCCGTCTGAGTTGAGGAATGTCGTGACGCGCCGCGCCCATTGCCGTAGCACGACCGCGAGATTTCTCCAGGTCAAGCAGCGCCAGTTCGAAATCGAAGTCTGTGTCGGTAATCGACGCCTTGATAAAGATGTGTTTGGAACGCATGCAACCGTGCTGCCATTTGCCCGAATGCATCCGCGCCAGCATTTGCGCCAAACGTTCAAGAAGTCGCAGATGTTGCTCTGTGGTCAACAGGCTTGCAGCGCCCTGGCTATACCAGGTATCCAGATCGATGAAGCCGCCCAGGTCTTTGGTAACCAAGACACCCTGCCATATGCCGTCGACTTTTCTCGCGCCATAAAATACCGGTCTTGGCGCATTCACGCCCAGTTGTTCGAGTCTTGAAAGGGCAACGCCTTCACGCAGTGCGGTGGGTCGGCCAGTGGGGTAACGGAGACTGCGGAACAAATGGCCGGTCTGACGCTTTACGAAAAACGTCTTGTCACCTTGAACAACCAGCTGGACACCGCTGGTGCCGCTGCGGCGCACATTCGGCGGTTCCACCCACGACCCGGAAGTACCCCACCAGAAATCAAATTCATCGCCTGCCCTGCCCATTGTGCGCTCCATTTATTGTAGAAATCGTTTCGTGCGACGTTTGCATGAGGGTCGCAACAGCAGCTCAGTCTGTTGGTGGACGTTAATAGTTCCCTCGGTTTTCGAGGATTTTAGGGCCAGCTTGGGGCTTTTACGCAACCACGTGACGAAAATTGGCTATTGAGGGGTGTTTATCCCTTCAGGTGTGTCCTTTTCGCCGATAGCCGACGACATCAAACACAGATGCCAACCGCGTCGCGAGGGTCCGCCCGACTGTTTTTTCGATTAACTTGAAAGCCGTTAAATTGACCCAGGTCATGATTCAATTCGATTGAGGGAAATAACGAACAACCTTCTTGATCGGCGTTTTCTTTGTGCTAAAAGTATTGCCGCCAGTGGCTCCTTACAGGGATGAGTAAGGGTTTGCTCATCCGCAGCCATTGCCCACGGATGCATACTTTCAACAAGGAAGTCATATGAAAATAGTTGGGCTGTCCGGGATTCTCCCGTCACGCATTATCAGCAATCAAGACGTTATAAACCTGGTCGAGGAACACTCTAAAGATACGTTCCAGGAAGACTTGCCAAAAACCTTGAAGACCATCAGTAAGTTGCTTGAAAAAAGCGGCAGCGGCACGCGTCACTGGCTGGGCGCCGACGAAACGCCGATGCAACTGATGGAGACTGCATTCAACTCGGCGCTCGCTCAGGCCAATATCGACAAGACCGACCTGGATCTGTTGATCTATCCGAACGTCACGCGAGGCTTCATCGAGCCGGCCAACAGTACGTTCATCGCCAAGGCGCTGGGCCTGAGCTGCAGAAACTTTGATGTGGTGGACGCCTGCAACGGTTGGGTGACAGCCATGGATGTCATCAACAGCAAAATGCAGGCCGGCGAGATTCGCTACGCGGCGATCGTCAATATGGAATTTGGCATGTCTGCTGGCGGGCCGGTCATGCCCAAGAACTTCTCTTTGCAGTCGTCGGCGGAACTGGCTTACAAGTTTCCGAGTTTTACCATTGGCGAAGCCGTCACGGTTACCATCCTCAGTCATGAAGCCCCCGGCAACTTCAAGTTCTCGTACATCAACCGGCCGGACTTGAGTGACTTGTCGACCATCTCTCTGCCGGATTGGAAACTGTTCTGCAATGAGGAGGATATTCCACGTATTTCACCGACCGGTGGGCAGTATCAATTCAATTCCTACGCGGCAGCCTTGCATGAAGATGGCCGCAATGAAGCGATAAAAGTCTTCAATCTGCAAAACATCTCTGCAGCAGATGTTCATAAAGTGTTTATTCATACCGGTTCGCCAAAGATGTGGGAGCACATTGGGCAACTGATTGGTATTGATCACAAGCTGCACCACGTCGGGCATAAGACCGGCAACATCATTACCGCGTCCATCCCCTACGGTATCTTCGATGCCATGAGTCGGGGCGAAGCCGAGAACGGCCAGTTTTGCATGGGCTGGGCAGGCAGTGGCGGGATGGTCTTCTCTGCGTTGTCATTTACTCTGTAAGGCCTGAAGCAACTTGCCGTCCTGAGGCGGCAAGTTGTTCGACCCTGTTGACGACAGGAATCTGACCCAGTCATTTCAACGTGTCATGGCTGATCAACGTCTTCGGCTCCAAATACGCGCTCATCCCCCACCTGCCCATTTCGCGCCCAAGGCCTGAATGCTTGAATCCACCGAAGGGGGCACGCGGTTCGTGGGTCAGGGTGTTGATGAGCACGCGTCCCGCATTGATCTGGCGGGCTACGTTCATACAACGTTCAGCGCTTTTTCCCAGTACCAGGGCGCTCAGCCCATAGTCCGTATCGTTGGCAATGCTGATCGCTTCGGCATCATCCTCGTAGGGGATGATCGTCAACACCGGCCCGAAGATTTCCTCACGTGCAATGCGCATCCGGTTGTTGGCATCAGTGAAGATCGTGGGCTTCACAAACCATCCGGCATGCAAGCCTTCCGGGCGACCTTCGCCACCCGCCAGCAACCTTGCGCCTTCTTCCTGGCCGATACGGATGTAGCGCTGCACCCGTTCCCATTGTTTCTGGCTAACCATCGGACCGATATCGGTGTCGGTGTTACGCGGATCGCCCGATCGGATCTGTGAGACGCCCTCCTTCGCAATCCGCTCAAACTCTGCCAGCCGGCCGCGCGGCACGAGAATGCGAGTGCCCGCGATGCACGCCTGGCCGCTGTTGAGAAATCCGGCTTGCAGCACCATCGGCATGACCGCCTGCAGATCAGCATCATCAAGCACCACGGTGGGCGACTTGCCGCCGAGTTCCAGCGTCACACGCTTCATGGTGTCGGCACCGGTTCTGACGAGATGCTTACCGACAGCGGACGATCCCGTAAACGAGATTTTGGCAACGTCGGGATGACCGGCGATCGCCTCGCCAACCACATCACCCCGTCCGTTGACGACATTGAATACACCCGGTGGCAACCCCGCTTCGTGCAACGCACTGACCACGACCTGCGTCTGCAACGCGCTCATCTCGCTAGGCTTGATGACGGCGGTGCAGCCTGTCGCCAGCGCGGTGGCCAGCTTGTTGCAGATGAAGCCCGCATTGCTGTTCCATGGCGTGATCAGACCGGTCACACCCACGGGCGTCAGAATGACTCTGGCCGTGCCGACCTGTTCCTCGAAATCGAACGCCTCCAGAGCATCGATTGCCTGCGCAATCACGTCGGCCGGATAAGTCGACATCGAGCGTGCGCGAGCCGCAGGTGCACCGTATTCCGTGACGATGGCTTCCAGCAGTTCTTCCTCCTTTGCCGCCACGGCCCGGTGCATGCGGTGCAGTGCCGCAATGCGCTCCTCCCGGCTAGTACGGGCCCACGCCGGAAATGCAGCCTTGGCGGCTGCGATCGCACGCTGTGCGTCCAATGCATCGCCCAGCCGAATCTGACCGATGACTTGCTCGGTGCTCGGGTTATGAAGGTCGAACCATTCCTGACCGTGTGGAAGAACGAACTCGCCGTTGATATAGATATGTTCAATGCGTTGCATGGCGACTCCTCGCTCAAAACGACTCGTCTGAATCGAGCCTCTGTGATGAAGTCTAAGAAGGGTTCATTATTCCGATAAGCCATCCTTTGGCTGATGAAGCATCCTTATATTCAGGACGATCCATGCACAGAACAGGAATGACCGAGCTGGAAGTGGTGTTAGCCGTGGCGCGGCGCAGCAGTTTTCGCGGCGCCGCACAGGAGCTGGGCATGTCCACAACTGCTGTGAGCAGCGCGGTGGCCGGTCTGGAAGCACGCCTGAAAGTGCGCCTGTTCAATCGCTCCACGCGCAGCGTTGCTCTCACCGACATTGGGCAACGCTATGTGGCACGCATCACACCTGCGTTGGCACAGATCAAAAGTGCCGGCGAAGAAGCCAGCGTCGGCCCCGATGAGCCGAGCGGCACATTGCGCATCAATGCACCCCATGGCGCGGCCTACCTGCTGCTGGATCCGCTATTGAAGCAGTACGCTCAGCGCTATCCCGACGTACGTATCGACATCGTCAGCGAATCAAGCATGGTCGACATCATCGCCGGTGGCTTCGACGCCGGGATTCGCCTGGCGGAGTCCGTGCCGCAAGACATGATTGCCGTGGCACTGTCAGGTGACATTCGGATGCTTGTGGTCGCAACGCCCGAGTACTTCGAACGCCACGGCGTGCCCGAACATCCGCGAGATCTGCTCACCCACCGAAGCATCGGCATGCGCATGGCCCATGGTGGCCTCTACCAGTGGGAATTGGAGCGCGATGGCCAAAAGCTGCAGATGGATCTGCCGGTATGCTTCGCCTCCAACGAAATGCTGGCAATCAAACAGGCCGTTTTGTCAGGCCTTGGCATTGGTTTCATTTCCGAGTGGTTCATTCAGGAAGAGCTGGCGAGCGGCGCCCTGCTGCCGGTGTTGATGCCGTGGTGCCCGTCATTTGGCGGACTGAGGCTCTATTACTCGGGCCATCGCTTCGTGCCCGCGCGGTTGCGTGCATTGATTGAACTGGCGCAGGAGTTGCGGCCAACTGTGATTTGATCCTGTTTTGCCCACTGGATAGCCTGACTTGTGGGACCCAGTTTGGCTTCACCGTCGAATTCAGGCCCCCATCTCAAAAACGAACATGACTTGGTCAATCTGGATTTTGATTGCCAGAGCCTTGCGTGACCGACAGGTCTCCAATACGACCTCATGGTATTCACATGTCGATATCAGACACGATCATGGCGCAATCAGGCTATTGAATCGGCAGCAAGGCCGGCTAAGGTGCCGTGTCTTCCTATCAAAACAATCCCGGTCAGATCATGGGGTTGATAAGAACTGCGGCGGTTGGACGGGCTTCTTTCGGGAGTTCAGCAGGCAACGATGGTGACCGATCGCGTGCCCGTTCAATTGCTTAAATGTCGATCAGCAGAGAATAAAAATACCGATGATCAGCCCGAACTCCATGGATTCGAGTAGCCAATTGGCGCAGGGCTTCAAGCCTCGTCACGTCACAATGCTGTCCATCGCCGGGATTATCGGCGCCGGTTTGTTCGTCGGTTCAGGACACGCGATTGCCGCAGCAGGGCCGGCGGTGCTTCTCGCCTATCTGTTTTCAGGTTTGCTCGTCGTGCTGGTCATGCGCATGCTCGGCGAGATGGCGGTGGCCAATCCGGACACCGGTTCGTTCTCCACCTACGCCGACCAGGCCATCGGCCGCTGGGCCGGTTTTACCATCGGTTGGCTGTACTGGTGGTTCTGGGTGTTGGTGATTCCCATCGAGGCATTGGCGGCCGGGCATGTGCTGCACCAATGGTTTCCGCAGGTCGATGCCTGGCTGTTCGCGTTGGGATCGATCATCGCGCTGGTGGTGACCAACCTGTTCAGCGTATCCAAGTATGGTGAGTTCGAATTCTGGTTCGCCATGGCCAAGGTTGTGGCGATCATCGGCTTCATCGGGGTCGGTTTTGCCGTGTTGATGGGCTGGGTGCCCGACCGCGAAGTCAGCGGGTTGAGCGGCCTGATGGCCGAGCACGGCGGGTTTGCGCCCAACGGCTTGTCCGCGGTGGTCGGCGCTTTCATCACGATCATGTTCAGCTTCATCGGTACGGAAGCGGTGACCATCGCAGCCGCCGAATCGAATAACCCGGCGCAGAACATTGCCAAGGCCACCCGCTCGGTGATCTGGCGCATCGGCGTGTTCTACCTGCTGTCGATCTTCGTGGTCATCTCCGTGGTGCCCTGGAATGATCCGTTGCTGGCGTCGGTGGGCTCGTATCAGCGCGCCCTGGAAATCATGAATATTCCAAATGCCAAGTTCATGGTCGACGTCGTCGTCCTGATCGCCGTGGCCAGTTGCATGAACTCCTCGATCTACATTGCCTCGCGCATGCTGTACTCGCTGGGCCGTCGCGGCGATGCACCGAAAGCGCTGAAGGCGACTTCCGCGGCCGGTGTGCCACGGGCCGCCGTGATCGCCAGCACCGTGCTGGGTGCGTCGATCACCGTGTGGAGCTACTTTATGCCCGCCGGGCTGTTCGAGTTCCTGCTGGCCAGTTCCGGGGCGATTGCCCTTCTGGTGTACCTCGCCATTGCGGTGTCGCAGCTGCGCATGCGGCGGATATTGCAACAGCGCAAGGTCGAGCTGACCTTCCGCATGTGGTTGTTTCCATGGCTGACGTGGCTGGTGATCGGCTTCATCTGCGCGGCGCTGGCGGTCATGATGATCACCCCGCAGCACCGCACCGAAGTCACCACCACCATTGGCCTGGCGCTGGCAATCTCCTTTATCGGCCTGATCACGTCGCGTCACCCTGCCCCGGCGGCACGCGCGACGTCGGTGGGCTAGGCGTTCACGCCGAAGCCGATATTCCCTTGGCGAAGACCAAGGGAATGACCGACGCCTGCATCTCAGACCGATTCCTGTGAGGACACGATGTCATCGACCCCCTCCGTGGCCGACGGTACGACCCAATCCGTCGGGTTTCTGCTGTTGGATAAATTTACTCTCATGTCGCTGGCATCCGCCGTCGAGCCATTGCGCATGGCCAATCAATTGTCGGGGCGAACGCTGTATCGCTGGCATACCTTCAGCGCCAATGGTGCGGCTGTTTGGGCCAGCGACGGGGTCCCGATCACGCCGGATGGCTCGTGGAGCAACCCCGGCGTGGCGGACACGGTGATTGTCTGCGGCGGGGTCGGCATCCAGAGCGTGATCACCCGCGAGCACACATCCTGGCTGCAAGCCCTGGCGCGCCAATCCAGACGCTTGGGCGGTGTGTGCACCGGTAGCTGGGCACTCGCCAAAGCCGGATTGCTCGATGGTTATGAGTGCAGCGTACATTGGGAATTTCTGGCGGCCATGCAGGAAGCTTTCCCACGCGTAAACGTCAGCACCAGCCTCTTCACCCTCGACCGCAACCGCTTTACCAGTTCCGGAGGAACAGCGCCGCTGGACATGATGCTGCACCTGATCGCCCGCGATCATGGTCGTGAATTGTCCGCCGCCATCTCGGAGATGTTTGTTTACGAGCGCATCCGCAACGAGCAGGACCATCAACGCGTACCGCTCAAGCATGTGGTCGGTACGCATCAGCCCAAGCTGCAAGAAGTCGTTGCGTTGATGGAGGCCAATCTTGAGGAGCCGATCGAGCTGGACAACCTCGCCGAATACGTCGATCTGTCACGCCGACAGCTGGAGCGGTTGTTTCAGAAATACCTGCAATGCACGCCGTCACGCTACTACTTGAGGTTGCGGCTGATTCGCGCGCGACAACTGCTCAAGCAAACCTCGCTGTCGATCGTAGAACTGGCGTATGTCTGCGGATTTGCCTCCACACCGCACTTCTCAAAATGCTATCGCGAGCACTTTGGGGTGCCGCCGAGCGACGAGCGCTCTGGTTCTGCAATGAGTCGTAAACGGATAACGCCGCCGTCATCGATCAACACACTGACAACGCTTGATCAGGCGAGAAACGAATCGACGTTTGCCAGCGTTCGAATGATGGCGAGTGCCGATCTGGCTTGAATGCACCAAGGCAAATTGGCCGGGGACCCACAAGATGACCCGGCCATGTGCCCTGCCCGCTTACGCCTGATCCAAGGCCTCCACCACGCCTTTGTCTTCACCCAGAAACCCGCCACTCTGATGCGCCCACAGCCGCGCATACACGCCGTTCTTCTCCAGCAATTCGGCGTGGGTGCCCTGCTCAATGATGCGCCCGTCATCCATGACAATCAGCCGATCCATCGCCGCAATCGTCGACAGTCGATGCGCGATCGCGATCACGGTCTTGCCCTGCATCATGTCGTCGAGGCTTTCCTGAATCGCCACTTCGACTTCCGAGTCCAGCGCGCTGGTGGCTTCGTCCAGCAGCAGGATCGGCGCGTTCTTCAGCATCACCCGGGCGATCGCCACCCGTTGCCGCTGGCCGCCGGACAGCTTGATCCCGCGCTCGCCCACCAGGGTGTCGTAGCCGGTATGGCCCTGACGGTCGCTGAGTTGGCTGATGAACTCATCAGCCTGCGCGTTGGCAGCGGCGCGGCGGATCTGTGCGTCGGTGGCATCGGGCCGGCCGTAGGCAATGTTGTCGCGAATCGAACGGTGTAGCAGCGATGTGTCCTGGGTGACCATGCCGATCGCGCTGCGCAGGCTGTCCTGGGTCACGTGCGCAATGTTCTGGCCGTCGATACGAATCTCGCCGCTGTCGACGTCATAGAAACGCAGCAGCAAGTTGATCAGCGTCGATTTGCCCGCACCGGAGCGGCCCACCAGACCGATTTTTTCACCGGGACGAATGCTCAGGCTCAGGCCATCGAGCACCTGACGCTCGCCACCGTAGTTGAACTTGACCTTGTCGAACGTCACCTCGCCGCCAGAAGTGACCAGCACGCCGGCATCCGGCGCGTCTTGCACTTTGGTGCCTTGGGTCAGCGTCGCCATGCCATCCTGGACGGTACCGATGCTTTCGAACAGCGAGGTCATTTGCCACATGATCCAGTTCGACATGCCATTGATCCGCAACGCCATGGCGGTAATCGCCGCCACCGCACCGGCGCCGACGTCGCCCTGGTGCCACAGCCACAGGGCGTAGCCCCCGGCAGACATGATCAACGCCACCACCAAGGCCTGATTGACGATCTCGAACAGGCTGACCAGACGCATCTGGCGAAAGCCAGTCTGCTTGAAATCTTCCATCGCCGCCCGCGCAAAATGTGCTTCGCGGTTGGAGTGGGAGAACAACTTCACCGTGGTGATGTTGGTGTACGCGTCGGCGATACGCCCGGTCATCATCGACCGCGCGTTGGCCTGTTCCTGGCCGACCTTGCCCAGGCGCGGCACGAAGTACCACATGGCCAGACCGAACAGCACGACCCAAGCAAGAAACGGCAGCATCAGCTTCAGCGCAAAACCGCCAGCCAGGGCAATGATCGCGATGAAGTACACGCCAATCCCCGGCAGGATCTCGATCATGGTGAACAGCACGTCGCGCACGGCAAGCGCCGTCTGCATGACCTTGGTCGTGACCCGGCCGGAGAACTCGTCGGAGAAAAACGAAAGGCTCTGCCGCAGCATCAGCCGATGGAAATCCCAGCGCAGGCGCAGCGGCAGGTTAATCGCCAGAATCTGGTGCTGGACCATGGTGCGCAACGCCACCAGACCGACACTCAAGACCATGACAATGCCCATGCCCCACAACACGCGGCTCTCCTGCACCGCCGCTTCGCCGCCGGCCTGCCACGTCGAGAGCAGATCGACGACCTGGCCGAGGAAGGAAAACAGCCAGGCTTCATAGACCGATACGGCGGCGCTGAGCAACGCCAGTGCCAGAATGTAGCCGCGAGCGCCGCGAGTGCAGGCCCAGAGAAATTTAGCCAGACCGTTGGGTGGCGGTGGCACCTCGTCAGGCGGGAAAGGGTCGAGTCTTCGTTCAAACACACGAAGCATGATGTTCTCCTGAACGTTCAAGTCAGGGAGATTCTGCCACCGATTGGATCCCGGGAGGTCTTTGTGAAAAAGTGTGTGCTCCCGACCTGACGAGTGCCTGCCGTCTCTACCAGACTGCGATATGCGAATCCGCCCGCGGCTCAGTCCCGCCACACAGTACGCCCGTCACTGGATCACGCAGAATAATCTGCCCGCGTCCGTAATCCGTCAGGTCACTGGCGATTTGCACCTCGTGCCCGCGACGCGCCAACGCATTGGCCAGATCCCGTGAAGCGCCCTGTTCGATGCCGACCTTCATGCCGCCGAGCCATTGCCAGCGCGGCGCGTCCAGTGCCGACTGCGGGTTCAGGCCGAAATCCACCAGGTTCATCACCATCTGCACATGACCTTGCGGCTGCATGTAGCCGCCCATCACCCCGAACGGGCCCAGCGCCTGACCGTTCTTGGTGAGGAATCCAGGAATGATCGTGTGAAAGGTCTTTTTCCCCGGCGCCAACGCGTTGGCATGCTCGGGATCCAGGCTGAATTCCTGCCCACGGTTCTGCAGGGCGATGCCGCTGTCCGGCAGCACCACGCCTGAGCCGAAGCCGTGGTAATTGCTCTGGATGAACGAAACCATATTGCCTTGCCCATCCGCCGTGGCCAGATACACCGTGCCGCTGGCGTGAGGATCACCCGGCTTCGGCGGCTGCGCCTGTTCGCCGATCTGAGCGCGGCGGCGGGCGCTGTATTCGTCGCTCAACAGATCGGCCACGGCCACGCGCATGTGCAGCGGATCGGTGATGTAGTGCAGGCCATCGCTGTAGGCCAGTTTCATCGCCTCCAGTTGCCGGTGCCAGGTCTGCTGGCTGTCACGGTGATCGAAGTCGAACCCTTCAAGAATCTTCAGCGCCATCAGCGCCACCAGCCCCTGCCCGCTCGGCGGGATTTCCCAGACATCCACGCCACGGTAATTGACGTGAATCGGCTCGACCCATTGCGCGCGGTAATGCTCAAGATCCGTGGCGCGCAGATAGCCGCCCGTTGCCCGCGAATGCGCATCCAGGCGTTGTGCCAGTGCGCCGCGATACAAACTCTCGCAACGAGTGCTGGCCAACTCCTCAAGGGTTCGCGCCTGCGCCGGGTTCCGGAACAGCTCCCCGGCCTGGGGCGCGCGACCGTCAATCAGGAACGTATCGAACCAGGCCTGCAGCACTTCATTGCGATGGGGACTGAACTCATCCAGTGTGATCTGCCATTGATGGGCAACCACCGGCGACAGCGGAAAACCGTCTCTGGCCAGACCGATCGCCGGTTGCAGTAAATCGGCGAACGGCAACACGCCAAAGCGTTGCGACAGCTCGGCCCAGGCCGATGGGCAACCGGGCACCGTCACTGGCGTCCAGCCATACAGCGGCATCTGTTCATGGCCGGTCGCCTTGACCGCTTCGATACTTAGCGACGCCGGGGCATGGCCGTTGGCATTGAGGCCATGCAACTGATCCTTGAACCAGACCAGCGCAAACGCATCACCGCCCAGGCCGCAGCCCGTAGGTTCGACCACGGTCAGCGCCGCCGCCGTGGCGATGGCGGCGTCGATGGCATTGCCGCCCTTTTGCAGCATCTCGATACCGGCCTGCGCGGCCAAAGGCTGAGACGCTGCGACCATGCCACGACGGGCGAACACGCTTTGGCGTTGCGATGGATAGGGATATTCGTGAGCAGAGAATTTCAACATGGCAAAGGCTCTTCTAATCAGCAATTCATTGGCCGGACTTGATCCGGTTCCATTCACGGGTGATCAGGCGCTGGATGTTTTCCGACGGTCTTCTCGAAGATCTGCAACGTGTCGGGGCTGCGGCGCCGCGAACAAGCTCGATAAACGCATCGTCAATATCCTTGTGAAATTCACAGCACGCGGCTGAGAAAGGCCTGGGTACGGGGATGGGTGGGACGACTGAAAATCTGCTCCGGCGGGCCTTGTTCGATCAGCTCACCTTGATCGAGCACCACCACCCGGTCAGCCACTTCGCGGGCAAAACCCATTTCATGGGTGACCACGACCATGGTCATGCCCTCCTCGGCCAGCTCCTTCATGACCTGCAGAACCTCGCCGACGGTTTCCGGGTCGAGGGCGCTGGTGGGTTCGTCGAACAGCATCGCCTGGGGCTTCATCGCCAGTGCTCGGGCGATTGCCACCCGTTGCTGCTGACCGCCGGAAAGCATCGACGGGTAATGCCCGGCCTTGTCAGCCAGCCCGACTCGCTTGAGCAACGCGTGCGCCTGCTCCAGCGCAGCCTGGCGCGGCACGCCCAACACCTGAATCGGTGCTTCGATGATGTTTTCCAGCGCGGTCATGTGCGGGAACAGGTTGAAGCGCTGGAACACCATGCCAATGTCCCGGCGTTGGCGAGCGATGTTGCGTTCCGAATCGCGCACCAGACTGCCGTCCGCCCGGGTGCGATAACCCATGGGCCGGCCGTTGACCCGGATCTCTCCGCCCTGAATGTCTTCGAGCAGATTGATGCAGCGGATAAACGTGGTTTTGCCCGAACCCGAGGCGCCAATCAGCACCACCACTTCGCCACGGCGTACTTGCAGCGAGATGCCCTTGAGAATCTGCAGATCACCGAAGGCCTTGTGAATGTTCAGCGCCTCGATGATCAACTCGTCACTTTGCTGCGCCATGATTAACGCCCCCTCAGCAGTTTCAAAGTGCTGCGACCGAACATCCGGCTGGAGGCCGGCGGTGGCGCAGAAGGTCGGTCGGACTGGCCGAAACGGTTCTCCAGCCAGCGCTGAAAGAAGCCCCACAGCGTGGTGAGCAACAGGAAATAAATCGCCACCACCAGGTACAACTCGAACACCCGAAAAGTCGCCGAGGTGACCATCTGCGTGCTGAGCAACAACTCCTGCACGCCGATCACGCTGACCAGCGTGGTGTTTTTCAGCATCACGTTGAACTCGTTGCCCAGCGGCGGCACGATCACCCGGAACGCTTGCGGCAGCACGATGCGACGCATCAGTTTGGCAAAGGTCATGCCCAGCGAGCGCCCGGCCTCGTACTGGCCCTTGTCCACGGCGCCGATTCCGGCACGGATGATCTCGGCCATGTACGCGCCTTCGTTGAGGCCCAGAGCAATGATCGCCGCCTGAATGTTGCCGGGGATCACCAGCCCGAACAGCTCAATGTCTTCGAAGCGAAAAATCCCGCCCGCCGCCAGCGCGGTGTAGAGGAAAACGATCTGCACCAGCAACGGTGTGCCGCGCATCAGCCACACATAAAAACGCACCGGCAGATGCAGCAGAGGGTTCTTCGACAAGCGCAACAATGCGGCGGCCAGCCCCAGCACACAGCCCAGCAACATCGCCAGCACACTGATCAGGCACGTCAGCCACAGCCCGGTGAGGTATACGCCGCTTGGCTGCAACAGGTACTGCCAGAACACATCCCAATTGAAGTTCATCAACGCTTACCTCAATCGAGTGTGTCGCTGGAGACGTGCCACTTGTTCAAGAGCTGGTTGTAGCTGCCGTCGCTGCGCATGTCGGTGATGATCTGCTGCACGGCGGTGCTCAGTTGCGCATCATCCTTGCGAATGCCTAGCCCGGTCAGGATCCGGCTGAAGGCTGGCACACCTTCCTCGAACAGGTCTGGGGCCATCGCCGCGTAATAGCCGGCGGTTTCTACGGTGGTGCCGTAAGCGTCGACCTGATTGATGCGCAGGGCCTGGAAGGCATCGGTATCGGTGTTGTAGACCACCAGTTTCATCGGCGGCTTGCCGGCCTTGGTCAGGCTTTCATTTTCGGTGTCGAGCAAGGTCTTGATGGTCGAACCGTTGAGCACCGCGATCTTGTGCCCGCTGAGATCCGCAAGGGTTTTCAGCGCCTTCGGATTGCCCTTGGGCACCACCACCGCCTGGCTGGAATACATGTAGTTGACGATGTCGATCACCTCACGGCGCTCGGGCTTGTCGAACAACTGGTCGACGATCATGTCGCACTGTTTGGCGAGCAAGGCCGGGAGCAATCCGGAGAATGGAATCACCCGCCAATCGACCTTCTTGTCGTCTAGACGTTTGGCGATTTCCAGGCCGAGGTCGACGGTCAGCCCTTTGGGCTTTTGCGCTTCATCAAAAGACACCAGCGGCGGTGAATCCATGCCCGAGCAATAGGTGAGTTTGTCGACCTTGAACAGACGCTCCGGCACCGTGGGGGCGGCAAGCGCCCACTGCGAACAGAGGCCCAGGGAAATTGCAGCCAGTAACAGGCGAGACGTATGCATGACCAGACACTCCAGTTCGGTTAGTAACGGGGCAGTACTCAAAGTCAAAACATCGGCGGACTCGTGTTCCGCTCTGTGGTTATTTTTCCGATTGCAAAAATTTGATCAGTTCGGGGACGGTGCCTTCGATGTGCTCGCGCACCACGGCTTCGGCCTTGCTGGCGTCACCGGCGCGAATCGCATCGAGGATCATCTGGTGTTCCTGGCGCGCACTCAGGGGCTTTTCGATGTGCTGCAGCCACAGGCGCATCGGCGCTTCGATCAGCGAATAGAGGGCGCTTATCTGCTTCAGCAGTCGTGGGCGATCGCTGAGGCTGCACAGGTATTCATGGAACTTGCGATGGCGGCTGACCCACGCCGCACTCTCCTCGCGGTAGTCGTCCATTTCATCGAGCAGCCGCTCCAGCGCGGTCAACTGACGCTCGCTGATCTTGGGTACGGCGATGCGAATCGCCAGCCCTTCCAGGGCGCTGCGCATCTCGAACACTTCATGCATTTGCTCGACATCCAGACCGCTGACCACCGCGCCGCGATTGGGCCGCAGCGTCACCAGGCCCTGCGCATCGAGACGGCGAAAAGCTTCGCGCACCGGCATGCGGCTCATGCCGATTTCACTGGCGATGTCCTCGGCGATCAGCCGGTCGCCCTTGCGGTAACGACCACCGCAAATGCCTTCCAACAGAAAGTTGTAGGCCTCTTCCTCGGCGGTCATCGGTTGACGCTGATCGTAGGCGGGAGCGAATTGCATGGCAGCACCTTTTGTCTTTTTGTATCCAATTATCCACGGATACAAAAAAGCACGATGCATGCCAGATTTCACATGTGCAGCCCAAGCTTTTGATTTACATGATTTAAGCGGCAAAACGGCGATAAGACCCTGCCGTGCAAGACTCGAGCGGTGCTACCCGATCGCCCATGGCGAGCACCGCAAAGGTGCAGATTGGTAGCTGAGTAACACTCAACTGAATGGCAGCGCCGCTCCAGGAGCGACGCTTTTTTGTGGGCTGAAGGACAACTTCCCTTACAGGCCTGCCTATAGAAATAGGCAATCCTCCCAGACAAACCGGCATACCCTTGCCACGCCGCGCTGCCTACCATGTCGTTTCACCTATCCGTCGGAGCTTGCCATGCACAGCAGCAAAACCTTATTCATCACCGGGGTCAGCAGCGGCTTTGGCAGCGCGCTCGCGCAAGAAGCGATCAACGCCGGTCACCGGGTGATCGGTACCGTGCGCAACGAGGCCGATCTGAAGTCGTTCGAGGCCTTGTCAGCGGATCGGGCACACGGGGTGTTGCTCGACGTCACCGATTTCGAACGCATCGACGAGGTGATCGCCGACGTCGACGCCACACTGGGTCCGGTCGATGTGCTGGTGAACAACGCCGGTTACGGACATGAGGGCATTTTCGAGGAGTCACCGCTGGCGCAGATGCGGCGTCAGTTCGACGTCAACGTGTTTGGCGCGGCAGCGATGATCAAGGCGTTCGTGCCGTATTTCCGTCAACGGCGCGCCGGACACATTCTGAATATCACCTCGATGGGCGGCACCATCACCATGCCCGGGATTGCCTATTACTGCTCGAGCAAGTTTGCCCTCGAAGGGCTCTCCGGTACGCTGAGCAAGGAATTGCAGCCGTTCAACATTTTTGTCACGGCGGTAGCCCCCGGTTCGTTTCGCACCGATTGGGCCGGGCGTTCGATGCAGCGCACGGCGCGCAGCATTGCCGACTATGACGCCAGCTTCGACCCCGTGCGCAAGGCCCGCGAAGAGAAAAGCGGCAAGCAGTTGGGCGATCCGCGCAAGGCTGCACAGGCCATGTTGCAACTGATCGCCAGCGCCGCACCGCCCGCACACTTGCTATTGGGCAGCGATGCGCTGAATCTGGTGCGCGATAAACTGCAACGCAGCCTAAGCGAAATCGAGCAATGGGAAACCCTGACCCGCTCCACCGATGGCTGAGTCCCGGCACAGAGATCAATGCCCATGAGTCCATCCGATCCGTATACCGCGCGCATGGTGCAGTTGCTTGAACAGCTCGCGCCGCTGGAGGGTTACAACCTCAGTGCGCTGGAGGACGTGCGTTTTCTGCGCTCGAATCGGCCGCTGAGCAACACCCCGGTGCTGTATGACCCGGGCATCGTGATTATCTGTCAGGGGCGCAAGCGCGGCTTTCTGGGCGATGACGTCTACGTCTATGACGCACAGCATTATCTGGTGGTGTCGGTGCCGGTGCCGTTCACCATGGAAACCGAGGCCAGTGCGGCTGAGCCGATGCTGGCGGTGTATATGCGCCTCGACCTGCAGTTGGCCAGCGAATTGATGCTGCAGGTCGACGAGGTGTTCGGCCCCAGCGACGCTCCGCCCAAGGGCATGTACGCCTCGCCGATGGATGATCCATTGCGCGCCTCGACCCTGCGTTTTCTCGAAGCGATGAGCGATCCGGGCGACGCGCAGATCCTCGGGCCGGCGCTGGTCCGGGAGATCTACTACCGGATTCTGACCGGCGCCCAGGGCGGGTCGATGCGTGCGGCGCTCCAGCAGCAAGGGCATTTCGGCAAGGTCAGCCGGGCGATCCGGCGGATTCACAGCAGCTATGAACAGCGTCTGGACGTCGAGTCCCTCGCCGAGGAAGCCGGGATGAGCGTACCGAGCTTCCATGTGCATTTTCGCAACGTCACCGACTCATCGCCGATGCAATACCTCAAAGCCACGCGCCTGCATCAGGCGCGTTTGCTGATGCTGCGTGGCGCCATACCGGCCGCGACGGCAGCGTTCAACGTCGGTTATGAAAGCGCCTCGCAGTTCAGCCGCGAGTTCAAGCGTTTCTTCGGGCGCACGCCGCTGGCTGAGGTCGCGTGGATGAAAGCCACGTATGCCCTGCCCCAGTCCGCCACGCCCTCCCCGTATGTTTCTTCGCACTGAGCACCGTTCCCGGCCATCGCATGCCCGTCTCAAGGCAAAATCCCCGCGCATTCACTACGCTTGAGAAATCCGCCTCGGTGCAAGCCCGACAAACACATTGAACATTGCACGCAGGCCGCTGTTCCAGATGATTCAGACAGAGAATCAAGGACGAACATATGGATATCTTCGCTCCCGCTGCGCCGGTTCCGCCTCAGCAAAGCACAATCACCCGCCGCCTGGCGTTTGCGGTCGGCACGCTGTTTATCGTCGGGGTGATTGCCGCTATCGGCACCCTGCTCGGCATTGCCGCTCGCCTGGATCGCGAGGATGTCGAGCAGAACCGTTTCTACATGGCCCGCGCTCTGGAAAACCGCATCAGCACCTCAAAGAGCTACATCACCAGTTACGCCGACTGGACCACGGCTTACGAGCACTTGCACAACCAAGTCGATACCGACTGGGCCTACACCCAGCAGAACATTGGCAAGACGCTGTTCACCACTGACGGTTATGACGGCGTGTTCGTGCTGGATCGGCAGCGCACCAAATACGCCGTGGTGCAGGGGCAGCAGGAAGACGCGGACATCGCGCACTGGCTCGCGGTGCCTGCCGCGTCGTTGATTGATCAGGTGCAAAACCAGTCCGAGCTGACTGTACCTGTCAGCACCTACTCGCTGTTCGACGGCTGGCCGGCTCTGATCACGGCGGCGGCCATTCTGCCCAACGATGAGCGTCCGGTGGGCGATCCGCAACAGACCTCGGTGCTGGTATTCGTCGACAAGCTGACACCGGCCAAACTGCAGGCGCTTGGCGTGGCCTATGGCCTGAACAACTTGACGCTGATTCCGGATGAACAGCTCAGCGGGGAGCAACCACGCGTGCCGCTGGACAGTACCGGTTTCAGCTTGACGGCAGATCTGAAGCGCCCCGGGCAGCAATTGTTGTGGTCATTGCTGCCAACGCTTGGCGGCGTGCTGGCCGTGCTGATGCTGTTGACCGCCTATTTCCTGCGTCACGCCGTGCGATCGTCGACCTACGTCGATCAGAGTTTCAGCACGTTGAAGACCTCGAATCAGGCGCTGGAGGCGGCCAACCACGCACTGGAAGCCAGTGAAGAACGCTTTCGTGCCGTGGCCGAAGCCGCATCGGACTGGATCTGGGAAGTCGACAATCAGCTGCGCCTGACCTATCTCTCGGCGCGCTTCAGCGAGGTGACCGGTTACCCGCAAACCGAGTGGCTGGGGCAAGGCATCGGGCAACTGGTGTCCTGCGATACCACGCCGCTGGAGCTGTGGCTGAAAAAACTCACCGAAGACAGCAATGCCAGCGACCTGCGCTGCACCTACCGCGATCACGCCGGGCAGCAACGCCACTGTCGGCTCTCAGCGCGGCCGATCATCGAGAAACAAAGCGTGGTCGGCTATCGCGGCACCGCCAGTGACATCACCGACGAAGTCGCCGCCCATGCGCAGATCCAGCACCTGTCGATGCACGACGCCTTGACCGGCCTGCCCAATCGCAATCAGTTGTCGCGTTATCTGGATGACGCGCTGCTGCTCAAAGAGCATGCCCCGCCACTGTCGTTGCTGGTGATCGATCTGGACAACTTCAAGCCGATCAACGATTCCCTCGGCCATCCGGCCGGTGATGCGGTGTTGCAGGAAGTCGCCAGTCGCCTGCGCGAATGCACCCGTGAGCTCGACATCGTCGCGCGCCTGGGCGGTGACGAATTCGTCGTGGTGCTCAATGGCATGGACACTCGGCAGGAGGTCGACCGCTTTTGTACCCGGCTGGTCGAGAGCCTGCATCAGCCGATGGTCTTCGAACATCACCCGCTACACGTCGGCGCCAGCATCGGCATCGCCCTGAGCCGCCGTCAGGGCTTCGTACCCAGCGAGTTGATCCGTTGCGCCGACATCGCGCTGTATCAGGCCAAGTCCGAGGGCAAGAACACCTGGTGCTATTTCGAAGCGCACATGAACGACCAGATCCAGACCCGCCGGCAAATGGAAAGCGATTTGCGTGGCGCATTGAAGAACGACGAGTTCATCCTGCATTACCAGCCGCGCTACACCGTCGACGGCAAGCACATCGTTTCGGTCGAAGCGCTGGTACGCTGGCAACACCCAACCAAGGGCCTACTGGGGCCGAACGTGTTCATCGGCCTGGCGGAACAGACCGACCTGATCGTGGCGCTGGGGCGCTGGGTACTGCGCGAAGCCTGTGAAACCGCACTGAGCTGGCCGTCAGACATTCTGCTCTCGGTCAATCTGTCGCCGGCGCAGTTTGCCCTCAGCGATGTCGTCGAAGACGTGCGCGAAGCGCTGATCCAGACCCGTTTCCCGGCCAGTCGCCTGGAACTGGAAATCACCGAAAACGTGATGCTCGTCGACACCGACGGCGCGCTGGCCACGATGAATGCGCTGAAGCAACTCGGGGTGCGGCTGAACATGGATGACTTCGGCACCGGCTACTCGTCCCTCGGCTACCTGCGCGCCTACCCGTTTGACGGGATCAAGATCGACAAGCGCTTCATCGCCTCGATCAGCAACGGCGCCAACGATCGCGCCGTGGTTCAGGCGATCATCGGCCTGGGCAAAGCCATGGGCCTGACCGTCACCGCCGAAGGCGTGGAAACCGAGGAGCAACTGGAGATTCTCGGCAAGGATCAATGCAACGAGGTGCAGGGTTATTTCATGAGTCGACCGATCGACAAGAGCGCGTTTGCGCAGTTGTTGAAAAGCGCCAGGGCTGAACCGGCCGAGCATCCGTCGCCGAAGAAAGGGCGCGTCATTTAGCCGGCCTTGTATCACTGCCATTCAATCATTGAAATGCACAAAGCCCGTTTCGACACGCGTTGTTAATACGTTTTCCTGTTGACTTCAATTGGTTTTGTTCAGGGTGTGTTTAGGGCCGTCATGCTTGAATATTCCTCACCGCGGATCAGGCTCAACGTCAATCTCGCGCTACACACAAGTTCAATGCAGGCATCACCGGACTGTCAGGACTGCGGTCAAAAGAACAACGTCACCAAAGGGTTAACGATGGATCGATATGATGCCCCGCTTGTTGTAGGGCGCACTTCGCGGGCTGGAATGTTGACGGGGTTGATTACGAGAAATCCATGCCTGAGCATTTTTTTCATGACACTGGCCGTGTTCATGGCATTGCAGTACAAACCCGCTGTCCTGAACTACACAACACGTTTTGTCGACTTTGCCGAGTACATGTTGCTGCACGGCATCACACTGTTCCCGATTGCCGACGACCTCAAGCCTTATCCCGACTACACGGTCCTTAATACCTTGTTGGTCTATCTGGTTTCCCTGCCATTCGGCCGGATTTCCATTCTTTCCATGGGTATTCCGTCCTGCGTGGCCGCGTCGCTGATGCTGGTATTCATTTATCGGCTGGGCGCGCTGCACAGCAAAAAATGGGGCGCGTATGGCGTTCTTTTCAGCCTGCTCACCTGGGCTTTTCTTGACGGCGTCAACTCGCTGGCACTGGATGTCTATCCGGCGTTGATAACGGTGATGTGCTTCTACTTTGCCTATGCGGCCGATATAAAAAAGGACCCGCGTCGCCTTGCATTGCTGTACCTCGGGTTGGCACTGGGTTTCGCCTTTCGTGGGCCTATTGGCTTGATCGGGCCGGCGAGTGTCATTGGCGCTTATTACTTGCTGAGCCGGCAGTGGCGCATGTTGCTGCTGTTTTCATTGCTCTCGGGCGTAATTCTGACTGTTGGGGTTGCGCTGCTGGCATGGGCCGCCTACTTGCAAGGGGGGCAAGCGTTCCTTGAGGAAGTGCTGAACATGCAGGGCATCGGACGCTTCGGTTCCGACCACGCGCCACGCTATTACTTCTACTTCTCCGCAGGCTTGTTGACCTACGGCATCACGGTGTTTTACGCCATTAATGTAATTCTCAAGAAGTACAAACTGTTCTTCCGCTCGACCCGCGATAAAGACATCGACCTGCTGCTGTATCTGACCGGGTGGCTGTTGGTGCTGCTGGTGCTGTTCACTGTTCCCAGCTCGAAGAAAGCGCGCTACATCCTGGCAATCACCCCGGCCATTTCGCTGCTGGCCGCCTACCTTTTCGTCAGCAAGGAAGCCGCCTTGATCCGCGCCAAAGACGGCCTGCTGAACTTCTGCCTGAAGTTGCCCATGCTGGGGGTGGTGATGCTGGTGGCGGTGCTGGTCTACAACAACTTCGCCGATGTTCCGTTACAGCCCAACTACCTGGGCGTAGCCTTGGGATTGTCTGCGCTGCTGAGCTTCTACCATGGCAAACACCAGTACTTCGCCGAGCATCCCTATCGGGAGTTCATGACGCTGTCGATTGGCGTAGCGGCATTTCTGATACTGGATATGTTTTTCTTCAACCCGATCACCTACCACCTGGAACTCATGATCGAACCCACGCCGAAGTTTTTGCCGTATTGGTTTTGGTGAAGCTTCTTCCTGATTCATGAGTAAGCGACACGACTGTCCAGCATCCACATGTTGGTATCTGACAGGGTCATGACGCATTCAGGGTACTGAATCGGCGGCAGGGCCTGCACAAAAGCAGTCGTTTGCAGCAGGAAAAAAATAAAGGTGGCGCCCGCTTTCGCGAGCGACACCTTCATCCACTGCCCGCTAATCAAGCCTGCTTGTTCGCCTCTTCCAGCGCTTTTTCAGCGTTGAACCCGTCGAAGTTCTCGAATACGCCCAGAAAGCCCGGCACGGTCACTTCCCGCGCCCAGTCGCGCTGTAGTTCGCAGTACATTTGCACCCGACTGATGAGCTTCGCGCCCGCCTGTTCCATTCTGCGCAACGCCGCCTCGTGCGCGGCGAGCGATGTGCCGCCGACCGCATCGACAGGCACATAAACGTCATAACCTTCCTGGATCGCGTCGAGCACCGGGAATGTCAGGCACGCTTCGGTCCAGAGTGCAGTCATGATCAGCTTCTTGCGCCCGAGCGCCTTGACTGCCTGCTTGAATTGCGTGTCCTCCCAACTGTTTATCGATGTGCGGTCATAGGTCGGCAGATGGCCGAGCACCTTTTGCAGCTCCTGAATCGGCGGCTTGTTGCGGCCGGTCGCGACATTGACTGTAGAGTGGATGATCGGAAGGTTGTAGTTGACCGCCGCCTTCGCGACGCTGGTTATGTTGAAGACGAGTTCATCACGCGGCATCGAGCGGATCGAAGAAACCTGAACAGGTTGATAATCGATGATGATCAACGCCGAGTTTTCCGGGGTCAGTAGCTGATCGGTATGGGGGTTGCGGAGAGTCTCGCTTGCCATTGGTAAATCCTTTTCATGGGTGACGCACGTTTGTGAATCAGGCCGGAGCCTGTGCGGGTGATGGGTTCCGAGACACGTGCGAATGACGCCATGCCCGGAAAATCCATTGTGCTGTTCCCATGTTTGACGCAGTAGTAGCATTGCGCGACGTGCTGTGTCGCGAAAAGAGGAACGCAAGCGTGGATATCGAAGAACTGCAGACCTTCGTGGAAGTGGCTGATGCCGGGGGCATTTCGCAGGCAGCCCTGCGGCTTGGCGTGTCGAAATCGATCGTCAGCCGCCGCCTGGCTCGGCTTGAAACCGAATTGGGTGTGCAACTGCTGGCACGCTCCACGCGCGGGGCGGCGCTTACCGAGGCCGGTGCGACGTTCCGGGACTACGCCGCCAGGGTTTGCACCGAGATCGACATCGCCAAGGAAACGATCCTGCCCGCCGGCGCCCTCCGCGGCCGCTTGCGCGTGGCCGTGCCGCTGTCGTTCGGCCAGAGTCACTTCGCCCCGATGCTGGCGGAAATGGCGCGTCGGCATCCGCAGCTGCACATCCAGACCTGTTACAGCGATCGCTTCGTTGACCTCATTGCCGAGGGGTACGATTGCGCCATCCGGGTTGGCTATATGCAGGACTCCAATCTGATCGCCAGACGGATTGGCCCGGTCTACGGCAAGCTCGTCGCGAGCCCCGCCTACATCAACGCGCACGGCGCGCCCGAGACTCCGGATGAACTGCTTGCCCATCAGGCGCTCATGCAGGGCACCGAAGCCTGGCAATTCATGGATGGCGACAACGTCATCACGGTTCGTCCGCAAGGCCGCTTCAAGGCCGACAACGGCATCGCCCTGGTCGCCGCCGCGACCGCAGGCCTGGGTGTCGCCTACCTGCCCGACTGCCTCACCCATGAACACGTGGCATCCGGCGCACTGGTGCCGATCATGACAAACCATCCTCCCCCTCCGGCCGGTGCCTACATCATCCGCCCGCCGGGTCCGCACCCTGCACGCAAAATTCGTGTGCTCACTGAACTGCTGATCGAGTTCTTCGGCGAAACGCCACACCTGGCGGTGCAGCCGCTGTCACATCAGGATGATGCGCTGGTGTGAGGTTGGGCTAAACGAAAGAGACAGACATTCATCTTTATCCGCCGTTCGCGTCGGGCAGCGTCCGGTCAACGCGACTCGATAATTCCCAACCGAGCGTGCATCATCGCCAGGATCCCGTCGTGGTATCGAAGCCATCAGTGCAGAACCTGCCCGTCCGCAAAACGAGCCATTTGAAACGGAAGTCATCTCATGTTCGAACGTAACAAACTGTTCCGGAGTTAATGGTCACCAACCTGGATAGCAGCCTGGCATTCTGGGTTTTCGTCTGGGGTTCAAAGTCGCTTATCAACGCCCGGAAGATGGATTTGCATATCTTGATTTGAATGGTGCTCAAGTAATGCTTGAGCAGATTGATTCCGACGCGGGTCAATGGCTCACTGCGCCGTTGGCCAAGCCGTTTGGAAGAGGCATCAACTTACAGATTGACGTTGAGGCTGTCGCACCCATCATCCAGAAACTTGATGAGTCTGGATGTCCACTCTATCGAGAATGCAAAGACACTTGGTATCGGGCTGACAATGTAGAAATAGGCCAGCGTGAATTCATCGTCCAGGATCCCGACGGTTATCTCGTAAGGTTGGTAGAGCGGTTGGGTGAGAAACCGGCTTGCCCGTTCTGAAACCGAGCCAAGCCGTCCGTCAGCTTCGGGCCGGTGCAGCCCTTCACGACAGGCAGCAATCGGCCAGAAGCGGGCATCGGCAAGCGACCGCTGTTGCCTAATAGCGGCCGTTGTGGAATGCCAGGAAACGACCGATAACTGCCTTCGATACGCGACTTTCGCCCGACAGCGGCTCGATTGTAAGAATATGGCGGAGAGCTGCAAAACCGCCTACGCTTATAGAATGATTCCTCGAACACCTTGTCCATCTGGTGGTATAGAGCCGAGAGATCTGACTTCCTTTGACCGTCCACTTAACACCCACCCGGACCGACCCGCGCCTATAGCCAGCAACTGTCCCCTGAATCCGGTCCACACGACCAGCAGTACGGCGCAACGGGTAAAAGCCAGACCCAGTCCCCCCACCTGTCGTTCAAAAGCGACCGATGCCGCAGCACCTCTGGAAACGGGGGCGCTGTTCACGTTCTGCCATGAGGTCAATCCGTATGTATCGGCCGAGCACGATTCCTTACCAGCAGCATCTAGGGTTTAGCCGAACCTTCACTCAGGGGCATTTGAGCCTTGGATTATTCTTTCCCATGGAGGCGTTCGACGGGGACACTCCGAGCATGCTCAACCAGGTCACACTGGCTAAACAAGCCGAGGCGCTGGGCTTCTGCGCGCTCTGGTTTCGCGACGTGCCGCTTCGCGACCCTGGCTTCGGCGATGTCGGCCAAGTCTTCGACCCCTGGGTGTACCTGGGCTATATGGCTGCCCATACCTCGGAGATTGCGCTTGGCACCGCTTCCATTGCCATCCCTTTGCACCATCCCCTGCACACGGCCAAGGCGTCAGCCAGCGTCGATCAGTTGAGCACAGGTCGCTTGATTCTGGGGGTGGCTTCGGGAGATCGGCCGGTGGAGTTTTCGGCTTTTGGTGTCGATCCCGAAAGGCGTGGAGAAATCTTTCGAGAACACTACGAAGTGATTCGGCAAGCCCACAGCACCAGCTTTGAGCCCATCCACTGGAGCACTGGCGAAATGCACGGCGCAGACCTTATTCCGAAACCCACCACCCAATTCATTCCAATGCTCGTGACCGGCAACAGTCGCCAGTCACTGGATTGGATCGCGCGTGAGAGCAACGGATGGATCAACTATCCACGCATTCCGAACATGCAGCGGCTGGTCGTGGAAGATTGGCGGCTGGAGGTCACCAGGCAATGTGGCTCTGTGTACAAGCCCTTTACTCAGTCGCTGTACATCGATCTCGATGAGAATCCGTCCACGCCACCCACACGTATCCATTTGGGGTTCAAACTTGGACGTTACCATCTACGGTTTTTGCTGGAGTCGCTTGAGGAAATCGGCGTGGACCACGTCATTCTCAATCTCAAATATGGCCAGCGTCCTGCGGCGGAGGTTATTGAGGAATTGGGTACGCACATCGTTGCGCAGTTCGGAGTGCAGCCGCGTCCGGCAGCGCATTGAATATCGGTCACTGCTACGCCGACGGATGCTCACTTGACGAAGCCATCGTGAGCCTCCCCGAACTGAATGGAACTTCCTGTTGGATTTGCTTAACCGGGCAGCTTGGCCGCAAGGACGTCAACCTTCTCGATTGATGGCGGTTCGGCAAACAGCTCGGCAGCGTTTGCCATAAGCGCCGCCGCGACCTTGCCCGAAAGATGAGCCTGCCGGCCCGCTTCATCCGGGAATGCGTCAAAGATGCCAAAGGTGGACGGCCCCAAGCGGATTCCAAACCAGGCTGTAGTGGCTGGCTCGTCCTCCACTAAAGGAAGGCCGCTCAAGAGAAAGCGCTCCACCTCATTCTCTTTCCCAGGTTTTGCTTCCAGACGAACGAACAACGCTACTTTGACCATGACGTGGCTCCTGTTGTTACGGTGCGGCTGGTGCTATCTGGTCGCAATAGCTAAAAGGGGCATCCGGCAATTAACTATGGTCGACGACACCAGGATTACAAACCCAAAGAGACCAAGGGTAGCGTCGCATGTCGCTCGGACACTGAGAATGACGTAGTGGGCAACGTGCAAGCCGCAGACCAGCCGCTTGATCACTTTTCCCGAGCTGTGGCCTGATAATAAAGACTCAACGATATCTGAAATTCAGGAGAACATAACAGATCATGGTTACTGTCAGGCCGACCAATATGTACTCGACACGCGGTAGAAATATAACTAACCCACCTAAAGAAAGCACGATCAAGGTGTTTTGCAGTATGTATTTCCTTATTCGACTCACGGCTATGAAATAGCCATATTGCTTCCCCAGGAAAAACAATGCCATGCCGATGATCGACATGATCTGGAAATCGCGCATCGCAATGTCATTCAGGATCGCATGCCTGATCAAATTTGCCAGGAGTGCCAGCCCCATAAAAAGAAAAAGGTGCGAGTAGATCAAGGCGTGCCCACTCATACTGCTGTGATTTTTGCTCAGCAGGTAAAAGCTATCAAAATAGATCCACCAGATACTGCAAATCATGATGAATCCGGTGATGGCCGCCATCACATTGTAATAACCCCATTGAATGTTAGATAAGCCTCCGGAAAGGCTAATAATTGACTCCCCCAATAAGATTAGGGTGAGTAGGCCTATGCGCTCAACCAAGTGTTCTGTGTGTGCTGGCAACGGCTTTAGTTTAGTCCAGAAAAATACAGGAAACAGAATATCAAGAACAATCCCAATATAAGCAACTAGGTAACGCAAGGGCGGGTCAAAAATAACCGATGAGAGACTAATGACTGCGCTAATTAACAGGGCGAAGCCGAGCCTAGAGGAGAGCTCGCCGCGAGAATCGAATTTACTTATGGACGAAATGTACATGATGCTGATGATGGCACGTATGCCAAAATAGCAGACAATAATAAGCGGGTAGTTTACTTCCAGATCTTCCCCGATCCGTGCTGATAGCACAATGAGCAGGAGCATTATGAATAATGTTGCCAAACGGTGAAGATTGCTGTCTGTATCAAACCTGTTGGAGTAAATCGTGTGACTGGACCAGATCCACCACAACGGTACAAAAAGCAGCAAGAATATCCATAATTGCTTATGTTCAAAGTGGCCTTCATGAACATGTCCGAGAGTATGCGTAACCTGGCCTATCGTCACAACGAAAGTCAGGTCGAAAAACAACTCCAACCATGTGGCGTGTCGATTTTTTTCATAATACTTCAAAGATTTCATTAGCTGTCGGCTCCGTGTACACCTCTTTAATGTAGAAGGAAGCTAACGCTGGTTTGCCCTCGGCTCTGGTGTGGGTGATGCCAGGCCGATGTCGCAATCTAGCGATTTCGTCCGCGCACTAACAGAAGCTCAATCATCTGACTCATCTCGTTGAACTCTGGGACCCCGTCATAGCGAAGCCCGTCAAAGTAAAACGCCGGAGTACCGTTCACGCCGCTGCGTACACCGCCATTGAAGTCGGATTGTATTTTGGGGATGTAAGTGTCCTCTCGCATGGCAACGTCGAGTTCCTCGCTGGAAAGGCCGTGTTTTAGAACAATGGCGCGATACAGCGGCAGGCCCAATCGATCCTGATTTTCGTACAATTCGTCGTGGGCCTCCCAGAAGAACCCTCGACTACCGGCATGCTCCGCGGTGACCGCTGCACCCAGCGCATGCGGGTGAGCGGTGGTCAGAGGAAAGTTACGGAACACGAACAGCAAATCATCGCGAAAATGCTGTTGCAGATTCTTGACCATCCAATACGCTTCACCGCAATAGGGACATTCATAGTCACCAAATTCCACCAAGGTGACCTTGGCATGCGCACTTCCCTGGCGATGGTCGTTGGCACTTACCGGGACTTTGAGAGTGGCCATGTAATCACCTGTTAATTTTTGGTTGGCGTGCTTTGTGGTGAATTCGCCAGAGCATCCAGCGCATCCAGAATGCCGTCCGCCCCAGGGTTGATTGCCATTGGTGAGATGTAGCTCCAGGCGACCACCCCCTCCTTGTCAATCACGAACAGTGCCCTCTTACAAACTCCGAGCTGGGACTCGTACGCTCCATACTGTCGTGCCACCGCGCCTTTGGGCTCGAAATCGGCCAGCAGGCTGAAGTGGAAATTTCGATCTTTGGCAAAGGCCTGATGACACCAGGCGCTGTCAACCGAGATACCCAATAGCACCGCACCGTATTCTCTGAAGGTGGGTAACAACTGGTTGTACAAGGTCAGTTGGTCACCACACACCGAAGTCCAGTCAGCGGGATAAAACGCCAATATCACGGGATTTCCCTTTAGCTCACGCAGCGACAACTGTTGATCAGGGGTCGCGTGAAGAGTGAAGTCGGGAGCGACAGTGCCGGCCGGCAGCGGACCCTGAACCAGGTCGCCATTGGTTTTTTGTGCATCATCGAACTCTAAAGTATTCATTGCTTGAACCTTGATAGATGGGTGGTTGGGACGTGCTCAGTGGGATGCGACGTGCCCGGCGGGATAACTCCATCCACCATCAAGGGGTTCAAAAAAGACAACGCTGCCTCGAACTCAGCCTGAGCCTGAGTGATTTCGGCAGCGAAACGTTGACGTTCCGCATTAAGGAACACGAGAAGATCCGCCGTGTAATCGCGGAATTGGATTAGGCCATGTTGGCAGGGGAATGGTCGGATTCGCTCTGGCTCACCAATGACTATAGTCGTTGATGACGCTTACCGTAGTCGCTGAACGAATTTTCGATACCCTCACGTGCCAACAACACTCACGCGCTTATCTTGTTGCCATTTCAGGCGGCGTTTTAACACGATGATTTTGGCAGCTTTTTCGCCACTTCAGACAAATCTACATCTGCTTTCTGGACGACAACTGCTGCCCGTTACGACAAGCAGAAATCGACCAGAGGCAGACAATGAACCGCCTCCAGGTCGACAGAATGAAGGTTGATATGGGAAATGCTCTGGGCAAACGAGTCGTTGTCATTAGTGCCGGCATCGTGGGCGCTTCGCTGGCGTATCACTTGGCTGATAAAGGCGCAGATATCACCTTGGTTGAGGCTGAAGGTATCGCGTCGGGAGTGATTGGAGGTTGATCGATTCGTGCTGTTTTCTGCATCGACGGCAAGTGAGGAAGTGGTTGAGCATATCTACTGGGTCGAAGGCGATTGGTTCGATAACGGCCAAGCGGTGGATGCCGAGACTTACGTTCGACATTGTCCGGTGACTCGTCACCTTTTGAATGCTCGGCAATCCTTCTTTTGGCAGAAAGAGCAGGTTAAGGGAGAAGAGCGTTACCGGATGATTCGTTCTCCAGGTGGACCAGGAATTCAGGGGTTGCAGGTGCCAGTTTTTGGTCCACAGGGGCTTGAGGGCGCAATGAGCTTGGGGGGGGAGCCGGTGGATGGGAGCGCGCGGGTGCGCTTGGGACTCAGCCTGGTTGCGACGGCCGCTTTTTTCGCGGCTCGGCGGTTGCTTGAGGCGCCATTGGACGAAGCGTTAAGAACCCTTTCCCCGCGAGAGCGCGAAGTCATGGAATGGACGGCTGCCGGAAGACGGCAAGCGGATATTGCAGCGACTCTCGGTTTGTCGGAGCGTACAGTTGAAAATCACCTGCGCTCAGCACGCCGACGTCTGGGCGTGACAACGACAGCACAAGCCATCAGGATGGCCATTCGTAACGGCGAGATCGATGGGTAAGGACGCGGCAAGACGAGTGCTAGACGGTTTGGACTTCCGAGTAATTTCCTCATCAACTGATCTGAGTGTCCACTGTTGGCCGCAAGAAGCCACTCCCGACCGCCTGCTTCTGGCCGATAGCTGCCAGCCAAAGTCAACTATTTCCAACTCAGCGCAGACATTTCAAGGGATGGCGTTGGATTATCTCCAGACGTCATTCGAAGCCGTTCTTCCGCCATCCTCACGCCCGGTGTTCAAAATACCTCGTGGCTCGATCATCAATTTTGATGAGCGATGGAGTTCACCGGTACTGAATTCCATCCGGTCATCGCGGCCGCTGCACCTGACTCAAGTGTGGCGCTGAACCAGTGATCACAAATACCAGCGATACTCCCGCGCACTGATCTCCTGCATGAATGCCAGGTGATCCTGACGCTTGTTCTCGCAATACACGTCGACAAACTCGGCCCCCAATCCCGCACGCAGTTGTGGCTGATGCTGCAAGGCGCGCACCGCGTCGAGGATTTCCGTCGGGAAAGCGATGCCGCTGTTGCGATCGTCGTTAAGGGGCGGGATCGGCTCCTTGCCGGTTTCCAGACCATGTTCCAGGCCCACCAGAATCGCCGCCAGCACCAGATACGGGTTGGCGTCGGCGCCGGCCAGTCGGTATTCGATGCGCAGGTTTTTCGTGTCCGATTCGGGAATGCGCAGGCAGGCGTCGCGATCCTCGTAACCCCAGCTCGCCTGGGTCGCAGTGTTCACCGTGCCACTCAGGCGGCGCATGGCGTTCTGGTTCGGGGCGAAGATCGGCATGCTGTGCGGCAGCAGATCCAGGCAACCGGCCACCGCATGGCGCAGTGCTTGCTGGTGATTGGCGGCCAGCAGGTTATTGCCAGCGGCGTCATACAGGCTGACATGCACGTGCATGCCGCTGCCCGGATGCTCCACGTACGGCTTGGCCATGAAACTGGCGCGGTAGCCGTGCTTGAGCGCCACCCCGCGGGTGCTACGACAGAACAGCGCCGCCCAGTCCGCAGCGCGCAAGCCGTCGTCCAGATGGCCGAAATTGATTTCGAACTGCCCCGGTCCCAGTTCGGCGGTGATCACCGTGGCGTCGATGCCCTGAGCTCGCGTTGCTTCCACCATTTCGTCGAGCACTGGGGCGAAGCGCGACAGACGCTCGATGTGCATGTTCGGCTGATCATCGGCGTCGTCGGTCAGCTCGTCGCGAGGGAATTGTGGCAGGCCGTCGCGCAGTTTTTTGTCGAACAGATAGAACTCCAGTTCGAAGGCCACCACCGGGTGAATGCCTTTGCCCGCCAATCGATCCAGTACCTTCGCCAGCACTTCGCGGGGTTCGAATTCGATCGGTTTGGCGGTGCCGTCGGAGGTAATCAGCATCTGCCCCAGCGGTTGTGCTTCCCAAGTCACGGGCTTGAGTGTGCCGGGCACCAAGCGGCGCACGGCGTCCGGGTCGCCGTCGTTGAAACAGTAATCGCCAATCTTGAACAGACCGCCCTGCACGCCCAGCAACACGCAGTTCTGCGGCAGCTTCAGTGCGCTGCCCGCCGCGACTTTTTCGAGCATGTCCACCGGATAACGCTTGCCGTAAAAATGCCCCGGAATGTCCAGGGAAATCAGGTCGACATAACGCACCTCGGGGTAACGTTGGCGAAACGCCCGCACTTCGGCGAGCAGATCAGAGCAGACAGCGTCCATCGTGTTCATCCTTTGTTGTTATCAGGTGTAGACCCACAGCACGCGGGTGAGCTGCCCGGTGAGATTGCCGTAACGGCAATGGGTGTGACTGTCGAATTGAAAGCTGTCTCCGGCCCTCAAGGTGACCGGCTCGTCGTCGTTGCCCAGCCACAAGGTCAGTTCGCCTTCGAGCACATAACCGCCCTGCTCCGAGCTGTCGCTCATGTGGCGGTCGCCACTGCTTGCGCCGGGTTCCAGATGACTTTCGAGCATCGAGAACGAGGCGCGCATCTGCGGTGACACCAGAATGTCGGTGATGCCGTTGGCGTAATACAGCGTGCGTCGTTCGTCCGGACGGGTGACCCACGGCACTTGTTTGGCTTTGGGCAGGCTGTAGAAATAGGTGGTCGGCACGCCGAGGGTTTCGCTGATCGCGGTGAGGTCGGCCACGGTCGGGCGCGACAGCCCACGTTCGACCTGCGAGAGAAAACCCACCGAACGGCCGATCTTGTCGGCCAGCTCTTTGAGGGTGTATTTCTTGTGCTTGCGCAGGTCGTGGATCAGGATCGCCAGCGCGGCGATTTCTTCTTGCTTGTTCATGATCAAAATCTCATCAAATGCTGTCGCGCAGCCGATACCAGGCCTTGCCGATGGCCTCCAGC
This sequence comes from Pseudomonas sp. AM14(2022), assembly GCF_036346455.1. Lineage (NCBI taxonomy): Bacteria > Pseudomonadati > Pseudomonadota > Gammaproteobacteria > Pseudomonadales > Pseudomonadaceae > Pseudomonas > Pseudomonas sp. AM14(2022). Next base: position 80,561 of record NZ_JAOTNY010000002.1, read on the forward strand.
GGTGCGGCGAAGTGCTTGCCGCCGGGGAAACGGCCATTGCTCAGGCCCTGGTACAACGCCAACTCATCGTCCTTCCCGAGAATCGCATCGGACACCGCACGGGCGGCGGCCAGCGTCGGCAACACGCCGTGCCCCGAATAACCCTGAAGCCAATAACGATTGCCCTCGCCGCCGACATCCGGCGTACGGTTCATGGTCAGATCGATATGCCCGCCCCAAGCGAATTCCACCTCTACACCTTTAAGCTGCGGAAACACGCGTTCGAGAAACGGCCGAGTCGCCGCCGCAATGTCCTTGGGCATGCCGCCCAGATAGGTGCAGCCACCGCCGAACAACAAGCGGTTGTCCGGCGTGCGACGGAAGTAATCGAGAACAAACTGGTTGTCGGTCACGCAGACGTTACTCGGCAGCAGCGCGGTGGCTTGCTCCGGTGTCAGCGGCGCGGTGGCGACTTGATAAGTGCCGACCGGCAGGATGCAGCTGGAGAGTTGCGGGTCGAGCTCATCGAGATAGGCGTTGCAGGCCAACACCAGCACGTCGGCCTTCACCGCACCGCGCTCGGTATTGACCCGGAAACCGCTGCCCTCCTGCTGATAACTCAACGCTTTGCTTTGCTCATGAATACGCCCGCCGGCCCGCTCGATGGCGGCGGCCAGCCCGAGGGCGAGTTTCAGCGGATTGAGGTGTGCGCCTTCGGCGTCAAAGAGCCCCGCCTGATAACGATCGCTGGCGACCCACCGCGGCAAGTCTTCACGAGGAATGAACTGCAGACCGTCGTGGCCCCACTTGTGACTGGCTTCGTGTTGCCACTCAGTCAGCAGGCTGACCCGACGCGGCATCACCGACGTCCACAAATGGCCCGGGCGATAGTCGCAATCGAAACCATGCCGCCCGGGCAATTCACGCAGCTCCTGCGCAGCCCAACGCATGCCATCCCACAGACGCCTGGCGCGCTCATATCCAAGCGCAGCCTCCAGTGGCGGCATGTCGCACGACCAGCCCAAAATCGCCTGCCCGCCATTGCGTCCCGACGCGGCCCACGCCACGCGACTGGCTTCGAGTACGGTGACGCGCTTGCCGGCCAAGGCCAGACGCAACGCGGTGTGCAGCCCACTGAAACCGGCCCCGATGATCACCACCTCGGTGTCGTGCGCACCTTCCAGTGCCGGTCGTGTGCTGAGAATATCGGCGCAACTGTGGGCGTAATAACTGGCGACATGCTGCTGGGATTGCTGAAACATTCGGCGCCTCATGAAATTTATTTCTTATAATTTCATGAAAATCTACAGAACAAATTTCATATCGGCAACCGACAACTGTTTCACTCACACAGATCAATGCTCCAGCGCATAACGCCGGCAATGCTCCAGATAACCTTTCTCATGGCTGCCAACCAACTGCACAACACTGGACCACAGCCACGACGGTGCATCCAGCGTCTTCGAGCGACACGCCTGCAGTTCACGCATCCATGAAGCCCGGGTGCTCATGTCCATCTGCCGGGCATGGGCCAGCCCCACGACGCGGGCCAGATAGCCGGCGGCGAGCATCGCGTCGGTCTGGCTCAACTGATCCAGCTCCAGTTTCATGTCTTGAGGCAGCAGTTCGCGGATGAAGAAGCCATGGTCGAGCACCCGTGTGGCGATCATCCGATTGCCCAGGCCCGGCGAGAGAAAACGCGCGCCTTCAACCACACGTTTGCCGTTGTCGCGCGGCATCGCGGCTCGCGCCACCCGAGGTGCGGCGGCGGCAATCGCTTCCTTGATATCCAGCAGGCAATATTCCTGATCATCGCCCTCGCCCACACCGAGTAGCACCGCATAACGCTTGAGTCCCAGCGAGCTGCAGCCTTTGACCCAATAGGCCGAGTCGAGCATTTTCACCCGGTCGTCCTTGTTGCGGCCCTTCAATGAGGTCACCAGCGTGTGCAGGTCTGGCGTGGCGCAAAGGGTCTTCAGCGCACTGCGTTCTTCCCGTGACAGCGACCAGAAATGCTTGCCCAGCGGAATAGTTGGTTTGGTGCTCTCGATGCGCTCCTGGGCCAGATGCTTCCAGGTGCGCTGCACCGCGCTGCGCATGCCGGCCTTGACTTGCGCAGGTCTTGGCGGCTCTTTGTCGACGTCGTCTTCGAATGCTTGTTCATAGCCGCGCATCATCTCTTCAAGCATGCGGGCGGTGGCGACGCCGGGCAGGTCCGAACCTCGGGCGGCGGTGGCCAAGGACAGCGCCAGGCGTACCAGATCATGCGCGGGGTTGCCGATAACGGTTTGGTCGAGGTCGCGGATGTGGATGTCGATGCGCCCCTTCAGATCGCCGGTCGGCCCGAGATTGCCGGCATGACAATCGCCACAGATCCACACCGGCGGCCCTTTCGGCAGGCTGCGCCCGGGCTGGCTGTGCAGCCACTCATAAAACTGCACCGTACTGCCACGGACATAGGCGTGGGCGGAGCGGGCCATTTTCAGATTGCGCAGTTGCGACAGCGGTTCAAGACGTGCGGAGGGCCGTGGGGTTTTCATGGACGCTTCTTGCAGAGAATGTGTCCTGTTGACCGCCGGTCGCTCGCAAATGTTTCAAAGTATTACAAAGGCAACTCAACCCGCGCCAGCAAACCACCGCTGCTGCGATTGCTCAATGTCAGTTCCCCGCCCTGCTCGCGCACGATGGCCCGCGCCGCCGACAGCCCGAGCCCGACACCACCGGTATCCCGGTTGCGCGAGGTTTCCAGGCGGAAAAACGGGTCGAACACCCGCTGCAACGACGCTTCGGGAATCCCCGGCCCGTTGTCACTGACGTCGATGCACACGCTGTAACCGTCGCTGCTCAGGGCGATTGCCGGCTGCTGCGCGTACTTTTCGGCGTTTTCCAGCAGATTGACGATCACCCGTTTGATCCCCAGCGGCCGGCCCTCGTAGACCAGATGCGCCGGGCCGTGGAAATCGATGGCAATGTTCTGGTCGCGGTAGTCGTCGATGATCGTCTGCAGCAATTCCGAGAGGTCGAACGCGGTGCTTTGCTCCGGCTGAGTGTCTTCCCGAAAGAACGCCAGTGCCGCGTTGATCATCGACTGCATTTCTTCGATGTCGCGGATCAGTTTGCCCTGATGATCAAAGTCTTCCATGAACTCGCTGCGCAGGCGCATCCGGGTCAGCGGTGCGCGCAAGTCGTGGGAAATCGACGCAAGCATGTGCGTGCGTTCGCTGATGTAGTGCTGAATCTGCGCCTGCATGGTGTTGAAGGCGATGATCGCCTGGCGGATCTCGTCGGGGCCTTCGACTTTGATCGGCGGCGCACGCAGATCACCGCCAAAACGCCGGGCGGCGCTGGCAAAGCGTTGCAGCGGTTTGGCCAGTTGCTGCGTGGCCAGCCAGGCCACCAGCACGGTGGCAATCAGGCCCAGAGCGATGATGATCGCGATGCGCGTGCCGATGTCCAGGCCCCAGGAGCGCTCGGGCGAAGAGAACAACAGCCAACTGGAATCCGGCAGTTGAATCAGCGCCGCATAGCGCGCCAACGGACTGCCGCTCGGCCAGTCAGCGGGATTGAACACCCGAATGTCTCGCTCATCGCCCAACAACTGATGCAACCCCGACGTCTTGTTGGCGATGAGCTGCGTACCACCCGCTGGCAATCCGAGTTCGTCGCGTTGCGCACTCCACGTCACCTCCTGCGTCGGGCCGGTTGCCGCGTGCGCCAGTTTCGGACGTAAAGGCGCTGGTGCGGCCTCGATCACTTTGACGGTCGCGGCAATCTGCTCCAGCAACCCGGTACGTTCAATCGGTGGCCGCGCCCAGGTCCCGGCCACCTCCACGAACAGGAAATTGAGTGCCAGCGACGCGAGCATGGCCGCGACGATGGTCAGCGCGATCCGCCGACTCAGCGGATCACGGCGCAGGAATCGATGGATCATGAACGAGTGACCTTGGCGGTGAACATATAACCGCCGTTGCGCACGGTGCGGATCAGGTCCGGGCGCTTACTGTCCGGCTCGATCTTGCGCCGCAAGCGGCTGACCTGCACGTCGATGCTGCGATCGAAGGCGTCGTGGCCCTGACCACGAGACAGGTCGATCAATTGTTCGCGGGTAAGAATGCGCTGCGGGTGTTCGAGAAACACCACCAGCAGATCGAACTCGCCACCGGACAGCGGAATCATCACGTTTTCCGGGGAGCGCAGCTCGCGACAGGTGATGTCCAGATGCCAACCGGCGAAGGCGATCACCGGCCGCGAAGGTTCACTCGCAGGGCTGACCTGCTCACCGGCGCGACGCTGCACGGCGCGCAGGCGGGCCAGCAGTTCACGTGGGGCGAACGGTTTGGTGACATAGTCGTCGGCGCCCAGTTCGAGGCCGACAATCCGGTCGCTCAATTCGCCCATGGCGGTCAGCATGATGATCGGAATGCCCATCTGCGCGCGCACTTTCTGGCACAGGCTCAGGCCACCCTCGCCGGGCAGCATCAGGTCGAGAATGATCGTGTCCGGGCGCTGCTGCGCAATTGCCGCCCACATCGCTGCGCCGTCGGCAGCGACATCGACCTCGTAGGCGTGCTGGACGAAGAACTTCTTCAGCAGGGCGAGAATTTCCACGTCATCGTCGACGATCAGCAGTCTGCTCACGGGCACAGGATCCTCAGGCCAAAAAAGAACGCATCTAAAACTATTCTGGCGGGCGGGTCATATATTTCAATCGAGCAACATTCCGTCGTCCCGGACATCAAGCGGACATTCTGCGGCAAAAACCCTCAGGCACCCTGCACGCCATCGACAACCGGGGGGCTTTCAATGAGCGCATTGCACAACCGTTATACCGCCGAGGGCCACGACGCCCGCTATCCGTTGATTCTCAGCCAGCGCACCAGCGCGCCCGAGCAGGATACGCCGCTGTTGTTCCAGGAGTTCTGCCTGGGCCTGTCAGATGATCAAAGCCGTATCGTCCTGCGCCGCTATTTCGAGCAGTACGGCCCCGGCGATTCGCAATGGGTCGAGTACGTGCATTCGATTCCGACCGCCGACCTGATCCAATGGATCATGAGCCACGGCCAGCTGCACATCGAATGCTCGGACAACACCCCGCCGCTCTCCTCCCCAATCACTGCCCGCGCTTGAACGACGCGGGGCAACAGCCCAAAACAAGGATTCGCATGATCAGAAGCCATTGCTTGATGTCGGTGCTGTGTACGGCGTCCCTGAGCCTGTCGGCCTGCAGCAACAAAACCGTCGAACCGCAGAAGTACACGGGATTCCTGCACGATTACAGCGTGCTCAGCGAGCGCCAGTCGCCATCTGGGCAGACGGTGCTGGGTTGGGTCAGCCCGGCGCTGGCGCGGGGGCGTTACACCCAGGCCTATCTGGCGCCCAGCCAGTTCTACCCCAGCGCCGCGCCGACCGAGCGGATCCCGCTGAGCACGCTGTCCGGCGTCAACGACTACTACGACGCCGCGCTCAGGCTGGAACTGGGCAAGGTCATGCGCCTGGTGCCGCAACCCGGGCCGAACACCCTGACCATCAGACCGGCGATCACCCGCGTCGCCGCCAGCACCCAGGGCCTGCGCTTTTATGAATGGCTCCCGGTGACCTTGGTTGCCGCCGGCGTGAGCACCGCCACCGGCATCCGCGACCAGGACAGTGAAATCACCACCGAAGTCTCGTTCGAAGACGGCTCAACCGGCGAAGTGGTCGCCGAAGTCGTGCGCAAGGGCATCGGGCTGCCGCTGGAAAACGACCAACAGGTGCTGACCGCCGATGACGTCAAAGGCGTGCTGGATGGTTGGGCGAGTGATCTGGGCAAGTCGTACGCGGCGATTCGCAGGTGACGCAGCGCAAGCAGCGGCGGGCGGTTGATTGACCAGGCCAATGAAGAGCCGGTGCCTAGACAAAGCAAGTCATGAGGCCTCAAGGCCAGTGACCCCGGCTCACCCCTCCAGCATGCCGTGACACAACAGCTGCAACACCCCGCGCATGTGCGAGGCATGCGCAGTCCGATCCGGTACTTCCTGGGTGGCCAGCCGAATAAACGCCATATTCGCGTACTGGTTGAACAACGTCGCCGCCACGTCCAGATCTACCGTCGCCCGCACCTTGCCCTGCGCTTGAAAATGCCCGAGCAGCGCCTTGGTCTCTTCGATCACCGCCGCATTCCACGGGCTCAACGCCAGCGCCAACTCACCGGTCAGTAGAAACGGTGCCAATTCACGCCACAGCGAGGCCGGCATGGCTTGCAGTTGGTAGTCGGTCATCAAGCCTTCGAACTCGCACAACGCCTCCAGCGGATCGCTGTCGTCATCCAGATTGGCCCGCGCCTCGCGCATCGCCTGCTCGTCCGGCTGCTTGAGCAAGGCCAGCAGAATCTCCTGTTTGCCGCCGAAATAATTGACCACCGTCGGCGCCGAGACCCCGGCCTGATTGGCGATCTGCTCCAGCGTGGTCGCGCCGAAGCCGTTGCTGATGAACAGTTCCAGCGCTGCCTGCGCGATGACTTCCCTGCGCTGTTCCTTTTGCCGTTCTCTGAGCCCGCTCATGGTGCTGATGTCCTGTCTTGCTGATCGGCGTCAGCCTACGGATTTATTTTTTCATCGACAAATATTTTCTTTACAAAAATATTTTTAAGTGACAAATATTAGCCGTGCACCGCTGGAATGAACGCGCACCCACTTGCCCCATTGCTCTGGAGAACCGCCATGCCCGCCGAATTCGATCCGACCCGCAGCACCCGCGATTACCAGGCCGCCGACGCCGCCCACCACATTCACGCGTTCGTCGATCAAAAGGCTCTCAACGAGGAAGGCCCACGCGTGATGGTCAGCGGTGATCGCCTGGCGCTGTGGGACAACGACGGCAATCGGTATCTGGACGGCATGTCCGGCCTGTGGTGCACCAACCTCGGTTACGGGCGCAAGGACCTGGCCGCTGCCGCCACGGCGCAGCTGCAACAACTGCCCTACTACAACATGTTCTTCCACACCACACACCCGCAGGTGATCGAGCTCTCCGAGCTGTTGTTCAGCCTGCTGCCCCAGCACTACAGCCACGCGATCTACACCAACTCCGGCTCCGAAGCCAACGAGGTGTTGATCCGCACGGTGCGCAAGTTCTGGCAGGTGATGGGCCAGCCCGAGAAGAAAATCATGATTGGCCGGTGGAACGGCTACCACGGCTCGACCCTGGCTGCGACGGCGCTGGGCGGCATGAAATTCATGCACGAAATGGGCGGCACCATCCCTGACGTGGCGCACATCGACGAGCCGTACTGGTTCGCCCACGAAGGCAACCTCAGCCCGGAAGAATTCGGCCTGCGCGCCGCACGGCAACTGGAAGACAAGATCCTCGAACTGGGCGCCGACAAGGTTGCCGCGTTCGTTGCCGAACCGTTTCAGGGTGCCGGCGGCATGATCATTCCGCCCGCCACCTATTGGCCGGAAATCCAGCGCATCTGCCGCAAATACGATGTGCTGCTGTGCGCCGACGAAGTCATCGGCGGTTTCGGCCGCACCGGCGAATGGTTCGCGCACCAGGCCTTCGGTTTTGAACCGGACACCCTGTCGATCGCCAAAGGCCTGACCTCCGGCTACATCCCCATGGGCGGGCTGATCCTGTCGCGACGTATGGCCGAGGCGCTGGTGGAAAAAGGCGGCGTGTTCGCTCACGGCCTGACCTATTCCGGGCACCCGGTGGCGGCTGCGGTGGCGATTGCCAACCTCAAGGCGTTGCGCGATGAAGGCGTGGTCACTCAAGTGAAAACCGACACCGGCCCGTACCTGCAGAACTGCCTGCACGAAGTGTTCGGCAACCACCCGCTGGTGGGTGAGGTTCAGGGCGTCGGACTGGTGGCGGCATTGCAGTTCGCCGAAGACAAAGCCACCCGCAAGCGTTTCGCCAACGAGAACGACATCGCCTGGCGCTGCCGCACCATTGGTTTTGAGGAAGGCCTGATCATTCGCTCGACGCTGGGCCGGATGATCATGGCCCCGGCGCTGATCGCCACGCGGGCGGAGCTGGATGAATTGGTCGACAAAACACGAATCGCCGTGGATCGCACGGCTCGCGAATACGGCGTGCTGTAACGCATACCCCTTGTAGGAGTGAGCCTGCTCGCGATAGCGGTGTGTCATTAACATCGATCTAAACTGATCGACCGCTATCGCGAGCAGGCGAAGGCCTACAAGGAAATCAGGTATGCCTTGAACTCAGCACATCGGCTCAATCCAGCCCGGTTGATCCTGCCCATCATCAGCAGACCTTCCCTGATTGTCGGTCCCTCACGATGGCTCCCTCAACACCACGCTTTGCATTGTTTGCACTGCTTTGCGCAGCGAGCGACAGTGCTTTGGCCAATGACTTCTTCGACGACGCCAGAACCGAAGTGCTCAGCCGCAACTTCTTCCTGAGCAACGACTACCGCTCGCCCTCTCCCTCCGGCAAAAACTATAAACAGGAATGGGCCCAGGGCTTTATCGGCACGTTCACCTCTGGCTACACGCCGGGCACTGTCGGGTTCGGCATCGATGCCCACGCCTTTCTCGGCCTGAAACTCGATGGCGGCAAAGGACATTCCGGCACGGGTCTGTTGCCGGTCGACAGCAATGGTCGTAGTGAACCGAACTATTCCAGCGCTGGCGGCGCGTTCAAACTGAAAGCTTCGCGCACCACCCTCGCGTTCGGCGAGATGACCGTGGAAACGCCGGTGTTCGACACCTCAGACAAACGCCTGCAACCGGAATACGCCACAGGCTTGCTAGTGAACAGTCGTGAAATCGACAACGTTAACTTCACGGCCGGACACTTCACCGCATTCAAGAATCAGGACAGTTCCTCAGGGCGCGGCGACTTTTCCGGTTACGGCGCCACTACCGAGGCTGGCGGAATCAGTTTTCTCGGCGCCGATCTGTTCGGTGACAGTCCGGTGGGTGGATCGCTTTACGCCTCGGATCTGACTGACACCTGGCATCAGTACTACGCCAATCTGCACTTCAAACAGTCCGGCCTGCTGCTTGACGCCAACCTCTACCACACCCGCGATACCGGTCGGGCGCTGGCCGGCGCGATCGACAACACCGCGTTCAGCCTGTCCGGCAAGTACAGTTTCGGTCCGCACGCGGTCATGCTCGGCTGGCAACGCATCAATGGCGACACACCGTTCGATTTCGTGGGCGGTGACTCGATCTACCTCGCCAACTCGATCAAATACGCCGACTTCAACGGCGCCGGCGAACGCTCCTGGCAAGCACGCTACGACCTTGACCTCGGCGCCTTCGGCATCCCTGGCCTGACCTTCATGACCCGCTACGTCTCCGGCAGCCACATCGATGGCACCCACGCGCCCAAGGGCGGCGCGTTCAACCCGTTCGATGCCCAGACTGGCGACTATCAACCGCAGCAAGGCGCTGGCGGCAAGCATTGGGAACGGGATATCGATCTGAAATACATCGTGCAATCGGGTGCGGCGAAGGACCTGTCGGTGCAGCTTTCACATGTATCGCACCGGGCCAACGAGGCGCAGGCCGGGGATGATATCGACCGGATTTACGTGGTGATTCAGTACCCGCTGGTTTTTTGATAGCTCGTGATTAAACCCAGCCTCAGGCCCGATGTCGCCCTACGAATCCATCGACTGGAAAACCAATCCCCTGTGGGAGCGAGCCTGCTCACGAAAGCGGCGGATCAGTCGACATAGACGTTGAATGACTTACCGCATTCGCGAGCAAGCCCGCTCCCACAGGGGGGATTGGGTGAGGTTTGGAATACTGCGTAATTGGCGGAAGGCAGCCGGAGTCGAACCTGCCCGGGAACGGATGCCGTCCCCAACCGGGTTTGAAGCCCGGCCGCGCCACCGGGCGCGATTGCCTTCCTTTGAACTCAGGGTGCGTCGGCACTGGCCAGCGCGTTGTCATGGCGGATCGCCCGGGATTCGCCGATGCGTCGGGTCAGGCCGAGGCGGTCGAAGTATTCCAGGTACTGAATACAGCGTTTGCGTCCCAAGCCTAGCGCATCACGGAAGGTTGTCACCTGGATCGACGGATTTTCCTGCTCCAGTTGCAACAGAATGTTGGCCATGCGCCGCAGTTGCCCGTCAGACAGAAACAGGTCGCGCACCACTTGGTGCATCAATCCCAAGCGCGCCAGTTTGCGCAACAGCAGGCGCACCACGGCATCATCCACGCCCAACACGTTGGCGACATCACGTACCCACGGCGGATCAAACCCGGCCTGCTCGAACAGCGGCTGCATGCGCTGCCACAGGGTTTCGTCTTCAGCACTCAAACGCACCTGATGATCCGGCAGATGCAACCACGGCCCGCTGGCGTTGATCGACCCAGCAGCGCGCAGTTCTTCCAGCAGACTGACAAAGGTTGAGCGCTCCAGTGCCAGACCACTGAAACGTCGCAGGCGATCGCGATCCGGTCCCATCTGGTCCGGTTCCAGCTCGTGCAATTTCGCCAACAGTTCCAACAAGGTGAACTTCAACTGGCCCCAACGCTGCACGTTGAACAGCACCGGGCCTTGGCGGGTGTCGATCAGGCGCACGTTGGCCGGGAGTGCCCAGTCTTCACGCGGGCGATTGAACTGGCGCTCCAGCCGTTGCGGATCGAGGCCGCCAGCGCTGTGGTCGAGCAACAGCGGCAGCGCTTGTTCAAGACTATCGCTGCCCACCAGCGCTTGCAGTTGTGCCAGCCGCTCCGGGCTGCGGCGTTGACGGGCCGGGGCGAACGGGTCGAGTACCTGACCGCCACCGAGGGTGCGTTGCGCGCTGTGGTCACGCAGGATCAGGCGATCGCCCTTCACCGCGTGCACCGGGGCGTTGATCAGCAATTGCGCGAACATGCGCTGACCGGGACTCAAGCGCGGGCCTTCGAGCAACGCCACGCGGGCGATGACGTCTTGCGTACTGAGGTGCACATGCACCGGGTGAAAGTGTTCGAAGGTGCGCTCACCGGGCAACAACTGAAACTCGATATCGACCCGTTGCGTCGGTGCGTGCAGCCATTCGGCCAACAGCCATTGGCCGCGATGGATCTGCTCCAGGGTCAATCGATCGCCACTGATGTTCAGCGCCACCCGTTGCCCGGCGAAGGCCTGCTCGGCGGCCTGATTTTGCGCGTGCAGTCCTCGCACCCGCACCGATTTCCCGGACGGCCCGAGGGCCAGTTTTTCCCCGACTGACACCGTTCCCGACAACGCCGTGCCGGTCACCACAATTCCGGCGCCCGCCACACTGAATGCGCGGTCGATGGCCAGGCGAAAAGCACCTTTGCGGCTGCGCTCATGCACTTCGCTCTGGATCTGCAGCAAGCTCTGGCGCAGTTCATCGACGCCCTGCCCGGTCACGCTCGACACCGCCAGCGTCGGTGCATCGGCGAATGGCCCAGCTTCGAGCAGATCGAGAACCTGGCGCTGCACCTCCTCCACCCTGCCCGCTTCAACCCGGTCGCATTTGGTGATCGCCACCAGCGCTCGGGGAATGCCCAGCAATTGGACAATCGCCAGATGCTCGCGGGTCTGCGGCATCACCCCGTCATCCGCCGCCACCACCAGCAACACCAGATCGATGCCCTGCGCGCCGGCGAGCATGTTGTGGGTGAATTTCTCGTGGCCCGGCACGTCGATGAACCCGGTCAGCCCAGCACCGGCTTCCAGTTCCGCGTAGAGATAACCGAGGTCGATGGTCATCCCACGCTCGCGTTCCTGCGGGCGGCGGTCGCCGGTTTGCCCGGTCAGGGCTTGCAGCAGCGAGGTCTTGCCGTGGTCGATGTGCCCGGCGGTGCCGACGATCACGACTCGACCTGCAACTGCGGCAACTGCGCCAGCCACGCCGGCTCGTCATCGAGTTGGCGTAGATCGAGCCATAGCGCGTCGTCGTCAATTCGACCCAGCACCGGAATCGGCAAATTACGCAACGCAGCTTCCAGATTCAGCAGACAACGCCCGCGCAAACGCTTGGACACTTGCGGGCGCAAGCACAGCGCCGCACTCGGCAACCGCGCCACCGGTTGGCTGCCGCTGCCGATCATGCCCAACGCCTGCACGGCGCTGACCTGCCACGGTTCGCCCAAGACTTCAGCCATCGCCGGTTGCAAACGAGAGGCCTGGGCGAGAATGTCGGCTTGCGGGCGAGTCAACAGCCGCAGGCTCGGCAGACGTTCAGCGAGGCGATCCGGATCGCGATACAGGCCAAGCACCGCTTCCAGCGCCGCCAGGGTCAACTTGTCGACCCGCAAAGCACGCTTCAACGGATTTTTCTTGATCTTCGCGATCAGGTCTTTGCGCCCGACAATCAACCCGGCCTGCGGCCCGCCGAGCAATTTGTCGCCGCTGAAGGTGACGATGTCCGCACCGTCGAGCAGCGCTTGCCTTACCGTCGGTTCCGCCGGCAGACCCCAACGGGTCAAGTCCAGCAGACTGCCGCTGCCCAGATCCTCCAGCAGCGGCAAGCCGTGCCGATGCGCCAGCTCGGCCAGTTCGGCGGTGGGCACCCGGGCGGTAAAGCCTTCGATGCTGTAGTTGCTCGCATGCACGCGCATGATCAAGCCGCTGCGTGGGCTGATCGCTGCTTCGTAGTCGCGGGCGTGGGTGCGGTTGGTGGTACCGACTTCATGCAGGCGCACGCCGGCGCGGGCCATGATGTCGGGGATGCGGAACGCGCCACCGATTTCGATCAGTTCGCCGCGCGAGATGATGCCTTCCTTGCGCGCGCCGAGGCTGTTCAGCGTCAGCAACACCGCAGCGGCATTATTGTTGACCACGGTGACGGCTTCGGCGCCGGTCAGTTCGCGGATCAGGCCTTCGATCAGGTCGTCGCGATCACCGCGCTTGCCGGTCGCCAGATCGAATTCCAGATTGAGCGGATAACGTGCGGCCATCTGCACCGCGTCGATGGCTTCATCCGGTAACAACGCCCGGCCAAGATTGGTGTGCAGCACCGTGCCGGTGAGGTTGAACACCCGCCGCACGTTGCTGCGCTGCTGCTGGGCCAGACGCTCACCAACCCGCCCGGCGAGCACGTCAGGGCTGATTTCGACGGCTGACAATTGGCCGTTCAACACGCTGGATCGCAACTCATCGAGCAACTGGCGCAAGCTGGCCAGCAACGACTCGCGACCATAACGCTCGGCCAACGGCACACAGGCCGGGTGACGCAACAAACCATCAATGGAAGGCAACCGCAGGGCAACGCTCGAAGACATCAGCCACTCCCGAAAAAACAAGACTGTCCGGCGAGTGTAGACGCTCTGGTCATTCGTCTCCCGGCGCCAGCAACAGATTCGGCGCCCGACGCTGAAAACCGTCCTGCGCCAGACGCATGTCGAGCAGCAGGCTGCTGAGATCGGCGGACAACGCTTCGCCTTCGGCATCGTTCTCCAGATAAACCAGTTTCAGGTAGCTGTTGCAGCTGGGGCACACTTCCGCGCGAATCGGCGCCTGATTGGCGGCGTGGCGATCGTCCTCCAGGCTCAGGTAATCCAGGCCTTTGCTCGACTCGCAATACACGCACTTGACCCGCACCACGTGCCATTCGCAGGCGCACAACGAACACACCAGATAACGCAGGCCGTTGTGTTTGCCGCGATGGCGGATCACCCCGGCCATCGCCGGTGAACCGCACCCCGGGCACTGGCTGAGGCTGTCGCCGGGTTTCAGTTGCAGGTTCGGTGCGCTGAGCAGCCAGTGGCTCCACGCCGCTTGCAACCCGGCGCCGAGAAACGGCACCAACTGCGCCGGCACCATCGAATATTGACCGCTGACCAACGCCACCGCCCACGCACGCAACTGGCCGGCACTGGCGCTGCGCAGTGTGGCGAGCGCGTCGACTACGGCGGGTTGATCGGGCGGCACATAGCGTTGCAACAGAGCATCCAGATAAACCTGCCAGCCCTCCTCGCGCACCAATGTGTCGGCAGCAAACGGCGGCAAACCATGCAACTGACAGGCTTCAATTCTTTGTTGATCAAACGGTACCGTCAGCGGTGGATCGTCGAAAACCTCCTGCTGAGCCCGGCACAATCCGGCGATCAGTCGCAGGTAATCGGCCAGCGGATGCCCGTGAGCCAATTGCTCCAGGCGCTGGGCGCGCAAAGTGAACAGATTGTGCGGCGGCAGGTGCAGAAACGGCGGCGAACTGGCCGCCGCTTCGATTTCCCCGGGTTCAAGAATGGTTGCCAAAAGTCAGCCCTTTTTGGTGATCGGTCGCTCCGGCACGTCCGGATTGCGTTCATCGCGGGTGATGTCGCGATACCACAGTTCATGGTGCTTCTTCGCCCAGGCGCGGCTGACCCAACCATGCAGCATCGCGTCCACCGAACCCTTGATCCACAGCCCGGCGTAGATGTGCACGATAATGCTGAGGATCAGCACAAACCCGGCCAGCGCATGCAGGAGCATGGCCCAGCGGATCACGGTGATGCCGAAGTACGCACTGAAATACGCGCGCCAGATCACCAGCCCGGTGAACAGCAACCCGAGCATGCACAGCAGTAAAGTCCAGAACAGCATCTTCTGCCCGGCGTTGTACTTGCCCACCGGCGGCGCGCTTTCTTCATCGTTGACCAGCACCCGATCAATGCGGCGCATCCACTTCCAGTCGTTGTCGATAAAGAAGTTCGCGCGCCAGAAGCGGAACACCAGGCCGAGGAACAACACGAACATCAGCACGCCCATGAACGGGTGCAGAATTCGCGTCCACGGCCCGCCGCCGAACAGGTTCGTCAGCCAGAACATCGACGGATGAAACAACGCCAGCCCGGACAGCCCGGCCATGAAGAACAGAATCGCCACCAGCCAGTGATTGGTGCGCTGGTTGGCGGTGTAGCGCAGGATCGTCTTGTTGCTCATGGCCGGTCCTCCCCGCGTGGATCGAAGGTGTGCACCGCCGGATCGACGACATGCACCGAGGTATCGGGCGGCGTCGGATGATCATCCTCCTCGGTGCGGTTCGGCCCGATACGCACATAGTGGAAGAACCCGGCCAGCACCGCCGCACCCATCGCCAGCAGGCCCAACGGTTTGCTGATGCCTTTCCACAAGCCCACCAGCGGGCTGATGGCCGGCGCCTCTGGCAACCCGGCGTAGATCTTCGGCGTGTCGGCGTGGTGCAACACATACATCACGTGAGTGCCGCCGACGCCTTCCGGGTCATACAGCCCGGCGTTGTCGAAGCCACGGCTTTTTAAATCGACGATGCGTTCGGCGGCGTGTTCCTTCATGTCTTCCTTGGTGCCGAAGACGATGGCGCCGGTAGGACAGGTTTTCACGCAGGCCGGCTCCAGCCCTACCGCGACGCGGTCGGAACACAAGGTGCATTTGTAGGCCTTGTGATCCTTCTGCGAGATGCGCGGAATGTTGAACGGGCAACCGGTGATGCAGTAACCGCAGCCGATGCAGTGATCCTGATCGAAATCGACGATGCCGTTGGCATGCTTGATGATCGCCCCGGGACTCGGACATGCCGCCAGGCAACCCGGCTCGGCGCAATGCATGCAGCCGTCCTTGCGGATCAGCCACTCGAGGTTGCCGGCGTCGGTTTCGTGTTCGGTGAAGCGCATCAAGGTCCAGGTTTCTGCGCTCAGATCCTGCGGGTTGTCGTAGGTGCCGTGGTTGTGGCCGACCTCGTCGCGCAGCTCGTTCCATTCCGAGCAGGCGACCTGGCAGGCTTTGCAGCCAATGCATTTGGTGGTGTCGATCAGCTTGGCGACTTCCTGCTGATTCCTCACCGAGGGCGGCACCGTGGTGGTGGCCGAGCGGGCAATGATGTCTTGGCTGGCCATTTACAGTTTCTCCACGTTGACCAGGAATGACTTGGATTCCGGGGTCTGTGTGTTGCCATCGCCGAGGAACGGCACCAGGGTGTTGGTCAGGTAACCGTGACGCGTCTGACCGGTGAATCCCCAGTGCAGCGGGATGCCGATCTGATGCACCACCTGGCCGTTGACCTGCAGCGGCCGGATGCGTTTGGTCACCACCGCCACCGCCTCGATGAACCCGCGCTTGCAGCTGACCCGCACCCGATCCCCGGCCGCGATGCCCTTCTCCTTCGCCAGCACTTCGCCGATTTCGACGAACTGCTCGGGCTGGGCAATCGCATTCA
Source organism: Pseudomonas sp. AM14(2022) (assembly GCF_036346455.1). Lineage (NCBI taxonomy): Bacteria > Pseudomonadati > Pseudomonadota > Gammaproteobacteria > Pseudomonadales > Pseudomonadaceae > Pseudomonas > Pseudomonas sp. AM14(2022). The sequence continues at coordinate 96,636 of NZ_JAOTNY010000002.1, forward strand.
ACTTGCAATGCTTGCTCCAGAAGTGGAAGTGCTCGGTCAACCGGTAACTGGTGCCGGCGTACGGGAAGTCCTTGGCTTCGCCGAGGCTTTCCCAGACCGAATCGAAGATCCGCGCCGCCGGATTGCTGATGGCTTTCTTGTTTTGCGGGTGCAGCGGGTTGATGCCGATCGGCGTTTCGAACGGCTCGTAGTGCTCGGGGAATGGCCCTTCGTTCATCTTGTCGACGGCGAAGAACCGCGCCACGCCTTCCGGGTTCATGATGAACGGGTTCATCCCGGCTTCCGGCGGCACATCGGCCTTGTAGTCCGGCACATCGGTGCCGCCCCAGGCCTTGCCGTTCCACCATACGAGGCGTTTTTTCGGATCCCACGGTTTGCCCGCGACGTCCGCCGAAGCGCGGTTGTAGAGAATCCGCCGATTGGCCGGCCACGCCCAGGCCCAGCCCTGATGCTGATGCATGCCATACGGGTCGGCATTGTCACGCCGGGCCATCTGGTTACCGGCTTCGGTCCAGCTGCCGGCGAAGATCCAGCAACCGGACGCGGTGCTGCCGTCGTCCTTGAGCAACCCGAACCCGGCCAGTTGCGAACCGGCCTTGACCGCCACGCCGCTGGCATCGGTGAAGTCGGCCATGGCGCTGCCGTTGATCTCTTTGGCCAGCTCCTCCGGCGATGGCTCGTCGGGGATCTTGTACGGCCACGACAGGTTCAGCAGCGGATCGGGGAACTTGCCGCCCTCGGCCTGATAACGTTTGCGCAGACGCAGGAACAGTTCGCTCATGATGCGGATGTCGGTTTGCGCTTCACCGGGGCCGTCGGCGCCTTTCCAGTGCCATTGCAGCCAGCGACTGCTATTAACCAGCGAGCCGTCCTCCTCGGCAAAGCAGGTGGTCGGCAGGCGAATCACTTCGGTCTGGATCTCGGCGCTTTTCACATCGTTGTATGGCCCGACGTTCTGCCAGAACTCCGAGGTTTCGGTGGCCAGCGGATCCATCACTACCAGCCATTTGAGTTTGGCCAGCGCAGCCATCACCCGGTTCTTGTCCGGCAACGCAGCGATCGGGTTGAAGCCCTGGCACATGTAGCCGTTGACCTTGCCCTGGCTCATCAGGTCGAACATCTTCAGGACGTCGTAGTTCGGGATATCCAGTTTCGGCAGGTAGTCGTAATTCCAGTTGTTCTCCAGCGTGGCGTTGGCGCCGTACCAGGACTTCATCAGGCTGACGTGGAATTTGCTGTAGTTCTGCCAGTAGGACAACTGCCCCGGACGCAACGGCATTTGCGTACGTTTTTTGATAAAGGCGTTGTAGTCCTGCTCGGCATCGCCACCCAGGGTCAGATAGCCCGGCAGCGAGTTGGACAGCAACCCGAGGTCGGTCAGGCCCTGAATGTTCGAGTGCCCACGCAAGGCATTGACTCCGCCGCCCGGCATGCCGACGTTGCCCAGCAGCAGTTGCACCATCGCCGCACTGCGGATGATCTGCGCGCCGATCGAGTGCTGCGTCCAGCCGAGGGCATAGAGAATGGTCATGGTTTTGCCCGGTGTGGAGCACGTGGCAATCTCATCCCAGATTTTCTGCATCGCATCGACCGGCATTCCACAGATCTGGCTCGCCAGCTCAATGTTGTAGCGGCTGTAATGCTGCTTCATCAATTGATAGACGCAGCGCGGATCCTGCAGGGTCGGGTCGACCTTGACGAAGCCGTCCTCGCCCAACTCGTAACCCCAGCCGGATTTGTCGGTGTAGCTGCGTTTGGCCGCGTCGTAGCCGCTGAAGATGCCGTCTTCAAAGCCATAGCCGGCTTTGACGATGAACGAGACGTCGGTGTAGTTGCGCACGTATTCGTGCTGGATCTTGTCCTGAGTCAGCAGGTAATTGATCAGCCCGCCCATGAAGGCGATGTCGGTACCGGTACGGATCGGCGCGTAATAGTCGGCCACCGAAGCGGTCCGGGTAAAACGCGGGTCGACCACGATCAGCCGGGCGGCGTTATGCGCCTTGGCTTCGGTCACCCATTTGAAGCCGCATGGATGCGCTTCTGCTGCATTGCCACCCATCACCAGGATCAGATTCGCGTTGGCGATATCGGTCCAGGTGTTGGTCATGGCTCCACGGCCGTACGTCGGGGCAAGACTTGCCACCGTCGGGCCGTGTCAGACACGCGCCTGGTTATCGAACCCCAGCATGCCAAGACTGCGAATCACCTTCTGGGTGATGTAACCGGCTTCGTTGGACGCTGCCGACGCGGCGAGAAACCCGGTGGTCAGCCAGCGATTCACCGTTTGCCCGGTGGAATTTTTCTCGATGAAGTTGGCGTCGCGGTCGGCCTTCATCAGGTCGGCGATGCGATCCAGCGCTTCATCCCAGCTGATCCGGGTCCATTCGCTGCTGCCGGGCTTGCGCATCTGCGGGTACTGCAGACGGCCCGGGCTGTGAATGAAGTCCAGCAGGCCCGCGCCTTTTGGACACAGGGTGCCGCGGTTGACCGGGTGGTCGGCGTCGCCCTCGATGTGAATGATATTTTGCGCGACGTTCTTCGCGGCATCGCCCTGGCTGTACATGATCAACCCGCAACCGACCGAGCAATACGGGCAGGTGTTGCGGGTTTCATGGGTGTGGGCAAGCTTGAAGTGACGCACCTGCTCGGCGAAGGCCAGCGTCGGGGCCATGCCCAACGCGCCCAGGCTAGAGCCTGCAAGGCCGATACCGGCGACCTTGAAGAATTGACGACGGCTGAGATCCATCGTGCACTCCTGATCAGGTGGAACCCGGTACTTGAGCCGGGCTTTTTCTGGACAAACACGGTTACGGCAGAATGCCTGCCGGCTTTTTCATTGTAGACAATGACCACACACTCTGTGTGAAAACCGACCGTCGGCGACAATCGGTCATGCCCTGGAAAACCTGTGGGAGCGAGCCTGCTCGCGAAGAGGCCCTGTCAGTTGAGACAAATATTGACTGACACACCGCCTTCGCGAGCAGGCTCGCTCCCACAGGTTTTGTGTATCCCCAAAGTGTCATGGGTTTATCATGGCACCCATGAACAACCCGCCTTCACGAGACCGCGCATGACTTTCGATTTTGATCAGCTATTCGACCGCCACAACACCGGCAGCACCAAGTGGAGCCGCTACCCGGCCGATGTGTTGCCGATGTGGGTCGCTGATATGGATTTCGCCGCGCCACCGGTGATCATCGAGGCATTGCAGCAGCGCCTGTTGCACCCACTGGTGGGTTACAGCGTGGCGCAGGACAACTTGCGTGAGGCGATCGTCGCCGACCTGTGGGACAAGTTCGCCTGGAAGGTCAAACCGCAGGAGCTGATCTTCCTGCCGGGCGTTGAATCCGGTTTCAACATGGCTTTGAAAGCGCTGGTGCAGCCGCAGCAAAACGTCGTGGTGCAGGTGCCGAACTACCCGCCGCTGCGGCATGCGCCGGGGCATTGGGGGCTGAACAAGGTCGAGCTGGAATTCATCCCTCAGGCCGATGGCACCTACGCCACCCCGCTGGAGACCTTGCGCGAATCGCTGAACGGCGGCGGCGCCCTGCTCCTGAGCAACCCGCACAACCCGATCGGCAAGGTGTTTGGCCGTGAGGAGCTGCAAGCCGTAGCGGATATCTGTGCGGCACAGGACGCCTGGATCATCTCCGACGAGATCCACGCCGAGCTGTGCTTCGACGGCCGCGTGCACATTCCGACCGCGTCCCTCAGCCCGGAAATCGCCAAGCGCACGATCACCCTGATGTCGGCGAGCAAGGCCTACAACATCGCCGGCCTCAAGACCTCGTTCATGATCATCCAGGACGCCGCCCTGCGCGAGCGCGTCAACCACGCCCGTTGCGGCATGGTCGACAGCGTCAACCCGCTGGGCATGGAAGCCACCCGCGTCGCCTACAGCGAAGGTGCGCCGTGGCTGGCCGAACTGAAAACCTATCTGCAGGCCAACCGCGACTGGTTGGTGGATGCGGTGCGCAACCGCTTGCCGGGGGTGACGATCAATGTGCCGCAAGGGACGTATCTGGCGTGGCTCGATTGCTCGGCGCTGGACCTGGACAATCCGCAACAGTTCTTCCTCGAACAGGCCAAAGTCGGCCTGAGCCCCGGTCTGGATTTCGGCGATCAGCACCAACAATTCGTGCGCCTGAACTTCGGCTGCCCGCGCTCGTTGCTAGAAGAAGGCATCAACCGCATGGAGCGCGCCCTGACAAACCGCAATATCTGAAAACACCACCAATCTGTAGGAGTGAGCCTGCTCGCGATAGCTGACTGACATTCCACATTAATGTCGGCTGATACACCGCCATCGCGAGCAGGCTCACTCCTACAATGGTTTTGTGGTCATCCAAAATCCGATCGAACTCACGGCAAACCGTCCGGGTCAACCACCCATACCTGCCCTGAGAACCTCGGAGATCTGTGATGACCGACTATCCAAAACCACCCTTCCCCGCACAAGCCCAAGCCGTCCCCGGTGCGCAAAGCAAAATGCAGCCGTATCCCGACTGCGGCGAGCAAAGCTACGTTGGCTCCGGGCGGCTGGCTGGCAAGATTGCGCTGATTACTGGTGCCGACAGCGGCATTGGCCGCGCGGTGGCGATTGCCTTTGCCCGTGAAGGTGCAGACGTGGTCGTGGCTTATCTGAATGAACATGAAGATGCCAAAGAGACCGCACGCTGGGTTGAACAGGCAGGCCGCCAATGCCTGTTGTTGTCCGGCGACCTCGCGCACAAGGCCCATTGCCAGGAACTGGTGGACAAGACCGTCGAACGCTTCGGGCGCATCGACATTCTGGTCAACAACGCTGCGTTCCAGATGACCCACGAAACCTTCGAAGAAATCCCCGACGAAGAATGGGTGATGACCTTCGACGTCAACATCACGGCGATTTTCCGGTTGTGCCAGGCAGCGATCAAACACATGCGCCCCGGCGCGTCGATCATCAACACCAGCTCGGTCAACTCGGACATGCCCAAACCGACCCTGCTCGCCTACGCCACCACCAAGGGCGCGATCGCCAACTTCACTGGCGGTCTGGCGCAGATCCTCGGGCCGAAAGAGATCCGCGTGAACTGCGTGGCCCCCGGACCAATCTGGACGCCGCTGATCGTCTCGACCATGCCCGATGAGGAAGTGCAGAACTTCGGCGGCAACACCCCGCTCGGCCGCCCGGGGCAACCGGTGGAAGTGGCGCCGATTTACGTGCTGCTGGCCTCCGATGAAGCCAGTTACATCACCGGGCAGCGCTATGGCGTTACCGGCGGCAAGCCGATGCTCTGAGCGGCGCGAGAAAAACTGAACCTGGCGGCATGACGTCCCTCCATACCTTTAAGAGCCCCAACCGGTCCGCAGGATCAGGAGGTCGTCATGTCCGCCCCGCTCATCAAACTCTTCACCCAGCCCAACTTCGTCTGGACTGACATCCGCCGCGAGGAAGAAGCCCATCCCCGCCACTATCTGGCGCATCTGCTGCTATTGGCGCTGATTCCCGCCGTGTGTCTGTTCCTCGGTACCACTTATGTCGGCTGGAGTCTGGCAGCCGGCGAGACCGTACGCTTGAGCACGGCCAGTGCACTGCAACTGAGCATTCTGCTGTATGTGGCGATTGTCGCCGGGGTCGCGATCATCGGCGGGTTCATCCGCTGGATGTCACGGACGTTCGACGCACGCCCCACGCTTAACCAGTGCATCGGTTTCGCTGCCTATACCGTGACGCCGTTCTTCGTCGCCGGGATCGCTGGCCTCTATCCGAGCCGCTGGCTGGCGATTCTGGTACTGGGTGCCGCGTCGGTGTATTCGACGTTCCTGCTATTCGTCGGCCTGCCGACGTTCATGCATGAACGCAAGGAACAGGGCCTGCTGTATTCGGCTTGCGTCTGGGGCGTCGGCCTGCTGGTGATGGTGACCATTCTGGTGTCGATGATTCTGCTGTGGTTCAACGTGCTCGCGCCCGAGTACTTGCGAACTACCGTTGGTTAACCCGGTGCCAACGCTGTCGTCGATGGACGGCCGAACATGAGCTTTGTCATCTGGGTCGCGGTGCTTGGCGCGGTGTTGCTGACCCTCGCGCTGACCTCGTCGTACCTGCGCTGGATGCCGGTCACCACTTCGGCCGTGTGCCTGCTGCTGGGGATCGGCATCGGCCCCAGCGGTCTGGATTTGCTGAAACTGTCACTGGAAAACGCTTCCGTATGGATGGAGCACCTCACGGAAGTGGCGGTACTGTTTTCGCTGTTTGTCTGCGGGCTGAAGTTGCGTCTGCCGCTGCGCGACAAGCGTTGGCGGATTGCGTTCGGACTGGCGGGCCCGGTGATGGTCGTGACCATCGCCGGGGTCAGCGTGTTGCTGCACTGGGGCCTGCAACTGTCGTGGGGGCCGTCGCTGTTGATCGGGGCGATGCTGGCGCCGACCGACCCGGTGCTGGCCGCGCTGGTGCAGGTCAACGACGCACGGGATGTCGACAGCGTGCGCTTCGGCCTTTCCGGAGAAGCCGGGCTCAATGACGGCATCGCGTTCCCGTTCGTGATTCTCGGATTGCTGCTGTTGCAGGCCGACGCGCAACCCGGCGCCTTGACCGATTGGGTGCTGCACGGCTTGCTCTGGGCGGTGCCGGTCGGTTTGCTCACCGGTTACTGGATGGGGCGCGGCATCGGTCGGTTGACGCTGTCGTTGCGCATCCGCAACGACGACAGCACCCTGAGCCCGAATGATTATCTGGCGCTGTCGCTGATTGCCCTGGCTTACGTCGGCGCAGATGCGATTGGCGGTTATGGTTTTCTGTCGGTATTCGCCGCGGGCCTCGGCTTGCGTCAGGAAGAAGTCAAATCCACCGGCGCCAGCCAGCCGCCCGCCGAACATCTGGTGCAACCGGTGGTCGGCCACCAGAACATCGAACCGCAGCACGCGGTGCACGGCGATACCGAACGACTGGAGAGCAGTCAGGTCGCCGCCGGCATCATGATGGGCGACATGCTCTCATTCGGCAGTCTGGTGGAACGGGCCATGGAAGTGTTTCTGGTGACCCTGCTCGGTGTGGTGCTGGTGCCGCATTGGGACTGGCGGGCACTGGTCATTGGCGCGGTGCTGTTCTGCGTGGTGCGTCCGGCCTGCGTCGCGTTGATGCCTTGGGGCACTTTGCTCGACGGTGGTCAGCGGCTGTTGATCGGTTGGTTCGGCATTCGCGGGATCGGCAGTCTGTTCTATCTGTTTTATGCCTTGAACCATGGCCTCAGTCCTTCAGTCGCGACGTTGTGCACCAACATCACCCTGTCCGTGGTAGCGCTGAGCATTTTACTGCATGGCATCAGCACCCAGCCGCTGCTGGCGCGCTACGAACAACGGCAAAAACGAAAAAACTGATTTTTCCGGCGGCAATATGTCGGGAAATCCATCGAAGTTTTTTCTGAAAATAAATGGATCCCTCGGCCAAAACCGACAGTCACAACCATAACCCCTCGCTGGATGCACTCGGCGAGGTCCGGCAGGTTCGGTTCCCCTGCGGCTTGCAGCCCATGAAGAGGAATCTTTGGATAACAAGGTCACGGTCATGAAAGAATGCTCGACTCCGGCACAAATCAAGGCTTGCAGGGCTTTGGCCCTGGAACGCAATCGTCAACTGTTCGAAGATGCCCACGCCCTCAACCGAGCGGCTTACGAGCTGCTGGAAGCGGACAATCTGGACCTCGAACAGTTTGAGCACTATCGAGCACTGCGCCGCAAAGCCGATGCGAAGTTCGAGGAAGCCATCGATCACTTGTGCGTCCTCAACGAAGACTTCCCGCCGATTCCAATGTCACCGCATCACTCGCAGGAATTGCGTCGGCAACTTGAAACCGTCGAATAAAGCACACAAGAAAAAGCCCGGCAGCGATGTCCGGGCTTTTTCTTTGGGCGGCGTTCAGCCCCCGGGGTTGGTCACCTGAATGAACACCGCGTAAGCCCCGAGCAGGATCCAGAACGTGGCGAAAATCCAGGGCGTGCGCACCGAAAACAACAGCGACTTGCGATAGCCCTTGTGGCTCGACTCCATTTCACTGAACAGCGGCGACTCGTCGTAAGCCATGCCCATGATCGGCTCGCTGCGCAACAACTCGCTCTGCTTGTAGTGCCAGTGATCGATGATGTCGTACGCCGCACGAATCCCCGGCCAGGCGTTGAGCGAACTGAGCAGCCCGAGCAGTGCGAGAAACGGCGGCACCACCAGCGTGAACAGCTTGCCCCACTCGGGGTTGAGGTTGGCCATGCACGAAGCGAAGGCAATCACCAGAAACGACTGCGCCGCCAGATAGGCATCGGTGCGATTGGCGAGGATGCTGGTTTCGTACTGGATTTCCTTGCGATAGAAGTCCAGCCGTTCCTTGGGTGAGCCGAACATCTTGGCGTCGTGTTCAGTCAGGTGCTCTTCAGCGCTGGGCTCAGTCAGTATGCGAGGCAAGGGACGCGCACTCCGTGGCGGGGAAACCTTTTAGAAGGCCCTCGCCACGGACAAGTTCAGGCGGATTCACTTCATCGACTGCGCGATGATTTCCGCCAGGTTGAGCTGGGTGAATGGCTTGGGCAGACGCGGCAATTGCGCGGCAAAGCCTTCCAGACGTTCGGCGTAACCGGTGGCCAGAATGATCGGCAGATCCGGCTTGAGCAAACGCACCGCATGCGCCAGTTGCGCGCCGCTCATCTGCGGCATGGCCATGTCGGTGATCATCAGGTCGATGACTTCGCCCTGCTCGAACAACGCCAGCGCCTTGGCACCGGACGTGGCGCTGATCACGCGATGGCCAAGGTCTTCGAGCAGCAGCGTGGTGCTGGTCATCACCAGCGAATCGTCGTCCACCACCAGAACGCTGAGGCGCGGCACCAACACCGGTTTGACCGCCGGGTAGAGGTTTTTTGCCGTCTCCCCGGCCAGCGCCACCGGTATCCACATTTCAGCGCGGGTGCCATGGCCTTTTTCGCTCTTGAGAATGAAACGGCCGCCCAGTTGCTCGATAAAACCATGCACCATCGACAGGCCCAGCCCGGTGCCCTTGCCCACGCCCTTGGTGGTGAAAAACGGATCCCTGGCCGAACCCAGCGTGGCTTCGTCCATGCCCTCGCCCGTGTCGATCACGCTCAGGCACACATAGTGCCCGGCCGCCATTGATGAATGGCTTTGCTCAAGCACGACTTCAGGCTGCGCGGTAATGCACAGGCTGCCACCGTCGACCATGGCGTCGCGGGCGTTGGTCGCCAGATTGAGCAAGGCCAGTTCCAGTTGGTTGCTGTCGGCCAGCACCGGTTGCAGATCCTCGGGAAAGCGTGTCTCGATGCGAATCCCGGGGCCTATCGAGCTGCGCAACAGTCCGGTGATGCCTTGCACCAGTTGCGGGATATCGACCGGCTCGGTCTTGAGTTCCTGACGGCGGGCGAAGGCCAGCATGCGTTGGGTCAGCGATACGCCACGCAACGCACCCTGCGTGGCGTTTTCCAGCAGACGGCTGTTTTTCGGATCGTCACCGATGCGCTTTTGCAGAATCTCCAGATTGCCCAGAATCACCGTCAGCAGATTGTTGAAGTCATGGGCGATGCCGCCGCTGAGCTGACCGATGGCTTGCATCTTCTGCGCCTGAAACAGCGCTTCGCGGGTCTTTTCCAGCGCCACTTGCGACTCATGGGCTTCGGTGACATCGCGGGTGATCTTGGCAAACCCGAGCAGCGTGCCGGTTTCGCCGCGAATGGCATCGACCACCACGTGGGCCAGAAACCGCGTGCCATCCTTGCGCATGCGCCAGCTCTTGTTCTCGAAACGGCCCTCGCGGGTGGCAATCTCCAGTGCCCGTTGCGGTTCGCCGGCCACGCGGTCTTCCGGGGTGTAGAAAATCGAAAAATGCTGGCCGATGATTTCTTCCGGCTGGTACCCCTTGATCCGCTGGGCGCCCTGATTCCAGTTGCTCACACGACCTTCGGGGCTGAGCATGTAGATCGCATAATCGGTGACACCCTGCACCAGCAGGCGAAACTGCTGTTCGCTTTGCTTGAGGGTTTCCTCGGCCATTTTGCGGTCGGTCAGGTCACGGGTGATCTTGGCATAGCCGAGCACTTTGCCGTTGGGATCAATGATCGGATCGATGACCACATGGCACCAGAAGCTGGTGCCATCCTTGCGCACCCGCCAGCCCTCGCCTTCGAAGCGTCCTTCGCGCAGAGCCGTGTCGAGCGCGCGTTGCGGCAGGCCCGCCACACGATCATCGGCGGTATAGAAGCGCGAGAAATGCTCGCCGAGAATCTCCGCCTCTTCGTAGCCCTTGAAGCGTTTCGCGCCGGAGTTCCAGCTGGTGATGATGCCGTCTGGATCGATCATGTAAATCGCATAATCGACCACCGCATCGATCAGCAGACGAAAACGCATCTCCTCGATCGCGGCAGTTTTGCTCGGGTTGTCACTCATCAGGTTCACCGCTGGTTTTCATTAGCGCAAGTATGCGGCAATCCGGCGCCATGGGAAGGTGCAAACGCGCTTCTATTCACGGCGTGATCAATGGGTTGATTGAGGACGAGTCGGTGCCGAGCGACCACCAGCGTGGCAGCAGTTGCTGAATGCGCGGTTCGGCGAAGCGGTCATCGATCAGCATCACCACGCCACGATCTTCACGGGTGCGGATCACCCGCCCGGCGGCCTGCACCACTTTCTGCACGCCCGGATACAGATAGGTGTAGTCGTAACCGGCGCCGAAAATCGCCGCCATGCGCTGTTTCAACTGTTCGTTGACCGGGTTGAGCTGGGCCAGCCCCAGGGTCGCAATGAACGCGCCGATCAGCCGTGCCCCGGGCAGGTCGATGCCCTCGCCGAACGCTCCGCCCAACACGGCGAAGCCGATGCCCTGGCTGTCGGCGGTGAACTGATCGAGAAAGGCCTGCCGCTGCCCTTCGGCCATGCCCCGGGACTGCTGCCACAGATTGATCTGCGGATGGCGTTCGGCGAGCAGCGTCAGCACTTGTTGCAGGTAATCGAAGCTGCTGAAGAACGCCAGGTAATTGCCCGGGCGCTCGCTGAACTGGCGGGCGATCAGCTCGACGATCGGTTCCAGCGACGCCTGGCGATGATTGAAGCGCGTGGAGATACGGCTGACGATCTGCACTTGCAGCTGTTCGGCGCTGAAGGGTGATTCGACGTCTATGCATACCGTGTCGGCGGGCGTGCCGAGCAGATCGGCGTAATAGCGTCGCGGGCTCAGCGTCGCCGAGAACAACACGCTGCTGCGCGCCGCTTTCAGCCGCGGGCCGATGAACGCCGCCGGCACCACGTTGCGCAGGCACAACTGCGACAGCGGCCGCTTGCGCTCAAGGTCGCGCTTACTGATGTCGAACAGGTAATGCTCGTCGAACAGCTCCGCCACCCGGCCGAACTGCAGCATGTCGAAATAGAAAGTTTGCAGCGCGCTGTCGAGTCCCTGCGGATGATCATTGAGGTAGTCGCCGATGGCCGCGCTGCACAGGGACACCGCTTGCAGCAGTTTCTCCGGGGCCTTGTCGTAGGCTTGATACGGCGCCAGTTGCGGCTGATGCAGCGCGTTCCACTCGCGGTTGACCCGTTGCAGGGATTTTTTCAGCACCTCGGGGGCCGTCTTGCGCACACTGGCCAGCGCGGCCTGATCGAGACTGGCGCTGTACATCGAACGCCCACGTTCGACCAGGTTGTGCGCTTCATCCGCCAGCACCGCAACCTTCCACTGATTGAGCTGGGCCAGACCGAACAGCAGCGCGCTGAAATCGAAGTAATAGTTGTAGTCCGCCACCACCACGTCGGCCCAGCGGGCCATTTCCTGGCTCAGGTAATACGGGCACACCGTGTGCTCACGGGCCACTTCACGCATCGCCGCCTGATCGAGCAGATTGATCCGGCTGGCCGCTTGGCGGGCGGCGGGCAGCCGATCATAAAAGCCCTGGGCCAACGGGCAGGACTCACCGTGACAGGCTTTGTCCGGGTGTTCGCAAGCCTTGTCGCGGGCGACCATCTCCAGCACCCGCAGCGGCAAGCGTTCAGACTGATCGAACAACACCTGACTGGCATCCAGCGCCAGTTTGCGCCCCGGGGTCTTGGCGGTCAGAAAGAACACCTTGTCCAGTTGCTGCGGCGCCAGTGCCTTGAGCATGGGGAACAGCGTGCCGAGGGTTTTACCGATCCCGGTGGGCGCCTGGGCCATCAGGCAGCGGCCGGTGCTGACCGCTTTGAACACCGATTCGGCCAGATGCCGCTGGCCGGGGCGAAAGTCGGCGTGGGGAAAGCTCAATTGCTGCGCGGCCAGATTGCGCGCCTCGCGATGGGCCATTTCCTGCTCGGCCCAGTCCAGAAACAACCGGCATTGTTGCTCGAAAAAGGCTTGCAAGTCGGGTGCATTGAAGGACTCGACCAGACAGGTTTCCTTTTCGCTGACGATGTCGAAATACACCAGTGCCAGATTGATCTGCTCAAGTTCAAGCTTGCGGCACATCAGCCAGCCGTAGATTTTCGCCTGCGCCCAATGCAACTGCCGATGGTTGGCCGGTTGCTTGCTCAGGTCACCGCGATAGGTTTTGACTTCTTCCAGACAGTTCTGCGCCGGGTCATAGCCGTCCGCCCTGCCCCTGACCTTCAACCGCAGAAACTCGCCTTCCAGTGCCACTTCGCTTTGGTATTTGTCGTTGCGCCGCGAGGCCACGGTGCGGTGCCCGAGCATGCCTTCGAGGGCTGTCGGCGAAGGGGTAAAACGCAGGTCGAGGTCGCCGGTCTTGGCGGTGAACTCGCATAGGGCACGGACGGCAATGCTGTAGCTCAAGCGCTCTGCTCCGCCCATTGCACGTAGCACACGGCGACCGGCATCTGGTGTTGGTGGCAAAATTCCAGCCAGCGCAGTTGGTTGTCCTGCAAGCGGTCACCGGGGCCTTTGACTTCGATCATCCGGTAGGTCTTGTGCTGCGGCCAGAACTGGATCAGATCCGGCATGCCGGCGCGATTGGCCTTGATGTCGAGCAGCAGGCGATTGAACCAGTGCTTGAGGTGTTCCGCCGGCAAACACGCCAGCGCCTGCTCCAGCAGTTGCTCATTCAACGCGCCCCAGAACACGAACGGCGACTGCACGCCCCATTTGGCGGCGAAGCGCTCACGAATGGTCGCCGCATAACGGCCGTCGTCGAGTTGGTCGAGGCAAGCCTGAAACAGTTCGGCGCGGCGTTGCTGAAAGTCTTCGTTGAGCAGATCCACCGGCCCGCGCTGGAACGGATGAAAGAACGCCCCCGGCAGCGGCGCAAAAATCGCCGGCCAGCACAACAGGCCGAACAGCGAGTTGATCAGGCTGTTCTCGACGTAGTGCACCGGGCCGCTGTCTTCGTGCAAATGCGCCTGCACGTAAAACTCCACAGACAATCCCGGATCAGTGCGCGGCAGTTGCAGATCGAGGCGCTCGACCGGGCGTGGCGTTGCCCGTTTGAGCGGCGGCCCGCCGAGTTTGCGACGCAGCCGTGGCAGCATCCGTTGCAGGCTCTGCTGTTCGGCGGCGCTTTCCGGCGCCTGTTCGGCGAGAGTGGCAAGCTCCAGCGCCAGTGCGTATTCGCCGCAGCGCTCCAGCACGCGGATCATTCGCTGACGGGCGCCGGGGTAGGTGCAATCGCGGTAAATGCTCAACGCCAGGGCGAACTCGGCGACGCGCTCGCAATACTGGCCGATCTGGAACAGCACCTTGCCGCGCCGCCGTTGCAGCCACGGGTTGTCGAACTGCAACGCGCTGACCTGCTCGACGATGATCTCCAACTGCTCACCGGCCTCGAAGCGTTGCTGGCACTGATGCAGGAACAGACAGGCGTCAACGTCTTCACGGCTGCGCAGGCCGCGGGAGTCAGCGCAGAACTCGACTTTTTCGTAGGTAAAGATCCCGAGGTCGGCGAGGACGAATTCCGACCAGTCCTGATACAGGTTGCCGAAGAACATCAGACGCAGGCGGTCGCACAGGTCCATGATGGTCAGGCTGAGCAAGCAGTCGCCGAGCGTCGGCGCCCAATCACAGAGGCTGCGCGACTCGCTGAATTGCTCGGCGAGCACCGGCAGCCAGTCGTCCTTGCGGCCCTTGGGTTGCTCGATAAAGCTGCCGAACGCCTGCAGCAGTTCAGCCTTGAGCAACACGTCGAACACTTCGGCCACGCTCAACAGAGCCTGATCGTCGAGCCAGCCGTGACGCAACAACGGCTGCGCGGCGTTGCTGATGTCCCCAATTTCCGGGTAGTTGAGTTTGCCGAGGCGGAAATGCACGCCCTTGCGCATTATCATGCGCACCAGCAAACCCTGCGAAGCGCGTGGCAAGGCCTTGAAGTCGCGAATAAAGCCGTGCTCGGATTCGCTCATCACATCGGCATAGCGAAGTTCAAGCCAATCAAGCACTTGCCAGAAGTTGTTGAGGTAATAGAACGGATCGTCGAGCGGGTTGGCAGTCACGGGAATTCAGGGCCATGGCGAGCGAATACTGGTTATGCGTACAGATACCAGCTCTGCCCTGTCTCCTGCAAACGGAAAAAGATCAGTGGCAGCGGCAATCGGGATTTTTTCAGGGTGCCATCGAACTTTTCCCGGTTCGACGGCACCAACCGCGTTAGAGACCGGATACGGTCAATTGATATGGAATGAGGTATTTGAGGTGGGTATGAACATCAAGACTCTGGGTCTTTCCCTGGCGGTAGCAGCCTTCCTGGCATTGGGCGGCTGCTCGACACCGACCGTGGTGACCTTGCAGAACGGCACTCAGTATTTGACCAAGGACATGCCGAAAACCAAGAACAAGGACGGGTTCTATGAGTTCGAGGATATTTCCGGGACCAAGGTGAAGGTCCGCTCCGATGAGGTCGCGACCGTACGCAAGGAAGACTGACACCCCGTTTTACCTGTAGGAGCTGCCGCAGGCTGCGATCTTTTGATTTTGATTTTAAAAACAAGATCAAAAGATCGCAGCCTGCGGCAGCTCCTACAGGGGAAGTGTTATCCGCCTGGGTTATTCGAAAGCAGGCAAACCCATAATGCTGTGATCACAGCTGAAATACTGCTCACCGCGCCGCGCCAGCTCGGCTTGCAGACGCCGGCAGCGTTCCAGATCCTGTTGGGTCATGCGGTCAATGCTCAGATTGCCAGTGGCTTGCGCCTGTTTGTCATCACCGCGCCGAAACGTCACGAACGGCTGTTCGGGCTGGATCTGAAACAGGCTTTTCTCTTCGACCGGCTCGGCTGCTTCGGTCTTCGCCGGTTTCGGCAATTGGTCACTGCTGATGCCGTAGCGGCTCAGAATCGAGGTTTGAGGCAGATCGGCCCAGGCATTGGCCGATAACAGCGCCAGTCCGACAATCCCGACATACCCCTTGAACCTTTTCACGTGTGCATCTCCTGTACTCAATGGCGGCTGGCTATAGAACGTGCGTGCACGTGCTGGCTTTAGGCCGCTTCTGCTGTTTGCACAGCTTTTGAGTCAGGGTGTGGCTGTTGAGTCACTTTTGATGCCAAGTTGTGGCGAGGGAGCTTGCTCCCGCTTGAGCGCGTAGCGCTCACAAAATCTTCAGGGCCGCTTCGCGACCCAGCGGGAGCAAGCTCCCTCGCCACAGGTTACGGATGCATCAGGCGATCACAATTCCATCGGCACTGAGGCTATTCAGCGCCACCCCAACCAATGTCACCGAATCCCCACCAAACTTCAGCACCGTGTCCTGCCCCACCGCCGTCGCATGCGCGCGGAAGTCATCATTGGGCAACACACCCTGCACGCCAAGGAACACCAGTTTGTCGTTGGCCGTAAAGCCAACCACCCGATCCTGACCGAACGCGCCGTTGAACAGGAACGTATCCGCCCCGCCCCCCGATTCCATCAGGTCATTGCCGGCGCCACCGACAAACACATCGTTGCCGACGCCGCCAATCAAATGATCGTTGCCATCCAGACCAAACAACCAGTCACCGCTGGCATTTGCCTTGAGCGTGTCGGCGCCGCTGGTGCCTTTGACGCTGGACTCATACTGAGTGACGTTGCTGCCAACCTTCAGACCGCTAGCCGTGACGCTGTGGGTCACGTCGTCCTTGAACAGGCCCCAGAGAAAACCCGGCTCCCTGGTGACGATGCTGCCGATGTCGCGGGTGATGCTGATCCCGCCGTTGGCGTCGCGCACGTACAGGTTGCCGGCGCCGTCGTTGGCGAAATCGAAGGTGTTCACCGATTTCTGCAAATCGAGGGTGTTGTTGCCGGCGCCACCGAGGATGACGTTGTAGCCGCCAGCGTCGCGGAAGGTGTCATTGCCGGCGCGACCTTCGAGGTAGTCGTTGCCGCTGCCGCCCTGGATCAGGTCGTTGCTGTCGCTGCCGATGATGAACGTGCTGCCCTTGTGGGTTTCGGCGTTGCGGTTGAGGTCCTGCACCCAGGTGTTGGCCCGCGCCGGGTCCGACAGGTTGGCGACGATGATCGTCGAGTCCTTGCTGGTCAGGTCGTAGAACTTCGACTCGATGATGCGGTTCATGCCATCGCCGTAAGCGGTCGGCAGGTGCGAGATCCAGGTCGGGATATTGAGAATCGAGAACGGCAGCAGATTCCACGCGGTCGAGGCGTAGTGATCGTTGAAGCTGACGATGTTGTCGGTGGCCGATTCCTTGGGCGCGTCGTGCACGCCGACCGAGGCGCCGGTGAAGGTCGAGCCGTCGAGGGCGCGGAACACCGGATCGTTTTCGTAACCGACGTTGAGCACCTTGTCGGTGCTGCTCTGGGTCGGCGAGGCGTAGGCGATGTAGTTGGAATCGGCGAAGAATCCGCCCCACTTGCCACCGCTCAGATCGACCATGCTGTTGACCGCCAGCCCACCGAGACTGTGGCCGCTGACCAGCACGTCCTTGCCGGTCAGGCCGTTGGCCTTGGCAAACGCCACCACGTCATTGAGCAGATTGCCGAACGCTTCGCCGACGTAATTCTTGGCGTAGTCCTTGGGACCGAACGCTGCCAGCAGGTCGTTGATCACGTCGCCGATGGAATCGAGGATCAGGTTTTCCCGCGGGCCACTGGTGCCGCGAAAGGCGATGCCGATTTCCGTGAGATGGCCCTGGGCGTCGTACTTGCCGAGGATTTCCACCTGGGCGGTGGTGTAACCGGCCTTCTCACCGAAGAAGGTTCCGCGGGCGTCGGTCTTGCCGTCGTAGCCCAGTTGCGAGGCGGTGATCGGTGTCCAGCCAGCTTTTTTCACCGCGTCGAGGGCGAGTTTTTCCGAGTCGGGGTTCCACGGAATACCGGGGATCACCCCTTGCGAATCGGTGCCGCCGAGCAGCGCGGTCACCAACGTGGCGGGCAGGCCGAGGCCGAAGCCGTTGTGCTGATAACCGGCGGCAAAGCCGTTATCGAGGTTGTGGTAGGAATACAGCGTGATCGCCATGGCATCGCTGAACAGCGCCTTGGAATCGGCTGTGCCGAAGTTCTTGTAGTCATACACACCCATTGCTATTGCCTCTCTTTTGTTGGAATTGTCAGAGATAGCTCACAGCCAGGGCGCCCCTCGCGGGCACGCCCCGGAGCATTTCAGTACTACTTGCATTGCTTTTAACTGTAGGAGTGAGCCTGCTCGCGATGAGACCGTGTCAGGCAACATGGATGGAGACTGACTTACCGCGATCGCGAGCAGGCTCACTCCTACAGGGTTTGTCTTAACAGGGAGCTAGGCGAAAACGAACGCCGAGTCCGACAGGTTAGCCACTCCCACCCCGACCAGGGTCACGGCATAGTCGCCAATCTTCAGCACGGTATCGGCCCCCGACTGCACAGCATGCTGCTTGTAGTCGTAGCCCTGCCCCGCGCCTTCGACGCCCATGAACACCAGTTTGTCGCTGCCCTGGTAACCATTGATCGCATCAAAACCGAACGCGCCGCTGAACAGGAAGGTATTGTTGCCACCCACCGCCGTCATCACGTCATTGCCGGCGCCGCCGACGAAGGTCACGTGGCCCTTGTCGCTGATCAGCTTGTCATCGCCACCCAGACCGAACAGCCAGTCACCGTCGGCGGTGGCGTGCAGTGCATTGCCGTACGCATCGCCGTTGAGCGAATGGGTGTACTGGGTCAGTTCGCTGCCATTGGTCAACCCCTTGGCCGTGACGCCCCAGGTGATTTCCTTGCTACCCCACCACGACCCCGATTCCTTGCTCACCAGCGCGCCGATGTCGCGGGTCATGCTGATGCCGCCGTAAGCGTCACGCACGTACAGCGTGCCGTCACCGTCGTTGGCGAAGCTGAAGTTCTGCAGCGGTTTCTGCAGCTCGAAGGTGTTGTGGCCCTGACCACCGAGGAGGATGTTGAAACCACCGTCATCGCGAAAGCGGTCATCGCCGCCCAGGCCTTCGAGGAAGTCGTTACCCGCCCCGCCCTTGAGCCAGTCGTTGCTGTTGGTGCCGATGATGAAGGTGCTGCCGGTGTGCGGCTCGCCGCTACGCCCCAGATCCTCGACCCAGGTCTTGCCCCGGGAAGATTCCTCAAGGTTGGAGACGATGAGGGTCGAGTCCTTGTGCGTGAGATTGTAGAACTTCGAATCGATCACCCGGTTCAAGCCATCGGCATACCCAAGCGAGCTGTGGGCCGACCAGTTCAGCGGATTGACGATGCTGAACGGCACCAGGTTCTGCGCGGTGGACGCATAGTTGTCGGTGAAGTTGACGAGGTTGTCGGTGGTCGACTCATGCGGTCCGTCGTGCTTGCCCAGCGACCCGCTGCTGAATGTGGTGCCGTCCAGCGCGCGGAACACCGGATCGTTTTCGTAACCGATGTTCAGCACGTTGTTGCCGGTGCTGCTCTGGGTCGGCGAGGCGAACGCGATGTAGTTGGCATCCTTGAAGAAACCGCCCCAGTTGCTGGCACTCAACTCGGCCACGCTGTTGACCCCGAGGCCACCGAGGCTGTGGCCGCTGAACAGCACGTCCTTGGCAGCGATGCCGTTAGCCATGGCAAACGCGGCAACGGACTTGAGCAGGTTGTCGAAGGCATTTTTCGCGTAGTTGCTCGCGTAATCCGATGGCCCAATGGCGGCCAGCAGGTTGTTTTTCATGTCGCCGAAGGTGTCGCTGTAACCCAGCCCGCCAGTGCCGCGAAAGGCCACGCCGAGGCCGATCAGCTTGCCGCCGGCGTCGTACTTGCCGAGCACTTCGGCCTCGGCGCTGGTGAAGCCGTCCTTCTCGCCGAAGAACGTGCCTTGCGCGCCGACCTTGCCCTGATAACTCAGCGCCGTGGCGCTGAGCGGTTTCCAGGCGGTGGCCGGCAACGGCTGGCCGGTTGGCGTGTAGGCATACAGCGTCAGTGCGATGGCATCGCTGTACAACGCTTTGCCGTCGGCATTTTTATAATCGAACAATCCCATGTTGTGCTCTCTCTTCCTTCAAAACCGGCAGCCCCCAAGAGACTGCCGGCACGCCTTTAGAACTGCCAGTCGAGGGTCAGACCCACACCGTGGTCTTTCTCGTTGTTACCGATCAGTCCGTTGTAGTCCAGGTTGACCCGGACATCGCGATTGAGCGCCAGCCCGGCGCGTACGCCGACCACCGCCGCGTCACGATCCATCGACACACTCTGCACGGTGAACGCGCTGTTGCCATTGGCGAAGGCCAGGTGGCTGTCAGCATCGACACTGCTCAGGTTGTGCTGCCAGCCGAGGGTCGCGCCCAGTTCCAGCTGATGTTTGTCCGACAGCGCGAAGCTGCGTTTGGCGCGTACGCCAAGGGTCGACAGCACCACGTCGCGGTTGTCTTCGCCGCTCTTGAGCGCCGCAGCATCACCCTTCTCGGTGAAGCTGTCGGTGTTCAAGTGCACGTACGACAGGTTGGCGAAAGGCTCCAGATTCATCGGTTGCAGACGCAGATCGTAAGCCGCTTCGGTGAACACCTGAGTGGTCGCCGCATCGTGCTTGGTTTTCTCTTTGCCATTGACACCCGCGAACTGCAGATCACGCTTCACGTCCACGCGGTGCCAGCTGTAAGCGGCACCGGCAGTCAGACGCAGCGCATCAATCTGATGCCCCAGGTACGCACCCAGATGGTAGCTGTCGACCGAGGCCGACGAATGCGTGTCGCCGCCCATGTTCAACGAGCTGTCGCTATAACCGGTAACGAAACCCAGACGCGTATCTTCAGCAATCAAACCGTCGACACCGGCCAGCAGCCCGCCAATGGAGCTGTTGGAGTCGGCGTTTTCATGGCCGCCATCGCTCTTGCCCCACGAACCCAGTACCTTGACCCAGGCGTTGCTGCGGTCGTCGGTCGGTGCGTCGGCATTGAACAGATCACGCTCACGCAGACGCTCGCCCACCGCTTCACGCAGGTAGCGGCTGTCGTTGATCAGCATCGTACCGATGGCCGGGTGAATTTCGCCGGACAGTTGCTGGAAGGCTTGTTGCGCCGACGCCGCGTTCGGCGACAGCAGCAGGGTTTCGAACAGCGCATTGCCCGCGCCCAGACCCTCGGCAGCCGCGCCAACCGCACGCTGGTTCGGCGTCAGGCCGACACTGGCGAACGACGCGCCGTTGCGCCCGACGTCCAGTTGCACGCCGTTTGCCGAGTACGCCAGGGTGCCGCCGAGGAACGCGTAGTTCGGCAGCACTTGCCCGAACTGGCCTTGGATGCCACCGGCCGCTTGCAGGATGTTGAACTGCGAACCGAGCAAGCTCTTCGCTTCAGTCGTCGTCAGCAAGGTCGGGCTGTTTTCCAGCGACAGACTGACCGTGGCGCCATCGATCACGGCTTTGCCACCGGCAACGATCTTGTCGCTGCTGGTCGGCGAGACTTCCACCGCGTAGGTCGAACCGCGCTCGAAGGTCACGTCACCGGCGACGTTCAGCGTGCCAATCGAGTTGCCCGGCGCCACCGTACCGCCGCTTTTCGCAGTCAGTGCACCGATGCGGCCGTTACCGCCGAGGATGCCGCTGTCGTTGACTGTGACCGCCGAAGCCAGCGAGCCATTGATCGCCAGACGCCCCTGATTGACCAGAGTCGGGCCGCTGTAGGTGTTGTTGCCGGTCAGCACCAGCGTGCCGATGCCCTGCTTGGTCAGGCCGCCGTGACCGGAAATGTCGTTGCGCCAGGTATCGAGGCCGCAGGTGATGTCGTTGCAGACGCGCTCGGTCGGTTTGCCCTTGTCGAGGATCGCGCCGATGCCCGGCAGGTCCGCGACGAACTGCCCGGAACCGTAGGCTCCCTGGATGCGGAACTCTTCCGGGATGTCCTGCTCGGTGACGAACATCGCCGGGCCATCAATGCCCTTGCGCAGGTTGATCATGCCCCAGCCGTACAAGGCGTCGATGCCCGGTGCGCCGAGGTCGGTGGCGGTGGTACGCAGCACCGTGGCGACCTGATCGCCAGTCATGTACGGGAAGCGCTCCATCAACACCGCCATCGAGCCCGCCACATGCGGTGCGGCCATCGAGGTGCCGTTGTAGTTCTTGTAGCCGGTGGTCAGGTTGTCGGCGTTGGTGCCGCTGATGATCGAGCTGTAGATCTGCGTGCCCGGTGCCGAGACGCAGAAGCTCGCGGTGTAGCCGCAGCGCGAGGAGAACGTACTCATGATGTACGGATTGGCGCTGGCCTGGTCCGGGTTCCTCTGCAACGCGGCGACGGTGATCCAGTTCGGCGCGATGTCCGGCACAAAGTAACCGAGGCCGGCGATAGCGTCCGGGTTGTTCAGGTTGTAATCGTTACCGGCGGCGAAGATCGTCACGATGCCGCTGCGGGCGGCGGCGATGGCGCCGTCGTAGGCGCCGCCGGGCTTGGTGCCGAGCAGTGTGCGGATTTCGTTGAACTGCAATTGCGCGTCGTTGACGGTGAAGTGCGGATACGCCGGGTCGCGGCCGCCGAGGTCGAAACGGTCAGTGATGCCGATGCCCCAGCTGTTGTTGATGATCCGCGCGCCACTGGCGATCAGCGCATCCCAACCGGCCTTGTACACCGCGCCGTCGTTGCCACGGACGATGCCGTCTTCCGGACCCGGGTCACCGTTATCCGCGCTGATGATCTGCGCACCGAACGCCACGCCGTGCATCGGCCCGCCGTCACGGCTGCCGGCAGCGATGCCACCGACGTGGGTGCCGTGGGCACCGAGCTTGCCGTCGGAACCGACCGAGGGCGAACCGTCATAACGGAACGCATCGCCGGCTTTGACCGGGATGTACGGGTCGGTGTATTCGCGGATCCCGCTGGTGACCAGGGTGATGACTTTATTGGCACCGGAAAACTCCGGGTGCGCGGCATACACCGGCTGGTCGAAGATGCCCAGCTTCACACCTTTGCCGGTGTAACCGGCGGCGTAAGCGTGATCCGCGCCAATGGCGCCCAGGCCCCATTCCGCCTGGAACTCGGCGCTGCGCCAACTGGCGGGATCGCCGCTGCGGCCGCTTTCCACGTAAGGCGCCGCGTGCGCGGTGCCCCAGGTGGCCAGTGCGCAGAGCATGGCGCAATTGAGGGTTTTCATGGCGAAGCGACCGCCCGTTTGCGCGGGGGTATTGTTGTTATTCATCCAGCGACCTTCCTTAGTGTTGTTGCGAAAAATCCGTGTACTTCAATCTCATGAATGCTGCTTTGTGTGGCGAGGGAGCTTGCTCCCGCTGGGGCGCGAAGCGGCCCTGTGCATTCTTCCAGTCGAACCCGGCTCATCGGATTTACGACTGCTGCGCAGCCGAGCGGGAGCAAGCTCCCTCGCCACAGGTATGTGCCCACAGCGCCTACAGGGGGACGCGTACGCCCTCCGTCAGAACTGCCAGTTCAGGCTCAGCCCCACGCCGTGGCTCTTCTCGCGGTTGGCCAGTTGTCCGTTGTAATCGAGGTTGACCCGCACGTCCTTGCTCAACGCCAGGCTGGCTTGCACGCCAACCAGCGCCGCGTCACGCACCAGTGCCGAACTCTCGACCGCGTACGGTGTGCTACCGCTGGCGAAACGCAGATGCTGTTCGGCGTCGATGTCGCTGAGGCTGTGCTGCCAGCCGAGGTGGCCGCTGACGTCCAGTGCCTGTTGCGTCGACAGATTGAAGCGCTTGACCGCGCGCACACCGAGCGTACTCAGCACCGCATCACGCTGCTCGCCCGAGCTTTTCAGCGCCGCCGCATCGCCCTTTTCGGTGAAGCCTTCGGTATCCAGATGCACGTAAGCGAGGTTGGCGAACGGCTCCAGTGCCAGCGGCTGCAGATTCAGCCGATAAGCCGCTTCACCGAAAACCTGCGTGGTCGCCGCATCGACCTTGGCTTTCTGTTTGGCGCTGACATCGCCGTATTGCAGATCGCGCTTCACATCGCCGCGATGCCAGCTGTAGGCCGCGCCGGTGCTCAGGCGCCAGGCGCCGATGTCATGACCGGCGTAAGCGCCGAGGTGATAGCTGTCGACCTTGGCCGACGAATGCGTGTCCGAGCCCATGTTCAGCGAGCTGTCGCTGTAACCAGTGACCAGACCGATGCGGGTCTGCTCGTCCAGCGCGCCGTCAACACCGGCGAGGAGACCACCGATTGAGGTGCTGTAGCGCGAGGTGTCGTTACCGGAGTTGGTCGAACCCCAGGCACCGAGGGCCTTGATCCAGCCATTGCTTTGCGTGGCGTTGGCATCGTGCAGACGTTCGCCGACCGCGTCGCGCAACTGGCGGCTGTCATTGATCAGCATCGAGCCGATTGCCGGGTAGATCTCCCCACTCAGTTGCTGGAAAGCTTGCTGCGCCGAGGCGGCAGACGCTGAGAGCAGCAGGCTTTCGTACACCGAATTGCCGGCGCCGAGGCCTTCGACGGCGGCCGCCACCGCACGCTGCTTCGGGGTCTGCCCGACGCTGGCGAACGAGGTGGCGTTGCGCTGAATGTCGAGCTGAATGGCGTTGGCCGTGTAGTCGAGGTTGCCGCCGATGAACAGGTAATCCGGCAGCACCGCGCCGAACTGGCCCTGAATACCACCGGCCGCTTGCAAAATGTCGTACGAATGGCCGAGCAGGCTGCGGGTTTCAGTGGTGCTGAGCAGGGTCGGGCTGTTTTCCAGCGACAGGCTGACCGTGGCACCGTTGATGCTCGCGCTGCCGCCGGCAACGATGCGGTCGCTGCTGATCGGCGACAGCTCGACCGCGTAGGTCGAGCCTGGGGCGAAGGTCACGTCACCGGCCACGCTCAAGGTGCCGATGGAGTTGCCCGGCGCCACGCGGCCGCCGCTGTTGGCGAGCAACGAGGCGATCCGCCCGGAACCGCCGAGGGTGCCGCTGTCGTTGACGGTCACCGCCGAGGCCAGCGAGCCGTTGACGCTCAACAACCCGCCATTGACCGTGGTCGGGCCACGAAAGGTGTTGTCGCCGGTCAGCAGCAAGCGCCCTGCCCCGGACTTGATCAGGCTGCCCTGATAGACCCGGGTCGCCGCTGCGGCATCGCGCGCCATACCGACGGCGTAGTCGGTCTGATCCTGCTGACTGGCGCCGGCCGGGACGCCGTTCTGCCAGCCCTTGTCCTGCAGAGTCTGCTGCCAGGCACTGTGTTCGGCGAGGTCTTCGCGCTGGCGCTGAATCAGTGCCTTGTCGGAGATGTCATTGCTCCACACATCGCTTTGCCCGGCCGCCAGGTTGGCATCGAATGCACCGAGCAATTGCCCCGGCCCGCGCATCGCCCGATTGAGGTTGGCCACGCCCCAGCCGACCCGCTCGGTCGGCGCATCGGTAACCGAGCCGTCGAGTTGCGTGGCGGTGGTCAGCAGCACTTCCAGCGCCTGCTGATTATTCATGTACGGGTAGCGTTCCATCACCAGCGCCAGTGCCCCGGTAGCGTGCGGCGCGGCCATCGAGGTGCCGGACTTGATTGCGTAATCGCCACCCGGAATGGTGCTGTCGATCTTCGCCCCCGGCGTGGTGATGCACCAGTATTTGGCGATGCCGCACTGGTTGTACTTTTGCTGATTGCTTTGGTCCAGCCCGGAAACTGCCAGCCAGTGGCCTTCGAGATCCGGCTGAAAGTACGGCAGCGCCGAGCGCACGCTGGCGTTCGGATAGCCGCTGTTGCCGGCGCTGAACACGTTGATCACGCCACGGCGCGAGACGTCCGCCGCTGCATCGAGCCAGGTGCCCTGATTCCAGTGCTGGGCGTAAGCGGCATGCAGATCGGCCAGGGTGCGATAGCTGACATCCGGCGGCTGACTGCCCCAACTGTTGTTGATTGCGCGCACGCCGGCAGCGGCCAGGGCGTCATACGCGGCCTTGAAATAACGCGGGTCGGGTTTCGGGCCGAACAGAAAACTGTCGTTGTTGTTGGTGTTGCCGACGTAGATCTGCGCGTTGTACGCCACGCCGTGCATGCCGTTGCCGTCACGGCTCGCGCCCATGGTGCCGACCACGTGGGTGCCGTGGGAATCGTTGTTGGAATTGAGGGTGCCGTTGACGTTGAACAGCGAGCCGTCGACGTAACTGCCGGAGGCCAGCACCGGGTGATAGCGGTCGCTGGCGAACTCGGGGTGGCCGGCATCGAAGCCGGAATCGAGGGCGCCGATCTTCACGCCTTTACCGGTGATGCCGGCGGCGTAGGCTTGATCTGCCTGCATCCGTGCAAGGCCCCAGTCGCGCTGGAATTCGGCGCTGCGCCAACTGGCCGGATCGCCGGGCTTGCCGGTTTCAAGGTACTGCGCGTTGGCTTGCGCAATGGAAACTGCGAGCAACAGGCTGCCGACCGCTGCCGGCTTGATGCGTACTTCCATGTTCACCACTCACTTTTATTGTTTTATGCAGATTCTTCTGCGGTGTAAAACCCTCACCCCAGCCCTCTCCCAGAGGGAGAGGGAGCCAATCCGGGTGTCTTGAGCCATGCTCGACCTGAGAAACCGAGTCGATTATGGATTCAGCACCGCTCACTCATATCGGTGCCCATCTGGAACATCCCCCATTCAGTCCCCTCTCCCTCTGGGAGAGGGTTAGGGTGAGGGCCACTCCCAAGCCATGCACATTAGCGATGAGCAACACCGAACGCCTCATCCACCCGCGCCAGATCCTGTTCGTTCAACGTCCCCGCGTAGTAATGCAGCTTGGTCCAGGCCATCAAGTAGTCGTAGCGCGCCTGCGCCAGATCGCGGCGGGTGGTAAACAGTTGCTGTTCGGCGTTCAGCGCATCGAGGTTAGTCCGTTCACCACCGAGAATGCTTTGCTTGGTCGATACCACCAGCGCTTCAGCCGAGGCCAGGGCCTTCTGGTAGGCGCGCAGTTTGTTGACGCCCGACAGGCAGGCGCTGAACTGGCGGCGCAGTTCGATCAGCGTCTCGCGGGTCTTGCCGTCGAGTTCGTATTCCGCCTGCTCCATGGTGCGGCTGGCCTGACGGGTCGAGGCCGACACCCCGCCACCAGCGTACAGCGGCACGTTGACTTCAAAGCCGATGGTGTTGGTGTCGTAGCGCTGGTTATAGGTGTTGCCGCTGTCCGATTCAGTCTTGCGGATCGACGCGTAGGCACTGACTTTCGGCAGGTGCCCGGCGCGGTTGCGCTCAACTTCATACTTGGCCACTTCCACCGCCTGACGCTGCGACGCCAGATTGGGGTTGTTGCTGATCGCCAGTTCGTGCCAGGTGTCGTAGTTGGCCGGCATCAGGGCAAAGGTCTGAAAATTCTGATCCAGTGGCGCCAGCTCGCTGATGTCCACCGTCTGCACGCCGACCAGCGCCCCCAGTTCACGCAGCGCCGCGTCCTGCTCATTGCGCGCCTCGATCTCTTCGGCGGTCGCCAGTTCATAGCGCGACTCGGCTTCCAGAATGTCGGTGCGCGTGCCCTCGCCCTGTTTGAACATGTGCTCGTTCTGTTGGAACTGCTGCTCGTAAGCCTTCTTCTTGGCCTGGGCGATGTCGATCTGATCCTGAGCGAACAAGGCTTTGGTGTAGTTGTCCAGCACCCGCACCAGCAGCTCCTGACTCTTGCCGCGAAACGCCTCGTCGGCGAACAGCGACTGCGCCACGCCTTTGCGATACGCCGCGTAGGCTTCGTAGTCGAGCAACGGTTGCTGCAAGGTCAGCGTCGAGCCATAGCTGTTGTAGTTGCGGTCTTCGGTGAGGTTGCCGCGAGCGGTCAGTTGCGTGGCCTTCGAGGTGTTGTGACCCCGGTTGTAGTTGTAACCCAGTCTCGGCAACAGCCCGGCACGGCCGATGGTGCGGTTTTCCAGGCCCGCGTCGCGCTCCTTGATCGCGCCGAGGAACACCGGATCGTTGCGCAATGCCTGTTCGTAGACCTCGAATGGCCCCATGGCCGCCAGCGCGCTGTTTCCTGCGAGCAGCGCGAACGCTGCTCCCAACATCGAAAGCTTATTCATACAGCCGAACATCCTTATTCTTCAGTCAACGCAGAGCCAGCGCGATCGAGCAGTGGTTTGAACAGGTAGTTGAGCAGTGACCGTTCGCCCGTGCGCACGAACATTTCCGCCGGCATACCGGGCTTGATCACCAGGCCATGGAGTTTTTCCATCGCCTGATCACTGACGCTGCTGCGCAACACGTAGTACGGCACGCCGGTTTTCTCATCGACCATCTGGTCGGCGGAAATCAGGCTGACCTCACCCGGTACACGCGGGGTCTTGCTCTGGTTGAACGCGGTGAACAGGATATCGACCGGCAGATGCGTGCCGACCTTGTCGATCAGGTTGATCGGCAAGTGCCCTTCGACTTCCAGGGTGGTGCCTTGCGGGACGATCTCCAGCAGGGTTTCGCCCTGACGCACCACGGCGCCTTCGGTGTGCACGCCGAGGTTGACCGCCACGCCGTCGGCGGTGGCGAGGATCTCGCTGTGTTGCAGGTCGAAACCGGCCGAAGTCAGTTGCTCCGACAGGGTCACGCTTTTGAGCTGAGCGTCGGCCAGTTGCGTGCGTACTTCCTTTTGATATTCCTCGCCATGCTGTTGCAGCTTCAGGCGCGATTCGAGGATGCCCTGCTCCACCCGGCCGCTTTCACCGGTGTTTTCCGCCAGTTGCTGCTGCACTTGCGACAGCTGCCGCTGGTACTCCATCAAGCGGTTGCGCGGGATGTAGCCGTTGTCCGCCAGTGGCTGCAGGTTGCTCAGTTGCTGTTGCAGCGAATCGGCCTGGGCATTGAGGTCGGTGCGGGCGCGGCGCATGCCCGCCAGCTGCGCGGTGGCGCCTTCGATGCTGGCGCGCAGACCGGCCTGCTCGCGGTAGAACGCTTCGCGACGGCTGCTGAACAGTTGACGCTGGCCTTCAAGAACCAGCGCCAGACGCGGATCCGGGTCGTTACTCAGTTCGGCAGGAAAGGTAATCTCTTTGCGGTTGTCGCGCTCGGCCTGCCAGCGTGCGAGGCTGGCCCAGGCCATGCGGTACTGGGCTTGCAGCGACTGCACGTCGGCGGCCACCTGGGTCTGATCGAGGCGAAACAACGGTTGACCCTGCTTCACGATCTCGCCTTCGCGCACCAGAATCCGGCTGACCACGCCGCTGCTCATCGACTGCACAGCTTTGCGCTTGCCCGAGACCACCACGGTGCCTTGCACCGGAATCCCCTGATCCAGCGGCGCCAGTGCGGCCCAAGTGAAGAAACTGCCAGCGCCGACGATGGCCAGAATCCAGCCCATGCGGGCGAAGAATTTCGCATCGCGCTCCGGGCGCTCGGTGACGTACGCGTGTTCCATGGAGGCTTCGTTTTCAGTGTTCATGCTGGCGCTGCTCATACACCCGAATTCCTTGTCGAGGGCTGGTACTGCCGGCTCATGCTGAGCCCGCCCGGTGCCTGCGCGGATTTTTCCCGTTGTTGTTCCTGAGCGCCGGACAGCGCCTTGAGCACTTCCTGACTGGCGCCGAACGCCTGCAAGCGGCCATCGTTGAGCACCAGCAGTTTGTCCGCCTGAGCCAGTACCGAAGAGCGATGCGTCACCAGCACCACGGTGGTGCCCTTGGCCTTGAGCTGGGCGATGGCGCTGGCCAGCGCGGCTTCACCGACAGTGTCGAGGTTGGAGTTCGGCTCATCGAGCACCACCAGGCTCGGATCGCCATACATCGCACGGGCCAGGGCCACACGCTGCTTCTGACCGCCGGACAGGCCACTGCCGTCCTCGCCCAGTTGCGTGTCGTAGCCTTGCGGCAGGCGCAGAATCATCTCGTGGACGCCGGCCTGTTGCGCGGCGGCCACGACCTTCTCCGGGTTGGCTTCGCTGAAACGGGCAATGTTTTCGGCGATGCTGCCGCTGAACAGTTCGATGTCTTGTGGCAGGTAGCCGATGTACGGGCCGAGCTCGTCGCGGTTCCAGCGATGGATGTCGGCACTGTCCAGGCGCACGGTGCCGCCGAGGGTTGGCCACACGCCGACGAGCACCCGGGCCAGAGTCGACTTGCCGGAACCGGAAGCACCGAGCACGCCGAGCACTTCGCCAGCGCCCAGATTGAAATTGATCATCTGCAGGGTTGCCGCGCGCTGCCCGGGAGGGCCGGCACTGACTTGCTCGAAGGTGATCTGGCCTTTTGGCGCCGGCAGCGCCATGGCGTCATCACTCGGCGGGAACGCCTGCAGCAAAGAGTCCAGACGACGATAGGCCAGCTTCGCCCCGCTCCACTGTTTCCACACGGCGATCAACTGGTCGATCGGGCTCAGCACGCGGCCCATCAGGATCGAACCGGCGATCATCATCCCGGCGGTCATGTCGCCCTTGATCACCAGTAACGCACCGAGGCCCAGCACCAGCGATTGCAGGCACAGGCGCAGGGTCTTGCTGATCGAGCTGATCACCGCGCCGGTGTCGCTGGCCTGATTCTGCAGGCCGAGGAAACGCGAGTGCACACCGAACCAGCGCTTGCGCAACGCGCCAAGCATGCCCATGGCCTGGATGGTTTCGGCGTTGTGCAGGTGACTGGTGGCCAGTTGACTGGACTTCTGCGAGTAACCGGCGGCTTCGCCCAGCGGCTTCCTGGTCATGTATTCGTTGAGGCAGGCCAGCGCAATCAGCAGCAGCGCGCCGGCCGTGGCGAGCACGCCCAGCCAGACGTTGAACAGGTAGATGACAAACAGATAGACCGGGAACCACGGCGCGTCGAAAAACGCGAACAGGGCCGGGCCGGTGACGAATTGGCGAATGTGGGTCAGGTCGCCCAGCGATTGCCCGGCGTTTCCCTCGCCCTTGAACAGATTGCGTTCGAACGCCGCCTGATACACCCGCAGGTTGAAGCGGCGCTCCAGTTGGCTGCCGATGCGGATCACGATGAAGCTGCGGATCACCTCCAGCATGCCGATGAAGGCAAAGAAGCCAACCACCATCAATGACAGCATCGCCAACGTCGTTTCGTTCTGCGAAGACAGTACGCGGTCGTAGACCTGCAGCATATAAATGGAGGGCACCAGCATCAGCACGTTAATCAGTGCGGTAAAGCACCCGACGCTGATCAGAATGCTTTTATAGTCACCCAAAGCCTTGAACAAGGGAGCGGTGGCTGGGGCCTTCGCCATCTTCATTGATTATTCCTGCAATAATTTCCCCGCCATTCTTTGGCGAGACGCTTCCAATAATTATCCGTGCGCAGACCGGACGGGTTCTTGCAACTTGCATTTACATTTCAATAACAACTTCCGTTGCTCAACGGCTATTCGACGTATCGGGCTGCCACTTATAACTGCAACGTGAAACCTTATATTCAACTGTGCAACCGATTTCGCTGTTCACTGCGTTGGAGTATTCCGTTTCAGCGTAATCTCCAGTCCCGACTTCAAAGTGCTCAGATAAAGCCCATCACGTTGTCGGCTGAAGAACTGGATTCTTGAACCTTCCTTGCCGGTAATCGACAAGCCGTCCGGTTCAGGAAACCAGCCGATTGGCGCTTGCTCAAGCCATGCCCCCAGGCATTCGGCGCCCTTGCCCAGCGTCTGGTTCGGTTCAAGATCGATCAGGCAGGTGTTCGACGGTTTGTCCTGCAATGCCTGCGCCTGTGGTGCGTCGTCGGGCGCAGTCAATACAGCCTGCCATTGCCCGGCAAACACCGATGGATCTTCAAGTCTGAGGCTGTTTGCCATGGTTGTTTCTCCAGAAATCATGATGAACGCCGCCGAAAGCCACGCCATTGCCCTGTAAGTAAAAGCTTTATAGATCATCAGAAAATTCGCTCCGGCACGTAGCCTTGCCCAGCGGCCAGGACGATGCAAGTAAAGAAAGCGGCGCATCAAGCGCCGCTTTCCCGTTTTACATCACGCCACGATGTCGCTGGTCGCTGCCTGGCCGACGGTGCTGACCTGGAAGTCCGCCACGCCGTGCCCGGAGAAGTCCACCGACAACAGGCTGTTGCCGCCCGACGAGGTCAGGATCGCGTCGCCGGCCGAACCGGTGAAGCTGCTGACGAAGTGCAGGCCGGAACCGTTGGTGATGGCGCTCAGGTCGATTTTGTCCAGACCGCTGACGAAATCGAGGATCTGATCGATTGCACCCGGCTTGGAGTCGGAGCTGGAGGCGAACACGAAAGTGTCCGAACCCGCACCGCCCCACAGTTTGTCCGCACCACCAGCGCCGTAGATGATGTCGTTGCCGGCACCGCCCTTCAGCTCGTTGGACGCACTGTTACCGATCAGCAGGTCGTTGCCCGAACCACCAATGGCGTTCTCGATGGTCACGCCCTTGGCGATGGACACGTTACCGATCATGCCGCCAACGTCGGAGAACGAGGCTTCGTTGAGATTGATCTTCTGGTTCTGGGTGAAACCCGAGAAGTCGAAGGTGTCCTTGCCGCCCGCGTCCCACACCGAGAACACCAGCTTGTCGCTCGACGACGAGGCGCTGAGGAAATCGCGACCGGCGTTGGAGTTGAAGCCGTAGGTGGTGTCACCGGTACGGGTGGTCAGATTGGCGCCGTACAGCTTCTGGATCGCTGCAATGTCGTCCATCAGCGGGCCGGAGGCATAGGCTTCCACACCACCCTTACTGAAGTTCTGAGCGGTGTTGCTTTCGCTCCAGTAACTCATGAGGCTGTAACCGCGGGTGTCCTGCCCGTAGGAAGCATCCTTGTAAGTCGGATTGCCTTCGCCGGCGTTGTAGTCGCCAGGGTGAGACAGGCCCAGGGTGTGGCCGATTTCGTGGGTCAGGGTCTGACGCCCGTAATTGTTCAGGCCCGGGGTTTTGTTGACGTCGTAGCCACTGCCGGTCAGGTACCAGGATTGACCGTCATAGCCTGGCTCGGTGCCTGGCAGGAACGCAAACGCCGCCGCGCCTTCCTGACCGCCACTGTAGTTACCGAAGGTCATGTGACCGTCGCCACCACGGGCCGATTCGGTGAACGTCACGTTGGCGACATCCGCCCACGACTGCATGGCGAGCACGGCCTGGGCTTTCTGCAGGGAGCTGAACTGACTGAAACCGGTGACGCCCAGGCCGCTGAAGTTAGCGGTTTTGGCGGTCAGAAAGGTGTAGGTCAGTTCGATCTTGCCGCTGTTGTCGAGGTCGTGCCAGGAGGCACCGTCGCGCAACAATTGAGTGGCGGCTTGATCCACCGAGAAGGACGGTTTGCCATTGACCGTGAGGTTGCCGCCACGATCGTATTGATGGCTGAAGCTGTTGATCTGGTTCCAGGCAGAGCTGGTCGCAGCCAGAGATTGCGCTGCGCCGACAGGCACGAATGTGTCTGCGGTGATATCAACAGCATTAGCTTTTACTTTCGACATAAACACACTTCCTTGTTTAGCAATGGAACAGTTTTTGTCAGATAGCGACAATCCCTGGCGAGATCG
This sequence comes from Pseudomonas sp. AM14(2022), assembly GCF_036346455.1. Taxonomy (NCBI): domain Bacteria; kingdom Pseudomonadati; phylum Pseudomonadota; class Gammaproteobacteria; order Pseudomonadales; family Pseudomonadaceae; genus Pseudomonas; species Pseudomonas sp. AM14(2022). The sequence continues at coordinate 129,308 of NZ_JAOTNY010000002.1, forward strand.
TCCTATCACTCGCCCAATGAAGGCGTAAGAAACCTGACACAATTTGAAATCTGTCGTCTAGCGTTTTTTTGAGATCAAATTGAACTGTTGCGTAAAACTGCCGAAAACAAAGCCTGCGGGGTCGAAAGATTGTTTTACCGGGCATCACCACGCCCAATTGTCTGACGATTTTCTATTTAAATATTAAATATTAGTAAGTTGTTTTTTGTTAGACGCGTCTCACTTTCCTGCACTCTACTAGTGCAATGCCAGTGTATTGATATCAAATAAAATGCTGCGCTGAAAACACATTGTGGGAGCGGGCTTGCTCGCGAATGCGGCTTATCAATCAACATAATTGCTGACTGAACGGACGCATTCGCGAGCAAGCCCGCTCCCACAGGAATGAAGTGAATCAACTACCCGTTCGAATCTTGTTCCACACCCGTGTGCGGATCCGGTCAATGTTCAGCGGCATTGCCTCCAGCGCAAACAGCTTGCCCATCATCTCCGGGCTCGGATACACCTTGGTGTCACCCTTGATTGCCGGATCGATCAGGCTGTCGGCCTGCTGGTTGCCATTGGCGTAGTGCACGTAATTGCTGATGCCGGCCATCACATCCGGACGCAGCAAATAGTTCATGAACGCGTAACCGGCCTTCTCGTCCGGCGCATCGGCGGGCATGGCGACCATGTCGAACCAGATGGCGGCGCCTTCCTTGGGAATCGCGTAACCGATGTCGATGCCGTTCTTCGCTTCCTTGGCGCGGTTTTCCGCCTGCAAGATGTCACCGGAGAAACCGACCGCCACGCAGATATCGCCATTGGCCAGGTCGCTGGTGTACTTCGAGGAATGGAAGTAGCTGACATACGGCCGCACTTTCATCAGCAATGCTTCGGCTTTCTTGTAGTCCTCGGGGTTCTTGCTGTGGGGCGGCAAGCCCAGGTAATTGAGGGCTGCCGGCAGCAATTCCGGGCCGTTATCGAGGATCGCCACGCCGCACTTCTGCAGTTTTTCCATGTATTCGGGCTTGAAGATCAGATCCCAGGAATCCACTGGCGCGTTATCACCCAGCACCGCCTTGACCTTGGCGACGTTGTAGCCGATGCCGGTGCTGCCCCACAGATACGGAAAGCCGTGCTCGTTGTTCGGGTCGTTGACCTGCAAGGCCTTGAGCAACACCGGGTTGAGGTTTTTCCAGTTCGGCAACTGGCTCTTGTCGAGCTTCTTCAGCGCCCCGCCCTGGATCTGCCGCGCCATGAAGTGGTTGGACGGGAACACCACGTCATAACCGGATTTGCCGGTCATCAACTTGCCGTCGAGGGTTTCGTTGCTGTCGTAGACGTCATAGGTGACGCCGATGCCGGTATCTTTCTGGAAATTTTTCGTGGTGTCCGGCGCGATGTAGTCCGACCAGTTGTAAATCTTCACCGTTTCGGCGGCATGACTAATGGAGGCGGCCAGCAGCAGCGGCGCCAGAGCGAGGGTTTTCTGGATCATGGGGTCGATTCCTGTAGTGGCTATTTTTGTTGGCAGGCAATCAAAGGATCAAACAATCAGAAAATAAGGACGTAGCTCTTGCGCACGGTCTCCTGGATATCCCAGATGCCGAGCGTATTGGCCGGCAACATCAGTGCGTCGCCACCTTGTATGTGCAGGGTTTCGCCGCCGTCGTCCGGGGTGAACGTGCAACGGCCGGAGATGAAGTGGCAGAACTCCTGTGCGGTGATCTGCCGGCGCCAGCGCCCCGGGGTGCATTCCCAGACGCCGGTTTCAACGCCGTCATCGCGCTCGACGCTGGTGGTCGAGGCAATGGCGACCGGCTCGCCGAGTGGCACGGCCACCGGGCTGGATTCGTCCAGTTGCAGGCTGGCGGTGTTCTTGAACTGCGTAATGCTCATGGTGAGACCTGTCTTGTGAAGAAAACGGCGGTTAGTGCATGAAACCTTCCATGAAGCCCGCGACCTGACTGGCCAGCTTGCGCCGCCACGGGGCGCTGGCCGGGTTGGCCAGGGTCTGGTCTTCGTGGACGAAACTTTTGATGATCGCGTTGTAGCCAAGCCAGCGGCACGGCTCCGGCTCCCAGGCGCGTAGCGCATGAATCCCGCCGTCCGGCAGCACCCACGGCTGATGCACCAGTTCGGTATCGCGCTCAAGAATCAGATCGGCCAGGGTGCGGCCGCCGAGATTGCTGGCACCCACACCCTCCCCGCCATAACCGCCGGACAGCGCAATGCCATTGGCGCGATCGCAGAGCATGTGCGGCTTGAAATGCCGGGACATGCCGAGGTTGCCGCCCCAGGCGTGGGTGATCTGCACGTTTTTCAACTGCGGAAACAGCTCGCCGAACAGATAGCGCCGCAGCTCGACTTCATCACGGGTCAGATCGAAGTTATGGCGCAGTTTGCCGGCGAACTGATAACCGCCGCGGGCGCCGAAGATCAGGCGGTTATCGGCGCTGCGCTGGCCATAAGTGACCTGACGGCTGAACTCACTGAAAGCCTGGCCACGGTTGAGGCCGATTTCATCCCAGGTCGCTGCCGACAACGGCTCGGTGGCAACAATCAGACTCTGCACCGGCAACTGATAGCGACCCAGCGGTGGGAGCGTGACCGAATAGCCTTCGACCGCCGGCACAATCCAGCGACTGCGCACACTGGCCCTGGCCGTGCGCAAGCTGCCGGACTGCCAGTGCGTGACCGGGCTGTTTTCGTAGATCTTCACGCCCATGCTCTGCACGGTACGCGCCAGACCGCGCACCAGTTTCGCCGGGTGAATGGTCGCCACGTGCGGCGCATAAATGCCGCCGTAGGGTTTCGCCACACGAATCTGTTGCGCCAGTTGCTCGGGGTTCAGCCAGCGGTAATCGTTGTCGGTCAGGCCTTGGGCGTGCAGTTTGTCGAGGTATTCGCGCAGACTGGCTTCCTGCTCCGGGTAACGAGCGGCGCAGTACAGCACCCCGCCTTTACGGTAATCGCAGTGGATGCCCTCACGTTCGAGGACAACTTCCACTTCATCCGGAATGCTGTGCAGCAGATCAAACGATGCGCGACGTTGTTCTGGAGAGAGACCGGCGAGCAGTCGATCCTCGCCCAGCAGGTTACCCATCAGCCAGCCGCCATTGCGCCCGGACGCGCCGAAACCGGCGGTTTGCGCCTCGACGATGGCGATATCGAGACCGGGGGCGAGCTTTTTCAGGTAGTACGCGGTCCACAACCCGGTATAACCGGCGCCGATGATCGCCACGTCGACATCCAGATTCTGTTCCAGCGCCGGCCGCGCAATCAACGGCTCGTCGAGTTGATCCATCCACAAACTGATAGTGCGCCACGCCGGCATGCAAGACTCCGTCACTGAAAACCTTCGATGGCGTCGATCCTAGTGCGTGACTTCAATCACTGTCTTGCGCGCGTGCCCGCAAAGAAATTTGTTTGGCGTAGGCCTTCGGCGACTGGCCGGTGTGCTGGCGAAAACAACTGTAAAACGCTGACAGCGAGTTGAAACCGGCAGCAAACGCCAGCTCATCGATACGCAGCGGCGGCGTGGCCTGATCCAGTGACTTGAGCAAGTGCTGCAAGCGTGCCTGATTGACGTAGCGGTAAAAGCTTTGGCCGAGCACCTGATTGAGCAGGTAGGAAATCTGGTTGCGGCTGTAGCCGCACTCCTTCGCCACCCGTTGCAGATCCAGTTCCGGATCCAGATACGGTTGCTGGCGTTCGAAATATTGCTGCAGATCCTCGGCCATGAAACTGATCTGGCGCGGCGACAGCCCCAAGCGACTGACCGCCGGGCGCTGACTGGGTGCGACAGCGCCGTTGGTTTGCGTGCGGACCAGCGAGGCGTATTCGTTGACCCGCCAGATCAAGCCGTCCTTGACCGTGAGCGCTTCACTGGAACGGAACGACACCAGCCCGTCACCGCCGCGCAGGGTCACTTCGTACTGAATGAACGCGGTGTTGCCATCCACGCGGATCCGGTCGCAATGTTCGAGCGCTTCGTCGGATTCTCGCGGCATGCTCACGCGCACGTACTCGCGCAACTCGTCGAGACCGAGGACCCGGTTCTGGAAAAAATCGTTGTATTGGACGTCCGGGTGATACAGCGCCATGACGCTGTCCAGATCGCGGTGCTTCCAGCTCAGGTGGTAACGCATGACCGTGGCGGCCGTGGCCGGGGTCTGTTCTGGGCCGTCATCGTCGGCGTGCATAAAGGGCTCGGCGCAAAAGAATTTAGCTTGCCCAAGTTCGACAAAACGATCAACGAGCAAACCGTAGTGGCCATTTGGCGATGACTGATCCCGACGTGACTTACATCAAAAAACGCGCAGCAATCGCAAAATGAACTGAAAAATCTCACGGAAAATTCACATACGGGTGCTACTTTTAACGTCACTGACCGGTTGAGCCAATGAAGGCTCTTCCCACCTAACATGAGCAAAAGGAAGCGCTCGATGAAGAAGGCGGGCAACACATGAATAAAGGCTCCAGTAAAGTCACGTTTCCCAATGCGTGCCAACTGATGCGTTGGCACTTTCATCCCATGGGTTTTGAGGCAACGATGGATGCGCCGGGCAGCATGATTGCCCGTCTGTTTGATCGTGCCAGCGGTGAAACCATGATCGCCATCGCCGGTATTCCTTGTGCGACGGTGATGAACGCGGCCGATGTCGAGCGCATCATTGAGGCTGTGGAAGACGAACTGGAGGCTTTCATTCCTCCGGAGTCTCTCAAGAGTTACGCATAAACTATTGTTTTATATAAAAAAGCCCGCCAATTCAGGCGGGCTTTTTTTGTGCTTGCGTGCTACGCGTTTTGCGGCTGTTTCCGGTGATCGACGAAGAATGCCTTGCCTTGGGCAACCCGATCGGACGCCCTTGGCATGTTCACCGCCTGGGTATCCTGCGGCTCGACGTACCAGTAGCAATGGCTGACCGCCCGGGTGATACCAACGTAGGCCAGACGCAGGATCTCGTCCTTCTGCGCCGTGTCATAAGGCTCACTGTCGCCAGCCTTGCCCAAGCCGGCCATGCGATACACCTGGTTCTTGTAGGGCGAACTGGTCAGGTGCTGGCAGTCACCGAGCAGGAACACCGCATCAGCCTGCAGCCCCTTGGCGCTGTGGTAAGTCAGCTGTTTCAGCCGTCGCGCTTCGTACGGCAAGCTCGAATCAACATTAACTACAGGCTGAATATGCTGCTCTATCAATAACTTATCGCTGCTTTTTCGATAGAGCATCAAGATCGAATCGCCACGATTGTAATGTTCGGCCAAGCGCTGCCCCATGGCCTGGTCATCACGCTCTAGCACGTTGACCGGCTGCGCAGGCTTGGGCGCACCGCTGGCCTTGGCCTTCTTGCCGGGGATTGCCGGCGCGGCACGAACGATGTGTTCGGCAGCATCGATGATGTGCTGATGGCTGCGATAGTTGTCGCTGAGCATCACCCGCGTGGTGCTCGGTGACGGGAATTCCTTGTTGAACTCCATGAAGTAACTGGGCGAACTGCCGCGCCAACCGTAGATCGACTGCCAGTCATCGCCTACGCAGAGCAACGAAGAACGCTGCGCACCCCGCCCGACATGCATGGCCGGGCCGCGACTGCGGATTTCCGCGAGGCTGGCACGGATCCACGAGACGACCTGCGGCGATACGTCCTGAAATTCGTCGATCATCAAGTGCGACATGGGCCGCAGCAGCTCATCGCTGAGCAGCTTGAGGTTCTCTGGGGAATGCTCGCTGAACAGCGCAAACATTCGGTTGTAGGTCATCACCGGAGGCTTCTGATCGAGCAGATGATCTTCCAGGGCGCGCCAGAACAGGCTCAGCGCCTCGAAGAAGAATCGATCCGGGTCGTCCTTGGCAAAGCTCATGCGGCCGACGGCATCCGGCACATCCAGCCCAAGGTTTTCGATAAAGCCGGCCGCCGCAACAAAACAGTCCAGTAACGGCGCCGAAACCAGTTCACCTTTGACCTTGTAATCGAACCCCGGACCCGCGCTCGCATCGCCAGCCAACGTCGACAGAACCCGCTTTGACATTTCATAGCTATCCAGCCAAATCAATGGTTTATGACAGAAAGCTTGAAACAGGGTGCGCTTCACAGCCCATTCAGCACGCACGCTAAGCTTGGCGTTGGGGCGGCAGATTTGCGGGTTTTCCCGGGGATCGAAGCCGAGCACTACCCAGGCATCGAGGCTGGGAATGTAGCCGTGGCAGTGAAAGGTCGAACCGTTGATCTCGAACGTCTGCCGGCTGGGCTCAATGCCCTTGATCGGCCAGGCACCGGCGCGAAACCACAGGTCTTCGATGGCATCGCACAGTTCTTCGTCGCGTTTGGCCGCCAGCTCGGTCACCGCCATGCGCTTTTGCACGTCCGGGTGATCGCGCTCAAGCTCCTTGAGCTGCAAGGCAGCCTTGGCCAGTGGTTGAATCAACTGGCGGAAACGTTGGTCCTGATTGAATAACCGGTGGTAGCAGGCGTTGAGCTGCTGGCGCTGGGCATCATTGATTCGCAGATCGAACGGGTTGCTGTCGACCTCCTCGTCAGCGCCTTGCGCGCGATTGCTGAGATTTTCAAAAGCCTGTAAGCGCTCGAACCCCGGCAAGCTGCGAACCATTGGCAGAATGCGTGAGTGAAAGGTGCGCACCAGCTCCCGTGCCTGTTTCAGGCTTAACGACTGGCCCCAGAGCGCGAATATCTCGATCAGCTTATTGATGAAATCCTTGCGCGACTCACGGGTGAAGGTCACCACGGTCATCGAATCCAGCTCAAAGCCCAGATAATGCGTAAGCAACAGGATCCGCAGCACCAGCGTAGTCGACTTGCCTGCCCCGGCCCCGGCGATCACCGAGGTCGAAGGAGTGTCACTGAAAATCATCTTCCATTGAGCGAGGCTTGGCTGGGCATGCGCGGGCAGCAGGCGCGCCACATCGGCTTTCATGCGCTTCTTCAGCTCGGCGCTGAGCGGCAGACGCCAGTCGTCGAACAGATGATTATCGACGCTCGGCGGACGATGCTCGGTGCTGCGACTGTCACGAATCAACAGCACCTGCCGGCCTTCTTCCAGGCCTTCGAGTTTCCCCTCCTTGAAGCCGTACTCCACGCCAGCGGTGTGTCCGCTGCGAAAACCGTCCGCCTGGCCGTGCAGCCACGACGCACGGTGTTGAGCGCGCAAGCGTGTCAGGCCATGGCCGAAGAAACGTGCGGCCAGACGCTTGAACCATGGCATCTCGGCCAGTGGGCGAAGTTCGGGAGGAAGATCGGGAGTGTGTTGCGCCACGCTGAGGGGCTCCAGTGTGTGAGGCTGTTGGGGGCTATGGTGGCTTTATTTGCTCATGAGTTCTAGCGAAATGCTTACAGCTCATTGGTTTAGGCGATGAACTGAAAGTTGGATGAGATCGTTTCGAGCCAGATTCTCATCAACGGATTCGATGAGAATACCGCACTTTTTACGCTTTTTCTCGATGGTTGCCTCATGGATGATGCCCGTCATAACCGACGGTCTCGCTTCGTGGCTTTGGCGTTACGCCCCATGACGAACCTTTTGAGGAGACGATCATGCTTGAACTCAGACCTTTCAATACACTGGGCGGCGCTCACCACGGCTGGTTGGATGCCCATCACCACTTTTCGTTCGCCGAATACTACGACCCGCAACGCATGAACTGGGGCAATCTGCGGGTGTGGAACGATGACGTGATCGCCGCCGGCACCGGATTTCCACTGCACCCGCACCGCGACATGGAAATCATCACTTACGTGCGTGAAGGCGCGATTACCCACCAGGACAACCTTGGCAACAAGGGCCGTACTGAAGCAGGCGACGTGCAGGTCATGAGTGCCGGTACCGGCATCGCACACAGCGAGTACAACCTTGAAGACAAGGAGACCCGAATCTTCCAGATCTGGATTCTGCCGACGGAAACTGGCGCGCCGCCATCGTGGGGTGCCAAACCGTTCCCCAAAGGCCAGCGAGAAGGCTTCGTGACCCTGGCCAGCGGCAAGGATGGCGACGACCAGAGCCTGCGAATTCGCGCCGATGCGCGCTTGGTCGCGGCCAACCTCAAGGCTGGCGAAACTGCTGAATATCAGCTGGAGGCGGGACGTCGAGCCTACCTGGTGCCCGCCACCGGCGTGATTGAAGTCAATGGCTTGCGCGCGAAAGCTCGGGACGGTGTTGCCGTCGAGCATGAGTCGGTGCTCACGGTAACGGCGCTGGAAGACAGCGAAATCGTGTTGGTGGATCTGGCTTAGATTGCGGGTATGAAAAAGGGTGACCAATTGGGTCACCCTTTTTACACAGGATTTAACGGCTGCCAACCTTGTGGCGAGGGAGCTTGCTCCCGCCGGGGCGCGAAGCGGCCCTGTTTTGCGACTGCTTTGCAGCCGAGCGGGAGCAAGCTCCCTCGCCACAGTTTTTTTGGTATTTACTACTATTTCGTAGAAATAGCACCATCCACCAGGGTTTGCGCTTCGGCCACCAGTTGCTTGAGGTGGTCGTCGCCAATGAAGCTTTCGGCGTAGATCTTGTAGATGTCTTCGGTGCCCGAAGGACGCGCGGCGAACCAGCCGTTTTCGGTCATCACCTTCAGACCACCAATGGCCTGATCGTTGCCCGGCGCATGGCTGAGAATGCTCTGAATCTTCTCGCCTGCCAGTTCGGTCGACGTTACTTGCTCCGGCGACAGTTTGCTCAACAACGCTTTCTGCTCAGGGTTGGCCTTGGCGTCTACGCGCACCGAGAACGGCTCGCCCAGCTCATCGGTCAGTGCGCGATAAGCCTGGCTTGGATCACGCCCGGTACGAGCAGTCATTTCCGCCGCCAACAACGCCGGAATCAGACCGTCCTTGTCGGTGCTCCAGACGCCGCCATCCTTGCGCAGGAACGAAGCGCCAGCACTCTCCTCGCCACCAAAACCCAGCAAACCATCGAACAGGCCATCGGCAAACCATTTGAAACCGACCGGCACTTCGTACAGACGACGTCCCAGACGCTTGGCCACACGATCGATCAGGCCACTGCTGACCACGGTTTTACCTACGGCGGCGTCGGCGCGCCATTGCGGACGGTTCTGAAACAGGTAATCGATGGACACCGCCAGATAGTTGTTCGGTGCCAGCAGACCACCCGACGGGGTGACGATGCCATGGCGATCGTGATCTGGGTCGCAGGCGAAGGCCACGTCGTAACGCTCCTTGAGACCGATCAAACCTTGCATGGCATGGCTGGACGACGGGTCCATACGGATCTGTCCATCCCAGTCGACCGTCATGAAGCGGAAAGTCGGATCAACCTGCTTGTTCACCACATCCAGATCAAGACGGTAACGCTCGGCAATCGCCGACCAGTAGCGCACCCCTGCTCCGCCCAATGGGTCTACACCCAGACGCAGCTTGGCGTCACGGATGGCATCGAAGTCGATCACATTGATCAGGTCTGCGACGTAAGTGTTCAGAAAGTCATGACGGTGGGTGGTGCTGGCCTTGAGCGCCTGCTCGTAGCTGATGCGTTTGACGCCTGCCAGCTTGTTGGCCAGCAGTTCGTTGGCCTTGGCTTCGATCCACTTGGTGATGTGGGTATCGGCCGGGCCGCCGTTGGTAGGGTTGTATTTGTAACCCCCGCTTTGTGGCGGGTTGTGCGACGGCGTAATCACAATGCCATCGGCCAGGCCCGAGGTGCGGCCACGGTTGTAGCAGAGAATTGCATGCGAAACCGCAGGTGTCGGCGTGTATTCGTCACCTTCGGCGATCATCACGGTCACGCCGTTGGCCGCCAGCACTTCCAGCGCACTGGCCCCGGCCGGGGTCGACAGCGCGTGAGTGTCGATACCGACGAACAACGGGCCGTCGATGCCCTGGGCTTCGCGGTACAGGCAGATCGCCTGGCTGATCGCCAGAACGTGCCACTCATTGAAACTCAGGTCGAAGGAGCTGCCGCGGTGCCCGGAAGTACCGAATGCAACACGCTGGGTGGCAATCGAAGCGTCCGGTTGGCCGGTGTAATAAGCCGTTACCAGTCGCGGGATGTCGACCAACAATTCTGCTGGTGCCGGTTTGCCCGCAAAAGGACTGATAGTCATGCAAAACCTCTGAAATAGAGTGGTTCAGGAAATACAGCGCAGTTTACTGACAGTTCGACCGCAGCGCGACGGGATCTATCCGACAGATTTCAACGTTCATTCCAGCGGCGCCAAGCGCAACGCCTCTCCCAACCTCTCGAGCGCTCCGCCCAAGCCGCTCTCTCCGTGATCCATCAGGTTCAGGCGCAGATGCCGACGGTGCAATCCCTGCAAGCTGAACAGTTCGCCCGGCGCAATCAACACCTGTTGCCTGAGCAGGCGCTGAAACACATCGCGCATATCCACCGGCCGCCGTGCCCGCACCCAGACCGTCGCCCCACCTTGTGGCTCGACAACCTGCAGCGCTTCGCCCAGACGTTCGCGCAACAAGTCGATCATCGGCGTACGACGTTCCTTTAGGCGCCGGCGAAGTACGTACAGATGCTGGTCGACCCGACCGTTTCCATACAGCCGGGCAATGGCTTTCTGGCGAACGGGCGACAACCGGAACGAGCGCATCAGAAAATGCCGCTGCATTTCGTGCTTCCATTGGCGCGTCAACACGTACCCGTATGGCGCTTCGATACCGATGAATTTCTCGAACGTGGAGAAGACCAGCAGTCGGTCAGGATCCAGCTGATCACGCAGACGCTCGACGCCCGTTACCTCGCCCAGTTCACCGTAGCAGTCGTTTTCCAGCACCCAGGTACCGTGCTCGCCAAGCAGGCCGGCGATCGCGTTGCGGTTATCCGCTGGAACCTGTGTACCGCGCGGCATGCACAGGCCTGAGGACAGCAGAATCAGCCGCACGTCTTCGGTCTTGAGCAGTGTTTCCAGCCGCTGCAGCTCCAGCCCGCCACAAGCCTGCAACGGCAGTTCGATTACACGCACCTCAGCCGCCTGCAGCAACCGCAGTATCACCCAGTCACAGGGCGACTCGACCAGAATGGTTGTGTGCCTGAGCTGCAGAACGGCCACCAGGATCTCCAGCACCCCGCGCATATCCGCGCCGATGTAAACATCCTCGGCGTGCCAGCACTGCTTTGGCGAGGTGGTATAGCGGGCCGCCAGGACGGCGCGTAATTCCAGTTCACCACAAGGCTGGTCGAGCAACGGCGGCTGGCGGGGATACTGGCGCAGCAGCTCACGCTCCAACAACAGCAATGGACTGTCCAGTGATTGCAGCGAAACCGGATCATCAGCATTCAACAAACGCATACCCGGGTGCCGCGCGTTGACATAGAGCGTTTCGAGCAGATCATTGCTCATGGCAGGTGGCGTCCCCCCCGAAACCGCCCTGGCGTAATACCCGGACTTGGCCACCGAATAGATCCGCCCTTCCTTTTCGAGCAACGAGTAAGCGTATTGAATGGTCGAGATCGACACGTTCAAGCGATCTGCCAACTGACGTAGCGATGGCAGCCTTGAATTGCCATCGCCAGCCGACTCGGCCATCAAGCGCATCAGGTATCGATAGACTGCCTGGTAGGCGAAACCGGATTCCCGTGCAGCCTTCATGAGGCGGACACCATAACCGTTGGTGCGCCCAAGGATCGCTCGCTCACTTCATCGTTCCACTGACCGGTCACCCACGCCGGCGCCATCGAGGCCTGCTGCGTCGAGTGCGGTCTCCAGTGTTTGCCGGGCCGCACCGTGCGCAGGCAAGGGTTCCATGGCGTAGAGGTGGCCGATGAGCCGAACCGGTAAACCGCTGACGTCCATCATCCACTGCATTACCTGCTCCGGGCCGTGCAGCCCCTGCATGGCCCGATGCAAATCAGGCAGCGCCACCAACATGCCGGGATGACAGCTGCGCAGGAACCGCTCGAGCCCGGCTCCACGCTCGATGAACGGCGTGAACAGCAGGCAGACCCATTGTGCTTCGTTCAGACCGTAAGTCTGGTGCAGCCAGCTCGCCGCGGCTTCGCGCAGTTCTTCCGTGGTCTGCCGTTGCCCCAATCTTGCGATCATCTGCTCGCAGACCGGTTCCGGCACCCGCTGCAGCTGCATGTTCGCCAGCATGCGCTGGACATGTTCAGAGAACCCCGCTTCATAGCTGCGATCGCTGAGGAACTCGGCTTCCAGGCCGCGTAAATGGGCCTCGATCAAAGGGTCGGCGTATTCGCCCTCACCCTGGTGAAACACCCATCCCTCTGCCTCGAACCCCAGAAACTCGCTCAGTAGCGGCCAGCGTTCTTCAAGATTGCCGACCGCCATGTCATGAATGTCGACAAATGTCGTGCGACGACATGACTCGAAGCCACCCTCGGGACGCCAGCATTGCCGCTCCGATTCGGAGTAAAAACCGCGATACAAATCCCCTCCCAATCCGTCCAGCAAAGCGAACAGCTCATCGAACGTCCCGGAATTCGGCTTCAGCGCCCCGATACCGGCCTTCTGCACGGCCCGGTCCAGGTCTTCGACAAACTGCTTCTGACGACGCGGCGATTCGCTGGCCAGCCAGGCATCCACGCCGTTACTCCAGCGAGCAATCTGGCCGTAAAATTCGGCCCAGGCCAGGCAGGCGTCGTCCCGCCACTCAAGCTTCTCGCCCCTGGCACGTCGATGCCCCATCATCAGCAGATTGGTGCGATGGGCGTCCGCGCTGTCCATTCCGAGTGGCGCCAGATGGTTGAACGGCAACACTTGTCGATGTTCCACCATGAGCAACTCGACACGGGGGTCGTCATACAGAAACAAGGCAGCGAAGCTGCGGTGCATGTTGTTCAGCGCCGCCGTCCCCGATTCGCTGCGGCGCAAGGTGGCCACACGTAACTGGAACGTGGCGGGGGCGCGGCCGGCAATACTCAACTGGGCGGCGCGCAGCAGCGCCAGCATGTAGCAACTGTCACGGGTACCGGATGGCGTCACCATGACCTTGTATTCACCCATGCGCTCCATTCCGCCGGCGGCGACCACCAGACGCTGGATCAGCAACTGCAGCGCTGTGCGCTCGGCTCTGGAAAAGAAACTCAGCAGGCGTTGCAATACTTGCTGGTAGACATAGTTCATTGCCTGATCATGGATCGTGCTCATCAGTACTTTACCCGGCATAAAAAATTCATATCGCGCATCAGCGATGACGCTGGCGCAATAAATTCATCAATAAGTAATAGACGATCAAATACTAACACTTATGATTTTGAAGTTATTTGAAACACTTGACGCAAGGAAGTCAGCAATCCCACCGCCTCAGACAACGTAAACCCCCGTCAGCATTGAGTTTTTTCTGATCAGAAAATATCTGAGGAAACTTCTTACAGCGTCCCACGAACATTGAGCACAACAAAAGCAGAACAACAATAGGAAATGCCCTACAGTCATTAAACAAAAACCGCTATATCGCCCACGAGGGGAAACGTTAAACGCGAAATGAAAAACAGAATGCACAGACATGGCTCATTCCTTGAGATGAAAGTAATCATTCAATTATCAGGGCTTATATGGCGAATAGAAGATACAGATGGCAGACAAAAACCGGTTCAGATGCACAACCGGCCACGCACCATGCTTGGTCTGTCTGATTATTTGCGAGAGGTAAAAACGCAAGAGTCCGTGGGGCCACGGACTCTGTTCGGAGGGAGTTAAGCGGGTTCGACCTGCAGGGCGACCCGTTCGCGGCATGGGCATTCGTCCATGTAGCGATGTGCTTCGACGAACTCGTTGAACGGGAAGACCCGGGTCTTGAGCGGCAGCAGCACACGGTCGGCCGTCAACTGATTGATATCACGCAGGGCACGTTGCAAGGCGACTTGATCCTGAACAATGCCCAACTCGGGTTTACCGGTGAAATTACCGATGCAGTGCACAAAGAACTGGATGTTTTTCTGGAACGCCGCACAGGCCGGAAATGGTGTCTGGTTGCCACCCTGCAGACCATACAGGACCAGGCTGCCACGCGGTGCGAGGACATCGCCGAGCAATGACATCTGCGGGCCGCCCAGACCGTCGAACACCACATCGACACCACGGTTGTCGGTGATCTTGTTGATTCGCATCAACAAGTCTTCTTCCTCGGTGACGATGACTTTCTCGGCACCCAGCGACAGCAGGTACTCACGCTCATCAGCGGTTTTCGTCGCGGCAATCACCCGCACGCCCATGGCCTTGCCCAACTGGACAAAGGACGGACCGGCGCAATGGCTGGCATCAGTGACCAAGGCAAACTGCCCTGGTTTGACCCGCGCCAGATCGGCGTAGGCGAAGTAAGCGATCAACAACGGCGTGTAATGCACGCTGGCCTCAACCGGGCTGAGCACATCCGGATAACGGGTCAGCGCGGTACGTGGCAGCACGATCTGCTCGCCATACACCGGGTAATCGTTCGGGCTTTCGGCCGGGAAACTGGCTACCTTGTCGCCGACCGACAGATCGTCCACACCGTCACCGACGGCGGTGACCACACCGGCCATTTCATGGCCGAGACCGGACGGCAGGCGTGCCTGGGACGAGGCCAGATTCTGACGCCAGAGAATGTCGTACCAGCTGATGCCGATCGCCTCGACACGCACCTGCACTTCGCCAGGACCTGGCTGAGCGGCCGCATGCTCTTCGCATTTGAGCACCTCGGCCGGACCAAACTTGTGAAAACGGATCGTGCGGGACATCGCAAACCTCGTCAAAGTAACCTCTAATGCCCTGAACTCTATCTGGGCTTTTGACCCAAGACTATCAGTGGCTATTAATAGTCGACATGCCTGCCATTGATTCCGCAGTATGAACGGCATTGGCAAAATTGATGAAAAAATGCCGCCACCGGCCCGGTAAAGCTGAATTTAGCGGTGCAGAGTACCAGCCTTTCCCCGTAATATTCATGCCGGCCATTGTTCTCATATGGTCGCTCTCGTCAAGCTTGATGACTCTGCCAGGACTCCAGATGAATCGTAATGACCTGCGTCGTGTCGACCTGAACCTGTTGATCGTATTCGAAACATTGATGCACGAACGCAGCGTGACCCGCGCCGCCGAGAAGCTGTTTCTAGGCCAGCCGGCGATCAGTGCGGCGCTCTCGCGCCTGCGCAGCCTGTTCGATGACCCGTTGTTCGTGCGCACCGGACGCAGCATGGAACCGTCCGCCCGCGCGGTGGAAATCTTCGCCCTGCTCTCCCCGGCGCTCGACTCGATTTCAACGGCTGTCAGCCGCGCGGCGGAATTCGACCCCGCCACCAGCACTTCGGTATTTCGCATTGGCCTGTCCGACGACGTCGAATTCGCCCTGCTGCCGATGCTGCTCAAACGCCTGCGCGCCGAAGCACCGGGCATCGTCCTCGTCGTGCGCCGAGTCAACTACATATTGATGCCGGGCATGCTGGCCTCCGGCGAAATCTCCATCGGCGTCAGCTACACCACCGACCTGCCGGCCAACGCCAAGCGCAAGGTGCTGCGCCGCAGCCAGCCGAAACTGCTGCGCGCCGACACCGTGCCGGGGCCGCTAAGCCTGGATGATTACTGCGCACGCCCGCACGCTCTCGTGTCGTTCGCCGGCGACCTCAGTGGCTTTATTGATGAAGAGCTGGAGAAACTCGGGCGCAAGCGCCACGTGGTGCTGGCCGTGCCGCAGTTCAATGGCTTGAGTACGTTGCTTGCCGGCACTGACATTGTTGCGACCGTGCCGGACTACACCGCGGATGCGCTGACGGCTGCCGGCGGTGTGCGGGCGGAGGATCCACCGTTGCCGACGCGCACGTTCGAACTGCATATGGCGTGGCGTGGGTCGCAGGATAACGATCCGGGGGAGCGTTGGTTGCGGTCGCGGATTCAAATGTTCTTTGGCGATCCGGACAGTCTCGAGCTGCCTGCACATTAAGCAGGCAGCCAAACATTCAAATCCCGGCCCGGCTGTTGCGATAAATCGACAGGCAGTAAAACGACAGCGCTGCCGCCGCCAGCATCCCCCCCACCACCCCGATGTAAGCAAAACCAAACTGGCTGCCGACCCAGCTCCCCACCAGTGCCCCGCCGCCGATACCGATGTTGTAGATCCCGGAAAACAACGCCATCGCCACGTCGGTGGCGTCCGGAGCCAGCACCAGGACTTTCGACTGTAACGCCAGCCCGAAGCCCATGATCGCCATACCCCAGAACACGCTCAGCACGCCGAGGTAGGAGACGTTGCCGCTCAACGGCAACAGCAACGTCAGGCACAAGGCGAGCACCGATACGCAGATGATCAGAAAGCGCTGCGGGTTATAGCTGTGCAGGTAGCTGAACAGCAGCGAGCCGAAAATGCCAGCGCCACCGAATAACAACAGCAGCAGCGTCACCACATCACCGCTCATGTTGGCCACGGTCAGTACGAACGGCTCGATGTAGCTGTAGGCGGTGAACTGTGCCGTCACCACCAGCGCCGTCAGGACATAGACGGCCACCAGCGCCGGTCGCTTGAGCAATATCGGCAGACTCTTGAGCGAGCCCGAGTTCTGGCTGGGCAACAGCGGCAGCACCTTCGCCAGACAGAACACCAGCGCTGCCGCAAAGCCTGCGATCACGAGAAAGGTCGTGCGCCAGCCCATGGCCTCGCCCAGCAAGCGGCCAAGGGGAATGCCCAGCACCATTGCCAGCGACGTACCGGTTGCGAGCAGACCGAGGGCTTGAACCTGTTTGCCCGGGGGTGCCAGGCGCACGGCCAAAGACGCGGTAATCGACCAGAACAATGCATGCGACAACGCCACACCGATCCGGCTCACCAGCAGCACCCCGAAGCTGGTCGCCAGACTCGACAGAATGTGACTGGCGATAAACATCCCGAACAGCACAATCAGCAATTTCCGCCGCTCGACGTTGCGCGTCAGCAGCATGATCGGCAGCGACGTCAAAGACACCACCCACGCATAAATGGTCAACATCAAACCAACCTGTGCGGTCGACATGTCGAAGCTGCTGCCGATCGAACTCAACAGGCCGACCGGGACAAATTCGGTGGTGTTGAACACAAAAGCCGCCAGTGCCAGGGCAATCACTGCGTACCAGTTGCCGTTGTTTGTCGCCGTAGAATCACTCATTAAAAGTCGTTTTACTCTTTGATGATCGTGCGTGTTTGTGCGCAAGCGATCTGTGCCCATTTGTCGGCTTCTTGTCCACCGATTGCCGAATGTGTCGACGTTCAGGGGGACGCTGGATCAGATGGACAAGCCACATGAACCGTTCTGTGCGGCCATTTATCGGCATGGTGAGTCCATTTTCCACTCCCGCTGATTCGGCGCTTGCGGATTCTTGCCCGCTCCGCAACAAACATTTGTCATCAAACCAATTGATAGCACCCTAACGAAAGGTGCATGCTAGAGGGCTCGAATCGGTCTTATATCATTCCGAATGATAGTTACCTTTGCTTCATTCGATTCGTGCCATCACAGCCTGCCGAGCATCATCCGCCCATCTTCAATACATTGGCGGATGATTCCATGGAACAGTCACTCAAACATTTGCGCTTTCCCTTGGCCATGTTGGCCGTGCTGGTGATGAGCGCTTGCGGCAAGACTCCGGAGACTGCCGCCACTATGCCCGCTGCTAAAGTCAGCGTGGCCAAGGTGCTGGAACAACCGGTCAACGAGTGGGACGAATTCACCGGGCGCCTCGAAGCGCCGGAAACCGTTGAAATCCGTCCGCGAGTCTCCGGCCAGATCGACGACGTCGCCTTCACCGAAGGCGCACTGGTCAAGAAAGGTGACCTGCTGTTCCAGATCGATCCGCGTCCTTTCCAGGCTGAGGTTCGCCGCCTCGAAGCCCTGGTAGCCCAGGCCCGTGCCAACGCCACCCGCAGTGAAAACGAAGCCGGTCGTGGCGAACGTCTGCGTGCGAGCAACGCGATTTCCGCTGAGCTGGCCGACTCGCGCACCAGCGCCGCCCAGGAAGCCCGCGCCGCCGTCGGCGCCCTGCAGGCGCAACTGGACCTGGCCAAGCTGAACCTGAGCTTCACCCGCGTCACCGCGCCCATCAGCGGTCGCGTCAGCCGTGCCGAGATCACCGCCGGTAACCTGGTGACTGCCGACACCACCCCGCTGACTAGCGTGGTCTCCACCGACAAGGTCTACGCCTACTTCGACGCCGACGAGCGTGTGTTCCTCAAATACACCCAACTCGCCCGTAACGGCCAACGTGGCGCCACCACCCCGGTGTACATGGGCCTGTCCAACGAGGACGGCAATCCGCACCTCGGTCAGATGAACTTCGTCGACAACCAGGTCAACCCGAAAACCGGCACCATCCGTGGTCGTGCGGTGTTCGACAACAGCGACGGCACCTACACCCCTGGCCTGTATGCACGTCTGAAACTGGTCGGCAGCGGCACCTACAACGCCATGCTGATCAACGACGAAGCGGTCGGTACCGATCTGGGCAAGAAGTTCGTTCTGGTGATGGATGCGGACAACAAGACCGCTTACCGCGCTGTCGAACTGGGGCCGAAAATCGAAGGCCTGCGCATTGTGCGCACAGGTCTGAACAAGGACGACACGATCATCGTCAAGGGTCTGCAACGGGTGCGTCCGGGTTCGCCGGTGACGCCTGAAGTGATCCCGATGGCCAGCGAGCAGACCATTGCCGCTCTGGCTCAACAACGTCAAGCGCTGGAAGCCAGCAACCTGCCCAAGGTCGCACCCGCCAAAGGTGCACAGGGTACGGCTGTGAAGCTGGCCGCTACGACCCCACGCGGTTAAGGGACGACAACTCCGATGAATTTTTCCCAATTCTTCATTTCACGGCCGATCTTCGCAGCGGTGCTCTCGCTGTTGATCCTGATCGCCGGTGCGATCTCGCTGTTCCAGCTGCCGATCAGCGAATACCCGGAAGTCGTGCCACCGACCGTGGTGGTGCGTGCCAACTTCCCGGGCGCCAACCCCAAAGTCATCGGTGAAACCGTGGCCGCTCCGCTGGAGCAAGCCATCACCGGCGTCGAGAACATGCTGTACATGTCCTCGCAGTCCACCGCCGACGGCAAGATCACCCTGACCATCACCTTCGCTCTGGGCACCGACCTGGACAACGCGCAGGTGCAGGTGCAGAACCGGGTGACCCGGACCGAGCCGAAACTTCCCGAAGAAGTGACGCGCATCGGTATCACCGTCGACAAGGCCTCGCCCGACCTGACCATGGTTGTGCACTTGACCTCGCCGGACAAACGTTACGA
The DNA here is from genome assembly GCF_036346455.1 of Pseudomonas sp. AM14(2022). Classification (NCBI taxonomy): domain Bacteria; kingdom Pseudomonadati; phylum Pseudomonadota; class Gammaproteobacteria; order Pseudomonadales; family Pseudomonadaceae; genus Pseudomonas; species Pseudomonas sp. AM14(2022). Next base: position 148,468 of record NZ_JAOTNY010000002.1, read on the forward strand.
CATGCTCTACCTGTCCAACTACGCGATCCTCAACATCAAGGATGAGCTGGCGCGTCTGGGCGGCGTCGGTGACGTGCAGCTGTTCGGTATGGGCGACTACTCGCTGCGGGTCTGGCTCGATCCGAACAAGACCGCCTCGCGCAATCTGACCGCCACTGACGTGGTGACGGCGATTCGTGAGCAGAACCGTCAAGTCGCTGCCGGTCAACTCGGTGCGCCCCCTGCCCCGAATGCCCAGAGCTTCCAGCTGTCGGTCAACACTCAGGGCCGTCTGGTCACTGAAGAAGAGTTCGAGAACATCATCATTCGCGCAGGCGATAACGGTGAAATCACTCGTCTGAAGGACATCGCGCGCGTCGAGCTGGGTTCCAGCCAGTACGCCCTGCGTTCGCTGCTGAACAACCAGCCCGCTGTAGCGATCCCGATCTTCCAGCGTCCAGGCTCCAACGCCATCGATATCTCGAACGAAGTTCGCGGCAAGATGGAAGAGCTGAAGAAAGGCTTCCCGCAAGGCATGGACTACAGCATCGTCTATGACCCGACGATCTTCGTACGCGGCTCGATCGAGGCGGTGGTTCACACCCTCTTCGAAGCATTGATCCTCGTGGTGCTGGTGGTGATCCTGTTCCTGCAGACCTGGCGCGCCTCGATCATTCCATTGGTGGCGGTGCCGGTATCGTTGATCGGTACGTTTGCAGTCATGCACCTGTTCGGCTTCTCGCTCAACGCCCTGTCGCTGTTCGGCCTGGTACTGGCGATCGGTATCGTGGTCGACGACGCCATCGTGGTGGTGGAGAACGTCGAGCGTAATATTGAACTGGGGCTCAACCCGTTCGATGCGACCAAAAAGGCCATGGGTGAAGTGACCGGCCCGATCATCGCGACGGCACTGGTGCTGTGTGCGGTGTTCGTTCCGGCGGCGTTCATCTCCGGCCTCACCGGGCAGTTCTACAAGCAGTTTGCGTTGACCATTGCGATCTCCACAGTGATCTCCGCGTTCAACTCGCTGACCCTGTCGCCAGCGCTGGCCGCTGTGTTGCTGAAAAGTCATGACGCGCCGAAAGACCGCTTCTCCAAAGTGCTCGACAAGATCTTTGGTGGCTGGTTGTTCCGTCCGTTCAACCGCTTCTTTGAAAAGGCCAGTCACGGTTACGTCGGTACAGTGCGCCGGGTCATCCGTGGCAGCGGCATCGCCCTGCTGTTGTATGCAGGCCTGATGGTGCTGACGTTCTTCGGTTTCTCCAGCACACCGACCGGTTTCGTACCTGGCCAGGACAAGCAATACCTGGTGGCCTTCGCGCAACTGCCGGACGCCGCGAGCCTGGATCGCACCGAAGACGTGATCAAGCGCATGTCCGACCTGGCACTGAAGCAACCGGGCGTGGAAAGCGCCGTAGCGTTCCCGGGCCTGTCGATCAACGGCTTCACCAACAGCCCGAACGCCGGCATCGTGTTCGTGACCCTGAAACCATTCGACGAACGTAAGGACCCGAGCATGTCCGCCGGTGCAATCGCCGGAGCCTTGAACGGTCAGTACGCGAACATTCAGGAAGCGTACATGGCGATCTTCCCGCCGCCGCCGGTACAAGGTCTGGGCACCATTGGCGGTTTCCGTCTGCAAATCGAAGACCGGGGCAACCTGGGCTACGACGAGCTGTACAAAGAGACGATGAACATCATCACCAAGAGCCACAGCGTGCCTGAGCTTGCGGGGCTGTTCACCAGCTACACCGTGAACGTACCCCAGGTCGATGCCGCCATCGACCGCGAAAAAGCCAAGACCCACGGCGTGGCCGTCAGCGACATCTTCGACACCCTGCAGATTTACCTGGGTTCACTGTATGCCAACGACTTCAACCGTTTCGGACGCACCTATCAGGTCAACGTTCAGGCTGAGCAACAGTTCCGCCTCGAATCCGACCAGATCGGTCAACTGAAAGTGCGCAACAACAAGGGCGAAATGATCCCGCTGGCGACCTTCATCAAGGTCAGCGACACCTCGGGTCCGGATCGCGTGATGCACTACAACGGCTTCATCACTGCGGAAATCAACGGTGCGGCAGCCCCCGGCTACAGCTCCGGCCAGGCCGAAAAAGCCATCGAGAAACTGCTCAAGGATGAATTGCCGAACGGCATGACCTACGAGTGGACCGACCTGACCTACCAGCAGATTCTGTCCGGTAACACCGCGCTGTTCGTGTTCCCGCTCTGCGTATTGCTGGCGTTCCTGGTGCTCGCGGCGCAGTACGAAAGCTGGAGCCTGCCACTGGCGGTGATCCTGATCGTACCGATGACCCTGCTGTCGGCCATCACCGGGGTGATTGTCTCCGGCGGCGACAACAACATCTTCACCCAGATCGGCCTGATCGTACTGGTGGGCCTGGCGTGCAAGAACGCGATTCTGATCGTCGAATTCGCCAAGGATAAACAGCTGGAAGGCCTCGACCCGCTGGCCGCAGTACTGGAAGCCTGCCGTCTGCGTCTGCGGCCGATCCTGATGACCTCCTTCGCGTTCATCATGGGTGTGGTGCCACTGGTGTTCTCCAGCGGTGCCGGTGCCGAGATGCGTCACGCGATGGGTGTGGCGGTGTTCTCCGGGATGCTCGGGGTAACCTTCTTCGGTCTGTTGCTGACGCCAGTGTTCTACGTGTTGATCCGTAATTTCGTCGAGCGTGGCGAAGCCCGCAAAGCGGCCAAGGCGCAAGCTCTTCAAAAGCCACTGGAGGCGCAATAATGAGTCTGAAAGTCTTCCTGCCGAGTCTGCTGGTGCTGGCATTGAGCGCCTGCGCCGTCGGCCCTGACTACAAGACCCCGGCGACGGAGGCGGCCAACATCACGACCGCCACCGACGGCGCTGCCGGTCAGAAGAACTTTGACCGTTCAAAATTCGAAGGCATCTGGTGGCAGCAATTCGACGACCCGACCCTCAACCAGTTGGTGACGCAATCGCTGCAAGGCAACCGTGAACTGCGCGTGGCGTTCGCCCGTTGGAAAGCCGCCCGGGCGATCCGCGACGACGTCAGCAACGATGCGATGCCGACCATCACCAGCCGTGCGAGCAGTGATCTGGCCAAGGGGCAAATCCCCGGCCAGACCACCAAACGGGTCAACAGCGAACGCTACGATCTGGGCCTGGACATGGCCTGGGAACTCGATCTGTTCGGCCGGATCCAGCGCAATCTGGAAGCCAGCGACGCAGACCAGCAGGCGGCCGAAGCCGATCTGTACCAACTGCAAGTCACCATGATTGCCGAACTGGTGGACGCCTACGGTCAACTGCGCGGTGCGCAATTGCGCGAGAAGATCGCCGTGGCCAACCTGGAAAACCAGCAGGAGTCGCGCAAGATCACCATCAGCCTGCGTGACGCCGGCGTGGGCGATCAACTCGACGTCGAACGTGCCGATGCGCGTCTGGCCTCGGTCGAAGCCAGCGTGCCGCAATTGCAGGCGGAACAGGTTCGGCAGAAAAACCGCATCGCGACCCTGCTGGGTGAACGTCCCGACAAACTGACCGTGGATCTGAGCCCGAAAGACTTGCCGGCGATTGCCAAGGCCCTGCCGATCGGCGATCCGGGTGAACTGCTGCAACGCCGGCCGGACATCCTCAGCGCCGAACGCAAACTGGCCTCGGCCACCGCGCGAATCGGTGTGGCGAAGGCTGATCTGTTTCCACGGGTCAGCCTCAGCGGGTTCCTCGGCTGGACGGCCGGGCGTGGTTCGCAGATCGGCTCCTCGGCGGCCAACGCCTGGGCACTCGGCCCGAGCATCACCTGGGCGGCGTTCGATCTGGGCAGCGTGCGCGCGCGTCTGCGCGGCGCCGATGCCGATGCCGAAGGCGCACTCGCCACCTACGAGCAACAGGTGTTGCTGGCGCTGGAAGAATCGGAAAACGCCTTCAGCGATTACGGCAAGCGTCAGCAACGGCTGATCTCGCTGATCCGTCAGAGTGAATCGAGCCGCAAGGCTGCCGATCTGGCGGAAATCCGCTACCGCGAAGGCACCACCGACTTCCTCGTGCTGCTCGATGCTCAGCGCGAACGCCTGAATGCCGAAGACAGCCAGGCACAGGCCGAAGTTGATCTGTATCGCGGCATCGTCGCGATCTACAAGGCCTTGGGTGGTGGCTGGCAGCCGGAAACCGTCGCCAGTAAGTAATAGTTGTTAAAGAGCTCCTTTGGTTGGCCGCAACCAACCAATTTTTTTGCCCCGCGTATCATTCGGTCGCGGGGCTTTTTTTGGCCTGATGGTTTTGCGCTTCCAGAACAGTGACAGTGGCTGTCGTACCGGCCCTTAATCGATTCTTGCCGGCATAGTCACCATCAATGCCGATGCGCACCGGCACCCGCTGCGCCAGCTTCACCCAGGTGTAACTCGGATTGATATTGGCCAGCAGTCGGCCACCCGTGGCGTTTTCCCGGTCGGCGATGGCAAAGGCGATGCTCTGGACCGTGCCACCAAAGGTTTCTCCGCTCATCAACTGCACGCGCACGCGGTCCCCCTCCTCGATTCGCGGCAATTTGGTCTCTTCAAAGTAACCGCTGACGTAGAACGAATCGCTGTCGACCAGTGCCAGCAGTGCACCACCCGCAACCGCGTAATCACCCTGTCGGGTCAGCAGATTAGTGACGTAACCGCTGACCGGCGATTCGACACGAGTACGCTGCAAGTCCAGTTCCGCCTGAGTCAGTGCAGCAATCGCCAATTGCACATTGGCCTCGGCCAGCCCGAGATTGGCCTGATTGCGCAACAGATCAGCCTGAGCCACCGCCACATCGGTATTGGACTTCTCCCATTCTTCCCCGGAAATTGCAAAACCCTGCTTGAGCGTACGCCGGCGCCGCTCTTCGCTCTGGCGTTGTTTGAGCAGCGCTTCACTGGCGACGATGGATGCCTGTGATTGCCCCAGCGTCGCCTTCGCCACCTCGACCGAACGCCGCGCATGCTCGACTGCCAGGCTATAGCGCGCCGGATCGATCTCCATGAGCAATTGCCCCTTGTCGACATGCTGGTTGTCCTGCACCACGAGGCTGACGATACGCCCGGAAACATCGGCTGATAGCGTCACCACATCCGCCCTCACCCGCGCATCCCGCGTCCAGGGCGCACGGGTGTAATGCTCCCAGGCAAACCAGCCAAGCACGATGGCCAGCAACACCACCGCTAATGTCGTTGTTCGAGCGAGTAACACTTTCAAGGCATCAGGCTCCCATCAGCAAAATCAGCGCGGCACAAACGCATGCATACAAGGCGCCCTCAAACAGCGCCTCGTGCCAGACCAGTCGCAACACACCCAGACGTCGCAAACACCAGTCCAGGAGCATAAATATCGGTATCGCCAGCAATAGGGCCTGGGCAATGGGTGGCAGATAAACGCCACCCATTTCGAAATCAATGGGCAAGGGCCGGTTCTCCTTCCGAGACGTTACGTTGCAGGTATTCGCCGTGGCGTTTCAGGAAAGACACGACGATCAACAGCGCCACGCGCATGCGAAACACCGACCACAAATGTTCGTGGCTGGCGACGTGCAACTCGTCCAGCTCATCACCCAATAGCTGGAGCGAGGTCAACAACGCTTGCAATTGCACGTCCTGGCGCCCGGCCACAAAACGGCCGGTCTTGCGCAGCGCCGAAGCCAATTGCTGGCTGAACGCGTCCGTCAGCAGTGCATTGTTCTGTGCCTGCTGCCGGAGTTGATGCATTGCTACGCCCAATGCGACGCACGCCAGACTGATTTCATAGAGCTGCTGCATGGCGCGCTCGCTCACGGCCGGCAGCAAGCCAAGCATGCTGGTCAGTCGGTCGACCATACGGCTTTCGAAAGCGAATTGCTGTTCATCGGTGGCCGGTTTTTTGGTCAGTTCATAAACCTGCTCACGCGCCTCGTTATAAAAGCGGCGGAGACGCAATGCCGGACGGAACGGGAAAATCCATGCGTAGACCATCAAAGCGAGCATCGCCGCGCTGACATAGGCGCCGGCGAATTCGAACCATTGAATTGCAGTGTTCTGCCCGGTGCCGACATTCTGTGGGCCGAGCAGGAGGAAACTCGACAACCCCAGGCCCATACCAATGCCCGCGGTCGTCGGGCTCGCCAAACCGACAGCGATCACGTACAGCAGCGGTGCCAGCATCAACGCCAATGGCTCGAAATCACTGATGGTCGGCACCAGCATGAATTGATAGAACGCCGAGACCACCAGTGCCAGTCCCAACCCACGCGCGTAATTCTGCGCGGCCATCAGCGGCCGCGGGAATGTCGCCATCAGCGAACAGAGAATCCCCACCAGAATCATCCCGCCCCGCGCCCCATCCCAGGCGGTTTCGATCCAGATCAACCCGGCTACCAGTAATGCGGTAAAGGCGCGGATGGCGTTCATTGAAGCCAGTGTGAAATCAAGATGCAGCGGGCTGGCCTGACCGCGATACAGACAACTGGCTTCGCGCCCTTCCTGAATGGCATCACTCAACTCCAGAATCTGCTCCAGTTGCTGCAACAGCCGCGCCTGCTCCCAGCGTAACGCCCACGCCAGCGAGCGCAGGATAGCGCTCATGTCTTCGGTCAGTTGTTCGGCCTCATACGCCAAGGCTTCAAACTGCTGCTGCAGCGTGATGAATTGATGCCGCCGCTCGGCGGGCAGCGCTCGGCCCAACTGCGCCAACTGGTCGAGAAGTGCGAGCTCTTCTGCACGCAAGCGCTGTACGTCCAGAGGAAGATCGCCCTCCCAACGTTCGGTGAGCAATTCGCGCTGATGACGTAATGCAGTCAAACGCGAGGTCAGCAACATCAGTTGATTACCCAACAGCAGCACCAGATTGTCGGCACCGCGCAACCGTGGGGCATCGAAATACAGATGGCGGCGCAACCCTTCGAGCGCGCTGATTTCACCGAGCAACTGCATCTGACGGCGCTGAAAGTCGGCTTCACTTTCTTCTGTTCGAATCACCGCAGCGGAGTGACTGGCAGCCAGTTTGATCACCTGATCGACCTTGGCGAAGTAACCTTTGGCAACTGCTTCCGGACGCGCAGTGAGCAGGCTGACCACGCAGACGCACGCTACGGCCAGCAAGGTTTCGGTAACGCGGGTGACAGCCAGCAGAAAGGTGTCATCCTGGTCGGGAATGGCCAGCAATGCCACCACCACGGCGGTATAACCACTGAGCACAAACGCCTGAGAACTGGTATAGCGCAGCAACGTGCCGCCCGCGGTGCAGAGCGCCAGCCACAGTGCCAGCGTTGTGATGAACGGAAGCGGCGCCTGCGGGAATATCGCCATGATCAACACCGCCACCGCAGCACCCAGCGTGGTGCCAATCACTTGACCGAAACTACGCGCCAGCGCCATGCCGGCCAACGGCTGGCTGACAATCACGACGGCCATGATCGACCACTTGGGTTGGTCGAGATCGAACAAAAACGCCAGATACAGCGTCAACAGCCCGGCGGCAATGGTGCGCAGGGCAAACAGCAGGACAGCCTGACCGGGATGGATCACGACCTGGAAATAATTGCGCAGGGCTTGCATGGGGGCTCTCATCGAAGCGACTCCTGCAAGCGTAGACTCTGCATCGAATGCCTGATGGGTAACTGAATCGACAGATGTTGTAGGGCGATTCGCATGCACGGGGTTTGACTCACGGCCCCTCGCTGGTCGAAGCTTGCCGTTCTGCTATAGAACGCCAGTTCACGGAAATCTGCATGCCTCAGTCGCGCCGCTACCTGCTTATCAGCCTTGGCCTTGTGCTGCTCGTCGTCATCGCCTGGTTATCCCTGCGCTCCACCGCCCCGGTGGTGCCGGAAGCGATCAAGCGCGGCTACAGCGAAGCTCTGACGGCCGCCCGTTCCGGTCAGCCGGGAGCCGCGCGGCAGTTGTATCAGCAATTGGGTCGCCCGGACCTGTCGGTCAAACGCAGTGTCTGGCTGCTGGCCGAGCTGCCCAACTATCCGAGCCCGCAAGCGCTGAAACTGGCCGACGCCCATCTGCAGAACGAAGCCCCCGAAGTACGGCTGGCAGCGATTCAAAGTGTGGTCGGACTGGTGCCCGGCGGGCAACGCAGTCTGCTGCTCGGGCCGATGCTCGACGATGAGGACCAAAACGTACGGTTCGCCGCGATCAACGCCCTGCTCGGTCTGACGCCGGATGAACTGGGGCTGTATTTCGCCCCGCTGCAGCAGGCGATCGATGGCTGGGAACAAGCGCTCAAGGGACAGCCGGAAAGCGCCGCCACCTATGCGCAACTGGCACGCCTGTATCTGCACAACGCCGAACTTAAACAGGCCCAACAAGCGCTGGACAACACCCTGCGGCTGGAACCGGGCAACCTGCCGGCACTGGTGATGCAGATCGATGTCCTCGACCGCCAGGGTCAGAGCGACGCCGCCCGCCAGTTGCTCGCCAAACAGTTGCAGGCGCAACCGGATTCCGCCTACCTGCAACACGCGCTCGGACTGTGGCTGTTGCACCACGGCCAGCGTGAATTCGCCCTGCTCGGCTTGTCCAAAGCGGTGGAGCTGGAGCCTGACAACAAGGATTACCGCTACGACCTCGCCACCACCCTGCACGCTGCCGAAGAGCTGGAAGCGGCGCAAAAGCAGTTGCAGGAAGTCGTCCAGCGTCACCCAGCCGACCGCAAGGCGCGAGTGCTGCTGATCAATTACTGGAAGGAAAGCGGCCAGTTGCAGAACGTGCAGATTCTGCTCGCGCAACTGGAGCAGATGAACCCTGATGACCCGGCGTTACAGCAGGGACTCTGAGCCTTTACCCGCTGATTCAATGACATTTTGATATCGAAACATCGGAACCGTCATGACTGGCAGCGGTCAAGTAATCAGGTAGAGCACAACGGCTGATACAGCCTGCTGCCTCGATTCCCCTAGTCATGAGAGGGCATTCTTTGTCTACGTCCAACGAGTTGATCAGTGCAAAAGCCGCCACCGGCATCATTGGCCTGGATGACATCCTCGCCGGTGGTCTGTCCCGAGGGCATGTGTTTTTGCTCGAAGGTGAACCCGGTACAGGCAAAACCACCGTCGCATTGCATTTCCTGATGGCGGGCGCCCGTGCCGGCGAACGCTGTCTGTACATCACGCTGTCGGAAACCGAGCGTGAATTGCGTCAAGGCGCGGCCTCCCACGGCTGGGAGCTGAACGAGAACATTGAAATCTTCGAGCTGACGCCACCCGAAAGCCTGCTCAACGCCGAGCATCAGCAAAGCCTGCTGTACTCCTCCGACCTTGAGCTGGGCGAAGCCACCAAGCAGATTTTCGAAGTGGTCGAGCGCTTCAAGCCCACCCGCGTGGTGCTCGACAGCCTGTCGGAGATCCGCCTGCTGGCGCAGAGTTCGCTGCGCTACCGCCGGCAGATTCTGGCGATCAAACATTACTTCGTGCGTTACGACGCCACCGTCCTGCTGCTTGACGACCTGACCACCGAGTCTCTCGACAAGACCGTGCACAGCGTCGCCCACGGGGTGATCCGCCTCGAAGAACTGACGCCCAATTACGGTGCCGAGCGCCGCCGCGTGCGCATCGTCAAATATCGCGGCCAGAAATACCGTGGCGGTTACCACGACTTCACCATCATGGGCGACGGCGTCCATGTGTTCCCACGACTGGTCGCCGCCGAACACCGCAGCGACTACCCGCGCCTGCAATTGAGCAGCGGCATCAAGGAAATGGACGCCCTGCTCGGCGGCGGCATCGAGACCGGTTCCAGCACGCTGATTCTCGGCCCGGCCGGTACCGGCAAATCGCTGATTTCGATGATCTTCGCCGCCGCTGCCGTAGCACGCGGCGAAAAAGCGGCGCTGTTCATCTTTGATGAAGAACTGGGCTTGCTGTTCGAACGCATGAAAAACATCGGCATCGACCTCAAGGCCTTGCAAGCCACCGGCAGCCTGCTGATCGATCAAGTGGATGCCGCCGAGCTGTCCCCCGGCGAGTTCTCGCATCGGGTGCGTCGCTGCGTAGACGAAGGCAATATCAAGACCGTGGTAATCGACAGCATCAACGGCTATCAGGCCGCGATGCCGGAAGAAAACGCGCTGGTGCTGCACATGCATGAGCTGCTGCTGTATCTGAACCGAAAAGGTGCGGCGACTTTCATGACGGTTGCCCAGCATGGCCTGGTCGGCGACATGCAGGCGCCGGTCGACATCACTTACCTGGCCGACACGGTGATCCTGCTGCGCTACTTCGAAGCCATCGGCAAGGTTCGCCGAGCCATTTCCATCATCAAGAAACGCACCGGCAGCCACGAATCTACCATCCGTGAATACCGCATTTCCGGCCAGGGCATGACCATCGGCGAACCGCTGGAAGCGTTCCAGGGCGTGCTGCGTGGCGTGCCGACTTACCTCGGCGCGAGCAATCCGCTGTTGCGGGAAGAAACCTTGTGACAGCCTCCGTATCACTGCCGGAACGGGCGCTGATTCTGGCGCCCATGGGTCGGGACAGCCAAGTGGCGCTGATGATCCTCAATGAGGCCGGTTATGGCGGCGTCATCACCCCGGATCTGGGTGCACTGTGCGCAGAACTGGAGCCTGGCGCCGGACTCTTGTTGATCGCCACCGAAGCCCTGCGCGGCCCCGAGCTGGAAACGCTCCTGCACTTTCTGGAACAGCAACCGGCCTGGTCGGATCTGCCGATCGTCTTGCTGACCCACCATGGCGGCCCGGAACCGGGCCCCTCCTCGCGCCTGAGCAAATTGCTGGGCAACGTCACGTTCCTTGAGCGCCCGTTTCATCCGGCGACCCTGGTCAGTCTGGTCTCCACCGCCCTGCGCGGGCGACGACGACAGTACGAAGCCCGCGACCGCCTGATCGATTTGAGTGAAAGCGAACGCCGACTGCAATCGACCCTGGAAACCCTTGAGCAACAGGTCGAGGAACGCACCGCGCAACTGCGCCACAACGAAGAAGCCCTGCGCCAGTCACAGAAAATGGAAGCGGTCGGTCAGTTGACCGGCGGCATCGCTCACGACTTCAACAACATGCTCACCGGGATTATCGGCAGCCTTGAACTGCTGCGCCGGCGGCTGGCTCGCGGACGCCTTGATGACCTCGACAGCCTGATCGATCTCGGTGTCACTTCAGCCAACCGCGCAGCCGGCCTGACCCACCGTTTGCTGGCGTTTTCCCGCCGGCAATCGCTGGACTCCAAAGCCGTGCAGATGAACACACTGGTGCTGTCGATGGGCGAGCTGCTGCAGCGCAGCCTCAACGAAAGTATCCAGCTGGAGATGCGCCTCAACGACCAGTTGTGGATCGCCGAAGCGGATCCCAATCAACTGGAAAGCGCCCTGCTCAACCTGGTACTCAACGCCCGCGATGCAATGCCCGAGGGCGGCAAACTGGTGGTCGAAACCAGCAATCAGGTGCTTAAGCCGGAATTCACCGAGGCCTACCCGAATCTCGAACCCGGCGACTACGTGATGCTCAGCGTCACCGATAACGGCAGTGGCATGGCGCAGAGCGTGGTCAGCCGCGCGTTCGATCCGTTCTTCACCACCAAGCCGATCGGCCAGGGCACCGGGCTGGGTCTGTCGATGATTTACGGCTTCAGCAAGCAGTCCCGTGGTCACGTCTCGATCGACAGCGAAATCGATCAGGGCACCACGGTCAAACTGTACCTGCCGCGCTTTCGCGGCGAAGAGCTGGAGCATCCGGTGTCCGATGTTCAGCAGGCCCCGGAAGCAATGGATGGCGAAACCGTGTTGATCGTCGAGGACGACCCTGCCGTACGCGTACTGGTCAGCGCGGTGCTCAGTGAGTTGGGTTATGCGTTTGTCGAAGCCGGCGATGCCGACGGTGCCGTGCCGATCCTCAACTCGACGCAGCGCATCGACCTGCTGATCAGTGACGTCGGCCTGCCAGGCATGAACGGCCGGCAACTGGCGGAAATCGGCCGGCAGTATCGGCCGGGGCTGAAGGTGTTATTCATCACTGGGTATGCCGAGCACGCGGCAGTGCGCGGTGGTTTCCTCGACCCGGGCATGCAGATGATCACCAAACCGTTCACTTTCGATCTGCTGACCGCCAAAGTCCGCGAGATGATCAAGAACTGATCCCCCAAAACGACTGTAGGAGCTGCCGCAGGCAGCTCCTACATGGGGAGCATCAGCCGCTACGGATCAGGCCAGCAATTCCTGAATCTTTTCCTGCAATACATCCAGATCGAAGGGTTTTTCCAGGATCGGCGCCTTACGCGTGATCGGGCTGCCGGTCTCGCGGATTTCCTGCGGATAACCGCTGATGAAGATCACCTTCAGATCCGGGCGCAGTTTTACTGCAGGCTCCGCGATCTGCACGCCGGAGATCCCGCCCGGCAGGCGGAAGTCAGTGATCAGCATGTCCAGATGCGGCTTGCTCGCGAGGATCTCGAACGCCTGCTCGCCGTTTTCGGCCTGCAACACGCGGTACCCCTGCCCCGACAGGTAATCTGTCAGCACCATCAAGATAACCGGTTCGTCCTCGACGACGAGTACTACATCTTGTGCATCTACGCTCATGGGAAGCCTTTGTTCGGTCAATAGCTGCTGATACGACCGTGCGGTCACTCAGAGGTTGCGTCGGATATGCCGTTTTCCTGGATTGGCAGACAAACGCGAAACAGGGCGCCTTCGTTGATTTGACTCTCGACGACGATGGAACCGCCATGGGCGGCGACGATCTGCTCGGAAATGAACAGACCCAGCCCGAGACCAGCCACTACCGTCTTGGCGGAAACCCGTTCGAACTGTTGGAAAATGCGCTTCTGGTTCTCTTCGCTGATGCCGATGCCACGGTCCTGAACCTCGACCCGCGCCTCGTCGCCTTCACGGTACACGCGCACCTGAATCGGGCTGCGGCCACCGTAGCGCAAGGCATTGGTCAGCAGGTTGGAGACCACCTGCTCGATGCGGAATTCGTCCCAGTAACCTTCCACCGGCTGCGGCGCGGTGAACGACACTTCGGTCTCGGCGGCCTCGATCTGCTGGGCGAAATTCTGCAGCAGGTTGCTCACCAGTTGCGTCAGGTCGAAACGATTCGGCCGGATCGACAGCTTGCCCGTGCGGATACGCGAAACGTCGAGCATGTCTTCGATCAGCCGGATCAGGCTTTTGATCTGGCGTTCGTCGCGATCAACCATCGCGTGCATCTTGTCGAGGGTGAACGCCGCGGCGTTGTCCCGCGCCAGGTGCATCTTGCGCAACTGGGTTTCGAGTATCAGGCCATTGAGCGGCGTGCGCACTTCGTGAGCGACGATTGACATGAAGTCATCGCGCATGCGCACCGCCTGCTCCAGCTCCAGTTGCGTGCTTTGCAGTTGTTGCAGCAGCGCTTCCTGCTCGCGACGCGCCTGCTCCAGGGCTTCGACCTGTTGTTTCATGGCCTTGCTCTGGCGGTACAGGTCGACGAATACGTTGACCTTGCTCTTCACCGCGTGGATATCCAGCGGCTTGTGCAGGAAGTCCACCGCCCCGCTCTCGTAGCCCTTGAACGCGTAGTTCAGTTCACGGCCGGCGGCGCTGACGAAAATGATCGGAATGTTCTTGGTTTTCTCGGTGCCGCGCATCAACTCGGCGAGCTCGAAGCCGTTCATCCCCGGCATCTGCACGTCGAGGATGGCCATGGCGAACTCGTGTTGCAGCAGCAGCGAAAGTGCCTCGTCCGCCGACAGCGCCTTGTACACCGTGCGGTCCTCGCGCTTGATCAGCGCTTCGAGGGCCAGCAGGTTCTCCGGCAGATCGTCGACGATCAGCAATTTGGCCTGGATATTACTCAGCATGCGATTCGTTCCAGCTCGACAAGCAGACGGCCGATGCCGTGAATGGGTAGGACATGGTCAGGCTGCTGAATTTTCAGCGCAGCCAGAGGCATGGTGGCGACCTGCGCGTCCTGCGGGTCTTGAACGATGGTCAGTCCGCCACGCTGCTTGACTTGTGCCAGGCCGCGAGCGCCATCGTGATTGGCGCCGGTCAGCAACACGGCAGCCAGGGTTTCGCCGTAAACATCAGCGGCGGATTCAAACAAGTAATCAATGGCCGGACGGGAATGGTGCACGCGGTCTTCAAGACTCAGCGACAGACTGCGATCCTGTTCCACCGACAGGTGATACCCGGGCGTGGCGAAATAAACCGTGCCGGGCATGATGTCCTGCTTGTCGGTCGCCTCTGCCACCGGCAGCATCAGGCGCCGGGAGAACACTTCGGCCAACTGACTGCGCCGCTCCTCCGGCAGGTGCAACACAACAATGATCGGCAACACGTAACCCTGGCGCAACGGCGCGAGCAGGGTCAGCAGGGCCTCGACCCCACCAGCCGAAGCGCCGACCACGATGGCCTCGACACGAGGCAAATCCAAGGCATCGTTCATAATTTGCGGTAGATCCGTTCTTGTTTGACCAGCGGCTCGAACTGATTCGAGTAGCCGGAAAAATCCAGCGTTTCCTTGCTGCCCAGCACCAGAAAGCCTCGGTGGCACAGCGATTCATGAAACAGACCGAAGGCACGGTCCTGAAGTTTCTTGTTGAAGTAAATCAGTACGTTGCGGCAGGAAATCAATTGAGTTTCGGAGAACACACTGTCGGTCGCCAGGCTGTGATCGGCAAAGGTCACGTTCTCGCACAGGCTCTTGTCGAAAATCGCGTAGCCGTAGGCGGCAGTGTAGTAATCGGCGAAGGAGCGCTGGCCGCCGGCCTGCTGATAATTGGCGGTGTAGGCGCGCACGTTCTCCATCGAGAAAATCCCCTGCTTGGCCTTGTCCAGCGAGCGCGGGTTGATATCGGTGGCGTAGATGATCGTACGGTCGAGCAGGCCTTCTTCGCGCAGCAGAATCGCCATCGAGTAAACCTCCTCGCCAGTGCTGCACCCGGCGATCCAGATCTTCAGCGACGGATAGGTGCGCAGCAGCGGCACCACTTCCTTGCGGATCGCCAGAAAGTGCGACGGATCGCGGAACATCTCGCTGACCGGAATCGTCAGCAACTGCAGCAACTGCATGAACGCCGTGGGATCGTGCAGGACTTTCTCCTGCAACGCCGAGATCGTCGCGCATTCGAACTGACTCAAGGCGTGCTGCACCCGGCGCTTGATCGAAGCGCCCGAGTAATCGCGAAAATCGTAGCTGTACTTGAGGTAGATCGCCTCGATCAGCAAGCGTAATTCAATTTCGCTGTTGCGCTCCGCGGAGTGACTGCTATCCACTAAATGCGTTCCATCTTCGGTAACCACACGCGAATCAACGAGAACAGGCGATCCAGATCGATCGGCTTGGCCAGATAATCGTTGGCGCCCGCCTGCAGGCAGCGCTCCTGATCGTCTTTCATGGCCTTGGCCGTCACTGCGATGATCGGCAGTTTGCGCCAGCGCGGATCCTTGCGGATTTCAATGGTGGCTTCAAAACCATCCATCTCCGGCATCATCACGTCCATCAGCACCAGGTCGATGTCCTCGATTTCATTCAACTTATCAATCGCTTCGCGACCATTACGGCCGATCACCACGACTGCGCCCTTTTGCTCCAGCGCACTGGTCAGGGCGAAGATGTTGCGCACATCGTCGTCCACCAGCAGCACCTTGCGGCCTTCGAAGACCTTGTCGCGGCTGCGGGCGGTCTTGAGCATCTTCTGCCGTTCATGGGACAACTGCGATTCGACTTTGTGCAGAAAGAGTGTCACCTCATCCAGCAGGCGCTCCGGCGAGCGCGCGCCTTTGATGATGATCGAGCGTGAATACTTGCGCAGCTCGGCCTCTTCATCGCGGGTCAGGTTGCGTCCGGTGTAGACGATCACCGGCGGGAACGAGCAGATGTCCTCGGTCGACATGCGCTTGAGCAGATCGTTGCCGAGCATGTCCGGCAATTTCAGGTCGATCACCATGCAGTCGTAGATCGTCGTGCGCAGCTTCTCCAGCGCGTCTTGCGCCAGACCGACCGCGGTGATCTCGATGTCCTCATCACCGATCAGGCGGGCAATGCTTTCGCGTTGCAGATCGTCATCTTCGACCAGCAGCACGCGCTTGACCTTCTGAGTCAGCTTGGCTTCGAGACGGGCAAACACGTCCTTGAGCTCTTCGCGGGTGGTCGGTTTGACTGCGTAACCGATCGCCCCCATGTGCATCGCCGCTTCGACACGGTCTTCGACCGAGATCACGTGCACCGGAATGTGGCGGGTTTCGGCGTGTTCCTTCAGGCGTTGCAGCACGGTCAGACCGGAATGGTCCGGCAGACGCATGTCGAGCAGGATCGCGTCCGGCACGAACTCGCGGGCCAGGTCATAGCCTTCGTCGGCACCGTGGGCCACCAGGCACTGGTAACCCAGTTCGTGGGCCAGGTCGTAAAGGATGTGGGCGAAATTCGGCTCGTCTTCCACCACCAGAATGCAGCGCGTGGCGAACGGCGCCTTGCCACGGTCGTCGG
The DNA here is from genome assembly GCF_036346455.1 of Pseudomonas sp. AM14(2022). Taxonomy (NCBI): domain Bacteria; kingdom Pseudomonadati; phylum Pseudomonadota; class Gammaproteobacteria; order Pseudomonadales; family Pseudomonadaceae; genus Pseudomonas; species Pseudomonas sp. AM14(2022). The sequence continues at coordinate 164,864 of NZ_JAOTNY010000002.1, forward strand.
CAAAACGCGGGATGTGCACCGGCGCCAGCGGCGACACCGCGATCGATGGCGGCGGCACCACCGGGGCCGGGGCCGATACCGGCGGTGTGAAGGTCAGCGGGATCGCAGGGCTGTCACCCGGCTCGCTGTATTGCTGCGGCAGCACCAGGGTGAACACGCTGCCCTGCCCCGGTGCGCTGCTGACGCTGATCGAGCCGCCGAGCAAGGCTGCCAGATCACGCGAGATCGACAGGCCCAGACCGGTGCCACCGTATTTGCGGTTGGTGGTGCCGTCTGCCTGGCGGAACGCTTCGAAGATGCTTTCCTGCTGATCTGCGGCGATACCGATCCCCGAATCGCGCACGATGAACGCAATGCGCTCGTTCGGCTGGCCGGCGATGGTCAGGCTGACCGCGCCGTGTTCGGTGAACTTCACGGCGTTGGACAGCAGGTTCTTGATCACCTGCTCCAGACGCTGGCGATCGGTGTACAGCATGATCGGCGCATCCGGCTGTAACTCGACGCTGAACGTCAGTTGCTTGTCCGCCGCCAGCGGTTCGAACACGCTGCGCAGGCCGTCGGCCAGACGCGCGACGCTGGTGTTTTCCGGGATCACTTCCAGCTTGCCGGCCTCGACCTTGGAAATGTCGAGAATGTCGTTGATCAGGTTCAGCAGATCGTTGCCCGCCGAATAGATCGACTCGGCGAACTTGACCTGCTCGGCTGTCAGATTGTCCTGCGGGTTCTCGGCCAGCAACTTGGCGAGGATCAGCGAACTGTTCAGCGGCGTACGCAGTTCGTGGGACATGTTGGCGAGGAATTCGGACTTGTACTTGCTCGAACGCTGCAGCTCTTCGGCGCGCTCCTCGAGCTGCACCTGTGCCTGATTGAGCTCGGTGTTCTTCTGATCCATGGCGTCGCGCTGCTCGGCCAGAGTCTGCGCCTGTTCGGCCAGCTGCTCGTTGGTCTGCTCCAGCTCGACTTGCTGGGTTTCCAGATGCGCCTGGGATTCCTTGAGAATCCGCGACTGTTCTTCCAACTCCTCGTTGGCGGTTTTCAGCTCTTCCTGCTGCACCTGCAACTCTTCGTTGAGCTGCTGGGTTTCGGCCAGCACTTCCTGCAGACGCTGGCGATAACGTGCCGCTTCGATCGAGGTGCCGATGTTGCCGGCAATCAGTTCCAGCAAATCGATATCGCGGTCGGTGAGCGGGCGCAGGAAGCCCAGTTCGATCACCCCGTTGACCCGGTCATCATCACTGGTCGGCACCACCAGCACACTGTGTGGCAGACCTGCGCCCAGGCCGGAGCTGACTTTGAAGTAGTCGGCCGGAACCGAATCCAGGCGAATCAGTTGTCCCTGCTGGGCAACCTGGCCGACGATGCCTTCGCCGCTGTAGATCTGCTGATCTTTTTCTTCCTGTTCGCGGGAGAACCCATAGGACGCCACGCGTTTGAGGCCGCCGTGTTCTTCGCGTACGTACAGCGCCGCCACCGCCGTGCCGAGGTATTGCGCGCAGAACTGCAGAATATTGCGCCCCAGCAGGTTGAGCGTCAGCTGCCCCAGCACCTGTTCCGCCAGTTCGGTCTGGCCGCTACGCATCCACGCCTGGCGCTCCAGACGCTCGGCGCTGGCTTGCTGCGCGGCGAGGTTGGCGCTGTAGCTGTCCGAAAGGCTGACCAGATCGCGCCGGCCGACATAGGCCAGCAAACCGCTGATCCCGGCTATAAACAGCAGATAAAGAGTGATGCTCCAGATCGTGGTACGGCGCACCTCTTCATTGCGCGTGGTGCGCAACTGCTGCTCCATGTCGATCACGTCTTCGAACTGCTTGCGGATCTCATCGGTCAGGCGCTTGCCGCGCCCGGCCTTGACCGCGCCCCGGTAGTCACCGCTGGAGCGCTGCAGATCGATCATCGATTGCGCGTAGTTGCTCCACTCAGTCTGCAAGGCCTGCAGACGCCGCAACCGGTCGGTCTGGATCGGATTGTCGGCAGTGAGTTCGAGCAAGGTATTGAGCGCCACGTTGATCCGCGGCTTGGCGGTCTCGTACGGGTCGAGGAAGTGCTCGTCGCCGCTGAGCAGGAAGCCGCGCATGCCGGTTTCCAGATCAACGGTGAGTTTCACCGCTTCGTTGGCGTTATTGATCACCCGATCGGTGTGTTCCACCCACTGGATCACCGAGAGCAAATAGGTGATCAGCGAAATGAAAAACACTGCACTGATCGCGCCGACGCCCAGGGGCAGACTGATGTTGCGCGTCAGGAGTTTACGGAACCGTGTTTCGTCAACTGTAGACCGAGTGGACATGGGGCAGCCTTGTCGAACTGTCGAAACCCGGGAGTTTGCCCCAAAACGGTACTATGGATCCATTTTTCTCACCGCCATGATGGCAATTTCCTACATTTGCTGCACTTCCCGATCAGGCAACGGGTATCCTTGCCGCCCCGATTTGCAGCTAATCTTTTTCGTATCCGCTCGGGAACTTGTGGCCATGCGCCACTTACTCATGCAAGAGCCCGGCATTTTCGACCGGTCGCCGTTCCGATTTCATTTCTTGAGAGCTATCCCTATGTCCACCCCAGCGTCCACCATCCTTGTAGTAGAAGACGACGACATCGTACGCATGCTCATCGTCGATGTGCTCGAGGAGCTGGAATTCAGTGTGTTGGAGGCCGATGACGGCGAGTCTGCGCTGGAGATTCTCGGGGATCAGAGCAAGGCTATCGACTTGATGATGACTGACTACGGCCTGCCGGGCATGACAGGCAGTGAACTGGCCGGCAAGGCACGTGAACTGCGCTCCACCCTGCCCGTTCTGTTCGCCAGCGGTTACGCCGAAAACATCGACGTGCCTGCGGGCATGCATGTGATCGGCAAACCGTTCTCCATCGATCAATTGCGTGACAAGGTCAAGGGCATTCTGACCAAGTGATTGGCCTTGATCCGGCAGCGGCTGCAGATGTGCTCTAATTGCGCGCCATTTTCAGCCGCCTGCCTGCAAGGATTACCCGTCAATGACTGCATCACCCGCCACCAAAGTTCTGGTCATCGGTTACGTCTGGCCCGAACCGCGCTCCTCGGCAGCCAGCGGGCATGTGATGCAGATCCTCGAGACGTTTTTGCAGCAAGGCTGGGACATCACTTTCAGCAGCCCGGCCGGCCTGGGCGAGCACAAGGCTGACCTGACCGCGCTGGGCATCCGCGAAGTGCCGATCGAACTGAACAACAGCAGCTTCGATAGTTTCATCAGTGAATTGGCACCGGATATCGTGCTGTTCGACCAGTTCATGATGGAAGAGCAGTTCGGCTGGCGCGTCGAGAAACATTGCCCGAATGCCTTGCGCGTACTGGAGACGTCCGACCTGCAGAGCCTGCGCCACGCCCGCCACCAACGGCTCAAGGAGCGCTTGAAAGACGACCCGGACAATCAGGACTTCAGCGCACTGTTCGCGCCGGCGCTGCGCGAAGAGTTCGAGTTGATGGCCGATACGGACCTGGCCAAACGGGAAATCGCCGCGTTGTATCGCTGCGATCTGAATCTGATGATTTCCGAAGTTGAAATTCAGTTGCTGGTCGAACAGTTTCAAGTCCCTGGCGAGCTGCTGCACTGGTGCCCGCTGATGCTCGAACCACCGCGCGATTCGTTCGTCCCCTTTGAAGAGCGGGCGCACTTTCTGAGTATTGGCAACTTCCGTCACGCGCCCAACTGGGACGCCGTGCTGTGGATGAAGACCGCCATCTGGCCGCTGATCCGCCAGCAATTGCCCGGCGCCCAACTGCATATCTACGGTGCCTATACGCCGCCCAAGGCCACAGCCCTGCACAACGCGGCGCAGGGGTTTCATGTGATGAACTGGGCAGAAGATGCGCTGCAAGTGATGTCGCAAGCCCGGGTTTGCCTGGCGCCTTTGCGTTTCGGCGCTGGGATCAAGGGCAAGATCGTCGATGCAATGCTCTGCGGCACGCCCAACGTCACGACGCCCATCGGCGCCGAAGGCATGGGCGGCGCATTGCCCTGGCCCGGTGCGGTGGCTCAGTCGGCCCAGGCCCTGGCCGACGCCGCTGTGGCGCTGCACGAAGACAGATTGCGCTGGACTGATGCACAGCAGGCCGGCGTCGCGTTGTTGAATGCGCGCTATCGGCAGAATGATCACGGCCCGGCGCTGATCGCTCGCCTGCAACATTGCCGCGACAACTTGTCAGCATTACGTCGCGCCAACTTTACTGGCAGCATGTTGCGTCACCACTTGCATAAAAGCACCCAATACATGGCGCAGTGGATCGAAGCAAAGAACCAGAAAAGTTGATAATTAAAGTGCAAAATCACATTGCCAATACTTTGCAAAGAGTGCTGGCTTGTACTTTTTCCGTTTGCACCAAAGAATAACTTCCGAACTGACCAAACAAGTTGACTGGTCGGAAATTAAACTTTATCTGCAACGGAATGCACCATGAGTAATTACCCTTTCAAAAACTGGATGGCGGCTACACCGGATATGGACCGACTGACCCTTGGCGAAGTGGTCTGGCCCGGCGCGCATAATTCCGGGCTGGATTTTGATTTTCCGTACCCGGCTTATCTCCAACCCGCCCAGAACTGGTTTGTCTGTCAGGACGGTCCGTTCATTCAGCAACTTAATGAAGGCGTGCGCGCCTTCGACTTGCGTCTGCATGCCGATGAACACTGGCTGGGCATCAGGAAGTTTCATACCTTTCATGGCGTGAAACTGCTCCAGGGACGCTCCTTGAGCGAGTTGGTAAAAAGTCTCAATTTTTTCCTCAATGAAAATCCGAACGAATTCATCGTATTGGACTTACATGAACTCAAGGGCACCAACGATCAGCCATTCGATTACAAAGGTTTCCATGAAGTCATCACTACGGAACTGGCTTCGCGGCTTATCCCCCGAAACAACAGTCATCTGACCCTTGAACAACTTAAAAGGGCCAGTTCGCTACAACGCGTGGTGTTGGCAAGCGACTCGCACCCGGATTTCAATTCGCCCCTGTACTGGCCGAAAATCCGCCATGAATGGAGCGGGTCGGACATCACCTCGCCAGAGCAACTCAAGCAACACATCACCCGAACCCTGGCCAACCCGCCGGCATACGGCAGCCTCTGGTCGTTGTCGGCCACCAGCTACGGCGAACTGGCCGGAGTCAAGCGGATCACCAACGAACTCGATCATTGGTTCGCCCCAGACTCGGAATGGGCGCCGAAGTGCAGCATTATCAATGCCGACTTCATCGGTGGCACTCCATTGATCAGCCATTGCCAGCAGGTCAACCAGTCCAAGGGTCTACGCAAGGCCCGGGGCTGAGGCGCTGGAACTGTCCGTGACGCGCGTGCATGATGGGCACCTGAACACCACAACAAGACGCATCGGACATGACTCGGGCAACCAGAATCACTGATCCCTCCTACGAACTGATGGACGACCATAACGGGTTGTCCATCATCTACCGTCAGCATGGTTTTCCGTGCCCGTTAGTGCGCTGGCATTTTCACAAGGAATACGAACTGCACCTGATCGTTGCCAGTTCCGGCAAGGTCTTCATCGGCGACTATATCGGCAACTTTTATCCGCAAACATTGTTCCTCACCGGGCCCAATCTGCCGCACAACTGGATCAGCCAGGTGGCCGACGACGAGGTGGTGGAAAAGCGCGACATGCTGGTGAACTTCACCGATGAGTTGTTCGACAGCGGGCACCAGGTGTTCGCCGAACTCAAGACTTTGGCGCCGCTACTGGAGCGTGCGCAATATGGCATCGAATTTCGCGACAAGGATACGATCCGTCAGGCCATGACGTTGATGCAGCGAATTGCCGACACGCGCGGCGTTACCCGTCTCGGACACTTTTTCATTTTGATGGAGCTGCTGGCGGCGACTGACGATTATCAATTGCTGTCCGGCGCCACTAACACGCAACTGGCCGACGAGCACAACATCGACCGCACCAACCGAGCGGTCGACTTCATCTTCGACCACTACGCCCGCGAATTGACTCTGGAAGAAGTCGCCGAGCATCTGGGGATGAAGCCGACCTATTTCAGCCGCGTGTTCAAACAGGCCACCGGGCGCAACTTCATCGAGTTCGTCAATCGCCTGCGTATCAGCAAATCCTGCGAACTGCTGGCCGACGGCGACAAACCGGTGACCGAGGTGTGTTTCGAGTCGGGGTTCAATAACATTTCCAATTTCAATCGACGCTTCCAGCAACTCAAGGGCATGACGCCGTCGCACTATCGACGCCTCGCTGTACAGCGTCTGACCGAACAAAACCTCGGCTGATATTACCGCCCCTTGTAGGAGTGAGCCTGCTCGCGAAAGCGGGGTATCAGTCAACTGATCTGCAAATTGACACAGCGCTTTCGCGAGCAAGCCCGCTCCCACAAAAAGCATCTTATGCGATGAAACCTGTACTGATTCAATAGCCCCTCCCCACTGAAAAGCCCTTCCCTGCGTCTACCGCAACAAACACCAGTGCAAAAAAGTATTGATTTGAGTGCGACGGATGATTTGTCAGTCCGTCGATTGAGGGCTGTAATCAGCGCACATTCTTCCTGCACCGGAAGACACAAAAACAATAACTGTCCTTCTGCCTCCCAACGGACGCAGAAAAGGAGTGCACGATGCAACCCACTGCAAAAGCTCTGCTAGCCCTCACCTGCATGACCCTCAGCAGCGTCAGCCTTGGCGCCCAGACCCTGACCATCGCCACCGTCAACAACAGCGACATGATCCGCATGCAAAAGCTCTCGAAAACTTTCGAGTCCGAGCATCCGGAGATCAAGCTCAACTGGGTGGTGCTGGAAGAAAACGTCCTGCGTCAGCGCCTGACTACCGACATTGCCACTCAGGGTGGCCAGTTCGATGTGTTGACCATCGGCATGTACGAAGCGGCACTCTGGGGCGCCAAGGGCTGGCTCGAACCGATGAAGGATCTGCCGGCTTCTTACGCCCTCGACGACGTGTTCCCGTCGGTGCGCGAAGGGTTGTCGGTCAAGGGTTCGCTGTATGCCCTGCCGTTCTACGCCGAAAGCTCGATCACCTATTACCGCACCGACCTGTTCAAGGACGCCGGCCTGAGCATGCCCGAGCGCCCGACCTGGGAACAGATCGCCGGGTTCGCAGAAAAACTCACTAATAAAGACAAAGAACAGTACGGCATCTGCCTGCGCGGCAAGGCTGGCTGGGGCGAAAATATGGCGTTGATCACCACCGTCGCCAACGCTTACGGCGCACGCTGGTTCGATGAGCAGTGGAAACCTGAGTTCAGCGGGCCGGAATGGAAAAACGCGCTGAATTTCTACGTCGACACCATGAAGAAATCCGGCCCGCCGGGCGCGTCCAGCAACGGTTTCAACGAAAACCTCGCGCTGTTCAACAGCGGCAAGTGCGCGATCTGGGTTGACGCCAGCGTCGCCGGCTCGTTCGTCACCGACAAGACCCAGAGCAAGGTCGCCGATCACGTCGGTTTCACCTTCGCCCCGCATCAGGTCACTGACAAAGGTTCGGCATGGCTGTATTCGTGGGCACTGGCGATTCCGACCAGTTCCAAGGCCAAGGACGCCGCCAAGGCATTCAGCGCCTGGGCCACCTCCAAGGAATACGGCGAGCTGGTGGCCAAGACCGACGGCATCGCCAACGTACCACCGGGCACCCGCGCCTCGACCTACAGCGATGCTTACATGAGCGCCGCGCCGTTCGCCAAGGTCACGCTGGAATCGTTGAAAGCGGCGGATCCGAGCAAACCGACGTTGAAACCGGTGCCGTACATCGGTATTCAGCTGGTGACCATTCCTGAGTTCCAGGGCGTGGGCACCCAGGTCGGCAAGTTGTTCTCGGCGGCGCTGATCGGCCAGACCACGGTGGATCAGGCCCTGACCGCCGCGCAGCAGACCACCGAACGCGAGATGAAGCGCGCCGGTTATCCCAAGTAACCACACTGCTCGCTCCTGCCTTTTGTAGGAGTGAGCCTGCTCGCGATGGCGGTTTTCCATCAAACACCATTGGTGGCTGACCCACCGCTATCGCGAGCAGGCTCACTCCTACATTAGATCTCCATAGGTCTGTATGACTCGGTTGTGATCACCATGAATACTTCAACTGCCAAAGCCCACCTCGACTTGTCGCAACCCCAGCGCAAAGTCCGCGTACGCAATCCCGGCTGGTTTCTGGTCAGCCCTTCGGTGGCCCTGTTGCTGCTGTGGATGATCGTGCCGTTGGGCATGACCATTTACTTCTCGATGATTCGCTACAACCTGCTCGATCCGGGCGTCAACGAATTCGTCGGGCTGGAGAACTTCACTTACTTTCTGACCGACTCCGGGTTCCTGCCCGGTGCCACCAACACCCTGTTGCTGGTGGGCAGCGTGCTGTTGATCAGCGTGGTGTTCGGGGTGTTGATCAGCGCGTTGCTTGAGGCCAGCGAATTTCTCGGACGCGGCATCGTGCGGGTGATGCTGATCTCGCCGTTCTTCATCATGCCCACCGTCGGTGCGCTGATCTGGAAGAACCTGATTTTCCATCAGGTGTCGGGGATTCTCGCCTACGTCTGGCGGCTGTTCGGCGCCGAGCCGGTGGACTGGCTGGCGCATTACCCGCTGCTGTCGATCATCATCATTGTTTCGTGGCAATGGCTACCCTTCGCGATCCTGATCCTGATGACCGCCATGCAGTCCCTCGACCAGGAACAGAAGGAAGCCGCGCGTCTCGATGGTGCCGGCCCCGTCGCGATCTTCTGGCACCTGACCCTGCCGCACCTGGCGCGGCCGATTGCCGTGGTGGTGATGATCGAAACGATCTTCCTGCTGTCGGTGTTCGCCGAGATTTTCACCACCACCAACGGCGGCCCCGGCTACGCCTCGACCAACCTAGCCTACCTGATCTACAACCAGGCGCTGGTGCAGTTCGACGTCGGCATGGCCTCGGCGGGCGGCTTGATTGCCGTGGTCATCGCCAACATCGCCGCGATCATTCTGGTGCGGATGATCGGCAAAAACCTGACTGACAAAGCCTGAGGCCTGCCATGACTCTTCAACAATCCCGCCGGCTGCAAAGCCTGCTGCTCGGCACCCTGGCCTGGGCCATCGCGATCGTGATTTTCTTCCCGATCTTCTGGATGGTGATGACCAGTTTCAAGACCGAAATCGACGCCTTTGCCACGCCGCCGCAGTTCATCTTCACGCCGACGCTGGAGAACTACCTGCACATCAACGAACGCAGCGACTACTTCAGTTTTGCCTGGAACTCGGTGGTGATTTCCTTCAGTGCCACGGCGCTGTGCCTGCTGATCGCGGTGCCTGCCGCTTACTCGATGGCGTTCTACGAAACCCAGCGCACCAAGGGCACGCTGCTGTGGATGCTCTCGACCAAGATGCTGCCGCCGGTGGGCGTACTGATGCCGATCTACCTGCTGGCCAAGAGTTTCGGCCTGCTCGACACGCGCATCGCGTTGATCGTGATCTACACCCTGATCAACCTGCCGATCGTGGTCTGGATGATTTACACCTACTTCAAGGACATCCCCAAAGACATCCTCGAAGCCGCCCGCCTCGACGGCGCCACCCTGTGGCAGGAGATGGTCCGCGTGCTGCTACCGATTGCCAAGGGTGGCCTCGCCTCAACCGTGTTGCTGTCGCTGATTCTGTGCTGGAACGAGGCGTTCTGGTCGCTGAACCTGACCTCGTCGAAAGCCGCGCCGCTGACCGCGCTGATCGCCTCCTACTCGAGTCCCGAAGGCTTGTTCTGGGCCAAGTTGTCGGCGGTCTCGACCCTGGCCTGCGCGCCGATCCTGATCTTCGGCTGGATCAGCCAGAAACAACTGGTGCGCGGCCTGTCGTTCGGTGCCGTGAAATGAATATTCCTGAACCAACACCTTCCCCTGTGGGAGCGGGCTTGCTCGCGAAAGCGGTGGGTCATCCAACAATGATGGTGACTGACACGGCCCCTTCGCGAGCAAGCCCGCTCCCACCAAAAGCATGCCCTGCGCCATTGAATTAACTTAAGCGGAGGCCCATCACCATGGCCAACCTGAAAATCAAGAATCTGCAAAAAGGCTTCGAAGGTTTCTCCATCATCAAGGGCATCGACCTTGAGGTGAATGACAAGGAGTTCGTGGTCTTCGTCGGCCCGTCCGGCTGCGGCAAATCCACCTTGCTACGACTGATCGCCGGGCTGGAAGAAGTCAGCGGCGGCACCATCGAACTTGATGGCCGCGACATCACCGAAGTCAGCCCGGCCAAGCGCGATCTGGCGATGGTGTTCCAGACCTACGCGCTGTACCCGCACATGACCGTGAAGAAAAACATGTCGTTCGCCCTCGATCTGGCCGGTGTACCGAAAGCCGAAGTCGAGAAAAAGGTCGGCGAAGCGGCGCGCATTCTCGAACTCGGGCCGATGCTCGAGCGCAAGCCCAAACAGCTGTCCGGCGGCCAACGGCAACGGGTCGCCATCGGCCGGGCGATCGTGCGCAATCCGAAGATCTTCCTGTTCGACGAACCGCTGTCCAACCTCGACGCCGCGCTGCGGGTGCAGATGCGTCTGGAGCTGCTACGTCTGCACAAGGACCTGCAAGCCACGATGATCTACGTGACCCACGATCAGGTCGAAGCCATGACCATGGCCGACAAAGTCGTGGTGCTCAACGGCGGCAAAATCGAGCAGGTCGGCTCGCCGCTGGACCTCTATCACAACCCGGCCAACCTGTTCGTCGCCGGGTTCCTCGGCACGCCGAAAATGGGCTTCCTCAAAGGCAAGATCGCCCGCATCGACGGCCAGACCTGCGAAGTCTCGCTGGACGCCGGTACGCGCATCACATTGCCGTTCAACGCCGCCAACCTGAGCGTCGGCAGCGCGGTGACCCTGGGCATTCGCCCGGAACATCTGGAGCTGGCACAAGCGGGCGACTGCACCCTGCAAGTCACCGCCGACGTCAGCGAACGCCTGGGCAGCGACACCTTCTGCCACGTCACCACCAACGCCGGCGAAGCCCTGACCATGCGCGTGCGCGGTGACCTGGCGAGCCGCTACGGCGAGCAACTGAACCTGCACCTGGACGCCAGCCATTGCCACCTGTTCGACGCCGATGGCGTGGCGCTGACCCGCCCGCTTCGCGCCGCGGCCTGAATTTCGAGACCTGCCCGATGAAACTGAATGAACAAAACCTGCATCGCCTCGCCCCCGAGGTGCAACTGCCGGCCTACAACCTCAGCGACACCCGTCAGGGCATCGCGCACATTGGCGTCGGCGGCTTCCACCGCGCGCATCAGGCGTATTACACCGATGCGCTGATGAACACCGGCCAGGCGCTGGACTGGGCGATCTGTGGGGTCGGCTTGCGCGCGGAAGACCGCCGCGCCCGTGACGACCTCAAGGAGCAGGATTACCTGTTTACCCTGTTCGAACTCGGCGATAACGACGACACCGAAGTGCGGGTGATCGGTGCGATCCGCGACATGCTCCTGGCCGAGGATGGCGCGCAGGCGCTGATCGACAAACTTGCCGATCCGCAGATCCGCATTGTCTCGCTGACCATCACCGAAGGCGGCTACTGCATCGACGACAGCAACGGCGAATTCATGGCGCACCTGCCGCAGATTCAACACGATCTGGCACATCCGCAAACGCCGAAAACCGTGTTCGGTTTCCTCTGCGCGGCGCTGGAAAAACGCCGTGGCGCGGGCATACCGGCGTTCACGATCATGTCCTGCGATAACCTGCCGCATAACGGCGCGGTGACCCGCAAGGCGCTGCTGGCCTTCGCCACCTTGCGCGACCCGGGACTGCGCGACTGGATCGAACAGAACGTCAGTTTCCCAAATGCCATGGTCGACCGCATCACACCGATGACCAGCACCGCCCACCGCCTGCAACTGGCCGACAAACACGCGGTCGACGATGCCTGGCCAGTGGTCTGCGAGCCGTTTGTGCAATGGGTGCTGGAAGACAAGTTCGTCAATGGGCGCCCGGCCTGGGAACAGGTTGGCGTGCAGTTCACCGATGACGTTTCGCCCTACGAAGAAATGAAGATCAAACTGCTCAACGGCAGCCATCTGGCGCTGACGTATCTGGGCTTTTTGAAGGGCTATCGCTTCGTTCACGAAACCATGAACGACCCGCTGTTCGTGCGCTACATGCGCGCCTACATGGACCTCGACGTCACCCCGCAACTGGCGCCGGTGCCGGGCATCGACCTGACCGACTACAAGAACACGCTGGTGGCGCGTTTTTCCAATCAGGCGATTGCCGACCAGCTGGAACGGGTGTGCTCGGATGGCTCGTCGAAGTTTCCCAAGTTCACCATTCCGACGATCAATCGCTTGATTGCCGATGGTAAGGAAACCAAGCGTGCCGCGTTGGTGGTGGCGGCCTGGGCGTTGTATTTGAAGGGCGTGGATGAGAATGGCGATACCTATGCGATTCCTGATCCACGGGCGGAATTCTGTCAGGGGCTGGTGGCGGACGATGCGTTGATCACCCAGCGGTTGTTGGCGGTTGAGGAGATCTTCGGCACGGCGATTCCGCGTTCGGCGGCGTTTGTGGCGGCGTTCGAGTGGTGCTGCAACAGCTTGCGTGAGGTGGGTGTGACGCGCACTTTGGAGCGGGTGCTGGCTGAGTGATGCGGTGACTCTACTGACGCCTTCGCGAGCAAGCCCGCTCCCACATTTTGAAACGCGTTCCCCTGTGGGAGCGGGCTTGCTCGCGAATGGCAGCCTCACCCTGGCAAACCTGACACCCTGAGGACCTCACTGTGACCACCCGACAACTCTTCCTCGGCATCGACTGCGGCACCCAGGGCACCAAGGCGATCATCCTCGATGCCAGCAGCGGTCAGGTGCTCGGCGAAGGCGCGGCCACGCACACGATGATCAGCGGCGCCAATGGCCGGCGCGAGCAGGACACCCAACAGTGGCTGGACGCCTTCGCCCTCGCCACCCGCCGCGCCTTGCTCGCAGCCAATGTTGACGGTCAGGCGATCCTCGGCATCGGCGTTTCCGGCCAGCAACACGGTCTGGTGCTGCTCGACGATCAGGGCCAGGTGTTGCGCCCGGCCAAGCTGTGGTGCGACACCGAAACCACTGACGAAAACGACCGTCTGCTCAAACACCTCGGCGGCGAAAAAGGCTCTCTGGAGCGCCTCGGCGTGGTCATCGCGCCGGGCTACACCGTGTCGAAACTGCTGTGGACCAAGGAACAACACCCGGAGGTGTTCTCGCGCATCGCACGCATCCTGCTGCCCCACGACTACCTGAATTTCTGGCTCACCGGCCGCGCCTGCAGCGAGTATGGCGACGCTTCCGGCACCGGTTATTTCAACGTGCGCAGCCGCCAGTGGGACTTGCAACTGCTGCGTGACATCGACGCCACGGGTCGCCTGCAAGCGGCATTACCGGAGCTGATCGACGCGCATCAAGCGGTCGGCACCCTGCTGCCGACGATTGCCGAACAACTCGGCCTCAACCCGAATGCGCTGGTTTGCAGCGGTGGTGGCGACAACATGATGGGCGCCATCGGCACCGGCAACATTCAGCCGGGAGCGATCACCATGAGCCTCGGCTCCTCCGGCACGGTGTACGCCTACGCCGAGGCGCCAAAAGTCAGCGCGGACGCTTCGGTCGCGACCTTCTGCTCGTCCAGCGGCGGCTGGCTGCCGCTGATCTGCACCATGAACCTGACCAACGCCACCGGCGCGATCCGCGAACTGTTCGACCTTGATCTCGAACAATTCAACGACCTCGTGGCCAAGGCGCCGATCGGCGCCGAAGGCGTGAGCATGTTGCCGTTCCTCAACGGTGAACGCGTCCCCGCCCTGCCCCATGCCACCGGCAGCCTGCACGGCCTGACCCTGAGCAACCTGACTCAGGCCAACCTGTGTCGCGCCGTGGTCGAAGGCACCACCTTCGGTTTGCGTTATGGACTGGATCTGTTGCGCCACAATGGTTTACAAAGCCGCAGCATTTGCCTGATCGGCGGCGGTTCGAAAAGCGCGGTGTGGCGGCAGATCGTCGCCGACATCATGAACACCCCGGTGATCTGCACCGAACACAGCGAAGCCGCAGCCCTTGGCGCGGCGATTCAGGCGGCGTGGTGCAAGTCATGGTCGAACGGCCACGAAGACACTTTGGCCGACCTGTGCCAGCGCTGCGTGAAGCTCGATCTGCACAGTGAAACCCTGCCGGTCGCCGCCCATGTCGCGGCGTTCCAGCAGGCCTATGAACGCTATCAACAGCATGTCGCAACCCTATAAAGAGCAAACAATTATGTATTTGGTGTGTGGCGAAGCCCTGTTCGATTTCTTCAGCGAAGATGATGCCAGCGGTCTGGCTTCGAAGATCAATTTCAAAGCGATTGCCGGCGGCTCGCCGTTCAACGTCGCGGTCGGCTTGCGCCGTTTGGGTGTGGATTCGGCGCTGTTTGCCGGGTTGTCCACCGACTATCTGGGCCGTCGTCTGCAGCAGGTGCTGCAGGATGAAGGTGTGCGTGCGGACTACCTGATCGACTTCGCCGCGCCAACCACGCTGGCGATGGTCGCGGTCGGCGCCAATGGCTCGCCGCATTACAGTTTTCGCGGTGAAGGTTGCGCTGATCGCCAATTAAGCCTCGCCCATCTGCCGCAGCTCGGCCCTGAAGTGCGTGGTCTGCACATCGGCTCGTTCTCGCTGGTGGTGCAACCGATCGCCGACACCCTGCTGACTCTGGTGCAACGCGAAAGCGGCAAGCGCCTGATCACCCTCGACCCCAACGTGCGCCTCAACCCGGAACCGAACATCGACCTGTGGCGCGAGCGCGTGGCGACCCTGGTGCAACTGGCCGACATGATCAAGGTCAGCGACGAAGACCTGAGCCTGTTGTATCCCGAACAAGATCCACAACGCGTGATCGAAGGCTGGCTGCAGCAACGCTGCCAGTTGGTGTTTCTGACCCGTGGCGGCGAAGGCGCAACGGTGTTCAGCCGCGCTCATGGTTCGTGGTCAGTACCGGCGTGCTCGGTGAAGATCGCCGATACCGTCGGCGCCGGCGATACCTTTCAAGCGGCGCTGATTACCTGGTTGACCGAGCAAGCACTGGATTCGGTCGAAGGGGTTCAACAACTCAGCCGCGAGCAGATCGACGCGATGCTCAGGTTTGCCGTACAGGCGGCCGCCCTTACGTGCAGCAAGACCGGTCCGGATTTGCCCTATCGTCACCAGTTGAGCTGAGCGCGTAGACTGTCGGCCTTTTTGCGCGCATGGGGATGACGGTTTGATGTCGGGGCGGACGGCGGGACTTTTGATACTGGCGGGATTAGTCAGCGGCTGCGGCACCTCGCCGCCGCGTTCGCCGGAAGACATCTGCGCGATCTTCCGCGAGAAAAGCGACTGGTACGATGCGGCGCAAGTCACGCAGAAACGCTGGGGCGTACCGATCCAGGTGCCCTTCGCGATCATGTATCAGGAGTCCGGCTACCGCTACGACGCCAAGACGCCGCGTAAATACCTGTTGTGGGTGATTCCGTGGGGCCGGGTGTCGACGGCCTCCGGCTATGCCCAGGCCAAGGATGAAGTCTGGGCCGATTACCAGAAAAGTACCGGGCGACACGGCGCCGACCGCGAAGACTTCGATGACGCCATCGACTTCGTCGGCTGGTACATGGACAAGACCACCTCGATCAACGGCGTGTACAAATACGACGCCTATAACCAGTACCTGAACTACCACGAAGGCTGGGGCGGTTTCCGCAACAAGACCTACGCCAGCAAGGCCTGGCTGATGCCGACTGCGCGCAAGGTGCAGGCGCGCTCCGACGTGTATGCGCGGCAGTATGCCGGGTGCAAGGAAGATCTGAATCGCGGCTTCTGGAGCCGGTTCTGGCATTGGTTGTAGGGATGACTATCAGGCCCAATCGCGAGCAGGCTCACTCCTACAAGGGATCGATGGCGAACACGCTATCCCCGTCTACCAAAATCCCTTTGTAGGAGTGAGCCTGCTCGCGATAGCGGTCATCCAGGCGCCATAGTTCTCAGGGTTACAACACCGAAAAGTTGTAACTCACAATCAACCGGGTCTCATCCACATCCCGGGCAAACTTTTCATAGTTGGTGCGGTAAGTCGCATTGCGCAGGCGCAGGCTGACATCCTTGAACGTGCCTGTCTGGATCACGTACTTCAACTCGCTGTCGCGTTCCCACTCTTTGCCTTCCTGATCGCTGCCCGGGACCTTGATGTGATCACCGTTGACATAGCGGGTCAGGAAGCTCAAACCGTTGATGCCGATGGCCTTGAAGTCATAGTCGTAACGCAACTGCCAGGAACGCTCCTGCGCCGCGGCGAAGTCGTTGACCTGCACGTAGTTGACCAGATACGGATTGCTGCCATCGAGGTACGGCATCGAGTTGTCGCCGTTCATGCGCTGCCAGCCGGCACTGAAGGTGTGGCCGCTGATGCCGTACGAGAGCATGCCGCTCAAGGCGCGGTTGTCGATGGAGCCGGCTTTGGCATCACCGCTGTCGGCACTTTTCAGCAAACGCAGATCGGCCTTCAGCACACCGTCACCCAGCGGTTGGTTGCCGAGCAAGCCAATGAAGTGCTGGCGGTAGATGTCTTCCAGCTCGGCGTAGTAATACTGCGCGGTCAGGCGATCGTTGATCTTGTAATCGATGCCGTACATGTCGAAATGATCGGCGGTGGTGTTGCAGGCGTAGCGCTTGTTCTTACAGTGCACGCGGATGTCTTGCGAATCGGTGGAATCACGCGCGGTGTACTTGTCCAGACGCGCGGCCATGAAGGTCAGATCCTTCACTTCTTTGGAGGTCAGCATCGCACCGTTGAACATGGTCGGCAGCAAGCGGCCGTCGTTGTACTTGAGCAGTGGCAGATCCGGCAGCAGTGCGCCGTACTTCAACACCGTGTCCGAGACCTTGACCTTGGCGGTCAGGCCCATTTTTGCGTACTGACCCTTCGAGCCGCGCGGGTTCTCGCCACTGGACGGCAGCAAGCCGCTGTTGCTGCGATCGGGGCTGGAGTCGAGCTGAAACCCGAGCATGCCCAGCGCATCGATACCGAAGCCGACCGTGCCCTCGGTGTAACCCGATTGCAGATTGAGAATAAAACCTTGCGCCGACTCTTCACGCTTGGAAGCGCCCTGATCGCTGGAGGTATGCCCATCACGGAAGTCGCGGTTGAAGTACACCGTGCGCGATTCGATTTTCGCCGTGGTGTCTTCGAGAAAACCGCTGGCCTGAACCTGCGCGACAAAACCGGCGCACAGCACAACGGCTCCGAAGCCAAACGACTGGCGCGGGGTGATGAGAGGGAATGGGGGACGCATGAAAAACTCCAACAGTACAGCGTTTGCGCCGGGGCGCAGTCAGCCAGAAAAATAGCTCCCGTCCCGGGTCAAAAACAGCCGGGAAGAAGTGGACACGCAGGGGTGAGTTGCAATGATGGCAGATGGCTTTTACGGGTTGAAGGCGACTTTAGTCTGAAACTGACTGGCGATTCTTCGGCCTGCGATTGGCTCAAATCATGCGCTGACCAAGGGCTCACGACTGCGAAGCCCCCGGTTTCATTGGGTTTAAACGCCGTCATAGGGGTTTTCCCTATACCCCGCGGGACCCCTCTCTACGGCATTTGCGCCTTGAACGAGGCGGTTTAATCCTCCATCATCCGTCACCTGCTTATTCAATGGACGGAATTCAAGGCATGCTGGACGCCAACGCTACCCACATTACCCTTACCCTCGAAGGCGCCTCCGCCGACCTGCAAGTGCTCAGCTTCACCGGTCGCGAAGCCCTCAACGAGCCTTTCCGTTTCGACCTCGAACTGGTCAGCGCCCGCCCCGACCTCAAACTCGAAGAGCTGCTGCACAAGCCCGGCGTCCTGACCTTCGGCGCCACCGGCGAAGGCAAGATTCATGGCCTGGTGTATCGCATCGAACAAGGCGATTCCGGCAAGACCCTGACCCGTTACAGCATCAGCCTGGTGCCGCAGCTGGCCTATCTACGGCACAACCATGACCAGCAGATTTTCCAGAACCTCACGGTGCCGAAGATCATCGCCCAGGTGCTGGAAGATCGCGGCATTCTGGCCGACGCCTACAGCTTCCAGCTCAACGCCGAGTATCCGCAGCGCGATTACTGCGTGCAGTACGACGAGTCCGACCTGCATTTCATCCAGCGCCTGTGCGAAGAGGAAGGCATTCACTTCCACTTCCAGCACAGCAGCAGCGGGCACAAACTGGTGTTCGGCGACGATCAGACGGTGTTCCGCAAACTCAAGGCCGTGAGCTACCAGCAAGACTCCGGCATGAGCGCCGATAAACCGGTGATCAAGCGCTTCAACCTGCGCCTGGAAACCCGCACCACGCGCGTCAGCCGCCGCGATTACGACTTCGAAAAACCGAAGATCCTGCCCGAAGGCGCGGTAAAATCCGAGTTCGCCCCGGATCTTGAGGACTACGATTACCCCGGTCGTTTCACCACCCGCGAGCGCGGCAAATTCCTCTCGACCCGCGCCCTCGAACGCCATCGCAGCGACTACAAACTCGCCGAAGGCAAAGGTGACGAACCGACCCTGACCAGCGGCCACTTCCTGACCTTGGCCGAACACCCGCGCGCTGAATGGAACGACCTGTGGCTGCTGCTGGAAGTCTTCCACGAAGGCAAACAACCGCAAGTGCTCGGTGAAAACGTCACCAGCGACGTCACCGACAACAAAAGCGATTTCCACCAGGGCTACCGCAACAGCTTCCTCGCCACCCCGTGGGACGCGCACTACCGCCCTGCCCTCGAACACCCGAAACCCAAAGTCCTCGGCAGCCAGACCGCGGTCGTCACCGGCCCGGCCGGCGAAGAGATCCACTGCGACCAGTACGGCCGCATCAAAGTCCAGTTCCACTGGGACCGCGACGGCCAGTCCGACGACAAAACCACCTGCTGGCTGCGCGTCGCCAGCGGCTGGGCCGGCGCCGCCTACGGCGGCATTGCCATCCCGCGCATCGGCATGGAAGTCCTCGTCACCTTCCTCGAAGGCGACCCCGACCAGCCACTCGTCACCGGCTGCCTGTACCACAAGGAAAACGTCGTCCCCTACGACCTGCCCGCAAACAAAACCCGCAGCACCTTCAAAACCCTCAGTTCCCCGGGCGGAAAGGGCTACAACGAGTTTCGGATTGAAGACAAAAAGGGTGTGGAGCAGATCTACATCCATGCCCAACGCGATTGGGACGAGAACATCGAGCACGACCAGAAGATCCGCGTGGGCAATGAGCGGCATGACACGGTTGAGGCCAACACCTACAGCGAATTCAAAGTCGAAGAGCACCGCATCACCCATTTGAATCGCGTCAGTGAAATGCGCGCAGATGATCACCTGACCGTCGCAGTCACCCAGCACCTCAAAGTAGGCACAGCGCAATTCGTCGAAGCCGGCAGCGAAATCCATTACTACGCCGGCCAGAAAGTCGTCGTCGAAGGCGCCATGGAACTGACCGCCAAAGCCGGCGGCAGCTTCGTCAAGGTCGACGCCGGTGGCGTGACCATCAGCGGCGCCGAGGTGAAGGTCAATACCGGCGGTGCGCCGGGCGTAGGTACGCCGGCCGCCCCGTTGCTGCCAGGGCCGATGAAAGTGGCGGATGTGGATAAGGCGGGCAAAGTGCTCATCCCGCTGCCCAAACGCCTCAACGAGTCCGGTATCACGCCGTTGTGCGGCAAACAAAGCAACGGCGCTTGCAGCCGTAAGGATTGCACATGCATGTAAAAGCACTGAGCGCCCTCCTCGAAGCGCCGCGCTACGCCTTCGAGGGTTTGCCGAAAGAAAGCTCCGACCTGAGCCTGTGTTTCATCATTGATCGCGTCCGTCAGCCAGAAGCCATGAGCCGCCTCTACCGTGTCGGCGAACCCGTCGACACCCAAGGCCTGTTCCTCAACACCGACTTCGCCGAAATCGCCGCTGACGGCCCTCTCTGGCTGGTCGCCCCGTGGGGCAGTCGCCTCGCTGCAGAAGCGGCAGGTCTCTGCGAAGAGAACTTTGCCGGCATCGCCCTCACCACAGCAGATCCAGTCAAAGCACTTGCACACGCCCGCTGGCTCCTGCGTGCCAACGATGGCTCCGGCGGTCAAAGCCTGTTGAGTTATCACAAGCCAAGCCTGTGGGCCGCACTGGCCTACACCACCGCTGAACATTCACATCAGCTCTTCGGCCCTTGGCAACACGTATACAGCCCCGCACCGCTCCACTTCGGGCGCAATCGCGGTCGCTGGCTCAGTTGGCGTGCCCTTTCGGAACTTGAATGGCTGGGCGACGTTTCAGCGTTCAACCTGCCACCCTCAGCGCCAAAGGTTCAGGAGCATTTGGGATGGGTTTATTGGGCAGACGAGCAATACGCTGCCTACGGTGAACCTACCGACGAACAACTGCCCAACCTCGTGGAAAACCTCAGCGTGCTGGTTGCCCACAACATTTACGAAGGTCGTCATTTACTGAAACTGGGCCACGTCACTAACGGCCCGCTGCTCGAAACGCAGCCACAGGCAATGGCCATCCTGCAATCCAAGGAAGAGTCGTTCATCAAAGTGCAGCAGTTGCAGCAACTCACTAACAGCGTTGCTTGATGACCCCGTCCGTAAAGAATGAATGGAAGCGAAATGGAAACTGAAATTTCAGAAGCACCCGAGGTAGATCTCAACGGACCACGTGCGAACGCGTCGACTTCAGCGGTACCGGTCGAAAGCAAGCCTGCTTTGGAACTTGATCCCCAGCCTGAGGCGCCTGACAGTTGCTCTAACGCGTTCGACGAAGTGAAGGCGGCCTGCTCGACGGAATATGGCGAAGTGATTTACGCCACCAAGGAAAAAATGTTCTACCTGTTGCCTAAGCGAGCGGCCAGCTCGATCAAAGAGGCGATGAATGAACTCGAGCAACACATCAGCGCCAGCAAGTCTCCGGAAGAACGACTCAAGGGAATGAACACCGCAGGGCTTCTAGAGTACTTTCTGGAGCCCAAACTGAGTAATTTCCTGCAAGGCGAGCAAAAAAGCCGAATGCTCGAAATCGAGGCTCAGGAACCCGATATCGCGCAGCCCACCATGGCTATGCGATTGAAGGCTGTCAGCCGAGAGGCCCGGAACTCCGCTGCTTTGGACAAACTGCCAGACCAAAGCGAATACGCTCGCAATCGGGAGCTTGCCAATCAACAGCAAGCGAGCCTGCTTGAAGCCAACTCTGACGGCCAGAAACTGCAGCGCCTCTACAACGAATGGAAGAAGCTGAAAGCGATTGCAGTTGCACAGGCAAAAATTGCTGGCTACACCTACGAGAGCGGCAACCTGTTTTCCCCGGGGGCGATCGAAGCAAGAAATCGCGTGCAGACTTACTTGAAAGCCCGCGCTGCGCTCACGAAGAGTGGCAAGTTGACGACTCTGAAGGAGGCAGACTTTCAGAAAGACAAAAAGGCTTATCTGGACGCCACAAACTGCGTAATCGATGGCAAAGCCCGGATGTGTGGTTATTTAAAGGAAGTCGCTAACGAGCGCAAAAAAGTCGAAAAAGACTTCTCTGCTTATATCGATGCGATTTTGAAAGTTGCCGACTACGGATTGGCCCTACCGGAGTTTGCGCTCATTCCTGAGACGGGTGACATCAGCGCAGGTGTCGAGAAGTTCAAAGCATATCTCGAGATGGAGCAGCAACAGATCAAGCTCACCGAGCAGATCCGCACGAAATATAAAGCCTGGATTGACGCCAGCGGCCAAAACGTCGCGCCCCCCACAGGAATCGTGGAAGCGGAGCAAGCAGAGTGGCAGCGCATCCAACAAGATCGCCTTAAACTCCGCGAAGACGCTGAAGCGGCGGTTGCTGCAGCCCTGCCATTACGACATCTCCTGTGGGAACCAGAGCAGTTTCAACCAAAACCGGAAGAGCGCTTGGTCAAAGCAGAATTTCCTTTGCGCGAAGTTGCACTTTTCAATAGTCCCAACAGTCCCGTTAAACACCTGAGTCTGCTCAATCTGGAGGGCATCACAAAGGTACTGAAAAAGGACGCGAGTGAAATCGGCGCCAAAGCAAGCAAGGACTTGAAGAAACTTCCGGGAAACAGCAACGGAAAAGCAACATCGGACACTGACGACAATCCTTTCCATGAGTGGCTGCGAGCGGAAGGTGCACTAGCCATCAAAGATCAGCAGAGTGACTGGTTTGATGAGAAAGGCTGGTTTGATGTAGAGCTGTTCCATTCTTACCTGAAGTCGAAAAACTACAAGGTCGAAACCTTTGAGGATGCAGGAGCCCGCAAGGACTGGGGACTTCGTCTTCGTCAGTTGCTCTTCAAAGAAGAAGTCAGAAGCTCGTTGCGCCTGTTCGACAATAGCCCCCAAGCGCAACTCGTGCGTTGCCTCACACCGCCGCAGTCATCAATCCACACTGGCGCTAAAATAAACGGCCCGACATTCAGTGTCGCGGATAACTTCAAAGCTTCCGCCAAGGCTGAAGCAAGCCTGGCCATTGACCTCGCACGTGGCGAAGTCGAACTGATGAAAATGGATCTTCCGGGCAGAGATCAGGCCAAAGACATCCTGATTCCTTACCTCGACTACGACAAAAATCGCAAAAACCTGAATCTCGGTCGGTTCTCCATCCACTTGGGCGCCAGAGCGTGGGGATACACGGGTGCCACTCTCCTTCTTTCCTCCAGCGTTCAGTTGGGACGTGCAAACGTACAAGGCGGCCTTAACCTTCCGGAAATCACCGACGCAGAACGTCCAGAAGCGACAAATTCAACCGCTGGAACTGCGAGAAGCGAACCGGTGCTGGAAGGCAATGCCGCCAAAATTCGAGTAGAGGACGGCGCCAAAGCTAAATTTAACCTCTTCGCGGGAGTGCAAGCAGGGATCCTGCTGACCGGCGCTTTGAACTGGGCACCACCGAAAGACATAGCAGCCCTGCGCACCGCGCCAACACCCGGAATGGGTAACAGTGTCAACAGCACAAAGGCCAGCCAATGGTCCAGTCTTGCCAAACTTACTGCTGGTTTTACCGCCGCATACGGGCTAGGCACGAATGCAGACATCGGCATTTCTTTGCACGAAGGCCGCTTCATTATGCGGTTCAAGGCATCACTAATTGTCGGTGCGGGAGCGGGAGGCGAATTCCAGTTCGAAGTCGGTTATGACGGGGTTACTGACCTGATTAATCTCGTGCGTCGAGAAATCCACAAAAACCAGGATAAAACGCTAATTTTTGTAACCGATGATGCAGCTGATTACATAGACAAGCTTAACTTCCTTGGCGCTGCAGGCATGGAAGTTGCGATGTTTTATATGCAAGGCGTGGACATGGTGATGTCCTTATACGAGGCGTTAACTGGCGGTGGCAGAGGGGCGACGATTGCACATACGATCATGAACTATCGCAATCAAACTGAGCTTGAACAATGGATATTAGCAGCAACCCCTGGTGCGCTTGGCCCAATGCTCATGACACTAACCTCTGAGGCCAGCTCATTTAAGATTAGAGAGTATGGGATGCAGGAGACTGATATTAAACCTGCGGAAAAGGAATACTCAAAAGCCCAATGCCACTTAATCCAACAGCAAGCTATTGAGCGCATACTTGGACTGATTGTTCGCCAAGCTGAAACACAGGGAACAATCCCCCTTGCACAAGCACAATTTGAAGAGGCGTGCATGAGCATGAATCGCTTTGGGACAAAAGACGCCAGCGACCCTGAGCAAACTTATTGTGAAAATAGACTAGGAATTGATAACTTCATGTCTGAAGCCGTCCTAAGACTAGTTAGCGTAGATAATGACAGAATGCGCAGTCGATACAAAAAGCACGTTGAGGTGCTTGGCGCACGCCTGGATGGATATTGCAAGCGAATAAAATATTATGGCAATACATTCCTGCCGAGCGGTCAAGCTACTTATGTTGGCCCAAAGAATTAAAGAGAAGATTACTTATGTCAATCAAATCCATATTGTGCGCAGGATTATTTACCCTGACATTATGCAGCCAAGTGCATGCCGATCTTTCTTCATCACAAAAAGAGGCAAAAGAGAGAGGATTGGTACTTTATAACCAATACAAACCCGCAGCCGCAGAATTAAAAATTGCTGCAGAAGCAGGAGACGCCGAGGCGCAATATTATTTAGCGGAAGAACTTCGACAGCAAAAACAATACATTACTTCCGAGGCTCAAAAATGGTATGAATCTGCTGCTTTGCAAGGCGATTTGTACGCAATGTTAAGACTTGCGACATCAAACAATGACTTATGCGAGGTCATGAATAATTGTCCTCAAGGCTCGAAAAAACGCGCCGACTGGTTAGAATTATTAAATAAAGAGACCGTACGAAAGTCAGACGATGGTGACGGTGAGGCGATGTATATTAAATATCTGTCTTCTGGGAAATTAGAGTGGCTGGAAAAATCCGCAACAGCTAACTTCGCCAGAGGGCAGTGGCTTTTGGCAAATCGCTACAAAGAAGGTGAAAAATTTTTTCTGCCTTGGAAACGAACGGAAGAAGTCGGACGTTGGTTAAAAGCATCAGCTGAAAATGGTTTTCCCGCAGGAATGCTTGAATACTCCGCATTTCTTTATGAAAACGGCGGCGATATCGGGGTAGCCCGACATTGGATAGAAGAGGCGGCAAAAACGGGGTATGAGTCTGGCGTTAGTAGCTACGGAGCTTATCTTGCTCATGCCCCTTCTTTATATGACTTCCCGCTTGACCTAGTAAAAGGCTACGCACTGACATCGTTACTGAAGGAACTCGATGGCGGTGGAAACATACAGCCTTACGTAGATGAAGTT
Organism: Pseudomonas sp. AM14(2022); assembly: GCF_036346455.1. Lineage (NCBI taxonomy): Bacteria > Pseudomonadati > Pseudomonadota > Gammaproteobacteria > Pseudomonadales > Pseudomonadaceae > Pseudomonas > Pseudomonas sp. AM14(2022). The sequence continues at coordinate 189,641 of NZ_JAOTNY010000002.1, forward strand.
CTGCCGGAAATTGCTGAAAAAATGAGTGCTGAGCAGCTAATAGAAGCCAAGGTATTCGCTCAGCAGTGGAAAAGCACACATCCACCTCTATCCTTTTATCCCGGAAAATATGGATTTTGACAAAAAAGTCTTTATTGCGCCAAAGGAACGCATTTTAGAAAAATACTGTGTAAGCACGAAAACAGCTACATACCAAAATCGTCAGCAAGATACTCAGCTCCAGCGAGCAAACCAAATTGAAATTTATAAAATTATTCAACACCTCTCTTTGTATTTTCTTCATATTGCTCTGCAACACTGCGAATGCCGCTCTCACCCAGCAGCAAGAAGAAGCCAAAAAAAAAGGTATTGAACTTTACAATCAATACAAGGCTATTTCTGCAATCGAACCACTCAAAATAGCGGCCGAAGGCGGTGATGATGAAGCACTTTATTATCTGGGTGAGGCATTAAGAAAAAACAACCGCTTCATGACTCCGGAAGCTAAAAAAGCATATGAAAGTTCCGCAAGAAAGGGGAATATCTACTCTATGATTCGCCTCGGGAGAATTGGAGACGACTTGTGTTCAACCATGAAAAACTGTCCACCGGGTGAAGAATCTCCTAGCAGTTGGGTAATCAAAGCTAAAAGCCTTGCAACTCAACGATCAACGCAGGGAGATAGCGAATCAATGTACCTGTTATATGAAATGACAGGGAACGATGACTGGTTGGAGAAATCAGCAGAGAACGGATTCGCATTTGCACAGTTCCGTCTGGCGACTAAATACCAGGAAGGAAGTGGTTCATTTTTACTACCCTCTAGGCGCAACCAAGCTATCGAACGATGGATGAAGGCCTCTGCGGAAAATGGTTACCCACCTGCGATGATGGGGTTAGCCGCGATCATGATCGAAAAAAAAGATTTAGCCTCGTTCAGAAGCTGGAACGAAAAAGCAGCTGAGTCGAGCTTCGTAGAAGGTGTATTTGGATATGCATCCTACATAGGCGAAGAGAACTCAAAATACGGCTTCGTATTCGACCCGATAAAATCACATGCTTTACTGTCAAACCTGCTGGAACTTAATGGCGGAGGCAATGTAATACGAGACGTCAATGACACCTTCCCCGATATAGAAAAAAACATGTCAAAAGCACAAATAGAAATAACGAAAGACCTCGCAAAAACGTGGAAGGCCAACCACCCGCCTCTCTCGTTCTACCCTGACAAGCTAGGATATTAATTTTAGTGAGCGTATATTTTCGGATCTTAGCGATAGTTATTTCTGCGCTCACCGAAACGTGCGCAGTCGCAGCACAAGAAAACGGATTTAGCAAGGGAATAACTTTATACAACCAGCTAAAAATAGACTCTGCTATAGCTGAACTAAAAAAAGAAGCACAGTCGGGAATCTCGGAATCACAATACTATTTAGGAGAGGCTCTTCGAAAGCGCAATCGCTACATGACTTCAGAAGCTAAAGAATGGTATGAGGCCGCTGCTGCGCAAGAAAATTTATATGCCATGATTCAGTTGGGGCGGAGTGGCAACGATCTTTGCAAAGTAATGAGTAATTGCCCTGATTCCGGTAAACCTCCTGTCGACTGGCTGAAAAATGCTCGTGCGCTTGCGGAACCTTTGGCAGAAAAAGGTGACGCGGAGGCCATGTACGTAATGTATGAAATTACATTGAATCGTGATTGGTTAGAAAAGTCTGCAAATGCCGGCAATCCAGATGCACAATTCTGGATGGCAATTGGTGACAAGCAAGGTGAGGGCTTCTTACTTCCCTGGAAACGTAAGGAGGCAGTGGGAAGTTGGTTTAAAGCATCCGCAGAAGGAGGAAATCCTCGAGCCATGATGGAGTATGCCGCTTACCTTTATGAGAATGAAGGTGATCTTAAAGTTGCTCGGCATTGGATAAAAGTAGCGGCTGAGAAAGGATACAAAAGCGGCGTGAGCAGTTACGGTGCTTATTTAGCGCATGCTCCCGAACGATTTGGCTTCGAACTAGACTTGGTTAAAGGTTACGCTATCACTTCGCTTTTAAAAGATCTTGATGGCGGGGGCAACGTGCAGGTCTACGTCGAGGAAGTTCTTCCGGAAATCGCAGAAAAAATGACCTCTCAGCAAATAAAAGAAGCGGAAAACTTTGCCATTCAATGGAAGAAATCTCATCCGCCACTTTCGTTTTTTCCAGACAAACTAAGTCGCTGATTTTGATGAAAGCGTTAACATTTCTATTAGCTGCTTCACTTTTTACCATCTGTAAAGCCACCCCATTAAAACAGCAAGAACAAGTAGTCTCGCCGGGCGTAGTCCTATATAACCAACTAAAAATCGACGCAGCTTTTCCCGCATTAGAAAAAGAAGCAAAATCTGGAAATACAACCTCGCAATATTACTTGGGTGAGGCTATTCGAAAACGTAATGGCTACATGACTCCAGAGGCACTTCACTGGTATGAGTCCGCAGCAGAAAATAACAATGTATATGCAATAATCCAACTGGGACGATTCAAAAGTGAACCCTGCCAAGAAATACGCGACTGCTCACCATCAAAAAAAACACAAGCAGAATGGTTTGAACTAGCTAATGAGCTAGTTTTGCCAAAAGCACAAAAAGGTGATCCTGAATCCCTGTATCTGATGTATGAGATCACTCTTAATCGTGAGTGGCTAGAAAAATCCGCAAATGCGGGATATCCGACTGCACAATATTGGATGGCTGTAAGCGAACGCCAAGGTGAAGGTTTTTTCTTGATTCCTGGAAAACGCGAGGCCTCTATCAAAAAATGGCTACTACTTTCTTCTGAGGGCGGACACCCAAAAGCAATGATGGATTATCTACAAATTTTATTTGAAGAAGGAGATGTCGTAGGCATGCGCCACTGGCTTGAAACTGCAGCAGCGACTGGCGATCAAGCCGCCATAAGCAATTACGGCGCCTACATAGCGCATACACCAGACAAAATAGGCTACCCACTAGACTTGGTCAAAGGTTATGCGCTATTCACGCTTCTTAAGGAGCTTGAGGACAGTGGCGGAATCGGGAGATATGTTGAGAGAAAAAGTGAGGAAATACGCGAAAAAATGACATCAGAACAAACTGAAAAGTCACTAGAAGTGGCAAAAGACTGGAAAGCCACTCATCCACCACTTTCTTTTTTTCCAGACAAGCTTGGCAATTAATTCAGATTATTTATAGACTTCTCGAAATATTTATGGATTGTAGGCCGCCTGCATTTCCTGCCAACTTACAATCATTTTTATTACCTCCTTTTAGCAACCCATACAGTTCCGACCCGGGAATCTGAAGGAGCAAAATAAAATATCACGCAGAATACTCATGACAACCAGAATAATTTTCACTTTATTATTACTGCTGCCACTTGGCTGTCACGCAAACACCCAGATAACGCCGAACCAAATCTCCGCAAAACAACAAGGCATAAATCTATACAATCAATACAAAGCCACCTCAGCAATCCCGTTCTTAACAACCGCTGCAGAAGCGGGCGACCACGAAGCTCAATATTATTTAGGTGAGGCTCTTCGTCAGAAAAATCATTACATGAATAAGGAAGCAAAGAAATGGTATGAAGCGTCAGCAGGTCAGAACGATCTTTATGCCATGATCCAATTGGGCCGTATTGAGCATGACATGTGCGAAATCTCTAACGACTGCTCTCCTTCGCAGAAGCCGGTAATAGAGTGGTTAAACCAAGCAAAACAATTAGCCCAACAAAAAGCAAATGCTGGCGACGCAGAAGCGATGTACATAATGTATGAAATCACTCTAGATGATACTTGGCTAGAACGATCTGCAACTTCAGGAAATGCTCTTGCACAATACTGGCTTGCCACTTCACTTAAGCAAGGTGAGGGATTTTTGCTACCATGGAAGCGAAGTGAGGCAGTTGAAAAATGGTACAAACTTTCAGCTGAAGGCGGCAACCCTAGATCAATGATGGAGTTGGCTGCTCTTCTTTTTGAGAAAGGAGATATTGAAGGCTTCCGACATTGGAATGAGCAAGCCGCAGTATCAGGCTACGTAGAGTCCGTATATGGATACGGTTCATACTTGGCTCACGAGCCCGACACCTATGGCTTTCCGTATGATCCTGTAAAGGGATACTCGCTTATTTTTTCTCTAAGTAGCTTGGATGGCGGGGGCGGAATGCAGGAAAATGTTAAATACAAGCTTCCCCTCATTGCTTCCAAGTTGACCCCTTCGCAAATATTAGAAGCTAAAGAGCAATCAAAAAAATGGATATCCATCCACCCTCCCCTGTCCTTCTTCCCTGACAAGCTAAGCCGTTAGCTTGTTTTATACGAATACAAGGGCACGAGAATCATACAAACGGGAGGAGTAGATAGCGTGAGATTCGTCCAACGCGATCCTACTCCCGTTCTCATTCAAGGCATCAAACCGGCGCCTTCCAATCCAGCATCTGCTGCTGTGCCACCTGCAGCAAATCATTGCCGTCCTGCGCCAGCAGGTACAGCGCATGGGTAATGTGTGGAATGTCCTGAACATCGCCATGGCGGAAGCACATGCAGTGCAGGGTTTCGAGCAGGTCGCTGCAGGCGCGGATGCGCTGGACGGCGGACTCGAGGATGTCTTGGGGGTTGGCCTGGGTGTCGATGACCATTGGCGCGCTGTCGGTGACGCCGCTGTTTAGAGGGTGATAACGATTGGGTAACGGATTTAATATCGGCATCAGAGTTATCTCTTGCTGGGTAAGGTAACCCGCCGACACCGTGACCAAACGATGGGAGGCGGACTGTATGCAAGTTTGGTCAACTGAATACCCAATCAGCTCGCCCGAAGGCGTCCTGCACACAGCCGCCACAGCAATGCACTACGAAGACATAGATGTCCGCGGTGCGAATGATGGCACACATGTGTGAGTATTTTCAGGTGACCAAACCCGAGCCGCTGATTTTGCAGCGACGCCAAACCATAACCGCCCCGCTCCAAGCGCCGAAAGCAGACAAGGCATCACCCCTTGTAGGAATCGGCACCGCATTCCCGAGAAATCATCCCTCTGCCAGACAGCCGGCGTTCAGCCAGGTTAACCATCACTTAACGCCGCAGTCCAAGACTGTACTGAACCGCACACCTCAGCCCCTGGCTGGCGCCGAGTGCGGCAGGTTCGGCTGTATGGCGCCGAACGCTTATTCCGTCGCACGGGAGTCCGATTCATGAACATTCGCACGCTATTGCTCACCTCCGCCCTCGCCTGCAGCGCATTCGCCGGGCTGGCTCAGGCCAATGACACCAACGCTGCTACCCAGCCCGTTCCTTACCAGTACGGCATGCCGTTGCATGTGAACAAAGTGATCTCGCTGACCGAGCCACAGACTCAGCAGTGCAAGGTCATCACCGCTGACATGAAGTACATCGACAATGCAGGCAAGCCGGCGGAAATCACCTACCGGAAAATGTCTGACGCCTGCAGCTTCCAGAACTGACAGAAGGCTCTGATTTGCGGCTTTGCGGTAGGCGGTGAAGGGCTCGAGGGTTATGCTCGGGATCACTTCTCACTGCCGCAAGGACTCGCCATGCAGTTGTCGTTTCGCACGTTGTCGATCATCACATCTTTGTTGTGTTTCGTGCTGGCGCTGGCTTGGGGCTTTTTCCCGCAGGTGTTGCTGGCGATCTGGAGCATTGAGTATTCGTTCGCTGCCGGTTTTGTTGCACGGCGCAGTGCGGTGCTGTTTGCGGCGTTGGGGGTGATGTTTTATCTGGTGCGCAGCGCGCCGCCGTCGCTGGGTCGCAATGCCCTGAGCAACGGGTTTATCGTCGGTTGTTTTGGTCTGGCGGTACTGGGTTTTGGCGAATGGCTGAACGGCCACACCGGCCCCGGGATTCTGCTCGCAGTGCTGGTCGAGTTCGCGCTGGGCCTTGGCTTTGTGCAGGCCCGGCGCGTGACGGTCGAACTGGGTGAAACGGTGAGTTAAAGCGCTCTGGAGCGAGGACTGTAATGCTGTGGTGTGGTTTGTTGCGCCAGATCCGAACGAAGGCCGGCAATCAGTTCATTGATCTCGCGACAGCCATTGAGATGGCTGGCGTCGATACCACTGACGTGCAGATCAACCTGGTCAGTCTGGTGGTCACCGAAAACCTTGACGGTCATCGACAGGTCTGGCGACAGCGTGCACTGGCAGCGTTTAGGCAAAAAACTGCTTTCAATGATATTGCGTAGTTCCAAGGCAGACAGAAACATGGTGAACCTCTCCTTATTGATGAAACTGCCAATCAACTCTTCACGTTGACCACTTTTGCTGCCCCTGCACGGGTGTGTCCCCGCTGATTCCCTGGTGCGGCAAACGGTTGTACTGCGAAATGCCCATTGGAGTGTAGGCGCCCGAAGCCGGTGCGCTGCACCAAAGCGACGCATAAAACGTGCCTTTCATCGGGTCATTTCGACCCTCATGAAATCAAGCACTTGGCGCGGTGGCCAGCAGTTGGCCAGTTGCAAAATGCAAGATCGACCCTCCTGAGCACTGCAATTTGCAAGTCGACACCGGTTTGCATTCATGGCTGATGACAGTGAGAATGCCCGACATCCACCCTACACCCGCCAGGAGGCTTTCATGGGTTCTTTACGCGCTCGCGCGACAATCGGTCTGCTCGTTGCCGGCCTGTCCACCCTCGCCCACGCGGCCAAACTCGAAGACGTTGCGCCGTATCCCAAGGCGGAAAACGGCTTCACCCGCCAAGTCATCTATCTGCCCAAACAGGATCAGGAAGAGAACTTTCAGGTTGAAGTGCTCGCCGGCAAAACCCTGGAAGTCGACTGCAATCGCCAGCGCCTGGGCGGCGCTCTGGACGAGAAAAACCTCGAAGGCTGGGGCTATCCGTTCTACCGCCTGGAAAAAGTCATTGGCCCGATGAGCACGCTGATGGCCTGCCCACCCGGCACCGCGAAGAAACGCGCCTTTGTCCCGGTTGTCGGTGACGGCTTCATGCTGCGCTACAACAGCAAGCTGCCACTGGTGATCTACGCCCCGAAAGATGTCGAGGTGCGCTATCGCATCTGGTCGGCTTCGGACAAGGTCGGCACCGCCATCGTGGAATGATCTGAAACAGGGAGCACCAACCGTGATTACCTGCCATGTGCGATACGTGATCGATCCGTACCAACTGACCGAATTCGAGGCCTACGCCAAGGCCTGGCTGGGCATCGTCGAGCGCTTGGGCGGCACGCATCACGGCTATTTCCTGCCCTCCGAGGGCGCGAGCAACATCGCTTATTGCCTGTTCAGCTTTCCCTCGCTGGCCGATTACGAAAGCTACCGGCACATCGCGCTGACCGACCCGGAAAGCACGGCGCTGGTGGAATCACTGGTGCAGAAGAAATTCATCGTCAGCTACGAGCGCAGTTTCCTGCGCCCTCTGCTGCCCTGAGCGTTATCACGCCGGGACGCCGCCGCACACCGCGGCGCGCTCGGCGACATGGCGCAAGCTGTCGAAGTTGATGTTGGCGCCGGAGTCGATCGCGACGAAGGTCTGCCCGCGAACACCGCTGCGCGCCACGTATTGCTTGATGCCGGCCACCGCCAATGCCCCGGAAGGCTCGGTGATCGAGCGGGTATCGTCGTAGATATTCTTGATCGCCGCGCACAACTCGTCATTGCTGACGGTGACCACCTCGTCCACGCAGAACCGGCACACCTCAAAACCATAAGCGCCGATCTGCGCCACCGCCACGCCATCGGCGAACGTTCCGACACTGGGCAACACAACGCGCGCATCCGCCTGCAGCGCCGCCTTCAGGCAGGCCGAATGCTCCGATTCGACACCGATGATCCGTACCTCCGGTCGCAGGTATTTGACGTACGCCGCGATGCCGGCGATCAGCCCGCCCCCACCGACCGGAACGAAGATCGCATCCAGCGGCCCCTGATGCTGACGGAGGATTTCCATGGCCACCGTGCCTTGGCCGGCGATCACGTCCGGGTCGTCGAATGGAGAGACAAAGGTGCGCCCGGTCTGCTCGGCCAGTTGCAGCGCATGAGCCAGGGCAAACGGAAAACTCTCGCCGTGCAGCAGCGCCTCGGCGCCCCGACTTCGCACCCCAAGCACCTTGAGTTCGGGGGTGGTCGAGGGCATGACGATGGTCGCCGCGATCCCCAGCTCCCGCGCCGCCAGCGCTACGCCCTGCGCATGATTGCCCGCCGAAGCGGTGATCACCCCGCGTGCTTTCTGCGCATCGCTCAATTGCACCAGCTTGTTGTAGGCGCCACGGATCTTGAAGGAGAACGTCGGTTGCAGGTCTTCGCGCTTGAGCAGGATCCGGTTGCCCAGCGCCTCGGACAGCGCCGGCGCCGCTTGCAACGGCGTGCGCACAGCAATGTCGTAGACCGGCGCGGCAAGGATCTTTTTCACGTACTGCTCAAGCAGGACTTGTTGGACGGGGCTGTACGACATGGTCGTCTCCTGACGTTTTGATCAGAACCCCGGAGACAGAAAATGAAAACCCGCCTCTAGGGCGGGTTGGGTGCTGCAGTCGTGAGCTAGCCCGCCAAATGAGGAATGGCGGTAATAATGCTTGGCTGGCAGCGCAATACGGTGGAAGTCATGGGCCTGAAATTAGCCCGGCGGCGGCCAGCGAGTCAATGGCTTATTTGCGGATGCGAAGGTAGGCTGGCGATTCTGCTCATCACCCAAGGAAGGAATGCATGATGTCTGTCGCCCTGCCCCTCACTGTTTTGATTGCGTTTACTGGCTACACCGTGTCGGTGATGCTCCAGGCCGAACAGTCGTTGATCGACTTCGGTATCAGCCTGATGTCGCGTCCGGACACGGCGCAGGTGGTGATTGATCTGTATCTGCTGGCGACGCTGGCCGGGGTGTGGATGGTCAAGGATGCCCGCTCGCGAGGGATGTCGGTCTGGTCGGTGGTGCCGTATCTGTTGCTGACGGCGGTATTTGTGTCGATTGGGCCGTTGTTGTATCTGGTGGTGCGTGGGGTTCGGGAGCGCCGGAAGGTCGCGGCGGCGGACCCGGTGAGCTGATCCGGGTTTTCCGTTGTTGCTGAATACGCCATCGCGAGCAGGCTCACTCCTACAGAGAATCAAATTGTAGGAGTGAGCCTGCTCGCGATGGCGTCGGCAAAGTCACCATTGATTATTTGGCCAGCCGCCGCAACCCAAACAACATCCCCCCCGCCCCCAACAACATCACCAGCAGAAACAGCGGGTATGAAATCCACCACGGCGTGCCCGCCGTCATCATGCTGAATTCCGACATCCCGCCAATGCTCGCAATCAGGTTCAACGGCAGAAACACCACGTTGATCAACGTCAACTTACGCAGCAGGTTGTTCATGCTGTTGTTCATCAAGTTGCCGCGCGCATCGATCAGCCCCGAGAACACCGTGGAGTAGATCTCCGCCTGCTTGTAGCACTGGTTGTTTTCGATGATCAAGTCGTCGATCAGCCCGATCGCCTCACTGCCGAAATGCTGCTTTTCCGCGTGATTGCGCAGCCGCGTCAGCACCGCGCCGTTGCTGTGCAGGGCATTGATGTAATAGATCAGGCTTTCGCTGAGATTAAACATCTGCACTAGATGCTGGTTCTGCATTGAGGCGTTGAACTTCTGTTGCAGCTCGCGCGCAACCAGTTTGATCACCTTGAGGTGGCCAAGGTAATGGTGGATGTTGTTGAACAGCAGATCGAGCAACACATCCAGCGGTGCATTGAGCGGTTGGCGTGTGCCGATGCCGTGCAGCGGCGTGTCGTCGGTGGCGATCACCAACAATTGGCCGGGCGCAAACAGCAGGCCACAGGACGACACTTCAAACGCCAGGCTGCCACCGCCGGAATAGTTTTCCGGGCGTTTCCAGATCAGGAACAAATGATCAGGGTGAAACTCGATTCGCGAGACTTCGTCCGGGTCCAGCGCCGAGGCCAGCGCGTGTTCGTCGACCTTGTAGTGGCTGTGCAGCAAATCGCGCTCGGCAGCATCGGGATTGCTGAACAGCATCACCTCGGCGTCCAGCCGCTCGACCCGCTGAAGCGCGCCATGACTCAATGCGAAACTGCTGATCATCGGCGCGTCACCAGGCCTGGCCGCGACGTTTGAGCTCCAGCCGTCGCACGAACTCTTCCAGCACCAGTGAATACAGATCGTCCTGCAAGTAGGCGTCTTCGATACCGGCATCGAGGTTGGGGTTGTCGTTGACCTCGATTACTACCACTTTGTCGCCGGCCTGTTTCAGGTCCACGCCGTAGAGGCCATCGCCGATCAGGTTGGCGGTCTTGACCGCCAGTTCTACCACCGCTCGCGGCGCCTCGTGCACGGCCAGGGTGCGACACTCGCCGTTGATGTCCTGTCCCTTGGCTTTGTGGTTGTAGATTTGCCAATGGCCCTTGGACATGAAGTATTGGCAGGCGAAGATCGGTTTACGGTTGAGCACGCCGATGCGCCAGTCGTACTCGGTATAGAAAAACTCCTGAGCCAGCAGCAACACCGAGTGCTCGAACAGTTCGGCGGTGGCTTCGAGCAATGCCTGCTGGCTTTCGACCTTGATCACTCCGCGAGAAAAACAGCCATCGGGGATCTTCAGCACCAGCGGAAAACCGAGGCGTTCGCCGACCCGCTCGAAGTCTTCCGGTCGTTCCTTGTAGAGAATTTCCGTGGCGGGCATGCCCAGTTGATGGCTGTTGAGCAGGTCGGTCAGGTAGACCTTGTTGGTGCAGCGCAGGATCGACGTCGGATCATCCATGACCACCAGCCCTTCGCTTTCGGCTTTTTTTGCAAAGCGATAGGTGTGGTTGTCGACGCTGGTGGTCTCGCGGATCAGCAAGCCGTCGTACTCGGCGATCCGCGCATAATCCCTGCGCTCGATCAGTTCGACGTCGATGCCCATGCGTTTGCCGACCCGCACGAAGTTTTCCAGCGCCTTGGCGTTGGATGGCGGCAAGGCTTCCTGCGGATCGTGCAGGATCGCCAGGTCGTAACGCGCCACTTGTGGCGAGCGTGGCGCCCGCCAGACTTTACGGCTGAAGCCGTCCAGCGCATTGGCGAACTGATCTTCCTGGTCATCACGCAACTTGTGCAGAGCGCCGGACTTTATGCCTTCGATGTGCCAACCGTTAGTTCGACGAAACTCAACTAACAGGATCGGACACGGGAACACTTCAAACAACTGTCGAGCCAGATCCTGCAGCGGCTCGATATGCGTCTTGCCGAAGTAAAGTGTCAGAGTAAAACCTTCGGTATCGCTGTAGAGATGATGACTGAGGGCCTTTTCCAGGGTTTTATCGAGATCGTCCAGTGCCAGACCGTAAAGTGATTTCTTCGTCAGCTCGCTGATGGTGCGCACCGATGGAATCACCTTGTGGCCACGGGCTTCAGCCAACAGCGAGCAGTAGTAACCGTGCCCGAGGTACTTGTAGCTGCGGCACAGATTGATCACCTGCACCCGCTTGCCCGGCTCGCTGTCACGGGTTTGCTCAAGGTATTCCTGAGCCGTGACGATGTCCTCGCTGGGAAAGTACGAGGCCCAGTCTTCCTTGCGTTCGACGATAATCAACACTTGACTGGAAGTTCTGATGGCTGGATTTAAAAAAGTTGCCGCCGGCAAACTTTGCTCGGATACTTCGCGCCAATGACCCTGTACCGCTGACATAGAGATTGATCCGTTGGAGAACAAGACCATTTCTATTAAGCACGAAGTTTTTCGAAAGTCCCGTTTCGTTACGCAACTTTTACGGTGGTCATATGAATGCTGTTTTTCGTTTGGCGGTAGTTGAAGATCTGCCGGCGCTGCTGGCCCTGGAAATGCAATGTTTCACCACCGACCGGCTCACCAGCCGCAGCTTTCAATGGATGATCACCCGCGCCCATGCGCAGTTAATGGTCGCCGAGATCGACGGTCGATTGCTCGGCTACGCACTGGTGCTGTTTCATCGCGGCACCTCGCTGGCGCGCCTGTACTCGATCGCCATTGCTGGCGAGGCTCGCGGCAGCGGTTTGGGCAAACAGTTGCTGCAACGTATCGAGGCCTGCGCCGTCGAGCATGACTGCGCATACCTGCGCCTAGAAGTGCGTATCGACAACTCCACCGCCATCGCGCTTTACGAGCGCAACGGCTACCGACGCTTTGCGTTGATTCACGATTACTACGAGGACCACGCCGATGCGCTGCGCCTGGAAAAGCGCATTGTTCAGCATCGTGATTCGCGCAACATCAAGGTGCCCTATTACCCGCAAACCACTGATTTTACCTGTGGCCCGGCTTGCCTGCTGATGGCCATGGGCGCGCTGCAACCTGAGCGCTTGCTGGAGCGGCGTGAGGAATTGCAGATCTGGCGTGAAGCGACCACGGTGTTCATGACCTCCGGCCATGGTGGTTGCAGCCCCCAGGGCTTGGCACTGGCGGCCTGGCGACGGGGGTTTCGGGTGCGTCTACAACTGAGTATGGCCGGACCGTTGTTTCTCGATGGCGTGCGCGATGAGCATAAAAAAGACGTCATGCGCCTGGTGCACGATGAGTTCACTGCGCAAATGCACGAAACCGACATCGATCGGCAGATTGGCACCCACCTGGATTTGCCGAAGTTGTTACAGGCTGGCGGACAGCCTCTGGTGCTGATCAGCAGCTATCGCCTGACCCGTTCCAAGTCACCGCACTGGGTCATGGTGACCGACTGCGATGAAGACTTTGTGTACCTGCATGATCCGGATGTCGACCATAGCCAGCATCGTCAGCCGATGGACTGCCAGCATGTGCCGGTCAGCCATGGCGAGTTTGAAAAGATGAGCCGGTTTGGGCGTGGCAAATTGCGGGCGGCGGTGGTTTTGTATGCTCGCGCTACGCCAACTATCGTTACGCTCTAGAGACTTTTTTGTGGCGAGGGAGCTTGCTTCCGCATGAGTGCGTAGCGCTCACAAGATTTTGGGGCTGCTGCGCAACCCAACGGGAGCAAGTTCCCTCGCCACAGGACATCTGTGAAAATTTGAAGTGAGGTTACTTCAGGCCGACCTTGTATAACGAACCCTCTTCATCATCCGTCAGTACATACAGATACCCATCCGGCCCCTGCCGCACATCACGAATCCGCTGTTTCAGCTCACCCAGCAGCCGCTCCTCGTGCACCACTTTGTCCCCGTCAAACTGCAAACGAATCAGCTCCTGACTGACCAGCGCGCCGATAAACAGGTTCTGCTGCCAAGGCTTGAAGCGGTCAGCGTCATAGAACGCCATCCCGCTGACACCGGGGGACTTCTCCCAGACATGGTGCGGATCAACCGCACCCTCGACACTCTTGCCCTTGGCTTCCGGGATCGGTTGCAGCGAATAGTTGATGCCGTGGGTCGCCAGCGGCCAACCGTAGTTCTTGCCGCGCTCAATGATGTTCACCTCATCGCCGCCACGGGGGCCGTGTTCGTTTTCCCAGATAGTGCCATTCCACGGATTGAGCGCCGCGCCCTGCGGGTTGCGCTGGCCGTAGGACCAGATTTCCGGACGCACGCCGGACTGGCCCACGAACGGGTTGTCATCCGGCACCTTGCCGTCGGGGAAGATCCGCACGACCTTGCCCTGCAGCTTGTCGAGATCCTGCGCGGTCGGTCGGTCGTTGTTTTCGCCCAGGGTGATGAACAGATAACCGTCGCGGTCGAACACCAGTCGTGAGCCGAAGTGGTTGCCGGTCGAGAGTTTCGGCTCCTGACGGAAGATCACCTTGAAATCGCTGATCGTCATCAGGTCATCCGACAGCCGCCCACGCCCCACCGCCGTACCGGCCTTGTCCCCGGCACCACCGCCCTCGGCGTAGGACAGGTACACCAGTCGATCCTGTTTGAAGTCCGGCGACAGCACCACGTCGAGCAAACCGCCCTGGCCCTTGGCCCAGACCTTCGGCACGCCACTGATGGGCTCGGAACGCTTGCCGTCGGCTGTAATCACCCGCAGGTTGCCCGGACGCTCGGTCACCAGCATTCCCTGACGATCCGGCAGAAACGCCAGCGCCCAAGGGTGCTGGAGGCCTTGGGTGACCGTGGTGACTTCAAGGGTGCCCTGCTCGCTTTGCAACTCTTGTGGAGCAGCGGCGAAAGCTGGAGCGCTGATCAGCGCGCTGGCGCACAGCGTGGCTAGAAGGGTTTTACGCAACATGCACGATTCCTTTTGTTCATTTCAAAGGCTGACAGGGACGCAGTCCCGCCGTTCAACGGTTGCTGTCTCCATCGCGTGGCGGTGGGTTGGGGATGAATTTGGGCGGCGTACTCGGCACCGAGCGTTGCTGCTGACCATTGCCAATCCCGCCGTTACCAACGGTGGGCGTACTGGGCGCCGGCACGGTATTCGGCCCGCGAATCGCCGGCGCGCTGGGCTGCGTGCCCTGCATGCTGTTGGGATTGGCCCGGCGGATCGGGCTGTTGTAGGGATTGTTGTTGGTGCCGGTGGGACTTTGCGCCAGCACCAGCGGCGCGGACGGTGCCGCGACGTCGGCATGCGCCAGACCTGCCCCAAGGAGCAGAACGATAATGCCTGGCAGTATTCGGTTCATGGGGTGGCCTCGCGGTGCACAGGTGATAGAGCCTTCGAGTCCACGCTACGCCCCGGGTTCGGATTTGTTAACCCGTAGCCCTTAAACAAGATGTAACACGGCTTGACCGGCAACGCCGCGCGCCACGCAAATGCCGGAAACTTTCGCACTGCGCCACAGGTCACCTGATCATCACTTGGAGAACTCACCATGGCTCGGGCAATCTGGAAAGGCGCGATCAGTTTCGGACTGGTACACATCCCTGTCGCGCTGGTGTCGGCAACCTCTTCGCACGGCGTGGACTTTGACTGGCTCGACAGCCGCAGCATGGATCCGGTGGGCTACAAACGGGTGAACAAGGTCACCGGCAAGGAAGTCACCAAGGAGCACATCGTCAAAGGTGTGGCCTATGAAAAAGGTCGCTACGTGGTGCTCAGCGAGGAAGAGATCCGCTCGGCGCACCCGGTGTCGACGCAGACCATCGACATTTTCTCCTTCGTCGATGCCGAGCAGATCCCGCTGCAGAACATCGACACACCCTACTATCTCGCACCTGACAAGCGCGGCGGCAAGGTCTACGCCCTGCTGCGCGAAACATTGAGCAAAACCAACAAGGTCGCCCTCGCCCGCGTCGTCCTGCACACTCGGCAATATCTGGCGGCACTGATGCCACTGGAATCGGCATTGGTGCTGGTCAAACTGCGCTGGCCGCAGGAAGTCCGCGGCCTTGATGAGCTGGAGCTGGGCAGCGAAGTGACCAAACCGCAACTGGCCAAGGGCGAGTTGGACATGGCTAAACGTCTGGTGCAGGACATGAGCGGCGACTGGAGCCCGGAGGACTACAAGGACGAGTTTGAAGACAAGATCATGGCCCTGGTCGAGAAAAAGGCCCACGAAGGCAAGATCGAGGATGTCGAGACCGTGGGTGGCGAGGAGGAGCGCAAGTCTGCGGATGTTATCGACTTGACCGAGTTGCTTAAACGCAGCCTGGGCGGTAAAGCGCCGGCCAAAGCGAAGGCAAAAGAAAAGCCTGCCAGTAAGGCAGCCCCGGCGAGAAAGACTAAAAAGGCTTCGGGGGCGTAGTCAGATGCGGTTCCTGTCAGGAAGCTGACAGGTTGGTTTTGAGAGACTCATCGCCAGCAGGTAGCTCCACACAGTTAGAATTCCACTGTAGGAGTCAGCCTGCTGGCGATGACATAAACAGGCGCGGTACAGCAGTCAGATCAAAATGAAGATCGCCAGCAAACCGCCAAAGATCGCCCACTTTTCCATGTAATAGCGCGCGCGATTACGTTTTTTCAGCTCTTTACCACGCAGGCGAACCTTGTAGATTTTGGTAAACAGGCGATTGATCCCACCGGTGCGGTCACCGGCGTCATTCGGCGCACCGGCCGCGGACATCACGGTACGGCTGAACCAGCTGTTGAACGCTGCCGCCCAGCGATATTTCATCGGGCGCTCGATGTCGCAGAACAGGATGATGCGGTTTTTGTCGGTGGTGTTTTCGGCGTAGTGGATGTAAGTCTCATCAAACATCACCGCTTCACCGTCGCGCCAGTGGTAGCTCTCGCCGTCGACATTGATGTAGCAACCGGCATCATTCGGCGTATCGAGACCCAGGTGGTAGCGGTACGAACCGGCATACGGGTCACGGTGGCGAACCAGTTTCGAACCCGGTGGCAGCTCGGCGAACATCGCCGCCTTGATCGAGCCGATGCTCTGCACCAGCTCAGTGGTGCGTGGGCACAGCTTCATCGCCGACGGATGGCTCTCGCCGTACCATTTCAAGTAGAAACGCTTCCATCCACTTTTGAAGAACGAATTGAAACCGACGTCATCGTACTGATTCGAGCGCTTGATCTCACCGGCGCGCAGCAAATCCTGCCCTTCCTGGCGAATTTCTTCCCAATGCGCCTGCAACGGGCTCAGGTCCGGAAACTCGGACGGATCGAGATACGGTTTGTTCGGCTTCTTCGAAAACAGGTAAAGGAAGCAGTTGATCGGGGCCAGAAACGTCGAGTGATCGCTCAGTTGACGGCCCAGTTTGTGACGCACACGGCCACGAAGGTGAACGTATGCAATCGAAATGACATAAATAGCGGCAATGATGAGTTTCACGGAAATCGTCACACGTCAAAAGTGAACAAACTGCGCGCCTGCCGGCCGGAGGCCCAGGGTCTATGCAGTGGCATGAATACAGATACTATCCCGGTGGCACTTCCTTGAGCCCATGCCGTTAGCGGCTATTGGGTAATCGGATGGCATTTTAGCCATACTTTGTAACCAATGGTGAACCTGATCTGTTAAAAACTGTCCGCAGAATCTGCCAAACGGCAGGCGCGACAATACGCTCGTGCAGGTGCAGGAGTGCTGACGCAGAACAAAAACAAAGGTTGGAATACGCTTCGACCGAGGTCGCTATGCCGTGCCCACGGACGATATTGTGGTCGAGTCCGATAGGTTGACCATGGACGCCATGCTGCCTAAGGGCCCCGCCGTCATGATCCGTTACCTGACCTTCGGCGCGGACTTTGCTGGAGATGCTGCCTTAGAACCGGCAACCGATTAATCGAAAGCGCCATTCAGCACTTCGTAAATAAGCCCGCTCGCAATCGCCACCAAGATCAAATCGGTGCCCGCCTGCTGCCACTCATATCCGTCGTAATGAGGCAGGCGCCCCGCCAGTCGCCCATCCAGTTTTTTGGCGATACCCGGCGGCAACGGCTTGCCGCGCGCCAGATTTTTCTGAATGCCGGGAGGCAACGCCGGACCGGGGCTCCAGTAGTCTCTGTAGCCGTGGAGCACACCCAGCACACCGTTTCGATCGATCACCGGTGCATAATCCCGGTTGCCCGAGTTGGATCCTTTGTTTTTGCCACCCTGATTGCCGTGACCCTGACTGTTCTGGGAGCCGCCCTTGCCGTTCCCTTTGCCATTACCATTACCATTTCCCGGATCGGCCAGTGCCGTTACAGAACTCACCGCCAAGGCCAGACAAGTAACAGACGCAACAAGTAATCGTGTTTTAAACATGACCGTCCTCTCATGAGAAATTCCTGTTTGAAATGTAGACGATGTTGCTGGTTTTGGTTGCTCCCTGGATTGCTCCAAGCGCGGGACAAGCCAGCAGTCCGGGCCGACCTCAGCCTTGCGCGGCAAGGAACACCGTTACGCAACAGCCTTCAGGTTCATTAGCGTCTGCCATACAACTGCCGCATGACTTATGCGACAATGCGCGCAATGTCTGGCATGAATCCCGCCTTTATTGCCCAACAGCCTGGACACCGCGTCCAGATGCTGCTCTCGCCCCACGCCTGCCGGCTTACCGCCAGCACTGATCGGGTCGGGAAGAAAAAGCTCCAAAATGCCCCAGAAATGGCCCATGCGCCAAATGTGCGGCTCGCAACCCATTGATAGGTAAAGCAATTGATCTCCACAGCTAACATCACGATGCAGTTCGGCGCCAAGCCGCTCTTCGAAAACGTTTCGGTCAAATTCGGCGCGGGTAACCGCTACGGCCTGATCGGCGCCAACGGTTGCGGCAAGTCGACCTTCATGAAAATCCTCGGCGGCGACCTCGATCCGTCCGGCGGTCAGGTCATGCTCGAGCCGAACGTGCGTCTGGGTAAATTGCGCCAGGACCAGTTCGCCTACGAAGAATTCACCGTGATCGATACTGTGATCATGGGTCACGAAGAGCTGTGGAAGGTCAAGGCCGAGCGCGATCGCATCTACTCGCTGGCGGAAATGAGCGAAGAAGACGGCATGGCCGTGGCCGAGCTGGAAACCGAGTTCGCCGAGATGGACGGCTACACCGCCGAATCCCGCGCCGGTGAACTGCTGCTGGGTCTGGGTATTCCGCTGGAACAGCATTTCGGCCCGATGAGCGAAGTCTCGCCAGGCTGGAAACTGCGCGTATTGCTGGCGCAGGCGCTGTTCTCCGATCCGGAAGTGCTGTTGCTCGACGAACCGACCAACCACCTGGACATCAACACCATTCGCTGGCTGGAAAACGTTCTGACCCAGCGTAACAGCCTGATGATCATCATCTCTCACGACCGTCACTTTCTGAACAGCGTGTGCACGCACATGGCTGACCTGGATTACGGCGAGCTGCGCCTGTTCCCGGGCAACTACGACGAGTACATGACCGTGGCGACCCAGTCCCGCGAGCAACTGCTGTCGGAAAACGCCAAGAAGAAAGCGCAGATTTCCGAGCTGCAATCGTTCGTCAGCCGCTTCTCGGCCAACGCCTCGAAAGCCAAACAGGCCACTTCCCGCGCCAAGGCGATCGACAAGATCCAGCTGGCCGAGGTCAAGCCGTCCAGCCGCGTCAGCCCGTTCATCCGCTTCGAGCAGAACAAAAAGCTGCACCGTCAGGCGGTCATGGTCGAAAAAATGGCCAAAGGCTTCGACGGCAAGCCACTGTTCAAAGACTTCAGCTTCCAGGTTGAAGCCGGCGAGCGCGTAGCGATCATCGGCCCGAACGGTATCGGCAAAACCACCCTGCTGCGTACCCTGGTCAACGAACTGACCCCGGATGCCGGTAGCGTCAAGTGGACCGACGCCGCGGAACTGGGCTACTACGCTCAGGACCATGCGCACGACTTCGAAGACGACGTGACGCTGTTCGACTGGATGGGTCAGTGGACTCAGGGCGAGCAGATGATTCGCGGCACTCTGGGCCGCATGCTGTTCTCCAACGACGAGATCCTCAAGTCGGTCAAAGTGATTTCCGGTGGTGAGCAAGGTCGCATGCTGTTCGGCAAGCTGATCCTGCAAAAGCCGAACGTGCTGATCATGGACGAACCGACCAACCACTTGGACATGGAATCGATCGAGGCGCTGAACCTGGCGCTGGAAAACTACCCGGGCACGCTGATCTTTGTCAGCCACGACCGTGAGTTCGTATCGTCCCTGGCGACACGCATCATCGAGCTGAGCGCCAACGGCGTGACTGACTTCAGCGGCACTTACGATGACTACCTGCGTAGTCAGGGTGTGGTGTTCTAAATCGCTGCAGGTTTGAAGAATTAGCCCTGTCCTTGTGACAGGGCTTTTTGCATTTCAGGGGCGAAACTATGTTGGTGCGGCTGCCTTCGCGAGCAAGCCCGCTCCCACATTTTGGAATACAGCCCCCTGTGGGAGTGAGCCTGCTCGCGATGAGGCCATCGGCAACAATCGGAATAGCCAGGAAAAATAGTTAGCCTGCTTCCTTTTATTTCAACGCCAAGCCATGATGCCGACTCTCCCACCGCCGCCCGCGAACGAGTCCACATGTCTGCGCAGCAACCGCCTCCGCAAAGCTCCCTGGCGATCACCCTGCAGATCGTCTCCATCGTGTTCTACACCTTTGTCGCCTTCCTGTGCATCGGCCTGCCGATCGCGGTGCTGCCCGGTTATGTGCATGAGCAGCTGGGTTTCAGCGCCATTATTGCCGGGCTGGTCATCGGCTCGCAGTATCTGGCCACCCTGCTCAGTCGGCCGATGGCCGGACGCATGTCGGATACGCTGGGCACCAAACGGGCGATTGTTTTTGGCTTGTCGGGGATTGTGCTCAGCGGGCTGCTGACGCTGATCTCAACGCTGTTGCAGGACTTCCCGATGCCGAGCCTGATCATTCTGATCATCGGTCGGCTGCTGCTCGGCGTCGCACAAGGCTTGATCGGCGTCGGTACCATCAGTTGGTGCATGGGCCAGGTCGGTGTCGAACACACGGCGAGGTCGATCGGCTGGAACGGCATTGCCTCCTATGGCGCAATAGCGATTGGCGCGCCACTGGGCGTGGTGATGGTCGCCGACTACGGCTTTGCCAGCCTGGGCATCGCTCTGTCGATATTGGCCGCGGGCGCCCTGGTGTTGATCCGCAATAAGCCTTCGGTGCCGGTGGTACGCGGCGAACGGCTGCCTTTTTGGGCGGTGTTCGGGCGGATTGCACCGTATGGGGCCAGTTTGAGTCTAGCGTCGATCGGTTACGGCACGCTGACCACCTTCATCACCCTTTATTACCTCAACCGAGGCTGGAGCGGCGCGGCGTATTGCCTGACGGTGTTCGGCGTGTGTTTCATCGTGTCGCGGCTGCTGTTCATTTCGGCGATCAGCCGTTTTGGCGGTTTCAATTCGGCGATCGCCTGCATGAGCATCGAGACCGTCGGCCTGGTGTTGTTGTGGCTGGCGCCCTCTATCGCGTTCGCTTCGATCGGCGCGGGACTGGCGGGATTTGGCTTGTCGCTGGTGTATCCGGCGCTGGGGGTCGAGGCGATCAAGCAGGTGCCCAGTTCCAGCCGTGGCTCGGGGTTGGGGGCTTACGCGGTGTTCTTTGATCTGGCGCTGGCGATTGCCGGGCCATTGATGGGCGCGGTGGCGTTGAATCTGGGGTATGCGTGGATTTTCTTCAGTGCGGCGCTGTTGTCAGTGATCGGGCTGGGGTTGACCTTGGTACTCAAGCGCCACTCGACATCCTGAAATTTCGTACCAATCACTGTGGGAGCGGGCTTGCTCGCGAAGGCGGTGGGTCAGTCAAAATATAGAGTGACTGATCTATCGCATTCGCGAGCAAGCCCGCTCCCACAGGGGGATTGAGTCGTTTATTGATCCGCGGTCTGCATCCCCGCCCGGCTCGGCTTGCCCAGCGTGCGCGAGAAGAACTGCCCGGCCTCGGAAATCAGGTTGCGGTGAATATCTTCGCGATCCACGCCATCAGCGTCGGTGCACAGCGCCGGCATGGCGCGGATCTGCTCTTCGTTGCACGGCGCCATGAATACGAAGTGCCCTGCCCCGGCCAATAACTTGAAGTCCGGCGCGGTCGGCAGTTTGCGCGCCAGAGCCGCGGCGTTTTTGTCGAAGGCCACCAGTTTGTCGCCATCGCCGCTGTACAGCAGCACCGGCACATGCACGTCCGCCAGGGTGCTACGGCCGAATTTCAGGCTCAGCGGCGCCATCAGCAGCAAGGCATGCACGCGCGAATCGGCCACTGGCTGCAAGTCATCGCGATCGACGATCAGCTCACCTTGGGTGTTGCAGGCATCATGGTCGTCCGGGCGTTCCTGGCAGTAGCGGCGCAGACGATCCAGATCCGGCTGCGCGCCGGAGAGAATCAACGCGGTTTCGCCACCGGCCGAATAACCAATCACCCCGACCTGATCGGCGTTGACGAACGGCGAGAGCATCGGGTCGCCGAGGGTCGCGGTGATCGCTTCGGAAATCTGGATCGGCCGCCCATACAGATTGCTCAGGGTGCCGAGGCGGCTGTGGTCTTTGGAGTTGTCGCCGGGATGAATCACCGCGACCACCACAAAGCCCTTGCGTGCCAGCGAGGTGGCGAGGTCATGCAGTGCCAGCGGCGTGCCGGTGTTGCCGTGAGACAGCATCAGCATCGGAAAACGACCGATGGCCACCTTGGTGTCAGCGCCAGCCTCGACGGTGTAACCCTCAAGCAGGCTGCTATGTTCGCGGTCGCTGGAGGGATAGAAGGCGATGGCGCGCATCGGTTGCAGATCCAGCGGATCGAGGAAGGTCATTTCGTGGTAACCGACACTCCAGACAGGGTGTCGCCCGGGCGCGGCATGCACTGAACCGAGGCTGCCGAGCAGGCAAATCAGTAACGTTGCACAAAGACGCATCATGGGATGGCCCACCCTGTGTTACTCAATCGAAAGATCCTTTGTGTTCCGACACGCCCCAAACCCCGAGGTTCGGAGATCCGGCGCAGCGGTGCACTCAGACGTTGATCGTTTGACTGCATAACCCGGGCCAGATTATGCAACAGTCAGAAACAAAAAACTCCGCATCTGGCCCTTGCAGAACCAGAATACAGAGTTTTTTGAGGCGCTACCTGAACGGCAGCTGGTCTTTACGCAATGCTTACGCGGCGGCAAACAACTGCTCGCTGATCTTCGCCTGAGCAGCGCTCATCGCGTTGTTGCGCACTTCATCACCGTAGGCCAGACCTTCGGCACGGACGATTTCGATGTCGGTGATGCCGAGGAAGCCCAGTACCAGCTTCAGATATTCCTCGTGAGCGATGCCGCTCGCCTGACCGGCATGGATGCCGCCGGAGGTAGAGACGATAACCACTTTCTTGCCACCGCACAGGCCTTCAGGGCCGGCTTCGGTGTAACGGAAAGTCTGGCCGGCAACGGCGACGCGGTCGATCCAGGCCTTGAGCTGGGTCGGCACGGTGAAGTTGTACATCGGCGCGGCAATGACGATGGCGTCGGCAGCGATGAATTCGGCCAGGGTCGAAGCGCTCAGTTCGGCTTCGTGCTGTTGTGCGGCGTCGCGCAGTTCAGCGGTGGTACCGGCAGCCACCAGGGTGGTCGACGAGAAGTGACTGATGGCGTCGGCGGCCAGGTCACGGTAGGTGACCACGGCGGTTGGCTCGGCGGCTTGCCAGGCTTTGACGACTTGGCTGCTCAACTGACGGGAAGCGGAGTTGTCGCCCAGAATGCTCGAATCGATGTGCAGCAGTTTCATGTGGAATCTCCTGTAAAGAATCGCCGGCGGCGACGGAATGGAGACAATCCTACGGAAGAAACCAATAGCTGATTAGCCGCCGACAATGCGATAGTTCGTCCCACTGATAGAACGGTGGACTTTTCATGCAGGATCTCAATGATCTCTACTATTTCGCCAAGGTGGTCGAGGCCGGTGGCTTCGCCGCAGCCGGGCGTTTGCTAGGCATTCCCAAGTCCCGCCTGTCACGACGCATCGCCGAACTCGAAGAGCGCCTCGGCGCCCGTCTGCTGCAACGCACCACGCGCCAGTTGAACCTGACCGCGGTTGGCGAGCGCTACTTGCGTCACTGTCAGGCGATGTTGCTGGAAGCGGAGATGGCCGACGAAGCGGTCGCCAGCATGTCCAGCGAGCCACGTGGCCGCCTGCGCGTATCCTGTCCTACCGGTCTGGCGCGAGAAATGTTGCCGTGGGTGATCAGCGAATTCCTCGGCAAATTCCCTCAGGTGCAACTGGAGGTGGTGTTGCTCAATCGCCGGGTGGATCTGGTGGCCGAAGGTTTCGACGTTGCGTTGCGTGTGCGCGAGTTGGGCGATGAAGATCCGTTGCTGGTCACCCGGCGTCTGCGCCAGGCACAAATGGTCGTGGTGGCCAGCCCGGCTTTTGTCGAGGGCAAAACCATCACTCATCCGCAGGACTTGAAGAACCTGCCGGTGCTCGGCGCGCTGGAGGCCGATCGCATGGTGCATGTGCGCTTGCTGGATGAGCAAGGCAACAGCGTCGAACTGAACATGGAGGCGCGGCTGGGCATCGATGACTTCATCGTGCGCAAGGCCTGTGTGCTCGCCGGCCAGGGTTTTACCCTGCTGCCGATGATGTATTGCGAAGCCGACCTTGAGAGCGGCGCGCTGGTGCAATTGCTGCCCGAGTGGTCGTTGCCCGGCGGCTGGTTGCAGGCGGTGTATCCGCATCGACGCGGGGTGATGCCGGCGGTGCGGGCATGGATCGATCATCTGGTCGAATCGTTCAATGCGTGCGGGGAGCGGTTGTTATGAAACAGGGAAAGATGAACGAAGCGGATGTCGCCGCCTTCTGCCTGGCCTTGCCGGGTGCGCGGGAGGATTACAAATGGGGCGGCGTGCGGGTGTTCTCGATTGCCGGCAACAAGATGTTTGCCCTGCAAGGGCTGCGCGGGGATTCATTGGCGTTCAAGGTCGACAAGGACCTGTTTCTCGGCCATTGCGACCGCCCGGGTATTCACCCTGCGCCTTATCTGGCGCGGGCGCAGTGGATCATCATGCACCCGCCCTACCCGCTGGGTGCCGAGGAACTGCAGGGATTACTGACGCGTTCGCATCAATTGGTGGTAGGCAAATTGCCCAAAAAAACCCAAATCGGATTGTTGCTCTAGCTTTTTGATTTTGATTTTGATTTTGGTGGGAGCGGGCTTGCTCGCGAAAGCGGTGTGTCAGACAACATATTCGTCCATTGGCACACCGCTTTCGCGAGCAAGCCCGCTCCCACATGGGTCATGTGTGAAGCTTAAATATGTGAAAGCAGGTTCGAACCGAGAAACAACTGATCGATCCAGAACACCTGATGCAGCGCCACAATCACCCAGAACAGAATCTGAAACGACACCTTGCGCGTCTTGTGCCGGAATACCTGTTGGGCGATCAGCGCGCCGGGCCAGCCGCCAGCCAGTTCCAGCGCGTGCAGGATGTTCTCCGGTGTGCGCCACGCATCGGCGCGGGCCTTGCGCTTGTCTGCCCAGTACATGAAAAACGCCAGCACGCTGACCACGCCATAAGCGGTCAACGGCACCAGCGAGATGCCGCGCAGCCACATCGACAGCGAGCCGAACAGCGGCAGCGCGCAGACGATCAGCAGCACCGCCAGTTTCAATTTCAGATGCTGAATGCCGCCACCGGACGGGCGTCCGTCCGGGCGGCGCGCGCGGGAATCACTCATGGCTTGGCCGCCGACCAGTCGACCCAGCCGAACTGCCAGGTCGCCAGAATCACCAGACCGAAAACAATCCGGTACCAGGCGAATGCCGCGTAACTGTGGCTGGCGATGAACTTGAGCAGACCGCGCACGGCGATCATGGCGAAGATGAACGCGGTGATGAAGCCGATGGCGAACACCGGAAAGTCTGCCGGCACGAACAGATGGCGATACTTGTAACCGGAGTACACCGCCGCACCGACCATGGTTGGCATCGCCAGGAAGAACGAGAACTCGGTCGCAGTCTTGCGCGACAGGCCAAACAGCAGGCCGCCGATGATCGTCGAGCCCGAACGCGAGGTACCGGGGATCATCGCCAGACACTGCGCGAAACCGACTTTCAGCGCGTCCTTCCAGGTGATCTCGTCCACGGTTTCGGCGTGCACTTCATGTTGCCGACGCTCGGCCCACAGCATGATCACACCGCCCACCACCAGCGCGGTCGCGACGGTGATCGGATTGAACAGGTATTGGTGAATCAGGTCGGCAAAAATCACCCCCAGCACCACCGCCGGCAGAAACGCGATCAGCAGGTTGGCGGTAAAACGCCGCGCACTCGGCTGGGTCGGCAAGCCGATCACCACGTCGAGAATCTTGCGACGAAACTCCCAGACCACCGCGAGGATCGCGCCGAGCTGAATAATGATGTTGAACGCCATGGCCCGTTCGCCGCCGAAGTCGAGCAAGTCGGCAACAATGATCTGGTGTCCGGTACTGGAAATGGGCAAAAACTCCGTCAGCCCCTCTACAACTCCAAGAATCAGTGCCTGCAAGGCGGTCCAAAGATCCATCAGTCCCCCAAAGAGCGATGCACAAAGGCATGCCCCGATAGTATTTTTTTACGTTCACTGCGATCAGCGTAGCTGTTTGTAGCTGTACCGATTCCGCGCACACAGCATCCACACGAAACGGTCAAAATTCCGTGAAATATCAATTTGGATTCAGGTTTTCACGCGCGGGGCCGAAATCCTAACAGACAAGCCTTAATAGTGCTGCGGCGTTATTCGACTTGGGTCGCGTATGCCTGACCACCCAAACGTGGTTGGATGCTGGCGTTGATTTATTACAAGAAAAAGAAATCGGAGTGACAGCGTTATGAACAGCTTGCGCAGTGTGTCGATCAGCCGACGCTTGTGGCTCATTTTGATTGTGGCGGTGGTCATGTTGTTGACCTTGGGCGTGTTGATGCTCAAGCAGATCCACGATGACCTGTACCACGCCAAGGCGCAGAAAACCCAGCATGTGGTGCAGACCGCCAGTGGCCTGCTGAGTTACTACCACGACCTGGAAACCGCCGGCACCCTGACCCGCGACGCCGCGCAGAAACAGGCGTTGACCGCCATTCGTGGCCTACGCTACGACCAGAGCGATTACTTCTGGATCAACGACCTCACCCCGGTGATGGTCATGCACCCGACCAACCCCAAACTCGAAGGCCAGAACCTCTCGGCGATCCGCGACCCAGACGGTTTCGCGGTGTTCAACGAGATGGTCGCGATCGCCAAAAGCAAAGGCGCGGGCATGGTCGATTACCGCTGGCCCAAGCCCGGTGCCAGCGAACCGGTGGCGAAAACCTCCTATGTAAAATTGTTCGAGCCGTGGGGCTGGGTGCTCGGTTCGGGCGTTTACGTCGATGATGTGCAGAGCGAGTTCCGGGGGCAGTTAATCAAGGCTTCGGTGATTGGTTTGGTGATCGCCGTGATCATGGCCCTGCTGGTGATTTTGATTGCCCGCAGCATCGTCCGTCCGTTACAGGAAACCGTGAACGCCATGGCCAACATCGCCAGCGGCGAGAGCGACCTGACCCGTAGCCTCGACACCCACGGTCAGGACGAAGTCACGCAACTGGCGCATCACTTCAACGCCTTCACCGCCAAGTTGCGCCGAGTCATCGGTGACCTGCAGGTTTCGGCCAGTGCGCTGGGTCAGTCGTCCAGTGAACTGGGCAACGATGCGACTCAGGCCCAGCAGCGCAGCCAACAGCAATCGCAGCAGATGGAACTGGTCGCAACCGCAATCAACGAAGTGACCTACGGCGTGCAGGATGTGGCGAAGAACGCCGAACATGCTGCCGCTGAAATGCGCGATGCCGAAGCTCAGGCACAGCAGGGCCAGATCAACATCGACGGCAGTCTGCAACAGATCGACAAGTTGTCCGGAACCATTGACCAAGCGGTCGAAGTGATTCGCACCCTGGCGGACGAAAGTACGCAGATCGGCAGTGTGCTGGAGGTGATCCGCTCGATTGCCGAGCAAACCAACCTGCTGGCGCTCAACGCGGCCATCGAAGCGGCCCGCGCCGGGGAACAGGGCCGGGGCTTTGCGGTGGTGGCTGATGAAGTACGGTTGCTGGCGCAGCGCACGCAAAAGTCGACGGCGGAAATCCAGAGCATGATCGAACGCCTGCAGAATCATTCCGAAGCGGCCGTAAAGGTCATCGGTGACAGCAGTAAAGCCTCGCAGCTGACCATCGAACAGGCTGGCCTTGCCGGCGCCAGTCTCAACGCCATCGGCCAGGCACTGCGCAACCTCAACGGCCTGAACGCGTCGATTGCCAGCGCCACGTTGCAACAGGCGCATGTGGTCGAGGACATCAACCAGAACGTCACACAGGCCGCCGGCCTGTCTCACAGCACAGCGCTGGCGGCGGAGCAGTCAAGTGCGGCGAGCGTGAAGTTGGGGCAATTGAGTGAACAGCTGAACCAGCTTCTGCGCCAGTTCCGCGTCTGACCCCTCACCCTTGTGGGAGCGAGCCTGCTCGCGAAGGCTTAATGTCAGTCAACATCTGCGTTGCTGACATGCCGCTTTCGCGAGCAGGCTCGCTCCCACAGGGTTATTCGTCATTCAAGGTTTTTGGGTACAATTGCGCCCCTTCCTGCACTCCCCCAAGGAACCCCCATGTCCGGGCTTGAACTGTTTGCCGCCGCCCTCGGTGTGATCGCCGTCTGGCTGACGGTCAAACAGAATCCGTGGTGCTGGCCGATCGGCCTGGTCATGGTGTTGCTGTACAGCTGGATTTTCTATGACGTGAAGCTGTACTCGGACATGTTGCTGCAAGTGATTTACGCCGCGCTGCAAGTCTACGGCTGGTGGCAATGGACCCGCGCCGGGACGATGCAAGACGGCCGTGAAGTCACGCGTCTGGATCGGCGCTCGATCCTGCTCGGTCTGAGTATCGGGGCACTGGGCAGCCTGCTGCTCGGCGCGGCCATGGCGCACTGGACCGACGCGGCGCAGCCGTGGCTCGATGCCGCGCTGACGGCGTTCAGTCTGGTTGCGCAATTGTGGATGGCGCAGAAACGTCTGCAATGCTGGGCGCTGTGGTTCGTGCTGGATGTGATTTTCGTCGGCCTGTTTCTTTATAAGGGCTTGTACCTTACTGCCGCGCTGTATGCACTGTTCACCCTGATTGCTGTGCAAGGCTGGCGCGAATGGCGTGCCGATCCGGCGCTGCAGCGATGAAGGTGGTTGTCCTCACCGGCCCGGAATCCACCGGCAAGAGCTGGCTGGCCGCCGGCCTTCAGGCGCGCTTCGGCGGCCTGCGGGTGGACGAATACGTGCGCTGGTTCATCGAGCAGAATCCACGCGATACCTGCCTCAACGACATCCCCAACATCGCCCGTGGGCAGCTGCAATGGGAAGATCAGGCGCGGGCGCAGCAACCGCAATTGCTGATTCTCGATACCCATTTGCTGAGCAACATCCTCTGGAGCCAGACCCTGTTTGGCGACTGCCCGGCGTGGCTGGAACCCGAGCTGCTGGCCCGGCATTACGACCTGCATCTGCTGTTGTCGCCGGAGCAGATCGACTGGACCGACGACGGCCAACGCTGCCAGCCGCAACTCAGCGAACGCATGGCGTTCTTTCAGGCCACCCGCGACTGGCTGGAACAACAACGGCAACCGCTGCAGATCATTCAGGGCGATTGGGATGAGCGGCGGTCTCAGGCTTTCGAAGCAGTGGCGCGTTTAATGGCTGATTGACTTGGCAAACAGCTCCTTTCGGAGCCCAAGTGTCCATTCCTGAAACACCCGACTCCGCGCAAAGCAGCCGTTTAAATGGCCTTCATCATTCTGAAAGGGCAACTGTTACGCCAGTGAAACAGTCCCGGGCAAACCCTTGTTCCAGAGCTTTGCACCGCCCCTGCCCCCGCCGCTGTCGACATGACTGTTTCAGCGCTGAAACAGGTTATGTATCACCGTTGCGTGCCTCAGCGCCAACCCGTTGAAAACAATAGACAACTCAAAAGCGGCACAGCTTTCGCTCTCTCCTTCCCAACGCTGACAAGAGCCAGCCCACTGAAGAAGGAATTGCCGCCGTGGGGAATATCAATAAAGGCCTGACCTGCCTTCTGCTGATTGGATCAGCCGCCAGCACATTCATCAGTTTCAACGTTCAGGCCGAAGGCAATGGCGTGATCGTTCTCAACCGCGACGTCCAGCCCATTCCTATCGGGCGCAGCGGTGGCAAAGACCCCTACCCAACCACGGTCAATGCCAACCCTTCGGCTCGCATCAATCAGGCGATGACCAGCACCGAGCTCAATGACGGTGAATTTGCCAGTGTAGCCAGTGGCGCTTCGATTCGCGGCAATATCACCACGCCCACCGCCAACATGCCTGGCATGAACACCCTGACCAATCCCAACGGCCTGCCCGGCATGGGCGGCGGTCACGGCGGTGGCGCGGGCGGCTCGATTTCCAACACCGTCAACCGTGCGATGAGTTCCGGTCTTGCTCCGCTGACCCGCATGGCCGGAGGTCAATGAGATGAATCGCTCCCTTCTTTTACTTGCCCTTTTCGGCTGCGTCCAGGCGCTGGCCGCCCCCGACTCGGTCAATAACGCGAACATTCAGGACACCGGCGTCCAGTACCGCGGCAACTACAACGTCAACCAGGCTGCTGGCGACCAGATGCAACAAACCAATACCAAAGCCATCGCCATTGGTACCTCGGCCAGTGCTACCACCAACGTCCGGCAGCACATCGATACACCGGCCAACCCTTCAACGAACGCCAGCGCCACCATTGGCGGCAACTCTTTCAGTAATGGCAACGGAATCCTGGGCGTGAACCAGGGCGCCGGGGCCAACAACCAGATGGCCAACGTGACGCGCGTCAGCATCAGTGCTGCCCCGCAAAGCGTTGACGACAGCGCCCTGTCGCAACAGAACGTGGCGCTTTTACCGAGCTCAGGAGCAACTGGCACCTCACCCGGCAGTCGCCAGGTCACGACAAGTGATCAGGCCTTCACCGGCAGCCGAGGGGTGATTCAGGTGAACCAGAGTGCCGGGGTGGGGAACCGTATGGCTAACACCCTGAGCATCCGGGTCGCTGACTGACCCAAACAACAAAAGCAGTGCAATTAGAAAGTACCAACACTTAACCAACTAATAAGCACGATGGAGAAACACCATGAAACCTACAATGGCTCTCAAACCACTGGTTTTCGCACTTGCAGCAGTAATGGCAATGGCGGCTCAGGCAGGCGGCAATGATCATGGTAACGGGCACGGCAATGGCCATGGCAACCATGAACCCAAAGGCCCTACCCTGGAACAACTTCTGCAAATCGGAGCCGGCGCCGGGGCTGCCGTACTCGACACGCAGAACAGCGATGGCAACCTGGTGGGCAACCAAGGCACCAAAAACGATGCCAACGTCAATAACTCGGCCAATGGCACCAACGGCAACGTCGGCATGAACAACACCGCCGGCGATGGCAACCAGCAAGACAACGCTGCTGCACTGGCGACTGCCGACGAAAGCTTTATCTTCGGCAGCGCGGTATCTGTCTCCAGCGCCACTCAGGTCAACAACAACAACGCGGTTGCCAACTACTCGACAACCAACAACGCCAACCTCAACAACGTGGGTAACGGCGGCTCCGGCAACATTGGCGTGAACAACAGTGCCGGCAACTTCAACCAACAGAAAAACAACCTGGCTATTGCTGTATCGGGTGGTCGTGTAGCTAACGCTGCTGCTGCTGCGAACCAAAGCTCCACTGGCCTGACTGTGTCCAATAACGGCACTCAAACCTACAAAAAAGATACCCTCACCGGCACCGTGGCCGCCGTCGGCGCGTTCGCTGCCGTTGGCAAGGCTACCATCGAAGGTGATAAAGGCCACGGCGGTGGCGGCTATGGCGACAACGATCGCGGCCATGGCGGTAACGGCGGCAGCAAAGATCAGAAAGCCACCTTCGAAGCTGTCGGTGTCTTCGGCCTGGCTGGCGTCACCACTCAACAAGTGCTGACCCCTGATGGCTGGAAAAACCCTGTGACCAACAACGCGAACATCTCGAACGTTGGTAACAACTTCTCCGGTAACGCTGGTTACAACAACGCCGCCGGTGTTGGCAACCAACAAAGCAACTCGCTGTCCATCGCTGCAGGTTGCAAAGCCTGCATGTAATCGCGATCGAAACGAAAGCCCCGGAAACGGGGCTTTTCCTCAGTCCGCAAAGGCGTATCGATCATGCGTAAGACTGCCTTTATCGCCCTGCTTTGCCTGTCCGGCCTGACCCAGGCTGCCCAGATGCCCGTCGCTGCCCTGCCCGGCGGCGTACTCGTCTACAAGAACGTGCAAAGCATTCGTGAACGCAAGTTTGCCGACATCGTCGAACAAAAAACCGATTTCAGCTGCGGCGCCGCCGCGCTGGCCACGGTACTGCGCCAGGCTTATTGGCTCGACGTCGATGAAGAGCACATCATCAAAGGCATGCTGGTCAACGCTGACCAGGACCTTGTGCGTACTCAAGGTTTCTCCATGCTGGACATGAAACGCTACATAGAAAGCATCGGCATGCGCGCCAGGGGCTACAAGATTCCACCGGAAAAACTCGACGACGTAACAATCCCGGTGGTGGTACTGATGGAAATTCGCGGCTACAAGCATTTCGTGGTGCTGCAGCGTTCGGACAAGGATTGGGTTTATATCGGAGATCCCGTCTTAGGCCATAAACGCTACGCCCATGATGACTTTGTCAAAGGTTGGAACGGCATCGTCTTCGCCATCGTCGGCCCCGGTTATGACAAAACCAATGCATTGCGCATGCCGCCGACCCCGCTGACCGCGAAGAACAAGCTGGATAACTTCAACCCTGTCAGAGATGCCGAATTGATGGACTTCGGGTTCATACAGAGCGACTTCTTTTAATCGCCGATTATAAAGAATGGGGCTGGATGTCCCGGGAGCAGCAGATGAAAACCTCATACTGGCTGGCCGCCGCCTGCCTGGCAGCGAGCGCGTCAGGCTATGCCAATGCAGGATTCAAACCCATCGAAGTTCAGGATCAGGAGCTGTCCCAGCTTCGTGGTCGTTACGTCATGCCGGGGCGGATCATCAGCTTCGGCATTGTCATGAGCAGTACCTGGCGCAACGCCAGCGGTGATCTGATCGGCGCTGCGACGTCGATGCAAATCCAGACCGCCACGATCAAACCGGAATTCTATGTCTCGACCATCAAGGAACAGGGCAACGGCAGCACCCCGACTCCGGGCACTGGCAATGTCATTGGTGGCGCGGTACTCAACAGCAGCCAGGGCGTGACCCAAAGCGTACGCGCCGCCGGCGACGGCAACACCGCCAGCAACAACGTGGCCATCAATGTAAAAGAAGCCAATACCCCTCCTCCGCTGGCACCCGCACAAGGCCAGGCGCTGATGGCCGGGCAGACCATCGGGGCCAGCAATGCCGCCGGCAGTGTCGCCGTTTCGGCCACCAACAGTGGTGTGCAAATGGCCATTCAGGCCTCGGGCAATCAAGGCACCGCCCTGCAACAAGTGGCCCAGGGTGGCCTGCTGCAGAACACCCGCCTGCTCGGCAGCGCCAACGTGGTCAACAACATGACCCAACTCAATGTTGTGCTTAACAATAACGGCATCAGCCCCGGCGCACTGGACTGCAACCTGACTCAACTCAGGGCACTACGCAATATCGGATATTGAACTACGCTGAGTCTCGATCATTGGGCTTAAAGGGACGGCTTATTCATGTATCGATCAGTATCACTGCGTGCCGCTGTATGTCTGAGTACTCTTCTACCCGCGGCGATGCTGCAAGCAGCACCCGACGCAGATGTGGAGACCCTGAAACAGGAACTTCTGGAGCTGAAGCAACGATACGAAGTACAACAAAAGGCCCTGGCGGTGCTCGAACAACGGGTCCGTCAGGTCGAGGACCAACCTGCAGCCCCGCAACCCAAACGCCTGGCCAAGTCGCCGTCTGACATGAAAGGCAATCCAAAAGTCGCTACCAGTACCGGAGCGCCTGGTACCGGTGCCGCAGCAGCGTCGGGGGGCGCGGCCGGGGGGAGTGGCGCTTCTTACGGCCAGTCGCTGGCCGACGATTCGCAACCGGCCCAGAGTGTGTCCAACCTCTACGACGAGGCCAGCGGCTTCTTCGGCGGCGGCAAATTCAGCTTTGAAACAGGTGTGACTTACTCGCGTTACGACACCCGGCAACTGATCCTCAACGGCTTCCTCGCGCTGGACTCGATCTTTCTGGGCAACATCAACCTCGACCGGATCAAGGCCGACACCTGGACGCTGGACCTGACCGGGCGCTACAACTTTGACAATCGTTGGCAGTTCGACGTGAACGTGCCGGTGGTTTACCGCGAATCGACCTACCAGTCCGGTGGCGGCAACGGTGGTGCGTCCAACGTCACGACGGAACAGGATGTTTCGCGTGATCCAACCCTCGGCGACGTCAACTTCGGTATTGCCTACAAGTTCCTCGACGAGTCGGTCAACACCCCGGACGCCGTGGTCACCCTGCGGGTCAAGGCGCCAACCGGCAAGGATCCGTTCGGCATCAAACTGCGCCAGACCGACGCCAACTCCAACCTGTTCGTGCCTGACACGCTGCCAACCGGTAACGGTGTCTGGTCGATCACACCCGGGGTTTCGCTGGTCAAGACGTTCGACCCGGCAGTGCTGTTCGGCAGCTTGTCCTACACCCACAACCTGGAGGAGTCGTTCGACGACATCAGTTCGACCGTCAACCAGAAAAACCCGGGCAAGGTAAAGATTGGCGACAGCTTCCAGATCGGCGCCGGTATTGCGTTCGCTCTGAACGAAAAGATGAGTATGTCGTTCTCGGTGTCTGACCTGGTACAACGCAAGAGCAAGCTGAAACAGGATGGCGGTGATTGGCAATCGGTGGTGTCCAGTGACGCCAACGCCGGTTATTTCAACGTCGGCATGACCATTGCCGCCACGGATAACCTGACCATCGTGCCCAACCTGTCGATCGGCATGACCGACGATGCCCCGGACTTCTCCTTCAGCCTGAAATTCCCGTACTACTTCTAAAGCACAAGATCGCAGCCTGCGGCAGTTCCTACAGAGGTAATCCCTGTAGGAGCTGCCGCAGGCTGCGATCTTTTCAGCTTTGGTCTCTAGCGAATCTGATGCTTATGCAGCAGGCGATAAAACGTCGGACGCGACACGCCCAGCACTTTCGCCGCCACACTCAGGTTGTCGCTGTGACGGTTCAATACATCGCACAGCGCCTGGCGTTCAGCGCGCGTCTTGTAGTCTTCCAGCGTACCCATCGGCGTCGAAATCGTGTGCTGGCTGAGCAATCCCAGATCCCGGGCTTCGATCTGTCGGCCTTCTGCCAACACCAGACCCCGTCGCACGCGGTTGGCCAGTTCCCGCACATTGCCCGGCCAGTCGTGCTTGCCCATGGCGATCAACGCATCCTCACTGAAGCTGCGCGGGCGGCGGCCGGTTTCGTGGCTATAGAAGTGCGAGAAATGGTTGGCCAGCATCGACAGATCACCGTGGCGCTCGCGCAATGGCGCAGTTATCACTTGCAGCACATTGAGGCGGTAATACAGGTCTTCGCGAAAACGCTTTTTCTCGATCGCCGCCTCGAGGTCGACGTGGGTGGCCGCCAGCACGCGAACATCCACCGGGATCGGCTGGCTGCCACCCACGCGCTCGATGTGTTTCTCCTGCAGAAAACGCAGCAGATTGGCCTGCAATTCCAGCGGCAGATCGCCGATTTCATCGAGAAACAGCGTGCCACCGTTAGCGGCCTCGATGCGCCCGACCTTGCGCTGATGGGCACCGGTGAACGCACCTTTCTCGTGGCCAAACAGTTCGGACTGAATCAAATGTTCGGGAATCGCCCCGCAATTGATCGCCACGAATGGCTTGCTGTGGCGTTGGGACTGGCGGTGCAGCGTGCGTGCCACCAGTTCTTTACCGGTGCCGCTTTCACCGCGGATCAGCACCGGGGATTCGGTCGGCGCCAGTTTGCTCAATAACTTGCGCAGCTCACGGATCGGCTTGCTGTCGCCGAGTAACTCGTGTTCAGGCTGGTCGACGTGAATCGTGCCTTGCCCGCGCAAACGCGCCATGCCGAATGCTCGCCCTAAGGTCACCTGGACCCGTGAGACATCGAACGGCAAGGTGTGGAAATCAAAAAACCATTCGCAGACGAAGTCACCGACGTTCTGTAATCGCAGGACTTCCTGATTCAACACCGCGATCCACTCGGTGCCGCTGCGGCTGATCAGTTCCTTGACCGCTTCGGGACGTTCAAGGTGAAAAGGTTGCAGTCGCAGCAGCCCGACATCGCATGTCCGATCGGCGGCATTTTCCAGGCTACAACTGTCGACATCCCAACCCACCGAGCGCAAACCAGGTAATAACCGGTGACAGTCGTCGCACGGGTCGACCACCAATAAACGTCGTAACGCAGGCGCTTCGATCATGACTGTTCCTTGGCGCCAAATTTAAGGAAATTATTGTAAAAACAGTCATTTGGCAGACCCGACTGTAACATTAGCAAGAAATTGACAGGGCCTTGTATCGATTGCTTATAGATGTACAAGCTAACGAGTTATAAGAAGCAAGTTTATTAGTCAGCTATCGAGTTGCTATCTTTCACCAGGCTTTCAAAAACGTTCGGAATGTTGAGCCTGAGCAATTAAGTTGAAATTTCTCTGTTTCGTGTGTGACCTGCCACGGGGTTGCGTGCATCAGTACAAGTAACCAGCCGAACGGTAAGCCCAACCGACGGCACATCACTTGATTGGGCACGACAGAGAGAAGACCCCAATGACCGCCCCGCTCCGTATCAACGAAGCTCTTTTGATTGCCAACCACGCGTTCAAACCCTTTCAGTGTGTGGCCTGGGCCCCACAAGACGGCAATGGCGAACTGAACCTGACCGTCATTGATCGTACCAACTCGCACATCGGTCGCCAGCAGATTCCAAGTAGCGCCTACTCCGATCCGGCGCAACTGGAACTGCTGTTGCAGCAGGCCCGCGCCGAATTGAGCAAAGAAGGTTACCTGCTGCAATCGTGGTCGATGCCACATTGATCGGAGGCTGATGCGGATGACTTTCACGTCATCCGCTCTGTTCTTTGTCAGTTATCCGCTGCTGTTTATCTTCAATACTTCTGTACAACTTTCTTCAACCTGCCAGGCGCCACTGCTTGGCAGGCTTTCGTTTGGTTCAAAAAGACACTGTTATGGCACAGTGCGACCCTCCACCTGTTAGTTCTGTCAGTTGAACTTGCGTGTATTCAGGGATTGAATGTTCCGCTCATGCAGTTACCGCCCATTCGGGCCTGGTCAACTTGCAAGGAGAGGCATGCATGTCACCCGAGAACGCCTTTGCGCGCCCGGCACTACTCAACAGTTCCGGGCAACTCGACAAACAATTTGCCAACACTGGCGTTGCCCAAGTGTATTTCGCCGGCAGTGTTTCCAGCATGACTCAGGGTGTCGCACTGGATCGACAGGGGCGCGTGCTGGTCGCCGCCAAGGTCGGCACTGCTCAAGGCAGTCGTTTCGGTCTGGCACGCCTACTCGCGGACGGTTCGGCCGACCTCGCTTTCGGCCAGCATGGCAGCGTGATTGGCGAGTTCGAACGCGGTTTTGAGGCCACCGGGGGCAAGGTCCAGGTATTGCCCGACGGACGAATCCTGCTGGCCGGGCTGCATTATCAAAACGCCCATCGCACCCTGCCCGCCCTTGCCCTGTTCAGTACCGAGGGCATCCCCGACCCGAGCTTTGGTGAAAAGGGATGCAAAGTAGTGCGCCTGCCCGGCGACCTGTCCATCGGTTCCCGCGATTGCTGGCTGCCTCCCGGCGTACCGGGTGCTGAAGCCTGTGACATCGCCGTGCAGGACGACGGGCATATTCTGCTGATCGCCAATCATCACTTCGAACTCGCCGACCATGCCGGAATGCTGATCCGCCTGACGCCAGACGGGACGCTCGATGCAAACTTCAATGGGCGCGGTTTCGTGATGATTCGACATTTGCTGCTCAACACGTGGCTCAGCAGCCTCGTATTGCAGAAGGACGGGCGGATCCTTGTCGCCGGCTCAATTGATTTTCCCCAGGAGGGGCTGGTGGCGCGCTACCTGCCTGACGGGCGTCTTGATGAGCGCTTCGCGGTGGATGGCTTCCTGGCTTTCAAAGCCAACGGCAAAAGCGCGATGGTCTGTCAGGTCATCGAGTCAAAGGAACATCTGCACTGTTTTGGCAGCAGTCGCGATCCGATCCGCTGCCTGGCGCTGAGCCTGCACCCTAACGGCCGCCCGGACTGGCGCAACGACACTGGTCACCCGCATCTGCTGGAAATCGGCCCCAGTGGTTGCCAGTGGAGCGCCGCGCAACGCATGGCGGATGGTCGGATCATGGCGGTGGGTGCAACGATCGGCGGCGTCGAGGCCGACTTCATCGTTGCTCGCTATAAAGCTGATGGCCATCTCGACCGGAGCTTCGGCAACGGCCACGGCTGGTTGCGCACGCGCCTGGGCCGCAGCCTGGATACCGCCAATTCTCTCGCGATCCAGCCAGACCGGAAAATTCTTGTCGGCGGCTACTCGCTCGACGGCAACTACCGCGCCATGGTCGCGCGTTATCTGAATCAATAACTTTGAGGACTTGAACTTGCCAGACACATGCGGCAACTTGCGCGCTTCTTAATACAAGGAGCAACCGATGTCCGGTTCACTGGCCCAGGCGTTCGCGCATAATTTCCTCGGGCATTCGCCCCGCTGGTACAAGGCGTGCATCGTCGGGTTCCTGATCCTTAACGCCGTGGTGCTGTTCACTGTCGGCCCGGTCGCCGCCGGCTGGTTGTTGGTGATCGAGTTCATTTTCACTCTGGCCATGGCGCTCAAGTGCTATCCGCTGATGCCCGGCGGCTTGTTGCTGATCGAAGCCCTGCTGCTGAAGATGACCTCACCACAGGCCCTGTACGATGAACTGGTGCACAACTTCCCGGTGATCCTGCTGCTGATGTTCATGGTCGCGGGCATCTACTTCATGAAGGATCTGCTGCTGTTTCTGTTCTCACGGTTGCTGCTGGGCGTGCGCTCCAAGGCGCTGCTGGCGCTGATGTTCTGCTTTCTCTCAGCTTTTTTGTCGGCGTTTCTCGATGCCTTGACCGTAACCGCGGTGATCATCAGCGCGGCGGTCGGCTTCTATTCGGTCTACCACCGCGTGGCCTCGGGCAATGATCCGCGTCAGGACAGCGAATTCAGCGACGACCGCCATCTGCCGGCCCTGCACCATGAAGACCTGGAGCAATTTCGCGCATTCCTGCGCAGCTTGCTGATGCACGGCGCGGTCGGCACCGCACTCGGCGGGGTCTGCACCCTGGTGGGTGAGCCGCAGAATCTGCTGATCGGTCATGAAATGGGCTGGCACTTCGCAGAGTTCTTCCAGAAAGTCGCGCCGGTTTCGTTGCCGGTGCTGGCGGCGGGTCTGGTGACCTGCGTGCTGCTGGAAAAACTGCGCTGGTTTGGCTACGGCACCCTGCTGCCGGACAACGTCCGCGCCGTGCTGGCCAATTACGCCGCCGAAGACAACGCCGAACGCACCCCGCGTCAGCGTGCCGCCCTGCTGGTGCAAGGCGCTGCCGCATTGATCCTGATTGGCTGCCTGGCGTTTCACGTCGCGGAGGTCGGGCTGATCGGCCTGATGGTGATCGTGCTGATCACCGCGTTCACCGGCATCACCGACGAGCATCGTCTGGGTAGCGCGTTCAAGGACGCCATGCCGTTCACCGCACTGCTGGTGGTGTTCTTTGCCGTGGTCGCGGTGATTCACGATCAGCAACTGTTCGCCCCGTTGATCCAGTGGGTGCTGGCGCTGCCGGCGGAACAACAGCCGGGCATGCTGTTCATCGCCAATGGCCTGCTCTCGGCGATCAGCGATAACGTATTCGTCGCCACGATCTACATCACCGAAGTGAAACAGGCTTTCCTGTCCGGGCACATGAGCCGCGAGCATTTCGAGACCCTGGCGATCGCGATCAACACTGGCACCAACCTGCCAAGCGTGGCGACGCCGAACGGTCAGGCGGCATTCCTGTTCCTGCTGACCTCGGCGATTGCACCGCTGGTGCGCCTGTCGTACGGGCGGATGGTGTGGATGGCGCTGCCGTACACCGTAGTGATGGGCCTGCTGGGCTGGTACGCCGTCAGCTACTGGCTGTAATTACGCCGAATAAACTGTAGGAGTGAGCCTGCTCGCGATAGCGGTGTGTCAGCCCAAGAAATGGTGACTGATACATTGCAATCGCGAACAGGCTCACTCCTACATTTGTTTTTGGGGTGAGTTCAGCGACCGAGGATGTACTTCTCGATCGCCTGCGCCACGCCGTCGTCGGTGTTTGGCGCGGTGACCACGTCAGCCTGGCGCTTCACCGCCTCTTCCGCCTGCCCCATGGCAATCGACAATCCCGCGCAATGGAACATCGCCGGGTCGTTGCCGCCATCGCCAATCGCGGCGGTCTGCGCCAGCGGGATATCGAGGTGCGCGGCAATGGTTGCCAGTGCGGTGCCCTTGTTGGCCTCCAGCGCCGTCACGTCCAGGTACACCGGTTGCGAACGCGAAACCTGAGCCATGCCGCTGACCTTGGCTAACAGGCGCGCCTCAAGCTCGATCAGCAGATCGGTGTTGTTACTGGTGGCGACGATCTTGTCGATGCGCTCCAGGTACGGCTCGAAACTCTCGACCACCACCGGCGGATAACCGAGGCCGTGCTGCTCGCGCGGCACCATCGGCCCGTGCGGATCCTTGAGCAACCAGTCGCCACCGCTGAACACCCAGATCTCCACATCCGGCTGGTCAGCGAACAACGCCAGAGCAATCAGCGCGGTCGGCACCGGCAGGTAATGCGCCACCAACAGACTGCCATCCGGATTGACGATGGTGCCGCCATTGAAGGCGGCGGTCGGCAGATCGACACCCAAGGCTTCGATCTGCTGCAGCATGGCTTTGGGTGGGCGCCCGGTGGCCAGGCTGAACAACACGCCGGCCTCACGCAGCGAACGAACGGCATCAATGGTGCGCTGGCTCAGGCTGTGGTCGGGCAGCAGCAGCGTGCCGTCCATGTCACTCAATAAAAAGCGGATCGACTCACTCATCCCAGACCATGCCAGACGCGACCGTCGCGAGTCAGCAGATCATTGGCGGCTTGCGGGCCGTCTTCCCCGGCAGCGTAAGTCTGCACACTCGCATCCTGTTGCCAGGCATCGAGGAAGGGCTGCACCGCGCGCCAGCCGTTCTCAATGTTGTCGGCGCGCTGGAACAGCGTCTGGTCGCCGGTCAGGCAGTCGTAGATCAGCGTTTCGTAGCCGGTGGACGGCTGCATCTCGAAGAAATCCTTGTAGGCAAAACCCAGCTCGATGTTGGCCATGTTCAACGCCGGCCCCGGCCGTTTGGCCAGCAGGTCGAACCACATGCCTTCGTTAGGCTGGATCTGAATACGCAGATAGGTCGGCTGCAACTCGTCGACCTCGGTATCCCGGAACTGCGCGTACGGCGCCGGTTTGAAGCAGATGACGATCTCGGTGTCGCGCACGCTCATGCGCTTGCCGGTACGCAGGTAGAACGGCACGCCGACCCAGCGCCAGTTGTCGATCATGACTTTCAGCGCGACGTAGGTTTCGGTGTTGCTGTCAGGCGCCACGTTGGCTTCCTGGCGATAGCCATTCAACGCTTTGCCATCGACCTCGCCGGCGCGGTACTGACCGCGTACCGAGTTGGCTCGCGCCTCCTCAACGCTCCATGGACGGATCGCGCCGACCACTTTGGCCTTCTCGCCGCGCACGGCGTCAGCGCCGAACGCGGCCGGTGGTTCCATGGCGACCATTGCCAGCAGCTGGAACAGGTGATTGGGCACCATGTCACGCAGCGCACCGGTGTGCTCGTAAAAACTGCCACGGGTTTCGACGCCGACGGTTTCTGCCGCGGTGATTTGCACGTGGTCGATGTAATGGTTGTTCCAGAAGGCCTCGAACAGGCTGTTGGAGAACCGGCTGACCAGAATGTTCTGCACGGTTTCCTTGCCCAGGTA
The DNA here is from genome assembly GCF_036346455.1 of Pseudomonas sp. AM14(2022). Taxonomy (NCBI): domain Bacteria; kingdom Pseudomonadati; phylum Pseudomonadota; class Gammaproteobacteria; order Pseudomonadales; family Pseudomonadaceae; genus Pseudomonas; species Pseudomonas sp. AM14(2022). The sequence goes on from NZ_JAOTNY010000002.1 coordinate 230,933, forward strand.
ATGGTCGATCCGATAGATCTGTTTTTCGGACATGACCTTGAGCAGACAGGCGTTCAACGCTTCGGCAGTTTGCAGATCGGAGCCGAACGGCTTCTCGATCACCACCCTTCTGAATGCTTCCAGGGTTTCCTCCAACAACTTGGCGTCGCCGAGACGGCGTACCACTTCACTGAAGAAACGTGGCGCTGTGGCCAGGTAGAACACCGCATTGCCAGTGCCGCTGTCGGCAATTTTTGCCGCCAGCGCGGAATAAGTGCTGTCGTCCAGGAAGTCGCCCTGGACGTAGCTGATGCCTTTGGCGAGCTTGGCCCACAAGGCCGGATCAAGCATCTGATCGCCCTTGCCGACTTTCGCCGCCACTTCGGTACGGATGAAGTCTTCGAGTTTTTGCGCGAAGGCTTCATCGGTAATGGCGTTGTGATCAACGCCGACGATCCGCAGATTTTCGTCCAGCAAGCCGTCGCGACTGAGGTTGTACAGCGCCGGCATCAGCAAGCGCTTGACCAGGTCGCCGTGGGCACCGAACAAAAACAGCGTGGTCGGTGGTGCGGGTTCTGCCTTGGATTTTCTGCGGATCGTATGGGTCATTTCTTCGGTGTCTCCACGTGGCCGCCGAAGCCGAAGCGCTGGGCCGAGAGAATCTTGTCGCCAAAAGTGCCCTGACCGCGCGAGCGGTAGCGCGAGAACAGCGAGTTGGACAGCACCGGAACCGGCACCGCCTGCTCCATGGCCGCTTCGATGGTCCATTGACCTTCGCCGCTGTCAGCCACCGAACCGGAGAACCCGTCGAGTTTCGGGTCGCTGGCCAGTGCGTCGGCGGTCAGGTCGAGCAGCCAGGACGAGACCACGCTGCCACGGCGCCAGACTTCGGCGATGTCGGCCACGTTCAGGTCGAAACGCTGATCTTCCGGCAGACGCTCGCTGGACTTGGTCTTGAGGATGTCGAAGCCTTCGGCGAACGCGGCCATCATGCCGTACTCGATGCCGTTGTGAATCATCTTCACGAAGTGCCCGGCACCGGCAGGACCGGCGTGAATGTAGCCGTGCTCGGCGCGGTGATCCTCGGACTTGCGATCCTTGGTGCGCGGAATGTTGCCCATGCCCGGCGCCAGCGCAGCGAACAGCGGGTCAAGGCGCTGCACGGTCTCGGCGTCGCCGCCGATCATCATGCAGTAACCGCGCTCCAGGCCCCAGACGCCGCCGGAGGTACCGACGTCGATGTAGTGCAGGCCCTTCTCGGCCAGGGTTTTCGCCCGGCGAATGTCATCCTTATAGTTGGTGTTGCCGCCGTCGATGATGGTGTCACCGGCTTCCAGCAAGTCGCTCAGAGTGTTGATGGTGTCTTCGGTCGGCGCGCCGGCCGGCAGCATGACCCATACGGCACGTGGCTTGGCCAGGCCTGCCACCAGAGCGGGCAGGTCGGCAACGCCGGTGGAGCCCTCGGCGACCAGGTTATCGATGAAAGCGGTATTGCGGTCGTAAACAACGGTGGTGTGACCGTTGAGCATCAGACGTCGCGCAATATTGCCGCCCATGCGGCCCAGTCCAATAATCCCGAGTTGCATGTGCTGATGCTCCTTACTACAAATAAATGTGTGTCATTGGTTATAGCCCAACGCGACTGATGGAGGTTAGTCCAGAGCGTTGCGATGAAGTTTCCGGGCATTGTGCCCGATCCAGACTGATAACGCCCCGAATCCTGCCGAAGACACACCGACCATGAAAAATAAAAAAGTTCCATTCACGGGCAAAAGAAATCAAAATTGGCGCCGATAGCAAGTCAGTAGCCCCGACGCGGGGACGATTTGCAGTTGAGACACGCCATTTGCGAGGTGAGCAATGGGCACAGTACACACAGCAATGCCGCCACAAACCCTGTACGTCACGATCCGTCGCGATGAATTGCGCCAGTTGAAAGACGAGCGCGACCAGTTGAAGCAGGAGCTGGCGCAGCTGCGCTCGCTGACCCAGGGCGCTCAGCCCAAACCTCTGCCGGTGGTCCAGCGCCATCCGCACGCCTGACCTGCCCCGCCGGCTTCGGGAACGGCGCCTGTCGTTCCCGACATGATGCTCCCCTGCCCCTGATCAGCAACTAACGAAGTTTTCACACTGCCTTGGTGATACTCCGGCCCATTCTGGCCGTGCGTTTGCGCGCGGCTTCCGTTCGTCGGTTTGATGTAGCGCTCCGACGGTGGTTAGTGACGATGAGCTGGAGTGCTGAATGGCATTGTTCAAACGCAGCAAAACGACTGCGACAGGTTTCGACTGGGCCGGGGTTCTCTGGCTGTTCGCTTTCTTCTGGTATTTCTCGGGCATCACCCAACTGTTGATTCAACTGACCGGCACCTCCGGTTTCAGCGGTTTCCGTCAGGCCTTCGTGATGAGCGCGCTGTGGCTCGCCCCGATGCTGGCGTTTCCCAAACGCACCAAACTGCTGGCCGCGCTGATCGGTATCGTCCTGTGGGCCTGCTCAATGGCCAGCCTGGGTTATTTCTTCATCTATCAGCAGGAGTTCTCGCAAAGCGTCATCTTCATCATGTTCGAGTCGAACATCTCTGAAGCCGGCGAATACATGACCCAGTACTTCGCCTGGTGGATGATCCCGGCATTCCTCGCCCATACCGCTTTCGCCTACTTCCTGTGGACCCGCCTGCGCCCGGTGTACATGCCCCGAGGCCGCGCGTTCGTGGCCGCGATCGTGATCGTCTTCGCCGTAGTCGGCTACCCGCTGATCAAACAGACCCAACGTACCGGCAGTTTCGCCGGCGGTTTCGAGAAGTTCGAAGACCGTATCGAGCCAGCCGTGCCTTGGCAGATGGCGGTGGCTTACCACCGTTACCTCGACACCCTGGCCGGCATGCAAGACATGCTGCACAGCGCGAGCAAGGTGCCGCCGCTGCATAACCTCAAGGTGACCGATGCCGATAAACCGTCGACCCTGGTGCTGGTGATCGGCGAGTCGACCAACCGTCAGCGCATGAGCCTGTACGGTTATGGACGCAAGACCACCCCGGAACTGGACAAGCTCAAGGATCAGCTCGCGGTATTCGACAACGTCATCACCCCGCGCCCTTACACCATTGAAGCGCTGCAGCAGGTGCTGACCTTCGCCGACGAAGAGAACCCTGATCTGTACCTGTCCACGCCGTCGCTGGTCAGCATGATGAAACAGGCCGGTTACAAGACCTTCTGGATCACCAACCAGCAGACCATGACCAAGCGCAACACTATGCTCACGACCTTCTCCGAGCAGGCCGACGAGCAGGTGTACCTGAACAACAACCGCAACCAGAACGCCGCGCAGTACGACGGTGACGTGATCGAGCCGTTCAACAAAGCGCTGACCGACCCGGCGCAGCGTAAGCTGATCGTCGTGCACTTGCTCGGCACTCACATGAGCTACCAGTACCGTTATCCGCCGACCTTCGACAAGTTCCAGGACCGTACCGGCGTGCCGGCCGGTGTGCGCGACGATCAGGTGCCGACCTACAACAGCTACGACAACGCTGTGCTGTACAACGATTTCGTGGTGTCGAGCCTGATCAAGGACTACGCCAAGTCAGATCCGAACGGCTTCCTGCTGTACCTCTCCGACCACGGTGAAGACGTGTTCGACTCCTCCGGCCACAACACCCTCGGCCGTAACGAGAACAAACCGACCGCGCCGATGTACACCATTCCATTCATGGCCTGGGCGTCGCCGAAATGGCGCGAGAACCACGACTGGAACTTCGCCGCCGACCTCGGCCGGCCGTACAGCAGCTCGCATCTGATCCACACCTGGGCGGACATGGCCGGTTTGAGTTTCGATGAACTGGACCGCAGCAAGAGTCTGGTCAGCGACAGCTTCAAGCCGCGTCCGCTGATGATCGGCAACCCGTACGAACGCGAGCAGCGCGCCTTGATCGACTTCAGCCTGATGAAGCCGAAAAAGGTCGACCCTGCCGCAGCGAATGTCGTGCAGCAGTAACCGCTCGGAAGGCATCGGTTTCGAGAGATCGCAACCGGTGTAACGCATAAAGAAAAAGCTCCGTATCGCAAGATACGGAGCTTTTTTCGTTTTGGGCGGTCAGGAAGCCCGCTTTATGGGGCTCTACTGTACCGCCTGAGGGAAATCGGAGCAGCCAGCATGCTCGGCCCTGAAAGAGCAGCCAGCGCGCTCAGAGGGCGCCAGTAAATTGCACCACCAGGATCAAGGATTGTTCCAGCACAAAAACAAACGCCCCGAACAAGTCGGGGCGTTTGTGGGGGCATTCGCTTCGGGTGCTTTCACACCCTTCGCGATGCAGGTCCGGCGCTATCAGTAAGCCTTGCCGGTCTTGTAGAAGTTCTCGAAGCAGAAGTTGGTCGCTTCGATGTAGCCTTCAGCGCCACCGCAGTCAAAACGCTTGCCCTTGAACTTGTAGGCCATGACGCAGCCGTTCTGGGCCTGCTTCATCAGGGCGTCGGTGATCTGGATTTCACCGCCCTTGCCTGGCTCGGTCTGTTCGATCAGGTCGAAGATGTCCGGGGTCAGGATGTAACGACCAATGATCGCCAGGTTCGACGGCGCGTCTTCCGGCTTTGGCTTCTCGACCATGCTGTGTACGCGGTAGATGTCGTCGCGGATCATCTCGCCGGCGATCACGCCGTACTTGCTGGTTTCCTGCGGATCGACTTCCTGAATGGCGATGATCGAGCAGCGGAACTGCTTGTACAGCTTGACCATCTGGGTCAGTACGCCGTCGCCTTCGAGGTTGACGCACAAGTCGTCCGCCAACACCACGGCGAACGGCTCGTCACCGATCAGCGGGCGACCGGTGAGGATCGCGTGACCCAGACCTTTCATTTCGGTCTGACGGGTGTAGGAGAACGAGCACTCGTCCAGCAGCTTGCGGATGCCGACCAGGTATTTCTCCTTGTCGGTGCCTTTGATCTGGTTTTCCAGCTCATAGCTGATGTCGAAGTGGTCTTCCAGAGCGCGCTTGCCACGACCGGTCACGATCGAGATTTCAGTCAGGCCAGCGTCCAGAGCTTCTTCAACGCCGTACTGGATCAGTGGCTTGTTTACCACCGGCAGCATTTCTTTGGGCATGGCTTTAGTCGCTGGCAGGAAGCGAGTACCGTAACCGGCTGCTGGGAACAAGCATTTCTTGATCATATAAGTCCTTGAAAGGGCTGTGTGTACGAGTTTCGGCGCAGTCTAATCAGGCGGCGTGCACCTTACAATGCCCCGCACTGGCTAACCGATGCCAACATAGAGAAATATTCTCGCCGATAGTTCCGTTGGCGACTTCGACCCGCGAAAACAGAGTAGCTCAAACACGCAAATGCGCTGCATCACCATACGCTCATCATCCCCCAATGTGAGGATTTGTCGGTATCATGGCGCCTTTGAACCAGCGAACGAGACAGATAGATGGCCGCGGTAAAAATCATCAACGGGTATGTGATCGACAAGAAAGACGGCAAGTGGAACCTGACCACGACCAATGGCGAACACATCGCCGGTCCTTTCGACAGCGAGCAGCTGGCGACTGATGTAGCGTCGGTATTCACCGACACCCCTGCGTCGTCCAAACGCCGTGGCAAAGATCAGGACTGATCGGTTGCGACACGCGCCGAGCCCTGCCCTTGTGCAGGGCTTTTTTGTGGCCGCTCACAGCATGATGAAAACAAGTGGCCAATCGCTATAACCTTTTCATGCTGGCGCTGTCAGAGCGTTTAGCCCCTCCCTCGCTGAAGACGACACACTTATGAACATGAACAGAATGCTGCCGCTGATCGCGGTATTGGCCCTCGGTGGCTGTGCCACCTCGGAAACCACCTACCTGAACAACGGCGAACAGGGTTTGAGCATCGACTGCTCCGGGGAAGCCAACTCCTGGGCCACCTGCTACGAGAAGGCTGACGCCTCCTGCGCGGGCACCGGCTATCGCATCGTCGGTACCGACGGCACGCCGGCGCCCAAGGAAAGCGACAAGACCCTGGGGGTCGACGTCGGCAACTACAAGAACCGCAGTGTGGTGGTGGTCTGCAAATAGACCCTACATGTGGATCTCGGCGAACTTGATCCCGAGCCCGCGCACGATCTCGATCAGGTCGTCGAGCCGGGCGAAGGATTCGACCTCGTCGTTATCGTCCACCAGAAAATAGCTGCGACCGGCGCTCTTCTTGAAAAACACGATCCACTCGCCCGAGTTCGCCGGATTTTGAATAACATGCGTGGCAGAGATAAGGCCCTCTGCATGCCGTTCCCGTACTTGCTCTCGCTTCATGCGCGACTCCAGAAATGAAAATGCCGTCACAGCAGGACTGTGACGGCATCGGTGCTGATGGACGCTATTCTATCAGCCGGAAATACAGGCATTGGCGGCGTTTTGCACGTCACGGGGACGAACCGGCACATTGGACATCCGCTCATGCAGCTTGATGCTGCTGCCGCCGGAACGGTCTTCGATATCAAACACCGCAGCCGCGCCGGTGGAAAATTTCCCGGGAACAATCACTCGCACGCCATCCTTGTGCGGCTGCATCTGCAGCGCGCCTCGGCTGTTGGCAAGCTTGTCGGCCAGGCACTGAGCATACTCATGGGGTTTCTTGCCGGAAATCACGCTCATGGTGGGCAAGGTTTCGTTGATTTCGGAAACACTCGCGCAACCACCCACGACCAACATCAACGGCAGACACACCACACCCCACTTCATACAAATACCTCCCATAAAGACCCTCGGACAGCAGTAATGCCATTTTTCTCCGAGGCTTACTCCATTAAACCCGCATGGAATCGCGAATAACTGTTTTTAATTGTCAAAGCAGCGCTCGACGGCGGGATAATAACCCGTTCGGGCTGATAAACTGCGCCAATCGCACATGCTATCGTTTTGATTTAGTAGAAAAAGCCCTTCTGGAGGCGCCCATGAAATTCATTCACCAGCGCGAGCACCTCAACGAAGACGACATCGTCGTCATCCAATGCTCGCAAACCTGCAACATCCGCTTGATGAACGACGCCAACTTCCGCGCGTTCAAGAACGGCGGCCGCCACACCTACCACGGCGGCGCTTTCGACACGTTTCCTGCACGCATCACCGCGCCGAGCACCGGTTTCTGGAACATCACCATCGACACCGTCAACCGTCGCGCCATCAGCGTCACGCGCAAGCCGACCCTGACCCACTCGATCAAGATCATCCGCCGCTCCAGCTCCAAACTGAGCTGAGTCGCCCCTGACACAAAGGTAAGCACGACCGTGGCCCAAACGACCAAATACGTCATCAAATACAAGCTCAACGGTGAACGCCGTTTCGAGTTCGCGCAACTGGAAAACGGCACCGTCGAAGAGGCCAAGGCCGCACTGGACGCCATCCATGGCACCACCGAAGACGTGATCAGCGACATCGCCGTGAGCAAAGCCCTGTAACGCAACACTCGGGATTCGACCGCAAGCGGCGGAGTGTTCTGCCGCCGGGATTTGCCCAGACTGACAGCCTCGACCAAAGGGTTCAGGAGTCAGCATGTCAATGTCCCCGTCTCGGCTGGATGCGCTCGATTGGGCAAGCCTCGAACAGCATCTGGATCAATATGGCTATGCCATCGTCCGCTCGTTGCTGTCGGCGCAAACCTGTGAACGCTTGAGCGCCCTGTATTCGCAGACCGAACCGTTTCGTTCGCAGGTCATCATGGCCCGCCACGGTTTCGGTCGCGGGGAATACAAGTACTTCAGCTATCCCCTGCCGACAGCCATCGAACGTCTGCGCACTGCGTTTTACCCGCGCCTGGTGCCACTGGCCAACCGCTGGTACGAACGCATGAATGTGCCTGTACGCTTTCCCGCAACCCATTCCGAGTTTGTGCAGCGCTGTCAGGCTGCCGGCCAACTGCGGCCGACACCCTTGCTGTTGCAATACGGCCCGCAGGACTACAACTGCCTGCATCAGGATCTGTACGGAGAACTGGTTTTCCCACTGCAAGTGGCGATTCTTCTGTCGCAGCCCGGAGAGGATTTTACCGGTGGTGAGTTCGTTCTGACCGAGCAGCGTCCACGCATGCAGTCGCGCCCGCACGTTGTGGCTCTGCACAAGGGTGACGCGGCTATATTCGCGGTCAACCAGCGCCCGGTCAGCGGCACACGCGGCGATTATCGAGTGACCATGCGTCACGGCGTCAGTCGCCTGCACAGCGGAAATCGGCATACTCTGGGCATCATCTTCCACGACGCATCATGAACGCCATGCACCCGACCACCTTCGACCTGTTCGCCGACCACGAACCCGAGCAACAACCCCGCGCCGAGCAGATCGGCGAACAATCGTGGGTGTTGCGCGGCTTCGCCCTGCCGGTGATCGATCAACTGTTGCCAGCGCTGGAAGCCATTCTCGCCGTAGCACCGTTGCGCCACATGATGACCCCGGGCGGTTTCAGCATGTCGGTGGGCACCAGCAGTTGCGGAACCCTGGGCTGGATCACCGACCGTAGCGGTTATCGCTACAGCACCGTCGACCCGCTGAGTGGCCAGCCTTGGCCGGCGATGCCAGAAGTGTTGTCAGAACTGGCGCGCAAAGCAGCACAGCGCGCTGGATTTGCCGACTTTCATCCAGACTCCTGCCTGATCAACCAATATGTCCCCGGCGCGAAAATGTCTTTGCATCAGGACAAAGACGAAAATGCCTACGCGGCGCCGATCGTTTCGCTGTCATTGGGGTTGCCGGCGATGTTCCTGTTCGGTGGTTTTGCCCGTAGCGACAAAAGCCAGCGCATTCCTCTGCTGCATGGCGATATGGTGGTCTGGGGCGGGGTTGATCGCTTGCGCTTTCACGGCGTGCTGCCGATCAAACCCGGGCGGCATCCGCAGTTGGGCGAACGCCGGATCAACCTGACCTTGCGTGTCGCCGGGTGAACTGAAAAGTTTGACCGCAAGGCCCGGAGTGTTACCAACATCGCCGCTGGTTAACCTGAGTCAAACAGGTCAACGGACTACTCGCCATGAAAAAGCTTTCGCCCCTCATCAACGTTGAAACCGATCCACGCTGGGCCGCCGTCGTTGCACGGGACCCGCGGGCCGACGGGCAGTTTGTCTATGCGGTGAAAACTACCGGCATCTATTGCCGCCCCAGCAGCCTTTCACGTTTGCCCAAGCCGCAGAACGTCGAGTTCTTCGAAAGTGCTCAAGCTGCCGAGGCGGCGGGTTACCGCCCAAGCAAGCGCACCAGCAAGGATCAGACTGAAGTCGCCAGCCAGCACGCCGCGACCGTGGCGATGGCCTGTCGGCAGATCGAGTCGAGTGAAACAGTGCCCGCACTCAATGAACTCGCCGAAACCGCCGGCCTCAGCCCTTTCCATTTTCATCGGGTGTTCAAGGCCGCAACCGGCCTGACACCAAAGGGTTACGCGGCGGCGCATCGTTCGCGCCGGGTGCGTGAACGGCTCGCGGATGGCGGCACGGTGACCGATGCGCTGTACGACGCGGGTTTCAATTCCAACAGCCGCTTTTATGAGTCAGCCGACAAGGTACTGGGCATGAAGCCCGGCGACTACCGCGCGGCTGGACGCAACAACGACATTCATTTTGCCGTTGGCCAATGTTCGCTCGGGGCGATTCTGGTGGCGCAGAGTGAGCGCGGCGTGTGCGCGATTCTGTTGGGCGACGATCCGCATCAACTGGTGTGCGATCTGCAGGATCAGTTCCGCAACGCAAACCTGATTGGCGCCGATGCCAGCTTCGAGCAGTTGATTGCCAAGGTGGTGGGTTTCATCGAAGCGCCAGCGCTAGGCCTCGACTTGCCACTGGATGTGCGTGGCACAGCGTTTCAGGAACGGGTGTGGCAGGCGTTGCGGGAGATTCCAGTGGGTTGCACCGCCAGTTACGCGGAGATCGCTCAGCGAATTGGCGCGCCGACCTCCATGCGCGCCGTGGCGCAAGCCTGCGGCGCCAACCGTCTGGCCGTGGCAATCCCCTGCCATCGCGTGGTGCGCAGCGATGGCAATCTGTCGGGGTATCGCTGGGGCGTAGAGCGTAAGCGCCAGTTGCTGGAACGCGAAACCCAGTCTTAGCGCACGCCGATGTAGACCGACACGGACTCGGGGCCGGTGTAGGCCTCGAAGTCGGTAGCGTAACGGCGCTGAATCTGCGGATTGGCTGCAAAGAAGTCCCAGATCTTTCCCCAAATCGAGATGACCGCATCAGGCAACGGCCCCTGCGCTTCGAACACCAGATACTCGCCCGCTTCGATCCGCACGGACTCAAAGTCTTTGACTGAAGCATTCACGGCAACGCCAGCGGTAACGTCAAACGCACCCGAAGCATCCGACTCGTAAGCCGAATACACGCCATAAATCGGCGAATGGGCTGACTTGCCGGGAATGGATTCGGCCAACTCCTCGCCGAAAAACCGGCCCCACATCGGGCCGATTTTCGCGGTTTCGGGTTGGTGCTCTGCGGCGTTGGTGGTGCGAACCTGCAGGCCAGCAACGGTGAAGGCGTCGATTTGCTGTCGTTTCAAATCCATCGAAAGTGCGGCTCCCTGTATAGAAGTGCGGCCACACAGGGCCGCAATGACGCCTACTCTGTCAGCGATTGACGTCGACCACAACCCTGCCGCGAAGCTGTCCGGCGAGCAGTTTTGGCGCCGCGTCGATGGCTTCGCTGAGGGCGATTTCATGACTGATCAATGGCAACAGGGCGAAGTCCAGATCCTTGGCCAGACGCGCCCAGGCCTCGATCCGCCGCGCTTTGGGCTGAGTTACGCTGTTGATCCCCGCCAGCGTCACGCCGCGCAAAATGAACGGCGCCACCGACGCCGGAAAATCCATGCCCTGGGCCAGACCGCAGGCCGCCACCGTGCCTTCGGCGCGGGTGCTGGCACAGGCGTTGGCCAAGGTGTGACTGCCGACCGAATCGATCACTGCGGCCCAGCGTTCCTTAGCCAAGGGCTTGCCCGGCTCAGACAAAGTTGCGCGATCGATGATCTCGCTGGCACCCAGTTGCTTCAGGTACTCATGCTCGGACACCCGGCCGGTGGACGCCACCACGCGATAACCGAGTTTGCTGAGCAAGGCGATGGCGAAACTGCCCACCCCGCCATTGGCGCCAGTCACCAGCACTTCGCCCTGATCCGGGAACACGCCGTTACGCTCCAGCGCCAGAATGCACAGCATCGCCGTGTAGCCGGCGGTGCCGATGGCCATGGCTTGCGCCGCGGTAAAGGCTTTGGGCAACGGAATCAGCCAGTCGCCATTGAGCCGCGCCTTCTGCGCCAGCCCGCCCCAGTGACTCTCGCCCACGCCCCAGCCGTTGAGCAGCACCTGATCACCGACCTGGTAATCGGGATGCGAACTGACCTCGACCGTGCCCGCCAAGTCGATCCCCGGCACCATCGGAAACTTGCGCACCACAGGGCTGCTGCCAGTAATCGCCAGACCGTCCTTGAAGTTCAGCGTGCTGTACGCGACCTTCACCGTCACGTCGCCTTCAGGCAACTGCGCTTCGCTGATCTGCTGCAGGCTGGCGCGATATCCGCTGTCGTCTTTGTCGATCAAAATGCCGTTGAACATGGCTGCCTCTCAATCAATGGATTCAAATACTCGTGCCCTGAAATAACACAAAGCAACACATTGCCCCACCCGACTTTGCGCCAATTCGCAAATCCGCCCAGTAATTCCAGAGCGGGCGACTATGCTTTTTCGACGGCCGTGCTTTCGCTGCCATCCTGCTGAAAGCGGCCCTGTCGATGGAGCTGACAATGTCTTACCCGCGCTCGTTGCTTGCGATACTGATGCTGTGCCTGCTGACCGTTGGCGACACTTGGGCGGCCCCGGCTACCGCCAGCAAACCTGCTGCTGCCGACGCTGCCGCCAGCGCTCCGACGTGGCCGCAAGTGATCACCAGCGGCAAGGCCAAACTGACCGTGTACCAGCCGCAACTCGACAGCTGGGATGGCTACACCCTCAATGCCCGGGCTGCCGTCGAAGCCACCGGCGCCGACGGCAAACCCACCTTCGGCATCGTCCAGTTCAGCGCGCACACGCTGGTCGACAAGGCCACGCGCTGGGTCGCACTGGATCAGTACAAGATCATCAAGGCCGACTTCCCTGCCGACGCCAGTCAGGCCGACGTCTGGCTCGGCGCGCTGCAGAAAGATGCCGAAAGTCGCAAGAAAACCATCTCCCTCGATCAACTTGAAGCCGCCGTCGGCGTGCTGTCGGCCGAGCAGAAAGCCGACAGCGCGCCGCTGGAAAACACCCCGCCGACGATCATCAGTTCCGACGTTCCCGCACTGCTCGTCTACATCGATGGCGACGCCGTGTACCGGGCGGTCGATGGCACTGCGCTGCAACGGGTGATCAACACCCGCCCGCTATTGCTCAAGGACGCCGAGGGCAAGCACTACCTGCACGTGTTCGATGGCTGGATGGTCGCTGACAGCCTCAGCGGCGAATACACCCGTCTGACCTCGCCGCCAGCCGATCTGGAGAAGGCCAAACAGGCGGCGATCCAGAGCCGTCAGGTCGATCTGCTGACCGGGCAGAGTGATCCGAAAGACAAGGTGCCAAATCTGGCCAGACCGCCGCAGCCGAAAATCTTCATCGCCACCACGCCCACCGAACTGATCGTCACCGACGGCGCGCCGCAGTGGCTACCGATTCAGGGCACCAGTCTGCTCTACGTGAGCAACACCACCGGGCACATCTTCAAGGAAATCGGTGACCAGAACAGTTACGTGCTGATCTCCGGGCGCTGGTTTCGCGCTGCCGACATGCGCGGCCCATGGACGTTTACCCCAGCGGACAAACTACCGGCAGATTTCGCCAACATCCCGGACGACAGCCCGAAAGAGAACGTCAAGGCCTCGGTCGCCGGCACGCCACAGGCCAAGGAAGCCGCGATCGCGGCGACCATCCCGCAAACCTCGGCGATCAAGAAAAGCGCAGTGAAAATGACCGCACCTCAGTTCGATGGCGAACCGCAACTCAAGGCGATCAACCCCACATCACTGCAATACGTGGTCAACAGCGCGACGCCGATTATTCGTGTCGACAACGACAACTGGTATGCGGTGGAAAACGGTATCTGGTTCAGCGCCACCTCGGTGAACGGACCATGGAGCGTCGCCAGTTCGGTGCCGGCGGTGATCTATTCGATCCCGCCGAGTTCGCCGATGCATTACCTCACCTACGTCAAAGTCTATGAGTCCAGCGGCGACACCGTGGTGGTCGGCTATACCTCGGGTTATCAAGGGTCGAATCTGGATCCGGCCACCGGCGTGGTGGTCTACGGCACCGGTTATCCTTACACGCCGTGGGTCGGCAGCGTCTGGTACGGGCCACCGGTGACCTACGGTTTCGGCGTCGCCATGCGCTATACGCCGTGGACAGGCTGGACCTTCGGTTTCGGCTTCGGCTGGAGCTGGGGCGGCAACACCGTGGCGATGGGTTGGGGCTGGGGCGCTTATCCATGGTGGGGCAATTACGGCTGGGGTTACGCCTGGGGCCCGCGCCTGTACCCCGCGCCACTGGCCTGGGGCGGCGCCGCTTATGGCTATCGTGGCGGTGCTGTGGCCTGGGGGCCCGGTGGCTGGGCAGGCACCACCGGCAACATTTATCGTCAGTGGGGGGATCGCGCGACGGTGAGTCGCTATGGCGCCGGATACAACGCCTGGACCGGCAATCGCTGGGCCGGTCAGGTTGGCTCGTCCTATAACTCGCGCACCGGTATTGCGGCGGCAGGCCAACGCGGCGCGGTGCACAACGCCTACACCGGCAACTACGCGGCTGGACGTAGCGGTGAAGTGGTCGGGCCGAATGGTGGCGCCATCGCCGGTGGCCGGGTCACCGCAGGTAATGCTCGCACCGGCACCCAGGTCACCGCCAATCGTGGCGCGGTGTACAACCCCAACACCGACAAGACCACGCAGTATGCCGGCGTGAAAGGCCGCAACGGCGGCGCCGCACGGGTTGGCGACAACGTCTATGCCGGGCGCGACGGCAACGTCTACAAGAAAACCGACAACGGCTGGCAATCGATGGTCAAGGGCAGCCCGGCCCGCACGGCGCCGGTCAACAACAATGCGCAACTGCAGAACCTCAATCGCGAGTCTGCTGCGCGAAACTTCGGCAACCAGCGCACCAACAACTTTCACAACTCCTCGCAAGTCATGAACCGCTCATTTGGGGGCGGCGGGGGCGGCGGTTTTCATCGCCGCTGATGGCTGCATTGAAAATTCAGACTGGCCCCGAGTCCGGTTTTGCTGTTAAAAAACCGGCTCTGCCGTCCCTGCCCCGTTTCATCGTTCGGAGAACCGCTTTCATGAGCCAATGGCCTGACACTCGCATTCTTGACCTGCTCGGCATCGAGCTGCCGATCATTCAGGCCCCGATGGCCGGCGCCACGACTTCGGCAATGGTGATCGCCGTGTGCAACGCCGGCGGCTTGGGTTCGATGCCTGCCGCAATGCTGAGCATCGAGCAGTTGCGCGAAGAGCTGAAGACCATTCGCGAGCACACCCGCAAACCGTTCAACGTCAATTTCTTCTGCCACCAGCCACCGGCCGCCGATGAACAGCGCGCGCAAGACTGGAAAAACCTGCTGGAGCCTTACTACCGCGAATTGGGCGTCGATTTCGACGCACCGACACCGGTTTCCAACCGCGCGCCATTCGATGCGGCAGCGTGCGCCGTGCTCGAAGAGTTTCGTCCTGAGGTGGTGAGCTTTCACTTTGGTCTGCCGGAAAAATCCCTGCTGGATCGGGTCAAGGCCACGGGTGCGAAAATCCTCTCGTCCGCCACCACTGTCGATGAAGCGATGTGGCTTGAGCAAAACGGTTGCGACGCGATCATCGCCATGGGTTACGAGGCTGGCGGGCATCGCGGGATGTTTCTCAGCGATGATTTGAGCAGTCAGGTCGGCACCTTTGCGCTGGTGCCGCAGATCGTCGATGCGGTCAAGGTGCCGGTGATCGCTGCCGGCGCCATTGCCGATGCACGCGGTGTCGCCGCAGCATTGGTACTCGGTGCGTCAGCGGTGCAGGTCGGCACCGCGTATCTGTTTACGCCGGAAGCGAAAGTCAGCGCCTCGCATCACCAGGCGCTGCGCAGCGCCAAGGAAAGTGAAACCGCGATTACCAACCTGTTCACCGGCCGCCCGGCTCGCGGCATTCTCAATCGGGTGATGCGCGAAATCGGCCCGATGTCACCGAAAGCCCCGGCCTTCCCGCTGGCCGGCGGGGCGCTGATGCCGTTGCGTGCCAAAAGTGAAGCGCAGTTCAGCAACCTCTGGGCCGGTCAGGCGTTCCCATTGGGCGAAGAGCTGAACAGCGCTGATCTGACCCGGCAACTGGCGGATGGCGCTCTGGCAAAACTGCTCCGCCGCTGATCCGGCGCAGGGTGAGACATGGCACCACCTCACCCTGTGTTCACCAGCACTTCCTGTTTAGCGGCATTTCGCTATATATTTCGCTATATAGCGTTCCACCCTTCGCATCGGTGCAGTCCACCTCCAACAATAACTGCCCTCTGCACTCGCCCATAACGGAGCTGTTACATGACCATTCGTGCCCCACGTTTTGCCCCAGCCTGCCTGGCCACCCTGCTTTCGGTATTCGCCTTCGGTGTCGCTCAGGCTGATGAAGTGCAAGTGGCGGTTGCCGCCAACTTCACCGCGCCGATCCAGGCAATTGCTGCCGATTTCGAAAAAGACACCGGGCACAAACTGGTCGCCGCCTACGGTGCCACCGGTCAGTTCTATACCCAGATCAAAAACGGCGCGCCGTTCGAAGTGTTCCTCTCGGCGGACGACACCACGCCGGAAAAACTGGAAAAAGAAGGCGACACCGTCAAGGGTTCGCGCTTCACCTACGCCATCGGCACCCTGGCGCTGTGGTCGGCGAAAGATGGTTATGTCGACGCCAAAGGTGAAGTCCTGAAGAAGAATGAATACCAGCACCTGTCCATCGCCAATCCGAAAGCCGCGCCATACGGTCTGGCCGCTACTCAAGTGCTGGAAAAACTCAATCTGACTGAGGCGACCAAGGCGAAGATCGTCGAAGGCCAGAACATCACCCAGGCCTACCAGTTCGTGTCCACCGGCAACGCCGAACTGGGTTTTGTCGCACTGTCGCAGATCTACAAGGACGGCAGGGTCACCAGCGGTTCGGCGTGGATCGTTCCAGCGAGCATGCACGACCCGATCAAACAGGACGCGGTGATTCTCAACAAAGGCAAGGACAGCGCCGCCGCCAAAGCGCTGGTTGAATACCTCAAGGGTCCGAAAGCCGCTGCGGTGATCAAGTCCTACGGTTACCAGCTCTAAATGTCGCTGACGAGTGCCGACTTCGCGGCGATCTGGCTGACCCTGAAACTGGCGTCCCTGACCACCGCTATCCTGCTGGTCGTCGGCACGCCGATTGCCCTGTGGTTGTCGCGCAGCCGTTCCTGGCTGCGTGGCCCCATCGGCGCAATCGTCGCCCTGCCCCTCGTACTGCCGCCGACCGTGATCGGCTTTTATCTGCTGCTGGCGATGGGGCCTAATGGCTTTCTCGGCCACTTCACGCAATGGCTGGGTCTGGGCACTCTGACCTTCAGTTTTACCGGGCTGGTGATCGGTTCGGTGATCTATTCCATGCCGTTTGTGGTGCAACCGTTGCAGAACGCGTTTTCCGCCATTGGCACCCGCCCACTGGAGGTGGCCGCGACCTTGCGCGCCAATCCCTGGGACACTTTTTTCAGCGTGATCCTGCCGTTGGCCCGCCCCGGTTTTGTGACGGCGGCGATCCTCGGTTTCGCGCATACCGTTGGTGAATTCGGCGTGGTGCTGATGATCGGCGGCAACATTCCCGACAAGACCCGCGTGGTCTCGGTGCAGATCTACGACCATGTCGAGGCGATGGAATATGTTCAGGCCCATTGGCTGGCCGGGGCGATGCTGGTGTTTTCGTTTCTGGTGTTGCTGGCGCTCTACTCCAGCCGCAAGACCCGCGCGGGCTGGAGCTGATCGATGATTGATGCACGTCTGAAAATCACTTATCCGGGTTTCAGTCTGGATGTCGATCTGCATTTGCCGGGGCGTGGCGTGACTGCGCTGTATGGCCATTCCGGATCGGGCAAAACCACTTGCCTGCGCTGTATCGCCGGGCTTGAGCGAGCCGAGCAGGGTTTCATCCAGATCAACGACGAAGTCTGGCAGGACAGCGAACGGCGGATTTTTGTCCCGCCGCACAAACGTGCGCTGGGTTACGTGTTCCAGGAAGCCAGCCTGTTCCCGCATCTGTCGGTGCTGGCCAACCTGCAGTTCGGTCTCAAGCGCATTGCCAAGGCCCAGCGCCGGGTCGACATGGCGCAAGCCACCGAGCTGCTAGGCATCGGTCATTTGCTGGAGCGTCATCCGCAGCATCTGTCCGGCGGCGAACGCCAACGTGTCGGCATCGCCCGCGCGCTGTTGACCAGCCCGAAACTATTGCTGATGGATGAGCCATTGGCCGCCCTCGACAGTCAGCGTAAAAACGAAATCCTGCCGTACCTGCAACGTCTGCACGACGAGCTGGACATCCCGGTGCTTTACGTCAGCCACGCGCAGGACGAGGTGGCCCGCCTGGCCGATCATCTGGTGCTGCTCAGCGACGGCAAGGCCCTGGCCAGCGGCCCGATTGGCGAGACCCTCGCGCGCCTTGACCTGCCAATGGCGTTGGGCGATGACGCTGGTGTAATCATCGAAGGCCAGGTCAGCGCCTACGATGCCGAGTACCAGTTGCTGAGTCTGCAATTGCCGGCGACTGCCATGAACATCCGGGTGACTCACGCGCCGATGGCGGTCGGTCAGGCTCTGCGCTGCAAGGTGCACGCCCGCGACATCAGTCTGGCCCTGCACAACAGCGAGGCCAGCAGCATCCTCAATCGCTTGCCGGTGACCGTGGTCAGCGAGCTGGCGGCGGACAATGCCGCGCATGTGCTGATTCGTCTGGATGCCGGCGGCACACCGCTGTTGGCGCGGATCACGCGATTTTCCCGGGATCAGCTCGGCATCCACCCGGGCCAGCATTTATGGGCGCAGATCAAGGCCGTCGCCGTGCTGGCCTGAATTGGTTGGCACGACGGCCACGGCGCGCGGTCAATCGCTGTAACAGAGCGATTCGCCAAGGACACCGCCATGCCCGACACCGCACTAGCCGACGTCTTACCGCCCGACCTGCATTACGTCGACGATACTCAACCCGGCCTCACCCGTAAAAAGCTGCGCGGCAAGTTCGCCTATTTCGATCCGGCCGGGCAGCGCATCACCGACCCTGATGAGATCAAACGGATCAATTCGCTGGCAGTGCCGCCGGCCTACACCGACGTGTGGATCTGCGCCGATCCGCGTGGCCATTTGCAGGCCACCGGACGCGATGCCCGGGGCCGCAAGCAGTATCGCTATCACCCACGCTGGCGCGAGGTGCGTGATGCCGACAAGTACTCGCGCTTGCGTGAGTTCGGCCTGGCGCTGCCGAAGTTACGCAAACAGCTCGAAAGCTTGCTGGACGCCCCCGGCTTCAGCCGCGACAAAGTCATGGCCACGGTCATCACGCTGCTCGACGCCACATTGATTCGTGTCGGCAATACCCAATACGCGCGGGACAACCGCTCCTATGGCCTGACCACCCTGCGCAGCCGACATGTCGAGGTCAACGGCAGCGCGATTCTGTTCCAGTTTCGCGGCAAAAGTGGCATCGAACACCAGATCACCGTCAAGGATCGTCGCTTGGCGCGCATCATCAAGCGCTGCCTGGAAATCCCCGGACAGAATCTGTTTCAGTATCTGGACGAAAACGGCGAGCGGCACACCGTCAGCTCCCACGACGTCAACAGCTACCTGCAGACCCTCACCGGCGCTGACTTCACCGCCAAGGATTACCGCACCTGGGCCGGCAGCGCACTGGCTTTGGCGGTATTACGCGAACTGCAATGGGAGTCGGAAGCCGAGGCGAAACGGCACGTAGTGGAGATGGTCAAGAACGTGTCCAAACAGCTGGGCAACACCCCGGCGGTGTGCCGCAAGTGCTACATCCATCCGGCGGTGGTCGAGCGTTTCCTGCTCGGTGCGCTGGCCGAACTGCCACGCCCGAGGGTGCGCAAGGGCTTGCGCTCCGAGGAAGTGGCGCTGGCGATGTTTCTCGAGCAAATGATGGACGCGTCTTGATCGCGGCGGATGGGTGATCTAGGCTAGCCACCTTTCCCCCTTCAGGACGACCGCAGACAGTGAACAATCAAGCCTTCTGAAAATGTAATCGCGATAAGCGCTGAATAGCGCCTGTCAGTGTTCACGACATTTTTCGGAGGTGCCGATGACTCACGTCTCGCGTACGCCTGCCCTCGTCTCCCTGAATCAAACCAGTTTTCAGTTCGCTAATGGCGAGACGATTTTCAACGACCTGAATCTGCAATTCGATCACACCCACACCGCCATCGTCGGGCGCAACGGCGTCGGTAAAAGTGTGCTGGCCAAGCTGATCGCCGGGCACTTGCAACCAACTGCCGGCAGCGTCACCTGCTCGATTCCATTGGCTTATGTGGCGCAAACATTCACCGCCGATGCGGCGCAGACCGTGGCCGACGCCACCGGCACCGCCGCCGCCCTTCGCGCATTGCAACGGCTGCAGTGTGGCGAGGCGGCGGCGGAAGATTTCGATATCGTCAGCGAGCGCTGGGATCTGCCCGAACGTCTGCGCCAATCGCTGGATAACGCCGGTCTGCCGGACATTGCTCCCACGGATCTGACCCAACCGCTGAGCGGCGGCCAGCAAGCGCGGCTGGCGTTGATCAGGGCGCTTCTGAATCCGGCGCATCTGTTGGTGCTGGATGAACCGACCAACCATCTCGACGGCCCCGGCCGCGACTGGTTGATGAGCGAACTGGAACGCTGGCGCGGCGGATTGATCGTCATCAGCCACGACCGGCAATTGCTTGAACGCATGCAGCGTATCGTCGAGCTGACGCCGCTGGGTGTCACGGTGTACGGCGGCAATTTTTCCGCTTACCAGCAGCAACGACAGGTCCATCAGGCGGCGCAAGTCACGCTGGATCAAAGCCGAACCGAGCGCCGGCGCGAGCAGCAGCGCTTGCAAAACGAGCACGACACCATCCAGCGGCATGCCGCCCGCTCACTGCGCAATGCCAAAACCGCCAACGTCGCGGGCTTCGAACGCGCCGGCCTCAAAGGTGCGGCGAGGCAGGTCATGGGCCAGGTGCGTCATGGTCATCAGCAGCGCAAATCGGAGCTTGATGCACGGGTGCGCGATGCCTATGCCAAAGTGCTCGCGGATGATGCGGTGCTGATGAACCTGCCCGGCAGCGCAGTGCCTGCTGCGCGCAGAGTCTGCTCGTTGATTGATACGTGCCTGCCATGGCTGCCGACGCAACCGTTCAATCTCACGCTGAGCGGTCCTGTGCGCGTCGCCGTCAATGGTCCGAATGGCTGCGGCAAATCGACGTTGCTCAGAGTGCTCGCAGGTCAACTGCATCCCGCCAGCGGCGAATGCATCACCCATGTTCCTGCGGCTTATCTGGACCAGCATCTGAAGCTGCTGGATGACCGTCTCAGCGTCATCGAGCAACTGCTCGCGCTGCAGAGTCCGTTGAGTGAGAGCGAATTGCGCAGCCATCTGGCGCATCTGCAACTGGACGCGCAGCGGGTCACTCGAGCGAGCGCTTCACTGAGCGGTGGAGAACGTTTGAAAGCCGCGCTGGCGGTGGCCTTGTGGGGCAAGACACCTGCGCAATTGTTGCTGCTCGATGAGCCGAGCAATCATCTGGATCTGGCATCGGTTCAGGCTTTCGAGCACGCATTGCAGACGTTTCCCGGCGCAATTGTTGCGGTTTCCCACGACACTGAGTTTCTACAGGCGTTGAAACCGACGCACCACCTGGATTGGCATGCCACAGAGTGGCGGCTGCAACCGACGAACTGACTGGCTATTTTTTGCACGATTGGCCAAGGCTTCTATAGTTGATCTGACACCTATTTGCTGTGGTGACGCCATGGAAGACATATTTGTCGTGAAGCGCTGCAACAAGATCATCATTCACGGCCGCCGCGCCGGGGAAAGCCAACATGAACCCGCTGAGGCCAGCAGTTGGTTTCGGATCAACGACACCCGCACCGGCGGCTTCATCGGCGACGGCTACGATCTTGAGGAAGATGCCCGACGCGAATGCCGACGGCTCAATGCGGCCAGCTCGCCGCTGCCGGCGCGACAATCGGCCGGCTGATGCAATTGACAGGCGGGGTCTATACTCAAAGCAGCTGACGGACCAGCGCCCCAACGGCAGAGAGCTCGCAGCCCGCGGGCTTTTTGCTGCCTCTCAACGGTTTGTCTGAACGGAGGTGTTCCATGTCCGAAAAAGAGTCCATCACCACCCTCCTCACCTTGCTCGACTCTCGTCAGGCGCGACTTGCCGCGGCCTGCAAGGAAATCGCCGACTGGGTCGATCATCAAGGCGGCCATCCGACTGCCCTGCGCATCCGCGATCGACTGAACGACATCGAAAAAGACACACCGCTGATCCGCAGCACCCTGTCGTCGCTACAACCGGTCGAACGGCCACTGCCACGTTTCAGATGACTGCACCGCGATAAACGACAGCTAACCGGCGTACCGTCTGGCCGATGTACCGAACGCCCCGAGGTGTGGGCGGTCAAAACCTGTACACGTCACCCAGGAGACGGTTCATGGTTATCCATTTCAAAACAGACGGACATCTGGCTTGTGGTCACAAGGGTGACAACCTTGCCTCAAGCCTGGAACTCAATCGCGTCAAATGCCGCAGCTGCCGCAATACCGACGCCTACAAAGAAGCACGCAAGACCCAGCGCAATGCCGCACGCCGCGCAGCGCGCCACACCAAAGCTGATCATGGTGCGTCGAACTGGCGTTCGGAGTGGATCGAACGCCTGACCGCGCTGGCTGGGCCGCAGCGCCTGCCAAGGGGCTTTTTCGGGCAAGCGTTCGTATAACCGATTGATGTCGTGTTTTTAGTCCATCACTCGACGTGAATTGCCACGAATTCACCGCTCGAACCCATCAATGCCCTGGCCTTATCGTCAGGGCTTTTTGTTGAAAACTCCGGTTCGAGCAGCCCGTAGCCCTGAATCAGGCTTGCAAATAGCCAACGCGCCCTCATAACCAGAACCATATCCACCGTCACCTAGAGGCAAAAAATCATGACCGGACAAACCGAAACCGCGATTCTCGCCGGGGGCTGCTTCTGGGGCATGCAGGACCTGCTGCGGCGTTATCCCGGCGTGTTGCAGACGCGAGTCGGCTACAGCGGCGGCGATGTACCGAACGCCACCTACCGCAACCACGGCAACCACGCTGAAGCCATCGAAATCATCTTCGACCCGGCGGTGATCAGCTACCGGCAGATCCTCGAGTTCTTCTTCCAGATCCACGATCCGAGTACACCCAACCGTCAAGGCAACGATCTCGGCCCCAGCTATCGTTCGGCGATTTATTATCTCAGCGAAGAGCAACGCGACATCGCCGAGGATACCGCCGCCGACGTTGACGCTTCCGGTCTCTGGCCGGGCCGAGTAGTCACCGAAATCGAACCGGCGGGGCCGTTCTGGGAAGCGGAACCTGAGCACCAGGACTACCTGGAGCGGATACCGAATGGCTACACCTGCCACTTCATCCGTCCGAACTGGAAGTTGCCCAAGCGCAGCTAATAACACACCTGCGTAATCACTCCACGCACAGCGCTGGCCTTTACTGAAGGCCGGCGCTCGCGCACCTCTGGAATTGATCATTTTGGTGAGCCCTCCGTAGCACAGTTCAAGCGCCCGAGGATGAACATACGTTCATCGCAAGCATGGCTCAATGCGTCTAGCCTGCAGGTTCCAACATAGTGCCTACAGGAGTACCCCACCATGTTCTCGCACGAAAGCCTCCCGCTGATTGCCATTTTCACCATCATGCTACTGTGCGTACTGGCTGCGTTTTTACACCCGGTACATGCATTCTTCAGCTGGCTGCGCAGGCGCAAGGAACGATCAAACGCCCAGGCTGCAAAAGAGGCTGATTCGCGCTGAATGTGTTCCCTCGACTGGCCCGGGGTATGCCTGGGCTTTTTGTTTTCTGGCCGAACAGCAGGTACAAAAAGCCCAGCGCGGGGCTGGGCCTGATTTTTCGTCAAGGTTAAAAACATCCGGGCTTTTTAGCCGCGAGAGTGGAGCTCAAGTGACTTACGCCAGGCTCCTCTCGTGCTCGCTTTCATGGACATAAACCCATGAAATTCCGGATGGCGAGGCCTGGTCGACGCGCATCAGCGCCGAATCGACTTTCTTCTTGGTAATGCCGTCTTTGACAAGGTCGAAGACGGCCAGGAAACAGTCCCCGGGAAGCGCTGTGATCGAGAGGTTGGTGATGTGTGATTCAGGGCTTCCAGCACGCTTGCCATACAAGCCCCAAAGTCGCTCCCAATAGTCCGCCCGACACATGATCTCTCCATCGGTGAGTACCACACGGAAGTCATTCGCCAACGCATCGTACAGAGGCTTGATGGCGCCCTCCGACCGGGAAGACATACCGCGCGACCACGGAAAGAAGAGATTGTACCAACGGTACACCTCGGCTTCGACGAGAGCGGTTTTATCGGTTGCTGCGTGCACTTGATTGATTGCCATCGGTGTTCTCCTTAACACGTCAAAAATGGCGGGTCTGGCGTAACAGACAGGCCGTCTGAATGCCCATCGCCTGAGCGATGTACCGCGCCTTGATCAAGATCCATCCTGATATCAACGCCACCGGGTCAAGCTAAAATGTTCACTCAATGACTTTTGATATCTTCGACCAAGCCACAAACGTAGACGCTTGCAGGATTGGTTGCATCGAGAAGTGACCAACGGTCTCTGCGCGCAGAAACGCAAGGAATTGATGAGGAGCCAGTTAAAAATGGCAATCCGGAAACAAACAAGGGTTCGCCTCAGCTTTCGCCCGCAAACCCTTGATTTAAGATGGTGCCCGAAGCCGGAATCGAACCGGCACGCCCTTACGAGCGGGGGATTTTAAGTCCCATGCGTCTACCAGTTTCGCCATTCGGGCGGTAGCGCTGTTGTAGTGCTCAAATCAGTCGACCAGAGAATCTGTCTTTGTTGAGCCTTTGAAGCAGAGCGGGAAATATATACATCACGTCCCGGTGAAGCAAGTTCACAGTAGCTGATTTCAAGACTAAATCTTGCAGCGCACTGAAAATAAAAAAGCTCCGTAAATCATGGATCTACGGAGCTTGTTTATAGTGGAGGCCGAGGTCGGAATCGAACCGGCGTAGGCGGATTTGCAATCCGCTGCATAACCATTTTGCTACTCGGCCTCAAACGATCGCTGTTTAGTAGCACAACAACAACCGCGTACAAACTTGGAGCGGGAAACGAGACTCGAACTCGCGACCCCGACCTTGGCAAGGTCGTGCTCTACCAACTGAGCTATTCCCGCTTGGTGTGGCGCATTCTATAGATTTCAGATGCCCCGTCAACCCTTTGATTCAAAAAAGTTTTATTTCTTTTCAACGTCGGTTTTCAGATGCGGCCAGGCGGCCCGCAGGTATTGAACCATCGACCACAACGTCAGGCCCGCCGAGATCATCAGCAAGGCGTAACCCAGCAGCACCCAGAAGCTGAAATCGCGGGGATTGGCCAGCAGGATCACCAGCGCCAGCATCTGCGCCGCGGTTTTCCACTTGCCGAGATTGGACACTGCTACATGAGCGCGGGCACCGAGTTCGGCCATCCATTCACGCAAGGCCGATACGACAATCTCGCGGCCGATGATGACGGCTGCGGGAAGTGTCAGCCACAAATTGCCGTGTTCCTGAACCAGCAGTACCAAAGCGACTGCCACCATCAGCTTGTCGGCAACCGGATCGAGAAACGCGCCGAACGGCGTGCTTTGTTCAAGGCGGCGGGCCAGATAGCCATCCAGCCAATCAGTTGCCGCCGCAAAGGCGAATACCGAAGCGGAGGCCATATAGCTCCACTGGTAAGGCAGGTAAAACAGCAAAATGAAGATCGGGATGAGCAGGACGCGGAGAACGGTAATCAGATTAGGGATATTCATCGGCACAACTGGCTACGAGGTGAGTTGGCATTCTACTCGCTATGCAGGTTTGCATAAATCGACTCTGCGAGCTTTTTACTGATCCCCGGTGCTTTGGCGATCTCTTCGATGCTTGCACGAGACAGCTCCTGCAATCCACCAAAATGTTTCAACAAGTCCCGACGTCGGGTCGGTCCGACACCTGCAACGCCTTCCAGCGTCGAGGTGCGGCGGGTCTTGCCGCGCCGCGCACGGTGGCCGGTGATTGCGAAGCGATGCGCCTCGTCACGAATCTGCTGGATCAGGTGCAACGCCGGGGAATCGCCACGCAGCGTGAACTCATGCGCGGCATCATTGAGATACAAAGTTTCGAAGCCTGCCTTGCGTGTTGCACCCTTGGCCACACCCAGAAGAATGAGATCCGGCACCGCCAGCTCGTTGAGTACGTCGCGGGCCATCGACAACTGACCTTTGCCGCCGTCCACCAACAGAATGTCCGGCAGCTTGCCCTCCCCGTCCTTCAGTTTGCTGAAGCGCCGGGTCAACGCCTGGTGCATGGCTGCATAGTCATCACCCGCCGTGACGCCTTCAATGTTGTAACGACGATAGTCGGATTTAATCGCGCCTTCCGGGCCGAACACGACACAGGAAGCGACGGTGGCCTCACCGCTGGAGTGACTGATGTCATAGCACTCAAGACGCTGCGGCGGCTCATCCAGGTTCAGCACTTCAGCCAGCGCATCGAAACGCGCAGCCGTGTGTTGACGATTGGCCAGGCGTGCGCCCAGCGCTTGCTCGGCATTGGTGACCGCCAACTGCTGCCATCGAGCCCGCGTGCCGCGTACCCGGTGGCTGATGCTCAGCTCCCGACCGCGCAGCTCGTGGATGGCGTCGATCAGAGCCGTGGCGTCTTCGGGAACCACGTTGACGATCAGTTCGCCTGGCAGGTCGCGCTCCGGACTGCTGATGTAGTACTGACCGAGGAACGCCGCCATGACTTCAGCGACCTCCTCCTCGATACCCACCTGCGGAAAGAAGTTCTTGCTGCCCAACACCCGACCGCCGCGCACACTGATCAAGTGAACGCAAGCGCCGCCTGGATTGACGAAAGCGGCGATGACATCGATATCGCCCGTGCCGCCTTCCATGCTCTGCTGATCCTGAACCCGGCGCAGCAAGGCAATCTGGTCACGCAACTCGGCGGCGCGCTCGAATTCGAGATTGATTGCCGCCTCTTCCATTGCCGTGGACAGCTCATTGGTCAGGGCATGACTGCGCCCCTCGAGAAACATCACCGAATGGCGTACATCCTCGGCGTAGACCTCAGGTTCGACCAGACCGACACAAGGCGCCTTGCAACGCTTGATCTGATATTGAAGACACGGGCGCGTGCGATTTTTGTAATAGCTGTCTTCGCACTGACGGACGAAAAAGGTCTTTTGCAAGAGGCTGAGGCTTTCGCGAATTGCCCCGGCGCTCGGGTACGGGCCGAAATACTTGCCCTTGGCCTTCTTCGCGCCACGGTGGATGCTCAGACGTGGGAATTGGCCGTCAGACAGAAAGACATAGGGATAGGACTTATCGTCGCGCAGCAGAATGTTGTACGGCGGCCGCCACTCTTTGATCAGCGTCTGCTCAAGCAGCAACGCCTCGGTTTCGTTGGCGGTAATGGTCGTTTCGACCTGCGCGATACGCCCGACCAGCGCAGCGGTTTTTGGCGCCAGCCCGGTCTTGCGAAAATAGCTGGCAAGGCGCTTCTTGAGGTTCTTGGCCTTGCCGACATACAGCAGGCGCGCATCGCTGTCGAACATGCGATAGACGCCGGGGCGCCCACTGACAGTCGCCAGGAAGGCGCCGGAATCGAATACTTCAGTCATGATCAGGCGCTGGCATCCACCATGCCGTGGCGCACAGCCAGCAACGTCAGCTCGACGTCACTGCTGATCGACAGCTTTTCGAAAATCCGGTAGCGATATGTGTTCACCGTTTTCGGCGACAAGCAGAGTTTGTGGAAATGATCTGCACCTTCTGGCAGCCGACAATCATCAACGCGATCTGGATTTCCCGCTCGGACAAGGCATCGAAGGGTGAATCGTTGGTTGGCTGGAACGATTTGATCGCCAGTTGCTGGGCAATCTGCGGGCTGATGTATCGCTGCCCGGCAAACACCAGACGGATCGCCTGAACCATTTCCGGCAAACCAGCGCCCTTGGTCAGGTAGCCGGCGGCACCAGCCTGTAACAGGCGCGTAGGAAATGGATCTTCCTCGCACACGGTCACCGCGACGACCTTGATGTCCGGGTGGCTGCGCAACAGCTTGCGCGTGGCCTCGAGGCCACCAATACCGGGCATCTTTACGTCCATCAGGACCACATCGGGTTTCAACTCACGGGCCTTGATCAGGGATTCTTCCCCGGACTCGGCCTGTCCAACCACCTGCAAGCCATCGATATCGGCCAGCATACGTGTAATGCCTGTACGAACGAGATCATGGTCGTCGACCACTAGCACCCTAATCAAGCAGACACCTCGCGATATGGTCTTATTGGGATGCCGGACACCTTAGCAAAAAGTGCCAGACAGACCTAGCGGCAAGCATCATTTAAAAAGTTTCAATTCATCATCGAAGGCTTGCCGGCCGTGGGTTTCAGAGCACAAGTGTACCGAAATCGAGCTCCATCCTCAGGAAACACTCGTCCTCACCGCACACCTTGAAGCCTTTTCTCTTATACAGACTTTGCGCCGGATTATTTTTGAATACTGTCAAACGCAGTGCTGGCAGTTTTTCGCCGCGAGCCAAAGCGACAACCTGATCAATCGCCCAGGATCCTGCACCTTGCCTGCGAGAGACCTCGGCTATTTGCAGCTCGCGGATGTACAAGGCCCGGCGATCATGACTGAGACTGAAAAATCCCAAAGGAACTTCACCAAGAAGGACCAGCCAGTTGTCCCGCCCATCCCAGGCAACGTCGAACGCTTCGTCCTGCCACAGCAGATCGTGGTCAATGTAATAGCGCAGCATATTCTGGCACGTCAGCTCTCGGGCAAACGCCCGATCTGCCGATTCGGCACGACGCAATGCCCAGGTCACAGGTCTACTGCCACGGGTACTACCCGCCCCTGCCATGCGCCGGCATCACGCCGGGCAATTACCAACACTTCACCCGGCCCTCGCGCCGCGACCACCAGCGCCCCGCTTTCAGACCAGAACGCGCTGCGACCCGCCGATTGCCATCCACCCGTGAGCCCGGCGTGATTGGCCATCAGCACCGCCATTGAGTGGTTTTGGGCATAGCCCTGCAGCAGCGCGCTATCCACGCCGTAGCCTTTTTCCCCGATCAGCACGCCTGCTGCGTACAGGTCGGCACCAAGATCGGCGGCCGCTGCCGCGTGACTGGCATGGGAAAAATCAGCGCAGACCGCCAGCGCTATGGTATCGCCGCCTATGCTCAAGGACGAACCACCAACACCTGGGGCATAGAAAAGCTCTTCGCCACTGTGCAGATGTTGTTTACTGTAAACCTCAAGAGAACCATCCCCTCCTAATGTCAGCGCGCCGATCAATATCTTCGAACTGTCCCTATCGCGAGTCGGCATACCGACGACAGCGGTGAGGCCCAGCTCGCGAGCGCAATCGCGCAAGGGTTGCAGCACAGCATCCTGCGGATCGATTGCCAGGTCTGCGGCCATCTGGCCTTCGTAGCCTGTCAGCGACAGCTCCGGGAACACCAGCAGCTCGACGCCCTGCTCCGCCGCCACGGCCATGAAGCGCAAATGACGGGCGAGGTTCGCCGCCAGATCACCGGCAATGGAGAGCGACTGGGCTGCAGCGACCGTGAACATCGACATGAATCATCCTTGGTGTTTGTGCAAAGCAACCAGTGTGTCACAACGCCTGCAGCACTCAAGCGATAGGTAATCTCCGCAATGGCGATAGCAATTTCTGATTGCTCAGCCGTACGGGCCTCTAGTAAGCTCGGCGCATTCATCGGAGACAAACCATGTTCAACGCCCTCTCACAGCTTCGTTCCGCCAGCGCCCTGCGCTCGGTTGCGGCTGCCCGGGCGAATGACGTTTGCGCTCCTGTCAGCTTTTATTTTGGGTATTGGTTTAGCCACTGGCGCGCCTGATACCCACCGGCGCCCATAAAAACGGGTCGCCTACCAGAGAATTCTCAACCCCCGGTCGGCCTCCCGACCGGGGGTTTTGTTTTTTCAGGCCCCAAATTTTTCAGCAACACACCAGAACTTTGAGGAATCACGACATGAACTACGCCACTTATTACCGTTACGACACTTTTACCGCCTGGCGATTTAGCAACCTCCGCTCGGGACAGCCTGCCGCCTCCGATCGGTCACCCACAGGTGGCAAGCACACACACGCAGCCAATCCGGCCAATTGTCGAACACCCCAGTAGGGCCGAGTGAGCGGGAAACACCCGCCGCCAGCCCAGGAATCCCGAATATGAACTCGTCTGTTTCTGCTCTGCCACTGACCACCCTTGATTCTGCCAACGAAGCACTGACCCTGCGTCTGCCCAGCGCGTTGCAGCTCAAACAGCAATTGCCCCTGAGCAATGCCCTCGCCCAGCAAGTCGCAGCCCACCGCCAGGCGGTCCGCGCGATCCTCAATGGCGAAGACCATCGCCTGCTGGTCGTCGTCGGCCCTTGCTCGATTCATGACCCGCGATCCGCACTCGAATACGCCGAAAAACTTTCCCGCCTGGCCCATGAAGTCAGCGACGAGATGCTGCTGGTGATGCGCGCCTACATCGAAAAACCCCGCACCACCGTCGGCTGGAAAGGTCTGGCTTACGACCCGCACCTGGATGGCAGCGACGACATGGCTGGCGGCCTGACCCTTTCTCGTGAATTGATGCTTGAGATGATCCGCCTGGGCCTGCCCATCGCTACCGAGTTGCTGCAACCAATGGCGGCCGGCTACTTCGACGACCTGCTCAGTTGGGTTGCTATCGGTGCACGCACCACCGAATCGCAGATTCACCGGGAAATGGCCAGCGGCCTGAACATGCCCGTTGGTTTCAAGAACGGCACCGACGGTGGCGTAGGTGTAGCCGTCGACGCCATGCGCTCAGCAGCACATCCGCACCGACACTTCGGCGTCGACAGCCAAGGACACCCGGCGATCATCCAGACCCCGGGCAACCCCGACACTCATATAGTGCTGCGCGGCGGTCATCACGGTCCTAACTACGATCGCGAAAGCGTCGCCCGGGTACATGCCGACCTGAGCCGACTGAAAATTCCGAGCCGGATCATGGTCGACTGTAGCCACGCCAACAGCGGCAAGGACCCATTGCGCCAGCCCGACGTGTTCAACGCGGTTCTCGAACAACGCCTGCTGGGCGATCGTTCCTTGATCGGCATGATGATTGAATCCCACCTGTTCGAAGGCTGCCAGCCCTTAAGCCCCACACTGCGTTATGGCGTGTCGGTTACCGATGGTTGCCTTGGGTTCAGTGCGACGGAACAGTTGCTGTCGAGCGCTGCCGAACGTCTTCGAGACTGATGATCCGAGCAGCCTTTGCGGGCTTATCAAAATCCCGCAAAGGCTGAATCATCGCTCAGACTTCACCACCGGGTTATGCCCGCACCCGGATGCGTGTTATCTCGGAAGCCTGGCTGACATCATCCAGCCGCTCCACTGAATACGACACCTGCACCACAGTTTCCCGATGCTCTCGCCAGAAACGATAAGGCACGATGAATACCAAGGGCTCGCCTGCAGTTTCCCGGGTGATGTCCCGATCATCGCGGTGACTGAAATACTCACCATCGCATTTCAAGTAAACCAGCTCCCCCTCCTCGGCCTGGGCATTGCCGATCACCACGGTAATGCCATCCTCGGCATCTACTGCCTCCAGTTCGCCATCTTGCGCTTCCAGTACCTGCGGAGCTGCGAGCTCGCCTCGCATCAATGGCGCGATCAGAATTCGCGAGGTTGCAGAGTTCCTCACCTGCGCCGACCCTGACTCCACCCGGTAGCTGACGCTCACCTCCTGCATACGATGAGGGGCGATGCGATCTGCGGGTATCCAGAAAGACAGCGCTTCGCCGACAGCAAACGGCTCCACGAGCAACACATCACTGATCACCGGCAGTCCTTCGACACCTTGCCACGACAGGATGACCCGGTCCCCGACAGCCATGCGGGCGTAAGGTCGCACGATAACGCTAGTGCCCTGCGGAACACGGGCCGGATCGAGCGTCCCGCCCACCGTTTCTTCAAGGATCGGAGCCAGCAGATCGGGTTCCGGATCACCCACATTCAGCTGCAAACGCCTGGATGACACGGGCTTCTGCAGCGCAACGCTGTACAGCGTCCAGTAAACCTCCAGCGAGCCGCGCTCCAGCGCTGCGATGTGCAAACCCTTTATGACAAAGACGAGTTCCTGACCCACCTGACTTTCACTGACCGCACGAGTGGTTTCGTGAATATAGGGCAATCCTTCGTCATCCAGTCCTTGCCAGCTCAGCACAAGTTTGTCGCCGCACAACATGTTCGGGTAAGGCGCCACCCTGACGAATGCATGGTCCAGTGAAGGATCAAGCATTCCACCCTCCATAACCTCAAGCATCGGTGCAGGCAACCACGAGTCTGGAGAGTCTGCCGCCGCAGACGCGTGCCGATAGCAGAATTCGAAGTGGTCGCCGTCCACCTTCAAACTCAGAAGACGGTGTTCACCGGATTCATCCGGTACAGGGGACATATTTGACGCTGGTACCACAGAAGAATCGCCGGTGGCTTCGTATATAGACATTCGTAGCTCCATTCCTTGGATAAAACGCCGCCGTGAAGGCCGCGTCGAACGAAATCCATTGAACACCATCCAGCGACCGGCGGAAGTCAGCACAACGCCTTCCGTCGGCAGGGTAAATACACCGCATGACGTAGGCTTACGAAGCAGAATCCAGCGATACCGGGCAAAAGATTGCCAAATGTTCCGACTACCCTCTCAAGCAGAAGCGAAAATTCGTACCGCTTTTAGTCCAATTTCCTTTCAGTACAGAGGATTTTTCAGACATCGCCGACCCGCAGGCCTGTTTTACAGTGGCACGCACCAACCACTGACAAGCATCTGCAAAAGAGGCAGGAACATGCAACGGAATGCGACAACCCGCTACCCCATCCTTTTGGTCCATGGCCTGTTCGGGTTTGACCGTATCGGCCATTTCGAGCTTTTTCATGATGTCAAGCAAGCGCTGAGGGAGGCAGGCGGGCAAGTGTTTGTGCCGCAGCTGTCCGCAACCCATGACAACGAAGTTCGCGGCCAGCAATTGATGTTCCAGATCGAGCGCGTTCTGCGAGGCACCGGCGCCGGTAAAGTCAACCTGATCGGACATAGCCAGGGCGCGCTGGCATGCCGTTATGCCGCTGCGCTCGCGCCGGAGAAAGTCGCCTCGGTGACATCGGTCAGCGGCCCCAATCACGGCTCGGAACTGGCTGACGCCTTACGCCTGGCGCTGGTTCCGGGAGGCCTGCCGGAGCAGGTGGCGGAGCACGCTGCGACACAGTTTGCGCGATTCCTCTCGCTGCTCAGCGGTCAACCGGGTCTGCCGCAGGCCGCCGTAGCCGCACTCAATGCCCTGACGACTGCGGACGTCGGGCAATTCAACAAAAAATACCCTCAAGGCCTGCCTTCGACGTGGGGCGGCCAGGGGGCGGAACGGGTCAATGACGTCCACTACTACTCCTGGAGCGGCACGCTGCAGGACAATTTGTTGCAGGCTCTGGATCCAGTGCATTCCGTCTGCCACGCATTATCCAGCCATTTCGTCACGGAGGCCGGACAGAACGATGGTTTCGTGGGCCGTTACAGTTCTCACCTGGGCCGGGTCATCCGCTCCGACTATCCCCTCAATCACCTTGGCAGCTTGCGCCATCCGGGCGGGTTGCGAATACCCGGCGCGGATCCCGTCGACCTTTATGTCGAACACGCGATGCGCCTGAAAGCCGCGCAACTGTAGATGTGCGTCAATGTACCGAGTGGAACTTTGCCGAGAAATCGCTTACTGAATCCGGTAGGCTCCACACTTTACTGAAATAGATCGGAGAATTTCCCCATGGCTAAAGCCACTGCCCGCCACATCCTGGTTTCCAGCGAAGACAAGTGCAACGAACTCAAGGCCCAGATCGAAGGCGGTGCTGACTTCGCCGAAGTCGCCAAGGCCAACTCCACCTGCCCGTCCAGCCGTCAGGGCGGCGATCTGGGTTCGTTCGGTCCTGGCCAGATGGTCAAGGAGTTCGACACCGTAGTCTTCAGCGCGCCAATCAACGTCGTGCAAGGCCCGGTGAAGACCCAGTTCGGTTATCACCTGCTCGAAGTCACCAGCCGCCAGGACTGATCCGTCGCCTGACTGCTGTTCCAACGGCCCGCCTTTTGGTGGGCCGTTGTGTTTTGGTTACAGGATACGGCTGGCGACTGACGCGCCGCTCGCGTACAAATTGCGCTTATCGATCACCCGGCTTTAAGGCTGACAATGCGACTGGCTTTCCCGACTTTACTGTTCACTGCCGTGGCCCTGCTATTGGGCGCCGCCGGTGTGAACGCCACCCCGCAACATGCGTTGACCGTCTATGGCGAACCTGCCAAATACCCGGCCGGTTTCAGCCATTTCGACTACACCAATCCGCGGGCGCCCAAGGGCGGCAACATGCGCCGCTCGGCGATAGAGATCGGGCATTTCGATCACATCCTGCCTTATATAGATAAAGGCATCGGCGTCACCCAGATCGACGGCATGCTCTATTCGCCGCTGGCCCAGCGCTCGATGGACGAGCCCTACACGGTCTATGGCCTGGTGGCGCAAAAGATGGAGCGCTCGGAGGATGGTCTGTCGCTGCGCTTCTTCATCGATCCCAAGGCGCGTTTTGCCGACGGCAAGCCGATCACTGCCGAAGACGTGCGCTACACCTATGACCTGTTGATGACCCAGGGCAGCCTGCGCTATCGCACGCAGTTCGCCGACGTCAAAGGCGTGGAAGTGGAAGCGCCGCTGACCGTGCGCTTCGATTTCAAGAGCAACGAGAACCGCACCCTGCCGCTGGACATTGCCACCCTGCCGGTATTCCCCGAGCACTGGTGGAAAACCCGCGACTTCGCTGGCGGTGGCGGTTATGAACCACCACTGGGCAGCGGCCCGTATCGGGTCGGCAAGGTCGACTCCGGGCGCAGCCTCACCTTTGAACGCAACCCCGACTGGTGGGGCAAGGACCTGCCTGTCAGTCGCGGCCTGTATAACTTCGATCACTTCAGCATCGAATATTTCGGCGACACCGATGTCGCCCGCCAGGTATTGCGCGGCGGTGCCTATGACTACAATCGCGAGTTTTCCGCCACCGGCTACTCGATCGGTTACGACAGCCCTGCGCTGAGTGACGGCCGCTTGCAGAAAGCCCACCTGGCCACCGAGGCCCCGCAATCGGCGCAGGGCTTCGTGTTCAACCTGCAGAAACCGATGTTCCAGGATCGTCGGGTGCGCCAGGCGCTGGCGATGCTCTGGGATTTCGAGTGGAGCAACCGGCAGATGATGCGCAACATGTACATCCGCCAGCAGAGCTATTTCTCCAATACCGCACTGGCAGCCCGCGAGTTGCCGGATGCCGCCGAGCTGAAAATCCTCGAGCCGTTGCGCGGGCAGGTTCCCGACGAAGTGTTCACCCAGGTCTTCGAGGCGCCGAAAACCGATGGCAGCGGGCTGATCCGCGACAAGCAACTGCAAGCCCTGGAACTGCTCGAACAGGCTGGCTGGAAACCCGAGGGCGACCAACTGGTCAACGCCGAAGGCGAACCTTTGAGTTTCACCTTTCTGGTCAGCCAGAACGGTATGGATCGCCTGCTTCTGCCTTACAAGCGCACGCTGAAGCAGATCGGCATTGAGCTGAATATCCGTCGCATCGACTCCTCGCAATACGTCAATCGCCTGATGAGCCGCGACTACGACATGATCGTCACCGGCTACCCGGTCAGCACGTCTCCGGGGGGCGAGCTGCTCAACTACTTCGGTTCGATATCGGCCAACGACCCCGGCGCCAACAACTACATGGTGCTGAAGAATCCGGCGGTCGACACCCTGATCAACGGCCTGATCCGCGCCTCGACCCAAAGCGACATGTTGCACTACGCCCACGCGCTGGATCGGGTGCTGCAGTGGAACTACTACTGGATTCCCAACTATTACCCGCCGGGCACCTCCACCGTCTGGTGGAACCGCTTCGGCATGCCGGCGATCCAGGCCAGCAATGACGAAGCCATCGAGAGCTGGTGGGAAATCAGCAGCACGCCGTTGACCAACCAACAGATGACCGCCGAAAAAATCGGGCGTGGCAGACCCGGAGGACCGCACTGATGTGGGCATACATTCTGCGGCGCCTGCTGCTGATCATTCCGACGCTGGTGATCATCCTGCTGGTCAATTTCGTGATCATTCAGGCCGCACCCGGCGGCCCGGTCGAACAGGCCATCGCCCATCTGCAAGGGATCGGCGGTGCGAGTGTCGGCGGCAGTTCCAGCGAAACCATGAGCAACACTTCGCGTGCCAGCCGTGGCCTCGATCCGCAACTGATCAAGGACATCGAAAAACAGTACGGTTTCGACAAACCGGCGCATGAGCGGCTGTGGCTGATGCTCAAGAACTACGCGCAGCTGGACTTCGGCAAAAGCTTTTTCCGCGGTGCGACGGTCACCGATCTGATTCTGGAAAAAATGCCGGTGACCATTTCTCTCGGCTTGTGGGCGACGCTGATCACCTATCTGGTGTCGATCCCGCTGGGCATCCGCAAAGCGGTGCATCACGGCAGCCATTTCGACATCTGGAGCAGTACCGCGATCATCATCGGCTACGCGATGCCGGCGTTTCTGTTCGCAATGTTTCTGATCGTGGTGTTTGCCGGTGGCACGTCATTGAACTGGTTTCCAGTGCGTGGTCTGGTCTCGGACAACTTCGAATCGCTGTCGACCCTGGGCAAGATTGCCGATTACTTCTGGCACCTGGTGTTGCCGGTGACGGCGCTGGTGATTGGCGGCTTCGCCACGCTGACGATTCTCACCAAGAACTCGTTCCTCAATGAAATCACCCGCCAGTACGTAGTCACCGCCCGCGCCAAAGGCTTGAGCGAGCGCCGCGTGCTTTACGGCCATGTGTTCCGCAATGCGATGCTGCTGGTGGTCTCGGGGATTCCGCAGGCGTTCATCAGTGTGTTCTTTGCCGGTTCGCTGTTGATCGAAGTGATCTTCTCTCTCGACGGCCTCGGCCGCATGAGTTACGAAGCGGCGGTTTCTCGCGATTATCCGGTGGTGTTCGGCTCGCTGTTCATCTTCACCCTGTTCGGCCTCCTGATAAAACTGATCGGCGACTTGTGCTACACCCTGGTCGACCCACGTATCGACTTCGCCGCGAGGAACGCCTGATGTTCAAGCTCTCGCCCCTGGGCCGTCGCCGTTTTGCGCGATTCAAGAAAAACCGCCGTGGCTGGTGGTCGTTGTGGCTGTTTATCGGACTGTTCGTGGTGACGCTGGGCGGTGAACTGATCGCCAATGACAAACCACTGGTGGTGAGCTACCAGAACCAGCTCTACTTCCCGGTCTTCAAGCGCTACACCGAACAGGAGTTTGGCGGGCAATTGCCGTTCCAGGCCGATTATCGCAGTGACTATGTGCAGAACCTGATCCGCAAGGACGGTGGCTGGCTGCTGTTCCCGCCGATCCCGTTCAGCGACGACACGCCCAACTACGACCTCAATCAGCCAGCACCGAGCCCGCCCTCGAAGGTCAACTGGCTCGGCACCGACGATCAGGCGCGTGATGTGTTGGCGCGGGTGATTTTCGGTGCCCGGGTATCGATCCTGTTTGCCCTGATGCTGACCGCCGTCAGCGCGCTGATCGGCATTGCCGCCGGCGCCCTGCAAGGCTATTACGGCGGTTGGGTCGATCTGCTCGGGCAGCGTTTGCTGGAGGTCTGGAGCGGATTGCCGGTGCTGTACCTGCTGATCATTTTGTCCGGCTTTGTCGAGCCGAATTTCTGGTGGCTGCTGGGAATCATGGCGCTGTTTTCATGGCTGGCACTGGTGGATGTGGTGCGCGCCGAGTTCCTGCGCGGGCGTAATCTGGAATACGTCAAAGCGGCGCGCGCGTTGGGCCTGAGCGACCGCAAGGTGATTTTCCGGCACATCCTGCCCAATGCGATGAACGCGACGCTGAGTTACTTGCCGTTCATTCTGACCGGCGCAATTTCCACCCTTACCGCCCTCGACTTCCTCGGTTTCGGCATGCCCGCCGGCAGCGCTTCGCTGGGCGAACTGATTGGTCAGGGCAAGCAGAACCTGCAAGCGCCGTGGCTCGGGCTGACGGCATTCTTCACCTTGGCGCTGATTCTTTCTTTACTGGTGTTCATCGGCGAAGCGTTACGTGACGCGTTCGACCCTCGATCCTGAAGTGTGACCATGACTGATAACCTGATCGAAATCCGTGACCTGAACGTCGCCTTCCATGGCCAGCCGGCGGTGCGCGACCTGTGCCTGGACATCCGGCCCGGCGAGTGCCTGGCGCTGGTCGGCGAGTCAGGCTCGGGCAAATCGGTGACTGCGCATTCGATTCTGCAGTTGCTCCCCGAAGGCGATGCGCAAACCAGCGGCAGCATTCGCTATCGCGGTCAGGAACTGCTCGGTGCCGATCCAAAGGTCTTGCGTGAGCTACGCGGCAACCGGATCGCAATGATCTTCCAGGAGCCGATGACCTCGCTCAATCCGCTGCACACCATCGAAAAGCAGATCGGCGAAACGCTGCTGGTGCATCGCGGTCTGGGCGGTAAAGCGGCGCAGCAGCGCATCCTTGAACTGCTGGAACTGGTGGGCATTCAAAAGCCCAAAGAGCGCCTCAAGGCCTATCCGCATCAACTGTCCGGCGGCCAGCGGCAACGAGTAATGATCGCCATGGCGCTGGCTTGCGAGCCGGAACTGCTGATCGCTGACGAGCCGACCACCGCGCTGGATGTGACAGTGCAACGCAAGATCCTGCTGCTACTCAAATCCCTGCAACAACGCCTGGGCATGTCGCTGCTGCTGATCAGTCACGACCTCAATCTGGTGCGCAGCATTGCGCAACGGGTGTGTGTGATGAAGGCTGGCGAAATCGTCGAGCAAGCCCCGTGCGAAACCCTGTTTACCGAACCGAAACACCCTTACAGCTGCGTGCTGCTCAACGCCGAGCCGGAAGGCGAAGCCCTGCCCCGCGATGAACGCGAGAACGTGCTGGAGGTGGATGATCTGCGGGTCGAGTTCGTCGTCGGTGGCGGGCTGTTCCAACGCAAACAATATTTGCGGGCGGTGGACGGCATCAGCCTGAATATCCAGCGCGGCAAAACCCTGGGCATTGTTGGTGAGTCCGGTTCGGGCAAGTCGACCCTGGGCCAGGCGATTCTGCGGTTGCTCGATTCCGAGGGCAGTATCCGTTTTCAGGGCACCGCCCTCGACGGCCTCGATCAGAAGCAATTGCGACCATGGCGTCGGCAGATGCAGGTGGTGTTTCAGGATCCGTTCGGCAGCCTCAGTCCACGGATGTCGGTGGCGCAGATCATCAGTGAAGGGCTGGAGGTGCATTGTCAGTCCAGCGCCGATGAGTGCGATGCACAGGTGATCCGCGTGCTCAAGGAGGTCGGCCTGGATCCGGAAAGCCGTCATCGCTACCCGCACGAGTTTTCCGGCGGTCAGCGCCAGCGCATCGCCATCGCCCGGGCACTGGTGCTGAAACCGGCGCTGATCCTGCTCGACGAGCCAACTTCGGCCCTTGATCGTACCGTGCAGAAACAAGTCGTCGCCCTGCTCCGCGACCTTCAGGAAAAACACGGTTTGACCTACCTGTTCATCAGCCACGACCTGGCGGTGGTGCGGGCGCTGGCGCATGACATGATCGTGATCAAGGACGGCAAGGTGGTTGAGCGCGGTGCCAGCCATGATGTATTCGACTCACCGCAGCATCCTTACACCAAAGAGCTGTTGGCGGCGGCGCATCCGGGGTAGGCATAATCGGCGCTTGCCTTGATACCGAGTCGCATCTATCGCGAGCAGGCTCACTCCTACAGTGGAACGCCTTTCAAATGTAGGAGTGAGCCTGCTCGCGATGGCGTCGCCACAGCCGAAACACATCCAGGATCTGCCAGATGAACACCACCGAAAGCCTCAAGGACTACCAACGCGTGCGCACGCTGGCGATCCGCTCGCTGTTCGAGATCATCGAGCAGTCCAGCGAAGGCACGGTGATTGTCGATCGTGACGCGAACATCGTCTGGATGAACGAACGCTATGCCCGGCGTTTCGGTCTTGAGTCAGCGAAAAAAGCCATCGGCCAACCCTGCGAAAGCGTGATTCCCGGCAGCCTGCTGCGTGAAGTGGTGCGCACCGGCCGGCCGATCCTGCTGGACATGCAGGACACACCGAAAGAGCCGCTGGTGGTGATGCGTCTGCCGATCCACGACGATGCCGGGGCGGTGATCGGCGCCATCGGTTTTGCCCTGTTCGATGAATTACGCAGCCTGTCGCCGATGCTCAAGCGCTACCTGAGCATGCAGGAAGAACTCGCCTCGACCCGCTCGCTGCTGCGGGCCCGGCAGACCAAATACAACTTTGCCCATTTCATCGGTACCAGCAACGCCAGCCTCGAGGTCAAACGCCGCGCCCGCCGCAGTGCGAGCACCGATTCACCCGTGTTGCTGCTCGGCGAAACCGGCACCGGCAAGGAGTTGCTGGCTCAGGCGATTCACAGCGCTTCGCCCCGGGCGCACAAAGCCTTCGTCAGCATCAACAGTGCGGCGATTCCCGAAGCGCTGCTGGAAGCCGAGTTTTTCGGCACCGCGCCTGGCGCGTTTACCGGCGCTGACCGCAAGGGTCGTACCGGCAAATTGCAGATCGCTCAGGGCGGTACGCTGTTTCTCGATGAGATCGGCGACATGCCGTTGCCGCTGCAAAGCAAACTGCTGAGGGTGCTGCAGGAAAAGGAGTTCGAGCCGGTTGGCTCCAACGACGTGATCCAGAGCGATGTGCGAGTGATCGCGGCGACTTCGACCGATCTGCAAGCCGCGATCAAGCGCGGTGAGTTCCGCGCCGACCTGTATTACCGGCTCAACGTGCTGCCGATCCAGGTTCCGCCGCTGCGCGAACGTCTCGACGATCTGCCGGCGCTCAGCGAGGCGATTCTTGAAGAACTGCGCAGCCAGCATGAACTGAGTCGCGCAGCGCTGAACCTGCTCGGACAACATGCGTGGCCGGGCAACATCCGCGAATTGCGCAACGTGCTGGAGCGCGCAGCGCTGCTCAGCGACGACCTGATCCTCACCGAAGAGGATATTCGCGCTGCAATCGGCACCTTCACACCGGTTGAACGCCCGTCTGCAACCACGCTGGACCCGTCGGCGGAAGAAACCTTTGCCGAGGCACGGCAGCGGTTTGACCGGCAGCTGATCCAGTCTGCCCTCGCGCAATGTGCGGGCAAAGTGCCGGAGGCAGCGGCTCGGCTGGGGTTGGGGCGCTCGACGTTGTACAAGAAGATGCTGGCCTTGGGTATCGCCGAGTCTCAATAAAGAGACCCAAGTCTCCAATAAAAGACAGCAGCAAAAGCTTCGCGAGCAAGCCCGCTCCCACAGGGGATATGCATTCCAACTGTGGGAGCGGGCTTGCTCGCGAAGGCGTCCGCCCTCTCTACAAAAATCTCAAAAGAGAGACAGCTCTTCAACTCTCAACACGCTTCAACCCATAAAACCCTTATATTTCAATGACTTGAGAATCTGGCACAGATCTCGCTAACACCTCTACTGCATCCGCTTCACCCACAAAAATAACAATCCCTGGAGACACTCCATGAGTGTGATCATTGCCTTGGCAGCCCTCGCGCTGCTGATGCTCGCCGCCTACCGTGGCTACAGCGTCATCCTCTTCGCCCCGATTGCAGCCCTCGGCGCTGTCCTGCTCACTGACCCTTCCGCCGTCGCGCCTGCCTTCACCGGGGTGTTCATGGAGAAAATGGTCGGTTTCATCAAACTGTATTTCCCGGTGTTCCTGCTCGGTGCCGTGTTCGGCAAGTTGATCGAATTGTCGGGGTTCTCCCGTTCGATCGTGGCCGCAGCGATTCGCTTGCTCGGCACGCGTCAGGCGATGCTGGTGATCGTGCTGGTTTGCGCCTTGCTCACTTACGGCGGCGTGTCGTTGTTCGTGGTGGTGTTTGCGGTGTATCCATTTGCCGCGGAAATGTTCCGCCAGAGCAACATTCCCAAGCGCCTGATCCCGGCAACCATTGCCCTCGGCGCATTCTCGTTCACCATGGACGCCCTGCCCGGCACGCCGCAGATTCAGAACATCATTCCCAGCACCTTCTTCAATACCACCGCGTGGGCCGCGCCGTGGCTGGGGGTGATCGGCACAATCTTCGTGTTCTGCGCCGGCATGCTGTTCCTGCAGCGCCAACGCAACAAGGCCCAGCGCGCCGGCGAAGGTTATGGCACCGAGCTGCGTAACGAGCCGGAAACCGCCGAAGACCTGAAGCTGCCAAACCCATGGATCGCCCTGTCGCCGCTGCTGGCGGTGGGCATCATGAACCTGCTGTTCACCCAGTGGATTCCGCAGTGGTACGGCAAGACCCACAGCCTCGCGTTGCCGGGGATGGCCACGCCGGTGACCACGGAAATCGCCAAGCTCACCGCAATCTGGGCGGTGCAGGCGGCATTGCTGATCGGCATCCTGATGGTGTTGGTGTTCGGCTTCAAGGCGATCCGCAGCAAACTCGCCGAAGGCAGCAAAAGCGCGGTCAGCGGTGCATTGCTGGCGGCGATGAACACCGCCTCGGAATACGGCTTCGGCGCGGTAATCGCTTCGTTGCCGGGTTTTCTGGTACTGGCCGACTGGCTCAAGCAAATCCCCAATCCGCTGGTCAACGAAGCGATCACCGTGACCCTGCTGGCGGGTATCACCGGTTCGGCATCGGGCGGCGATGTCCGAGCAGTTCATCGCGGCGGCGCACGCGGCGAACATTCCGCTGGAAGTGCTGCACCGCGTGGCCGCGATGGCCAGCGGCGGCATGGACACCCTGCCGCACAACGGTGCGGTGATTACCCTGCTGGCGGTCACTGGCCTGACCCACCGCGAAGCCTATAAAGACATTTTCTGTATTACGCTGATCAAGACCCTCGCGGTCTTCGTAGTGATCGGCACTTTCTACGCCACTGGCATTGTGTGAGGTATTCATGACGACTCTTTCGGGCAAGACCGCACTGGTTACCGGTTCCACCAGCGGCATCGGCCTGGGCATCGCCCTGAGCCTGGCCAAGGCCGGCGCCAACCTGATTCTCAACGGTTTCGGTGATGCCTCGAGCGTGATCGCCGAAGTCGGCCAGTTCGGCGGCAAGGTCGGTCATCATCCGGCGGACGTCAGCGACCCGGCGCAGATTGCCGACATGATTGCTTACGCCGAACGCGAATTCGGCGGCGTCGACATTCTGGTCAACAACGCCGGGATCCAGCACGTGGCGGCCGTGGAGGAGTTTCCGGTGGAGCGCTGGGACTCGATCATCGCGATCAACCTTTCATCGGTGTTCCACAGCACCCGCCTGAGCCTGCCGGGCATGCGCGCCAAGGGTTGGGGGCG
Organism: Pseudomonas sp. AM14(2022); assembly: GCF_036346455.1. NCBI lineage: Bacteria > Pseudomonadati > Pseudomonadota > Gammaproteobacteria > Pseudomonadales > Pseudomonadaceae > Pseudomonas > Pseudomonas sp. AM14(2022). The sequence goes on from NZ_JAOTNY010000002.1 coordinate 273,623, forward strand.
AATCGTCAACATTGCCTCGGTGCATGGTCAGGTGGGATCGACCGGTAAAGCCGCGTATGTCGCGGCCAAGCATGGGGTGATCGGTTTGACCAAAGTGGTCGGGCTCGAAACGGCTACCAGTAATGTGACCTGCAACGCGATCTGCCCGGGCTGGGTGCTGACGCCGCTGGTGCAGAAACAGATCGATGATCGCGCCGCCAAAGGCGTTGATCCGCAGCAGGCGCAGCATGATTTACTGGCGGAGAAGCAGCCGTCGCTGGAGTTCGTCACACCGCAGCATCTTGGGGAATTGGTGTTGTTTCTGTGCAGCGAGGCTGGCAGCCAGGTGCGGGGAGCTGCGTGGAATATTGATGGAGGCTGGTTGGCGCAGTAATGCTGCGCCCCTGTAGGAGCGAGCCTGCTCGCGAAAGCGGTGTATCAGCCAACATCAATGTTGAATGTAATTCCGCTATCGCGAGCAGGCTCACTCCTACAAGTGATGTGTCATGAACAACAAAACAAGAGGCAAACCAATGTCCGACCTCCTCTGGCAACCCGACGCCGAGCGTATCGCCCAATCGTGCATGGATCAGTTCCGCCGCGACATCAATCAGCGCCATGGCCTGGCGCTGAGCAGCTACACCGACCTGCACCGCTGGAGCGTGGAACAGCGCGAAGCGTTCTGGCAGGCGATCGTCGATTTCTTCGACATCCGCTTTCACACCCAGCCCGACGCCGTCCTGCGTGAAGGCGCGCAGATGCCCAGTGCCGAATGGTTTCCCGGCGCGACCCTGAACTTTGCAGAACACCTGCTGCGCCGTCGTGACGATGCCGTTGCAGTGATCGCCGTGGCGGAAAACGGTCAGCGCGAACAGCTGACCTGGGCCGAACTGGCCGAGCACGTCGCCGGTTTTCAGGCCAGCCTGCAAGCCGCCGGTGTCGGCCTCGGCGACCGCGTGGCCGCGTGCATGCCCAACACCTGGCAGACTCTGGTGGCGATGCTCGCGACCACCAGCCTCGGGGCGATCTGGTCGTGCTCGTCGCCGGACTTCGGCACCCACGGCGTGATCGACCGTTTCGGCCAGATCGAACCCAACGTGCTGATCACCTGCGCCGGCTACCGTTATGCCGGTAAAGACATCGATCAGACCACCAAGGTCAACGAAATCCTCGCGCAACTGCCATCGCTGCAGCAGTTGATCATTGTGCCCTACGCTCGCGCGCAGGCCCTTACCGAGGATTACCAAACCCACGCCAACGTGACGTTGTGGGACGAGTTCTACCAACCCGGCGGCGAACTGCGGTTTGTCCCGGTGCCGTTCAATCACCCGTTGTACGTGCTGTATTCCAGTGGCACCACCGGCGTGCCGAAATGCATCGTGCACAGCACCGGCGGCGTGCTGCTGCAGCATGCCAAGGAGCATGGGCTGCACGTCGATCTCAGCCCCGGTGACCGGTTGTTCTACTACACCACTTGCGGCTGGATGATGTGGAACTGGCTGGTCTCGGCCCTCGCGGTCGGCAGCGCGGTGGTGTTGTATGACGGCTCGCCGTTTCACCCCGGCCATGAGCGACTGCTGGATCTGATCGACGACGAGCGCATCAGTGTGTTCGGCACCAGCCCCAAGTTTCTCGCGACCCTGGAAAGCAGCGGTTTGAAGCCTGCGCGCAGCCATGATCTGAGTAGTCTGAAGACACTGCTCTGCACCGGCTCCGCGCTGTCGCCGCAGAGTTATGACTTCGTCTACCGCGACTTTAAGCGCGATGTGTGCCTGGCGTCGATGTCCGGCGGCACCGATGTGGTGTCGTGCTTCGTCAACGGTAATCCGCTGTCGGCGGTGCGCCGCGGCGAAATCATGGGCAAGAGCCTGGGCATGGCGGTTGAAGTGTGGAACGACGCCGGCGTTGCCGTGATCGGCGAAAAAGGCGAGCTGGTCTGCACCCGGCACTTCCCGGCGATGCCCGTCGGGCTGTGGCATGACCCTGACGGCGCAACACTGCGCAAATCCTATTTCAGCCTGTTCCCCGGTGTCTGGGCCCAGGGCGACTACGCCGAGCAATTGCCCCACGGCGGGATGCTGATCCACGGCCGCTCCGACGCCGTGCTCAACCCCGGCGGCGTGCGCATCGGCACGGCGGAAATCTATCGTCAGGTCGAGAAAGTCCCGCAGGTGCTGGACAGCGTGGCGATCGGGCAGCAATGGCAGGACGATGTGCGCGTAGTGCTGTTTGTCCGTCTGCAGGATGGCGTGACGCTGGATGACCACCTGCAACAACAGATCCGCCAGGTGATCCGCGCCAACACCACGCCGCGCCATGTGCCGGCGAAGATCGTCGCGGTGACCGATATTCCGCGCACCATCAGCGGCAAGGTGGTGGAACTCGCGGTGCGCAATGTGGTGCATGGCGAAGTGGTAAAAAATACCGATGCGTTGGCTAATCCTGAAGCGCTGGAACAGTTTCGCAATCGCCCGGAATTGTCGGACTGATCCCAATCCCTTGTGGGAGCGGGCTTGCTCGCGAATGCAATCTGTCAGTCGATAACAATGTGACTGATACACCGCTTTCGCGAGCAAGCCCGCTCCCACAGGGGTCAGGTGTTAATCCATCAGGCCCCAATCGCCTGATATTGGGGGCGCCGGCAGCAGCCCCGCAATCGCCCGGAGCTGTCGGATTAGCACGCCATACCCTTGTGGGAGCGGGCTTGCTCGCGAAAGCGGTGTGTCAGTCCCGCTGATATCGACTGATGGATCGCATTCGCGAGCAAGCCCGCTCCCACAGGGGTGGGGTGTTAATCCATCAAGCCCCAATCGCCTGATATTGGGGGCGCCGGCAGCGACCCCGCAATCGTCCAGAGCTTTCGGATTAGCACGCCATCCCCTTGTGGGAGCGGGCTTGCTCGCGAAAGCGGTGTGTCAGTCCCGCTGATATCGACTGATGGATTGCATTCACGAGCAAGCCCGCTCCCACAGGGGTGAGGTGTTAATCCATCAGGCCCCAGTCGCCTGATGATGAGGGCGCGGGCGCTGGCCCCGCCTCGGCATGCAGCTTCAAACGCAGCCGCAGATTGTTCTGCGAATCGGCATGTTTGAACGCTTCGTCCTCACTGATCACGCCCTCCACCACCAGCCCGTACAGCGCCGCGTCGAAGGTCTGCATGCCGACCTCGCCAGACTTCTCCATGATGCCCTTGAGTTCACCCAACTCGTTGCGCCGGATCAGGTCGGCGATGGTCGGGGTGCCGAGCATCACTTCGACCGCCGCCCGGCGCTGACCGTCCAAAGTGCGCACCAGCCGTTGCGAGACGAACGCTTTGAGATTGTTGCCCAGCGCGTGCAGCAACTGCGGGCGGCGCTCTTCGGGGAACAGATTGACGATACGGTCCAGCGCCTGATTGGCGTTGTGCGCATGCAGCGTCGACAGCACGAGGTGCCCGGTATCGGCAAATGTCAGCGCATGCTCCATGGTTTCGCGGTCGCGGATCTCGCCGATCAGCACCACATCCGGGGCCTGACGCAGGGTGTTTTTCAGCGCCGCATGGAAACTGCGGGTATCGACGCCGACTTCGCGTTGATTGATGATCGAGCGCTGGTGTCGATGGATATACTCCACCGGGTCTTCGATGGTGATGATGTGCCCGCTGCTGTGGCGGTTGCGGTGATCGATCAATGCGGCCAGCGAGGTGGATTTGCCGGAGTCGGTGGCACCAACGAACAGGATCAGCCCCTGTTTGAGCATCACCGTTTCCTGTATCACCGGCGGCAGCTTAAGGTCTTCGAAGCGCGGGATATCGAGTTTGACGTTGCGGATCACGATTGACACATCATTGCGTTGCTTGAAGATGTTCACCCGAAACCGTCCGATGCCCGTACGGGAAATTGCCAGGTTCATTTCCAGATCCCGATCGAACTCGCGCCGTTGCTCGGCGTCCATCAGGGAGTTGGCGATGGCCTCGACCTCGCCGGGCTTGAACGGCCGCTCGCCGAACGGCGTCAGCACGCCATCGATGCGCGCACTGGGTGGCGCTCCCGTGGACAGGAACAGGTCAGAGCCGTGCTGGCTCGACAGACGGAGCAACAGTGCATCGATTTCCATGGCAATAAGCACCCGCGAAGCATTCAATGAACAGAAATGACCCGCTGTCGTGACGTCACGGGTCATACAGCGTCTACCGCAAGTGCAAGAATAGTAGATGCCAACGCACTGACCGACGCTCAGGATACATGTGATGAACGCAGCACCCTCCCCCGATGACGCCCAAGCCCTGATCGCCCGTACCGACTGGAGCCGCACGCCGTTGGGCGCTTCTGGCACCTGGCCGCAAAGCCTGCGCACAGCTGTGGACATCGTGATTCACTCGCCGATGCCGATGCTGCTGTTGTGGGGGCCGCAGCTCACGCAGATCTACAACAATGGCTTTGCGATGCTCGCCGGCAGCAAGCATCCACACGCTTTCGGACAGCCGGCGCACCTTATATGGCCAGAACTTCAAGACTTTACCGACCCGATTTATCGAGCCGTCCTACAAGGCCAGGTGCGCACCTACAGCGAGCGGCGATTTACCCTGCAACGCGGAGGCATAGAGTCCGACTTCTGGCTGGACCTGACCTACAGCCCCATCCGTGATGAAAACACGCAAGTGGCCGGGATCCTGGTGACCGCCATCGAAACCAACGAACGCCGGCGCATCGCCCTCGAACTGCAACGCCGTTCCGAAGAAAGCCTCAAGGCCCAGCGCGACACTGAAGAACGCCTGCAACTGGCGCTGGCCGCCACCGATGCGGTCGGTACCTGGGACTGGGACATCGGCGAAGACCGTTTCATTGCCGACGCCCATTTCGCCCAGTTGCACGGCATTGATCCGGCCCACGCGAGCCAGCTACCGATCAGCGACTACCTGCAAGGCGTGCACCCCGAAGACCGCGCCCTGATCGCCCGCAGTATCAAGCATTGCATCACCCACGGCACCGAGTACGCCGAGGAATACCGCCTGTTGAAAGCCGACGGCGAACTGCGCTGGGTGTTTGCCCGGGGCCGCTGTTACAAGGATCACCACGGGCGACCGGTGCGTTTCCTCGGCGCCGCGCTGGACCTGACCGAACGCAAGCACACCGAGCAGGCGCTGCGCCAGAGCCAGACGGAATTGCAGCTGATCATCAATGCAATGCCGATCCTCATCAGTTACGTCGACCACGAAGAGCGCTTCCGCCTGAACAATGCGGCGTATCTGGACTGGTACGGCCTCACGCCGCAGGAACTGTATGGCCGTACCATTCGCGAAGTGATCGGCGAAGAAGCCTACTTCCTGCGCGCGCCCTATATTGCCGAAGCCCTGGCCGGGCGACCCTGCTCGTTCAGCCTGTACACCCCGCATCGCGACGGCAGCAACCGCCATGCGCTGATGAATTACCTCCCGCGCCACGGCGCCGACGGCTCAGTCAACGGTTTTTATATTTTCGTGATCGACGAATCCGAACGGAAGAAGACCGAAGAAGCCCTGCGCAATCTCAATGAAACCCTCGAAGAACGGGTCAGCGCCCGCACCGAACAACTGGCTCAGGCCAATCAGCGTCTGCAGAACGAGATGTTCGAACGCGAGCGCGCCGAAGATGCGTTGCGCCATGCGCAGAAGATGGAAGCGGTCGGCCAGCTCACCGGCGGTATCGCCCACGACTTCAACAACATGCTCACCGGAATCATCGGCAGCCTCGACCTGATGCAGCGCTACATCGCCGACGGCCGCGCCGATGAAATCGGCCGTTTCACCGAAGCGGCGGTGTCGTCGGCAAACCGAGCGGCGGCGCTGACCCATCGGCTGCTGGCGTTCTCGCGCCGGCAGTCGCTGGACCGCAAGACCCTCAACGTCAATGAACTGATTCATTCGCTGGAAGATTTGATCCGCCGCACCAAGGGCGACCCGATCGAACTCACGCTGCGCCTGGCCGACGATGTCTGGCCGATCAGCACCGACGTCAGCCAACTGGAAAATGCTTTGCTCAACCTGGTGATCAACGCCCGCGACGCCATGCCCGATGGCGGCGAGTTGCTGATCGAAACTGCCAACGTCTACCTCGACGGCAACGACATCACCACCCTCGAACCGGTCAAGGCCGGCGACTACCTGATGCTGGCGGTCAGCGACAATGGCACCGGCATGACGCCGTCGGTACGGGCCAAGGCGTTCGATCCGTTCTTCACCACCAAACCGATCGGCCAGGGCACCGGGCTCGGACTGTCGATGATTTATGGCTTCGCCCAGCAGTCGGGCGGCCATGTCAGCCTCGACAGCCTGCCGAATCAGGGCACTTGTGTGCGCTTGTACTTGCCGCGCCTGAACCTGCTGGAGCCGGAACGGCCAGTTGTGGAAACCCTCAGTGCGGCGCCGACGGCCACCTGTGGCGAAACCGTGGTGGTGGTTGAAGATGACCCGGCAGTGCGCATGCTGGTGCTCGATCTGCTCAAGGAGCTGGGTTACCTCGCCCACGAAGCCGCCGACGCCAGCGCCGCCCTGCCGCTGCTGGAATCGGAGCTGCGCGTGGATCTGCTGGTGACCGACGTCGGCCTGCCGGGGATGAATGGCCGGCAACTGGCGGAAATCGCCCGCCAGCATCGTCCGGGCCTGAAAGTGCTGTTCATGACCGGTTACGCGCAGAAAGCCGCCGAGCGTCAGGGCTTTCTGGAGGATGGTATGGACATGGTGGCCAAGCCGTTTTCGATTGAAGTGCTGGCCAACAAGATCCGCGAGATGATCAACCAAACGCCGTCACTTGAGGCATAATCCCGCGCCCCGCTGTCACCCCGTTACAGGTATCGCACGATGAAAGCCCAAGCCCGCCACATTCTGGTGAAAACCGCCGAAGAGGCCGAACAACTCAAGCAACGCATTGCCAAGGGCGAAGCGTTCGATGTGCTGGCGAAGAAATACTCGACCTGCCCGTCCGGCAAACGCGGCGGTGATCTGGGTGAAGTGCGGCCGGGACAGATGGTCGGCGCGATCGATGCGGTGATCTTCAAGAAGCCGCTGCGCACGGTGCATGGGCCGATCAAGAGCAAGTTCGGCTATCACCTGGTGCAGGTGTTTTTCCGCGACTGAAGGCTTTGCTTTCGGGCGTTTGTGGCGAGGGAGCTTGCTCCCGCTGGGTGGCGGAGCCGCCCCAATAAGGCTTGCGCCTGCTGCGCAGTCGAGCGGGAGCAAGCTCCCTCGCCACAAGAACACTCATTCTTTAGGGATCAACGCCCCCGGCACCTGAATCACCCGACTTGCCAGCCAATGCCCCGCCTGCGCCGCCTCGACCGGACTGCCACCCAGCAACCGGCTAGCCAGATACGCCGCGCTGAACGAATCCCCCGCCGCCGTCGTATCCACCACCTTCTCGACCTGCTGCGCCGGCACTTCCAACGCCTCATCATCGCAGCGAATCAGACACGCCTCGGCGCCACGCTTGAGCACCACTTCCGGCGTGCCGATCTGCGCGTACGCCTCGAACACTGCGTCGCAATCGGCAAAATGGAACAGCGCCTGTTCGTCATCCACGGTCAGCAACGCCAGATCGACATGCGGCAACACGCTGCGATAGGCCGCCCGCGCCTCTTCCTGTGAGGACCACAAGCGTGGCCGATAATTGTTGTCGAAGACGATCCGCGCATCGCGCTGGCGGGCTTCGATCAGGGTCTGGATCAAGCGTTCGCGGCCCTTCGCACCTAACACTGCGAGGGTGATGCCGCTGAAATACAGCACATCGTAGTCCGGCAGCGCTGCCAGAATCGGCTCCGCCGCTGGGGTGGTGAAGCAATCGCGCACCGCCGCTTCATTGCGCCAGTAGAGGAAACGCCGCTCACCGTTGGCGTCGGTCTGAATGCAGTACAGACCCGGCAAACGACCGGGCAGACGCTGCACGAGATCCAGGCCAATGCCTTCGTCAGCCCAGCTCTGGCACATGGCGTCGCTGAAGCTGTCGTCGCCGAGCGCGGTGACGTAATCGACCTGGGCTTTGTCGCCGAGAGCGCGGGACAGGTACACCGCGGTGTTCAAGGTATCGCCACCGAAGCTTTGCTGCAGGCTGCCATCGGCGCGGTGCTGGAGTTCGATCATGCACTCGCCGATCAGGGCGATGCGCGGGGTGTTCGGGCCCAGGGGGCTGAGGCTGGTCATTGGGAGGTGTCTCTGGATAATCATCGGTGTTTGGGCGGCCCTCATCGCGAGCAGGCTCACTCCTACAATTGGAATGCGTTCCCCTGTAGGAGTGAGCCTGCTCGCGATGGGCGCGACTCGGTCTGAAACCTTAGAAGCAGGTCTCCATGCTCTCGACCACCGCCAACTGCTCATCCACCAGCAACCCCACCCGCCACTTGTCGAACGTCAGGCACGGGTGCGAGGTGCCGAAGGAAATGATATCGCCCACCCGCAATTCAACCCCCGGCGCCACGCTCATGAACGCATGCTGGTCCATCACCGCCGTCACTTTGCACGCACTAACGTCATCGCCGACCGCCGGCACCACACCGGCCTTGTACCGCAGCAACGGCACCGGCAGGCCGGCATCGAATGCCACATCGCGTTTGCCGAGGGCGATCACCGCAAAACCCGGCTCCGGCAGCGACTGCACGTGTGCCCAGACTTCCAGCGCTGGACGCAATCCTTCGTGCAGATCGCTACGACGATCCAGCACGCAGCACTGCGCTTCCTTGTAGATGCCATGATCGTGGGCGACATAACTGCCCGGGCGCAGCACGCTGAGGAAGCGTCCGCTCGCATTCTGTGCCTCGAACGACTCGGCGATCAGGTCGTACCACGCCGAACCCGAGGCGGTGATGATCGGCTTGGCAATGGCAAACGCGCCACTGTCCTGCAGTTGTACCGCCAGTCGCACCAGTGAGGCGGCGAATTCGCGAATACCGCTGACCGCGTGATCGCCATGGATCACCCCTTCGTAACCTTCGATGCCGGTCAGGGCCAGCGCCGGTTGCGCATTGATTGCCTGGGCCAGCGCGATGACTTCCTGCTCGCTGCGGCAACCGCAGCGGCCACCGACCACGCCGTATTCGATCATCACGTTCAACTTGACCCCGCGCGAGGCGAAGTAGGCGCCGAGATCGGCGACGTTGTCCGGGTGATCGACCATGCAATAGAAATCGAAATCGGCATCGGCCAGCAGATCGGCAATCAGTGCCATGTTCGGCGTGCCGACCAGTTGGTTGGCCATCAACACCCGGCGCACGCCGTGGGCATACGCGGCGCGGGTCTGGGTGGCGCTGGCAAGGGTGATGCCCCACGCTCCGGCATCGAGCTGACGCTGGAACAGCGCCGGGGTCATGCTGGTCTTGCCGTGGGGCGCGAGCTCGGCGCCGCTGTCGCTGACGAACTTCTGCATCCAGCGAATGTTGTGCTCCAGCGCCTCGCGGTGCAGCACCAGCGCCGGCAGGCTGACGTCACGCACAAGGTGCGCGCCGATGGCAGCGTCGCCCTTTTCCACAGCGGTATTGATGGCAGTCGTCATGCTTGAACTCCTCACTGTCGCGGCCGCAGGCAGCCGCGGTTATTCGTTGATGCGCCGGGCGAGGCTGTTGGCGCTCTCGATCAGCACCCGGCGATAGTCGTCGTAATTGTTTTTCGCATCGGCCCGTGGGGCGACGATGCACAGGGTGCAGATGGCCACGCCACTGGGGTCTTTGACCGGCGCGGCGAAGCAATGGGTGAAGGTGTCGGCCACGCTGTCGAAGGAGAAGAAACCGTCGATGCCAGCCTGGCGGATCTCCGCCAGAAAGCGTTCCAGCGGCAGGCGCTCGCCATCGGGCAGGATGTAGTCGTCCTCGTCGATCAGGTCGATGATCTGCTGGTCGCTCAAATGCGCCAGCAGCAAGCGCCCGGACGCAGTCCACGGGATCGGCGCGTTTTCGCCGATGTCGGACGAAATGCGGAAATGCCGCTCGCCCTCCTTCATCAGTGCCACCGTGTATTTGCGCCCGTTGAGCAGGCACATCTGCGCGGTTTCCCGGGTCTGGCTGACGATCTCCTGCAAGGCGTGATCGGCCTCGCGGCTGAGGTCGAAATGGCGCAGATGCGCCTGCCCGAGGAAGTACAACTGGCGCCCCAGATAGACGTGACCGTCCTTGCCCACCGGCTCCAGAATCCGTCGTTCCAGCAGCGACGCCACCAGTTCGTAGACCGTGGATTTCGGGCTGCCGATGCCATTGGCGATGTCGTTCGGACGCAGCGGCTGGCCGATCTCCTTGAGGAAGTCGAGGATATCGAACGCCCGATCCAGACCACGGGCCCGGCGTTTGATGGTGTCTTCGGTCATGTTTTCAGTTCCCAATGAAAGTGCCGGGAGTGTACCGAGAGTGCAGCGTCGACGGTTAGATCGCCATCGCGAGCAGGCTCACTCCTACAGTTGAAGCGCGTCCTTCTGTAGGAGTGAGCCTGCTCGCGATAGGGGCACCTCGGTTCAGGGTTTCTTCTTGTACGCGATGCAATCGATCTCGACCTTGCAATCAACCATCATGCTCGCCTGCACACAGGCCCGTGCCGGGGCGTGTTCAGGTTTGAAGTACTCGCCGAAAACCTTGTTGAAACTGCTGAAATCCCGCGGATCGTCCAGCCATACGCCAGCCCGCACCACGTCCTCCAGGCCATAACCGGCCTCTTCGAGAATCGCGATCAGGTTTTTCATGGTCTGGTGGGTCTGCTCGACGATACCACCAACGATGATCTCGCCATCCACCGCCGGCACCTGGCCGGACACGTGCAGCCAGCCATCCGCTTCAACCGCGCGCGCGAAGGGGCGTGGCTGACCGCCAGCGGCGGTGCTGCCGGTGCCGTATCGAGTAATGCTCATGGGTACTTCTCCTGATTACAAAGCAAAAATTAGAACCGCGTGCTCTTGAGAAACTCAGCCAGACGCGGCGATTGCGGGCGTTCGAACAGTTCCTTGGGCGGCCCCTGCTCTTCGATTCGCCCCTGATTCATGAACACGATCTTGTCCGAGACCTCGAAGGCGAAACGCATTTCGTGGGTCACCAGCAACATGGTCATGCCGTCTTCGGCCAGGCCCTTGATCACGTTCAACACTTCACCGACCAGCTCCGGATCGAGGGCTGAGGTGACTTCGTCAAACAGCATCAGGCTGGGGTTCATCGCAATCGCCCGGGCAATCGCCACACGCTGTTGCTGACCGCCGGAAAGCTGTCCGGGAAAGTGATTGCGCCGCTCCAGCAGGCCGACCCGCTCCAGCCATTTTTCGGCCAGCACCACGGCTTGGTCCTTGTGCATTTTCTTAACCTTGAGCAGACCGAGGGTGACGTTCTGCAAGGCGGTCAGATGCGGGAACAGGTTGAATTGCTGGAACGCCATGCCGGTCATGGCGCGATGGCGGGCGATGACTTTTTCCGCATGACGCACACGTTTACCGCCAACCTCGTCATAGCCGATGGACTCGCCGTCGAGCAGGATCTGCCCGCCCTGGAACTCTTCGAGCATGTTCACGCAGCGCAGCAAGGTGGTCTTGCCCGAACCGCTGGAGCCGATCAGCGTCACGACGTTGCCGCGCTGCATGCTCAGATCGACACCCTTGAGCACTTCGACCGCACCGTACTGCTTGTGCAGGCCACGGATGTCCAGCAGCGGCTGACCGTTCTGAACGTTGGAAACTTGAGCTTGAGCTTGAGCTTGAGTCATGGCAGGGCCACCCGCTTTTCAATATGCCGGCCGAGTAATTCGATGCCGTAGTTGATGACGAAGAACAGAAAACCGGCGAACAGGTAGAACTCCAGAGTCATGAAAGTCCGGGCGATGATCTGTTGGGTGCTGAGCAGCAATTCAGCGACACCGATCACCGAGAGCAAGGTCGAGGCCTTGACGATTTCGGTGGATGAGTTGACCCAGGTCGGCAGGATCTGCCGCAACGCCTGGGGCAACAGCACGTAACCGAGGGATTGATAAAACGTCAGGCCGATCGCCTTGCTCGCTTCCATCTGCCCGCGTGGCAATGCCTGCAAGGCACCGCGCACGATCTCGGCGACGTGCGAGCCGCAGAACAGCGTCAGGCCCAGCGCACCGGCCTGAAACGCGCTGATCTGCCAGCCCAGCGCCGGCGCCATATAGAAGCAGGCCAGCACCAGTACAAACACCGGCGTGCCGCGAATAATGTCGACATAAAAGCGGAACGGCGCGCGCATCCAGAACTTGCCGTAAGTCAGCACCAGACCGGCGACAACCCCGAGCAGCGTGCCGAACAGAATCGCCAATGCCGACACTTGCACACTGGTCAGGAAGCCTTGCAGCAACGTCTCGCGTGCCACCCACAATTCACGCAACCAACTGGGAGATTCGTACATCGCAGCCTCCTATCGGCGGATCGCCAGACGCTGCTCGAGGTAACGCAGCAGCATGGCAATGAGGTAACAGGCCGCGACATACAACGCCGTGGTCACCAGCCAGGTTTCGATCACCCGGTAGCTCTCGACGTTGATCTTGCGCGCGTAATAGGTCAGCTCCGGCACCGCAATCGCGGCGGCCAGCGAGGTGTCCTTGAACAGCGAGATGAAGTTGTTCGACAGCGCCGGCAGCACGTTGCGCAGCATCACCGGCACGGTGACGTAGGCCTTGACCTGCCACTCACCGAGTCCGATCGCCAGCCCCGCTTCGCGCTGGCCTTTGGGGATGCTCAGCAAGCCGCCACGGAACACTTCGGTCAGATAGGCACCGGCATACAGCGACAGCGTGATGATGAACGAGGGAATCTTGTCCAGACGGATCCCCAGGCTCGGCAAGGCAAAGTAGATCAACAGAATCAACACCAGAATCGGCGTATTACGCACCACCGTGACGTACACCGAGGCCAGCACCCGCAAGGCGCGATGCTTCGAGAGCAAGGCAAACGCCATCAGCAGGCCGATCACGCAGCCGATGGCGATCGACACCAGCGCCAGTTCAAGGCCCAGACCGAGCCCCGCCAGCAAGGTGTCGAAATCGCGCCACACGGCGGCAAAGTTCAACTGATAGTTCATGGTCAGCAGTACCTTGAGCGGGGCGCGTGCAGGCGCCCCACTCTCACGGGATCATTTGAATTCGACAGGGAAACCGATCGCCGGCGACGGCAGGTCGACACCGAACCATTGCTTGAAGGATGCCGCGTAAGTCGGGAACTCAACGCCGGTCATGGCTTCATGCAGAGTGGTGTTGACGAAGTTCAGCCAGTCCTGATCGCCGCGTTTGACTGCGCAGGCGTAGGTCTGTGGGCTCCACGCGTAGGTCGGGCTGCGGTAGCGGCCGGGGTTCTGCACCATCAGGTATTTGACCGACGACTGATCGGTAGCCGCGGCATCGGCACGGCCGGAGTTCACCGCCTGATACATCAGATCGACACTGTCGTACTGATCGACCTTGGCCTTGGGCAGCGCCTGATGCACCAATTCTTCGGCATAGACGTTTTGCAGCACGGCCACCGTAACGCTGTCACCGGCCGCCTGCAGGTCTTCGATTTCCTTGTACTTGCTGTTGGCCGGCAGCAGCAGACCGACACCTTCGCGGTAGTACGGCAGGGTGAATGCCACTTGCTGCGCGCGGCTGGCGGTAACGGTGATGAACTGGCAGCTCATGTCGACCTTGTCGGTCAGCAGATTGGGAATTCGCGCGTCGGACGACTGCACGACGAACTCGACCTTGTTCGGGTCATTGAACAAACCCTTGGCCACCATCCTGGCGATGTCGATATCAAAGCCCTGCAACTTGCCGTCCGCACCCTGAAAGTGCCACGGCGCATTGGTGCTGCCGGTGCCGACAATCAGCTTGCCCCGGGCCAGAACACTGTCGAGCTTGCTATCGGCTGCCTGGGCCATGCCCATCACAGCGGACGAAGCCGCAAGAACGAAAACACACGCTTTGAACAACGAAGGACGGCGATGCATGGCAAGCACTCCAGGATGATGTTTATTCCGCTATACCGGAACACGGTTTGTTACTGCGGAATAGACAGCAGAAAGTGTGCCACAGGAATCACAGGGAAACTGTAGAGGGGTTAAATGTTTTTGGAATCAACGGGATGCAGGAAATGCGAAAAATGGAGTCAGGTGCGGGTACTGATGGGCTGCGCTACCTTAGGCTACAAATAACGAGTAGCAGGTTCCCAGATGGAGCACGAAGGGCTACTTCGGTGCAATGTGGTTAGCGATTGAAGGGGCCAGCTCTCCATATCTATCGGCAAGCGGCTTTGTCGTAGACCTCTCCCCGCTCTCTTCTCCCTACCGCAATCACGGTAACAACCAAAACCTCGTTCTTTACGCGATAGACCAGCCTGTATCCAGCACTGCGAAGCTTGATTTTGTAGGCGTTTCCCAACCCTCGGAGTCGATCGGCAGGAACGTGAGGATTGACCAGCCGTGTAGAGAGCTTTTTCTTGAACTGATCTTGAAGTGCTGAATCAAGCTTTTTCCATTCCCTCCAGGCTTTTTCGGAAAACTCCAGCTCATAGGTCATCTATAGAGACCTTGATGGTGGGATCGTTTTCTCGCTCCTTGCACAGTGCGATCAGTTCCAGGTCCTCAAGACGATTCATCATCGCCTCATACTCTTTTGCGGGCACACAATAAAACGCCGGCTCATTTCGATTCAGGATCGCTACAGACTGGCCGCCACCAGCGGCCACAGTACGCATGGGATTTCTTTTCAATTCAGAAATACTCGCAACGATATTAGAAAGGACTACGTGAGTCATGATGGTGCTCCCTGGAGTGCTGTTAATGGTGCCTAAAATAGCACTCCAGGACGTCTTTAACGTCTATCGTTTGTTCCCATCCACTCTGTTATTGACTGGAAAAAAGGTATCACGTCCCCACATTCCACATTTCCGGGTTTCGTGTCGGGCCGGTCCTTCATAAAAGTGGGAAAAATCTCGCGAATCCACAGGCCACCTGTAATTTCTGACAGTAGACCTGTTCTTCACCCTTCTTTAACGTCATCGAACCTTCGAGGTCGTTGAAAAGGAGTTCTCAATGAGCGCTGCCAATACCATTTCCAATCTGGCCCCGGTTTACCGCAAAGCCCTGAAAACCTGGCGCCCGGTGATCCTGTACTTCGCCAACGAACACTGCCCCGCCTGCGAGTTTGCCGGGCCGATTTTTCGTCAGATTGCCGAGCCGTACCGGCATCGCGCCAATATCTACATGCTTAGCACCCGTGAGTCGCCGCGCCATCCGTTGGTCACCGGCACGCCGACGGTGCTGTTCTACAAAAACGGCAAGTTGCTGAAGAAGCTCAAGGGCATCGGCACAGAGGAAACACTGGCGGCGGACTTTGCCCGGCATATTGGCAGGACCAGGGCACCGGTGGTGCAGCAGAAACCACGACATGACCTGCCGTGGTTGCGCCGCACATTGAGCAGGCTCTGCACAATCACGCGTGCGCATCGGCGGGTGATTTGAGGCAGTGCATTTCCCGTAATCGTTACGGCGTCTGACACATCGCTTTCGCGGGCAAGCCCGCTCCCACAGGGGTCAACGTTGTTCACACATTTCGTGTACGACGCGTGCACTGTGGGAGCGGGCTTGCCCGCGAAGGGGCCGGCACCGTCAGCGCAAGGCTGCTGCCTTACGCAGAATCGCGCACCAGCAACACCTGCGTCACCCGTCGTTCCTCAACGGCTTTGACGGTCATTTGCCAGCCTGCGTACTGCAGCCGATCGCCGATCATCGGCAAGCGATCCAGCAGGCTCATCACCAGTCCGGCCAGGGTCTGATAGTCCTCGGTCGGTTCGGCGCCGAACCCGGTGCGCTGGCGAACACGGGTCAGGTTCAACGCGCCGTTGACGACAAAACCGCCCTGCTCCTCGATCACGTCCGGGCCTTCGATCTCGCTGGCATCGGGCAGTTCGCCGGCAATCGATTCGAGGATGTCGGTCATGGTCAACACACCGACGAAGTCACCGAATTCGTTGACCACGAAGGCGATGTGAGTCGACGCCGCGCGCATTTGCTCCAGCGCATTGAGGATCGAATAGCTGTCGAGCAGGTTGATGGTCTTGCGCGCCAGGTGCTCCAGATTCGGCTCGGTACCGGACAGGTATTCCTTGAGCAATTCCTTTTTGTGCACGAAGCCCAACGGTTCATCCACCGCGCCGTGGCGAATCAGCGGCAGACGTGAATACGAAGAGTGCATCAATTTTGTGCGAATCGTTTCGGCGTCGTCGGCCAGATCGATGGTGTCGACGTCCGCGCGTACGGTCATCAGATTACGAATCGGCCGCTCGGCCAGTTGCAGCACGCCACTGATCATCACTCGCTCGCGGCGGTCGAACAGCTCCGCACTCGGGGCTTCGCCGTCATCCAGCAGATCGGAAATTTCCTCGCCGACCTCCTCCGCCTCCAGCTTGCGCCCGCCCAGCAGACGCATTACCGCGTGGGCCGTGCGCTCACGTATGGGGCGCAAGCCTTGCATCGAACGCTTGCGTCGGGCCCGAGCGATCTGGTTGAACACCTCGATCAGGATCGAGAAACCAATCGCCGCGTACAAATAGCCTTTCGGGATGTGGAAACCCAGGCCTTCGGCCGTCAGGGCGAAACCAATCATCATCAGGAAGCCCAGACACAGCATGATCACCGTCGGGTGCGCATTGACGAAGCGGGTCAGCGGCTTGCTGGCGACGATCATCAGGCCGATGGAAATGATCACCGCGATCATCATCACCGCCAGTTCATCGACCATGCCGACTGCAGTGATTACCGCATCCAGCGAGAACACCGCATCG
Source organism: Pseudomonas sp. AM14(2022) (assembly GCF_036346455.1). Classification (NCBI taxonomy): domain Bacteria; kingdom Pseudomonadati; phylum Pseudomonadota; class Gammaproteobacteria; order Pseudomonadales; family Pseudomonadaceae; genus Pseudomonas; species Pseudomonas sp. AM14(2022). The sequence continues at coordinate 290,341 of NZ_JAOTNY010000002.1, forward strand.
AGCACCACGATCTGCGCGACGATTGGCCAGAACAGCGCGTAAGCGGCATTGGTCGAGCGCTGGCCGACGTGGCCTTCGAGTCGTTCGTGCAGCTCCATCGTCGCCTTGAACAGCAGGAATACACCACCGAACAGCATGATCAGGTCACGGCCGGAGAAGCTCTTGTCGAACACCTCGAACAACGGCTGCGTGAGGGTCACCAGCCAGGAAATACTCGCCAACAGGCCCAGGCGCATGATCAGCGCCAACGACAGGCCGATGATCCGCGCACGATCGCGCTGATGCGGTGGCAGTTTGTCCGCCAGGATCGCGATGAACACCAGGTTGTCGATACCCAGCACCAGCTCCAGCACGATCAAAGTCAACAAGCCTAACCAGGCCGTGGGATCCGCTAACCATTCCATAAAATGTCTCGATCTCTCTTCAGTGAATTCAGGCTGCCGGACACGGCAAAGTGCAACGCGAAGGCTCTGAAGCCGCGTTGTCAACGATAGACGGGAGTCGGAAAACCGGATGCTGCGAGTACGTCAAGACCGCGCCATGGCGCGTGGAGAAGGTACGACTGGGAGGCTCCAAGAGGGTGTTCATGCAAATCCTGAATGAAAAATGGCCTTGGAGCGTACAGGCTCAAGGCACATTTTCTACAGCGGCAAATCATTTCAAAATCTGTAAGAGCACAGGAAATTTGATTTTCCTGCAGGCCCTTTCGCGAGCAAGCCCGCTCCCACAGGGGTTATTCGTCGGACGCAGGTTCTGAGTTCAAAGAAGGTCCAACGTGGGAGCGGGCTTGCTCGCGAAGGGGTCATCAAACACACCACATCATCGCCCGGCAAAACGCAACCGCGACAACTGGCGCAAATCCCCTTCCACGTAATAATCGTTGGTCCAGCTGTCATCCACCGCCAATGGACTCACCTGCTTCAGTTCCAGCTTTTTCGCGAAATAGCGAAAGCGGTAATGCTCATAAAACCGCAGCAACTCCAGGCCATAGCGATCAGCCAGATCGGTGTCGCCACGAATGATCAGGAAGTTCTCGTCATTGCCGTTACTGGCTGACGTACTGAGGTTGTGACTGCCGCTGATGATGGTCGGCGCATCGGTGGTGAAGTCGGTGATCACGGCTTTGGTGTGCACCAGCAGGTTGCCCTTCTGGCCTTTCATGTTTTCTTTCAGCCAGCCTTCCAGCCCGGTGTTGAGCAAAGCTGTGGCAGCGAATTCGGCGGTGCGGTCGGCATGAAATCCGGTGATGCTGCTCGCGGTATTTTGCAGGCCGTAACGCAGGATGTCGTCATGCGGTTTGCCGAGCAGCGCGTTGAGAATCGCGTCCGGCAGGCTGAAAGCGGTGACGAACAAAACGTCCTTTTTCGTCGTCTCGATGATCTCGACAAACTCACGCAAATCGCCACCACCGCTGCGTGGCGAGAACCCGGCGAACAGCGCCTGTGTTGGGTCCATCGGGTTGTGCTCGGTGATCCAGCTGCGCGTCGCAGCGACATCGGCGGGGTTGGCCCAAACCTCTTCAAACACTTGCAAATAACGCGTGGCAATCATCACGTCGTCGAGCGTATGCACCACGTTGGCCTGGCGATAAACACCGTTGGCGGTGAAATTGGTGCTGCCGCACAGCACGGCTTGCGGTTGCCGCTGACCCGCGCCATCGACGCGGCTGAGAACAATGAATTTGTCGTGAAAGATGTTGTGGGTGACCCGGCCGCGCTTGTTCGCCATCGGCAATTTGGCAAGGTTCGTTTCGTTCAGGGTCGTATCGGGATCATCAGGTTTCGCGTGATACAGCACGCGCACCTGAACCCCTCGGGCAAATGCCGCATTCACTGCGTCGACGATCGCCTGCAACTGATACTCGTAGATCGCGATGTCCAACGCCCACTGCGCGTCCACCGCCCGATCGATATATCCGAGCAACCGCTCCAGCAGCCCGTTCTCCAGCCACAGGCGCGCCGCGTCGGGCCAGGCTTCGATGGGCAGGTTCTTGTTGGTGCTGATCTGCGCGTCGAGGTCGGGAAATTTGCGCTGGAAGGCCTGACTGGCGGCCACAGCACGGTTGAATATCACGCTCTGGTTGGCCGGATGACCGTCGTCACTGGTGATGCTCAGCTCCAGTGATTCGCCAAGTTGTGGCGCGTCCGCCGTGCCATAGGCCAGATGCACGCGATAGTGCATCGTCGTGCCCGGGTTGACCGCGTAATCGGCCCAGCGGAATTTCTGTAGCGGCGCTTTATCGCTGGGCGTGGCGTGATACTGCGGGAACGTGTGTGCCTTGCCGGGAAATGTCAGGCTGTTGAACAGGAACAACCACGGTTTGTCGCCCTGCTGCTTTTCGATGGCAAACCCGAGCAGGCCTTTGCGTCGGGGCTCGGCGAGGTCCATGGCGAGTAATACGCCGTTGGTGCCGGCGTAGGCTTTGACGCGAAAATCGTCCTGAGGATTGGCGACCATTACCCGCATGATTCACTCCTTGTGATTGGGCTGGGGTGGAGCATAGAGCGTCGGAGCCTGATTGCCATGTTCACCTGAAACCGAGTCGGAGCCATCGCCAGCAGGCTGGCTCCCACAGGGTTTTGTGTCGCACACAATATTCGCGAACACCGCTCAAACTGTGGGAGCCAGTCTGCTGGCGATGAGGCCCGCACAGGGCATCACACATCATCAATATGCCGATAATCCGCATTCAACGCCTTCGCTAATTCTCGCGCCCGTGCCAGGCGGATCGGCCCACGCTCAATGTCGATCAACAATCCCGGACACTCCAGCGGCAACATCGGCGGCAAGGTTTTCAAGCGGCCATCCGTCACCACCAGCAAGCGCTGCTGCTCGGCCGGGAAGCGCTTTTGTCGCTGCACCAGCCATTGCTGTGCCTGCGTCAATGCCGCCACCAACGGCGTGCCGCCGCCCGCCCCCAACGCCTCCAGCCAGGTGCGCAAACCACTCGATGCCTTCAGACCTTGCACCTGCCATTTCGGCGCGCTGCCGCTGGCGGTCAGCAAGGCCAGTCGCGCGCGCTGCCGATAAGCATCATCGAACAATTGCGCGAGCAGGCCCTTGGCATCGCTCAGCGCCTGATGCCTACGGGTCGAAGCCGAGGCATCGACGATCACCAGCCACAATTCATGGGGAGTACGAGTGCGCAACTGGAACTGCAGATCTTCTCGAGTCTGCGGCCGACCGTTGAGCAGCGTGCCCGGCCAGTTCACCCGGCCGCTGCGCGCGGCGTGGCGCTGGCCCTGGCGTCCGTGATCGAGGCGACCGGCGCGGGGTCTGGCATTCGCCCCCGCGTCGGATCGGGGACGAATGCCGGTTACTTTTTTGGCCAGCTCGGCACTTCGCGACGGACACCGGTGGTCACTGCCGGGGCGGGCATATCACCCCACTGGCCCTGCCCTTCGCTCGGTTCGGCCTGGCTACTGGCCGGGTTCTGCGCGGGCGGTTGCGGACTCGACGAAGAAGGTTCGCGACGCCGATGCCGCAGGGCAAATTCCGCCACGGCGTCGATGTCCTGCTCGGCAATCGCTTCGGCGCCGCGCCATGCCGCATGCGCACGGGCCGCACGCAGCCAGACCAGATCAGCACGCAAGCCATCGACGCCAGCAGCGAAGCAACGCTGGGTGATGCTCGCCAACGCGTCGTCATCCAGCGGGATGTTCGCCAAGGCGATGCGCGCCTGTTCGCAGCGCTCACGCAGCGCTTGCTGCTGGGCTTCCCACTGCACGCAGAACGCCTGTGGATCGCTGTCGAAATCCAGGCGGCGGCGGATGATCTGCCCGCGTTCGGTCGGCGCGGTGTGGCCGCTGAGGGCGACGTTCAGGCCGAAACGGTCAAGCAGCTGTGGCCGTAATTCACCCTCTTCCGGGTTCATCGTGCCGATCAATACAAATCGCGCCGAATGCCGATGGGAGATGCCGTCGCGCTCGATCAGGTTGGTACCACTGGCAGCCACATCGAGCAGCAGGTCGACCAGATGATCGGGCAGCAGGTTCACCTCATCGACGTACAGCACACCGCCGTCAGCCTTGGCCAAAACCCCGGGAGAAAACTGCGCCCGCCCTTCACTCAGCGCGGCGTCGAGATCAAGAGTGCCGACCAGACGCTCTTCGGTGGCGCCCAATGGCAGCGTGACGAACTGTCCGCTCGCCAGCAGATCAGCCAAGCCACGGGCCAGGGTGGATTTGGCCATGCCACGCGGGCCTTCGATCAGCACGCCACCGATTTTCGGGTCGATGGCGGTGAGGCACAGCGCGAGTTTCAGGTCATCGGCGCCGACCACGGCAGAGAGCGGGAAATGCGGGGTGTCGGTCATCTTCAATACTCGGTCATGGTCGGTGTGAATTCATTTCAATGTAGGAGTGAGCCTGCTCGCGATAGCGGTGGTTCAGCGACAAATAGGTTGGCTGATACACCGCTATCGCGAGCAGGCTCACTCCTACAAAATGTTGTGGTGTGTCAGGTGTCTTCTTCTATATCCAGCAGCAGGTTTTCCAGTGCTTCTTTATACACGCCGGGCTCCTGCCACATCCCGCGCTGCTGCGCTTCCAGCATGCGCTCGGTCATGTCGCGCAGCGCATGCGGATTGTGTTCACGAACAAAATCGCGGGTCGCCGGGTCGAGCAAGTAGGCGTCCGCCAGCAACGCGTACTGATGATCATCGATCAGTTGCGTGGTGGCGTCGAAAGCGAACAGGTTATCGACTGTCGCCGCCAGTTCGAAGGCGCCTTTATAGCCATGACGCTTGACCCCTTCGATCCATTTCGGATTGGCCGCCCGCGAGCGTATCACCCGGTTCAGTTCTTCTTTCAGGGTACGGATTCTCGGCAGATCCGGCTGGCTGTGATCGCCGTGATAACTCGCCGCCGCTTCGCCGCGCAGGGTTTCCACCGCCGCGAGCATGCCGCCCTGAAACTGGTAATAGTCGTTGGAATCGAGCAAGTCGTGCTCGCGATTGTCCTGGTTCTGTAGCACCGCTTGCACCTGACTCAGACGCTGGACGAACTGTTCACGAGCGGCGGTGCCCTCGTCCGCCCCGCCGTAAGCGTAAGCGCCCCAATTCAGATAGACCTCGGCCAGATCTTCGCGGCTCTGCCACAGGCGACCGTCGATGGCGCCCTGTACGCCCGCGCCATAGGCTCCGGGTTTGGCGCCGAAAATCCGCCAGCCGGCCTGGCGCCGCGCCGCGTCGGCATCCAGCCCCGATTGCAACAGCGCCTCGCGCTCGGCACGCACCTTCGCCGCCAGCGGGTTGAGGTCATCCGGTTCGTCCAGCGCCGCCACCGCTTGCACGGCGGCGTCGAACAGACGAATCAGGTTGGCAAAAGCATCGCGGAAAAAACCCGAGACCCGCAGCGTGACGTCGACCCGTGGCCGGTCGAGCAGGCTCAGCGGCAGAATCTCGAAATCATCGACGCGCTGACTGCCGGTGGCCCACACCGGGCGCACGCCCATTAGCGCCATGGCCTGAGCGATGTCGTCGCCGCCAGTGCGCATGGTCGCGGTGCCCCACACCGACAGGCCGAGCTGACGCAGGTGGTCGCCGTGATCCTGCAAATGCCGCTCGAGAATCAACGTGGCGGACTGGAAACCAATGCGCCACGCGGTAGTGGTCGGCAGGTTGCGCACATCCACCGAGTAGAAGTTGCGCCCGGTGGGCAACACGTCGAGACGGCCACGGCTGGGTGCGCCGCTTGGGCCGGCGGGGACGAAGCGACCGTTGAGGGCGTCAAGCAGACCGCGCATTTCGGCGGGGCCGCAGGCGTCGAGGCGTGGGGCGACGACTTCGCGCAGATTTTCAATGATTGCACTGACTTCAGCCCCCCTCGGTTCCTGTAGGAGTGAGCCTGCTCGCGATGGCGTCAGGTCAGGCAATTCAGTGTTGAATGACATACCGCTATCGCGAGCAGGCTCACTCCTACAAGGGGCGTGCAATGTTTCGGAGATCAGTTGGGTGGCGAATAGCTCAAGGCGTTCGCGGGTATCGCCGGCAGTGCGCCAGATTTCTTCGCTGAGGCTTTGCAGCTCTGGCGGACGCGGGCCGTTCCATGGATCGGCAAGCACACAATCCAGCGGATCAAAGCCCAACTCGAAGGCCTTGGCCAACGCCCGCAGCAGACTCGACTGCGCGCCCTTGCCGTCGCCACGCGGAATGCGCAGCAAGGCCAGCAACGTATCGATGCGCAAACGTCCGGTCGGCGACTCGCCAAAGATGTGCAGGCCATCGCGGATCTGCGATTCCTTCAGGTCACACAGATAGGTGTCCAGACGCGGCAGCCAGATCGCTGCGTCGGCGTCGCTGTCCAGACCGGCGTCGAGTTGCAGTTCGCGGTCAATCTGCGTCTCGCGCACCAGTTGCAGAATGTCGCGCTGCAGCTCGCGGGCGCGACGCGGATCGAGCAGTTGCGCTTCGTAATATTCGTCGGCCAGCAGTTCCAGATTGCGCAGCGGGCCGTAGGTTTCGGCACGGGTCAGCGGCGGCATCAGGTGGTCGATGATCACCGCTTGCGTGCGCCGTTTGGCCTGGGCGCCCTCGCCCGGGTCGTTGACGATAAACGGATAAATGTTCGGCAGCGGGCCGAGCAATGCGTCCGGCCAGCAATTTTCCGAAAGGCCGACGCCCTTGCCCGGCAACCATTCGAGGTTGCCGTGCTTGCCGACATGAATCACTGCGTGCGCGCCGTAGGTGTTGCGCAGCCAGAAATAGAACGCCAGATAGCCGTGCGGCGGCACCAGATCCGGGTCGTGGTACACCGCGCTCGGATCGACCTGATAACCGCGCGCCGGTTGAATGCCGACGAAGGTCAGGCCAAAACGCAGCCCGGCGATCATCATCCGCCCGTCGCGGCACATCGGATCGTTTTGCGGCGCGCCCCAGCGTTCCAGCACTGCCGCGCGATTGGCTTGCGGCAGCGCGTTGAACATCGCCAGATAGGCATCCATCGCCAGACTTTGCTGGCACGGCCGCAGGTCGATGCTGTCGAGGTCGTTGCTCACGCCGCCGAGCAATTGCTGGATCAGTTCGGTGCCGCTGTCCGGCAACTCCGCCGTCAGCGGGAAGCCTTCCGCCTGCAACGCGCGCAGGATATTCAATGCCGCCGCCGGCGTGTCCAGACCGACGCCATTGCCGATTCGACCATCGCGGGTCGGGTAGTTGGCGAGGATCAGCGCAATGCGTTTTTCCGTGTTCGGCAGCCGCGCCAGATCGCTCCAGCGCCGCGCCAGTTCAGCGACGAAATCCATGCGTTCGGGTTGCGCCCGGTAGCAGACCACGTCGGACTGGCTGCGCTCGCTGCGCCAGGCCAGATCCTTGAAGCTGATCGGCCGGCTGATGATGCGCCCGTCGAGTTCCGGCAAGGCAATGTGCATCGCCAGATCCCGTGGCCCCAGGCCCTGCTCGCTGTCGCGCCAGCCCGGCTCGTTGTCCTGAGCGCAGATCGCCTGAATCACCGGAATATTGCGCCGGAACGGGCGCAGGTGCGGCGCTTCCGGGCTGGATTGCGCGAAACCGGTGGTGTTGAGAATCACCGCCGCCTCAACCTCATCCAGCCAGTCCTCGACCACGCTCAGACAGCCGGGTTCTTTCAGGCTGGCGACGGCGATCGGCAACGGATTGAGCCCCGCCGCCTGCAAGCGCTGGCAGAACACATCGATGAACGCGGTGTTCGCCGCTTGCAAATGCGAGCGATAAAACAACACCGCCGCGACCGGTTGACCGGGCAGCCATTCGGCTTGCCAGTCGCTCAGTGCGGCGGTGTTTTTCTGTGGGTGGTAAATCGCTGTACGCGGCAACGCCTGCGGCTCGCCCCAGGCGTAGTCACGCGCCAGCCAGCGGTTGGCCAGGCAATGGAAGAAGTCCAGCGCATTGCCCATGCCACCCTGACGCAAGAACTGCCAGAGGCGGTCGCGATCTTCGGCGGGCACCGTGCTCAGGTCGCTGAGTTCCGGGTCGGGACGATCATCGCCCGGCACCAGAATCACCTGCACCCCGCGCTCGGACAATTCCACCAGACGCTCGACGCCGTAACGCCAATAGGCGATGCCGCCGTGCAGCGAAATCAGAATGACCTTCGCGTGACGCAACACCTCATCGACATACAGGTCGACCGAGGCGTGATTCTGCACCTGCATCGGATTGGCCAGGCGCAGGCTCGGGTAATCCTCGGGCAATTGCTGCGCGGCTTCGGCGAGCAGCGCCAGGCTGGAATCGCCGCTGCACAGGATCACCAGCTCGGCGGGGGTTTGTCCAAGGTCGGCAATGTTGTCATCCGACACGAAACCGCCGGGCTGGGTCCTGAGCAGGTGCATCGCTTAAACGCTGAGCGCGGCGCGCAGTTGCGCTTCGAGTTGCGCGGCGTCGAGTTCCTGACCGATCAGCACCAGACGGGTGACGCGCGCTTCATCAGCGCCCCACTGGCGGTCGAAGTGCTTGTCGAAACGCGTGCCCACGCCTTGAATCAACAGGCGCATCGGCTTGTTCGGAATCGCCGCGAAGCCCTTCACACGCAGGATGCCATGCTTGACCACCAACTGCGTCAGCGCGTCGAGCAGCAGGCTTTCGTCGGCTTGCGGCAGTTCGATGGAGATCGAATCGAAGGCGTCGTGATCGTGGTCATCGTGGTCGTCATCACCGTCGTGATGGTGATCGTGATGGCTGTGGCGGCTGTCGATATGTTCTTCGGATCCGGCACCGAGACCGATCAGCACGTCCAGTGGCAGGCGACCGTTGCTGGCTTCGATGATTTTCACCGCTGGCGGCAGTTCTTCGGCGACTTCGGCGCGAACGCGAGCCAGATCTTCGGCGCTGGTCTGGTCGGCCTTGTTGAGGATCACCAGATCGGCGCTGGCCAGTTGGTCGGCGAACAGCTCGTGCAGCGGCGATTCGTGATCGAGGTTCGGGTCGAGTTTGCGCTGGGCATCGACCTGATCCGGGAACGCGGCAAACGTGCCGGCGGCCACGGCCGGGCTGTCGACCACGGTGATCACCGCATCCACGGTGCAGGCGCTGCGGATTTCCGGCCACTGGAAGGCTTGTACCAGCGGTTTTGGCAGGGCCAGACCGGACGTCTCGATCAGGATGTGATCGAGGTCACCGCGCCGGGCGACCAGTTCACGCATCACCGGGAAGAACTCTTCCTGCACCGTGCAGCACAGGCAACCGTTGGCCAGTTCGTAGACGCGGCCAGTGGCTTCTTCTTCGGTGCAGCCGATGGTGCATTGCTTGAGGATCTCACCGTCGATGCCCAGTTCGCCGAATTCGTTAACGATCACGGCGATGCGACGGCCCTGAGCGTTGTCGAGCATGTGTCGCAGCAAGGTGGTTTTGCCCGAGCCGAGGAAACCGGTGACGATGGTGACGGGGAGTTTGGCCAGTGTTTTCATCGGATGCCCTTTGGCAAGGTGGCGGGCATACGGGACGAGATCCGCTGCGAGCGTGCGCGCGGAAGAATTCGCCACCGGATCACCCCGCCCGGTTGTAGTGAGAAATCTGTGACGAGGCAGGTCTCCTGGCTGACGGTGTTCGGGCCTTGGACCCGGCGTTCGCTGCGCCTTCCCGCGGGCTCAGTGGATTGAGCTGGCAGTGGCGTGGCAACGAACTTCACCGTTCACAGTTGCGGGGGCAGCCGCGGCTTTGACCGCGTTCCCTTCTTAGCTTCGGCGTGGGCCGAAGAACCTCGAAAGCGCAAGGCTACGCATGGCTTGAGGATGGGTCAATGCTTTGGTTTTTTTTGGATTGGGGGCATATCCGTTGCTGCGGGGGTTGCCGCTGGCGGTTTCGCTCTTACAGCGAGTCACTTTTTCCAAACGCTGGGTTTGAGGTTTGGGATTTGGGGTTTGGGGGGCATATCCGTTTCTTCGGGTGTTGCCTCTGGCGGTTTCGCTCTTACAGCGAGTCACCTTTTCCAAACGCCGAAAAGGTAACCCAAAAGGCTTTGCCCCGGCGTACGGCACTTCGCTTAGGCTCAGTGTTCCCTCGCTACGGTGTCCATCCGGGGGCATCGCCTACGGTTTGCTTCGCTGCACCTCCTCTCGATGTATGCGGCTTCGCCGCATGGCGCTGCGCGCCTTCCCCCTGATGGACACCTACGCTCGGCCTGCCGAAGGGGCAGAAGATCAAAAGCCACATCAAAAGCCAGAGCCAAAGCCAAAGCCAAAGCCAAAGCCAAAGCCAAAGCCAAAGCAGATCAAAAGATCGCAGCCTTCGGCAGCTCCTACACGGGAGTGGGTGTATTCAGTTAGAGATTGGTCGGCTGTCAGGCCGCCTTCGCGAGCAAGCCCGCTCCCACAGTTTAGATTGTGTACAGCCCCATGCGGCGCAGCCGCCCCACTCAACACAATGAGCGTTAGCTCGAGTACCGCTTTTGATCTGAGGGCCCGTCGGCAGGCTGAGTGGAGGGGTTTATCCGGGGGTGGGAGCGTAGCGACCGTTTGGCGCAGCCAAACACAGCGAGAGGAGGTGCAGCGAAGCAAACCGTAGGCGCTGCCCCCCGGATGAATCCCGGAGCGAAGGAACCCGAGCCTAAGCGAGGGCCGAACGTCAGGGCATAGACCTTTTGGTTACTTTTGGCTGGGCCGGCATTCCGGGCGTTTGCCAAAAGTGACCCGCCGTAAGGGCGGAACCCTAAGTGGCCGTTACCGCAGCAACGGATATGCCCCCAATCCCAATTGACTCAAATCCTCCCCTCATGGTCTCCTACACAACTTGTTACGGGTGCCCTTCACAGGGTGAAACGGGAAACCGGTGAATCATGTGCTTTACTCAAAGCCATGTCAGTCCGGTGCTGCCCCCGCAACGGTAAGCGAGCGAAGCGTCAAATCCACTGTGCCATACGGCATGGGAAGGTGACGCTTGCAGGTCGGCCAGACGCCAACCCCTCGTGAGCCCGGAGACCGGCCCGCAACACACAGTGCGCATTGTGCGTCGCTGAACATAACAAACCCGCGGTGGGCGGGCGCTGTTCGAACCTTTGCGTGCCCGACTCGCAGGGGTTTTCATGCGCTCTATATCACCCGCTGACACTCCAGAGGGAAGCGCCATGTCGATCATCAGCAGCACCGGCAGCAACACCGACAAAATCTCCAGCACCGCCACCTTGAGCCAACGCCTGACCGCCGCAATCTTCGCGTCGATTCTGGGGGCCAGCCTTGTGTACTTCGCCGGTTTCTCGCACATCGAAGCGGTGCATAACGCCGCCCACGATACCCGCCACAGCGCCGCGTTCCCGTGCCACTGAGACCTGCCGACATGATCAAGCGTATCGCGCAAACCGCAGGTTTCACCGGCCTGCTGGCCGCCCTGCTGCTGACGTTGCTGCAAAGTTTCTGGGTCTCGCCGCTGATTCTACAAGCCGAAACCTTCGAGAAGTCCGAACCGGTGGCCGTTCACGAACACGCCGCCGGTACGGCTGCTCACAACCATGACGCCGAAGCCTGGGAGCCGGAGGACGGCTGGCAACGCGTGGTCTCGACCACCGGCGGCAATCTGGTGGTGGCAGTCGGTTTCGCCCTGATGCTCGCCGGCCTGTACACCTTGCGTGCACCGACCAAAACCTCGCAAGGCCTGCTCTGGGGCCTGGCCGGCTACGCGACCTTCGTCCTTGCGCCGACCCTGGGCCTGCCGCCTGAACTGCCGGGCACCGCCGCAGCCGATCTGGCTTCGCGGCAAACCTGGTGGATCGGCACCGCTGCCTCCACCGCTGTTGGCCTGGCGTTGGTTGTGTTCAGCCGCCACTGGTTGATGAAGTTGCTGGGCGTGGCGATCCTGGCCGTGCCGCACGTGATCGGCGCTCCGCAACCGGAAGTGCATTCGATGCTCGCCCCGGAAGCGCTGGAAACCCAGTTCAAAATCGCTTCGCAGTTGACCAACGTGGCGTTCTGGCTGGCCCTGGGCCTGATCAGCGCCTGGTTGTTCCGCCGCAAAAGCGATGGTCAATACCACGCATGACCGATGACCGCGCAGCGCCGACCTTTGTGGTCGGCCTGGGCTGCCAGCGCGGCTGCCCGGTCAGCACGCTGCGCGCGTTACTCGATCAGGCGTTGCAGGCGCATCGCATCGAGCTGGAAGCGGTCAAGGCCTTGGCCAGTATCGATCTTAAACGCGATGAACCCGGCCTGCAGGAACTGGCCAGTCAACTGGCGCTGCCGCTGTTGTATTTCAGCAGCGACGAACTGGCCAATTATCAGCAACGCCTGAGCCACCATTCGCAGATCGCCTATGAGCGCACCGGTTGCTACGGCGTGGCGGAAAGTGCCGCTCTGGCCCTTGCCGAGCAGTTGATTCAGGCACCGGCAAAACTGCTGATTTCCCGGCAAAAATACGCTCAGGCAACCTTGGCATTGGCCGGCGCTGCGTAAATTCCCGATAATCCCCCCGTTTGATCATGAGCAATCTTCATCTGAAGCGTTGCCCTGCCCCGTTTTTCACAGGATTTCTTCATGACCGTCTACTTCATCGGCGCCGGCCCCGGCGACCCGGAATTGATCACCGTCAAAGGCCAGCGGCTGATCCGCAGTTGCCCGGTGATCATCTACGCAGGCTCGCTGGTACCGGCTGCTGTGCTGGAGGGGCATCAGGCTGAAACCGTGGTCAACAGCGCCGAATTGCATCTGGAGCAGATCATTGAATTGATCACAACCGCTCATGCCAAGGGCCAGAACGTAGCGCGGGTGCATTCGGGTGATCCGAGCCTGTATGGCGCGATTGGCGAGCAGATTCGTTATCTGCGCGAGCTGCAGATTCCGTTCGAGATCATTCCCGGCGTCACCGCAACCGCAGCGTGTGCAGCCTTGCTAGGCGCGGAACTGACACTGCCGGACGTGTCGCAGAGTGTGATTCTGACCCGCTACGCGGACAAGACCGCAATGCCGGCAGGTGAGGAGCTGAGCAGTCTGGCACAGCATGGCGCGACCATGGCGATTCATCTGGGGGTCAATCATCTGCAGAAGATCATCGCTGAACTGCTGCCGCATTACGGCGCGGATTGCCCGATTGCGGTGATTCACCGGGCGACATGGCCGGATCAGGATTGGGTGGTGGGGACGCTGGAAAATATTGCCGAGAAGGTTGCGGCCAAGGGGTTTCGGCGTACAGCGTTGATTCTGGTGGGACGGGTGTTGGGGAGTGAGATTTTCAGCGAATCGTCGCTGTATCGCGCGGGGCATGCACATCTCTATCGCCCATGAAGGCCCTTTCGCGAGCAAGCCCGCTCCCACATTTGGAATGCGCCCAAATGTGGGAGCGGGCTTGCTCGCGAAGGCATCATTGAATTTCACGCAAAAAAACGGCGCTCACGGGGCGCCGTTTTTCGTGTTCGCAGTGAACACCTTACTCAGTAGTAGGCGTTTTCTTTCTGCGTGTGGTCGGTCACGTCGCGCACACCTTTGAGCTCTGGAATTCGCTCGAGCAAGGTGCGCTCGATGCCTTCCTTCAGGGTCACGTCGGCCTGGCCGCAGCCCTGGCAGCCGCCGCCGAACTGCAGCACGGCAATGCCGTCCTCGACCACATCGATCAGGCTGACCTGACCGCCGTGGCTGGCCAGCCCCGGGTTGATTTCGGTTTGCAGGTAGTAGTTGATGCGCTCGTTGACCGGGCTGTCGGCGTTGACCATCGGCACTTTGGCGTTTGGCGCCTTGATGGTCAGCTGGCCGCCCATGCGGTCGGTGGCGTAATCGACGACGGCGTCGTCAAGGAACGCTTCGCTGAACGAATCGATATAGGCGGTGAAGCTTTTCAGCCCCAGCGCGGTATCTTCAGGTTTTTCTTCGCCCGGCTTGCAATAGGCAATGCAGGTTTCGGCGTACTGGGTGCCAGGCTGGGTGATGAAGACGCGGATGCCGATGCCCGGGGTGTTCTGCTTGGAGAGCAGATCGGCCAGGTAATCGTGGGCGGCGTCGGTAATGGTAATAGCGGTCATGGAAACTCCTCGCAGGCTTGGGCGCAGTTTACGCCAATCATTGCGCCGGACAAAGTCCTAGTATTTTTGTCGGGAAAGATTCTCGACAGGTGCGCGCATCGGTTCGCCCTCGATCCGCGCTTTAAGCCACTGATAGCTGCGTTTTTCCACCCATTCGTAGCTCAACCATGACCCCCCACCAATCGCCAGAGCGCAGACGATGAACATCAGATACGGGTTGATTCCGTAGCGTCGCGCGATAAAACCACCAACCGACAACACCAACACGTGCATCAGATACACCGAATAGGAACAGTCACCGAGCCATTTCATCACCCGATTGCGCTCGACGTAGCGCTCCAGCGCCATGCAAGCCATCACCAGCACCGCGCTCGGCACGCCCCAGTTCAATAACCTTGGCGCCGGTGCCAGGTGATAGATCGCCATCATCGCAGCGCCCATCGCCAACAGCGGCAGCCACAGGCCGGCGCCAATCCAGCCCCGGCGATAGAGCACGCCAATGCCGATCCCCAGCAGAAACTCGTAGACGATGTCGGAACGGTAAAACTCGTTGAGCCAGCCGAACGCCTGACACACCGAAAACAGCAACGCGGCGACCACCAGCAAGCGCACCTGCCAGCGGAACACCAGCGCGCATGCAAACAACACATAGAAGAGCATTTCGTAGTTGAGTGTCCAGCCGACATTCAGCGTCGGATAAATCCCGTAGCCGCCGGGGTTTTGCGCAGGAATGAATAACAGCGACGCGAGGAAATGCGCCCAGTCCACCGTCTGATCCGGCAACATTGGCCGGGCGAACAGCACCAGCAACGCCATCAACAGCGTGTACAGCCAGTACGCCGGGACGATGCGAAAAAGTCGGTACAGCAGGAAGCGCGCGGGCGGCAGTGCTTTGCTTTCGGTGGAGAGGAAAATCACCAGACCACTGATGACGAAGAAAACATCGACGCCGACTGCGCCTTTGTCGATGAAGAACTGCCCGACCGGGCCGCGCGCCTTGAAGTCGAAGAAAATCTGCATGAAGTGGTGACAGACCACCGTCCACGCGGCAAGCGCTCGCAGGGCCTGCACTGAAATCAACATGATCGGCTCCTGTCCACAACTCTCAAAACCACCACCGACCCCTTGTAGGAGTGAGCCTGCTCGCGATGACGGCATGTCAGGCGACAACCATTCTGAATGGACTGACGCCATCGCGAGCAGGCTCACTCCTACAGGGAATGTGCGGTGTTGCCAAGAATTAGGACAGTCGACCTGTATTAAACGATCAAAGATTCTCGTAGCGGTTCATGTCCAGCACGCCCTCTTCCACCGGGTCAGTTTCGTGGAGGTATTGGCTCAGGTCGTGGAAATAGAACCAGAATTGCGGATGACTGCGACGGATCCCCCAGCGTTCGACGATTTTCTCGAAACGATCGGCATCCTTGGCATTCTCCATGGCATCGACAAATTCCGATACTTGCTCGGCCGGAATGTTGAAGATGAAGTTCGGATAGCTGCTGAGCACGCCCGGGTAAATGGTCAAGGTGTCCAGCCCTGGCTGATAGCGCAGCGACTCGCCCAACAGGAACGCCACGTTGCTGTGCGCGCGATTGCGCAGCAGGCTGTACACCTCGCGTTTGCCGCTGCGAGATTCGATGCGCAGCATGGTTGCTTCCGGCAATTGGTCGATCACCTTCAAACCGCCGGCCGGACGCGAGGTCAGGCGACTCAGCGCCTGCTCGGCGTTCTGTAGCGCCGGGTCGATATTCGGTCGCGAGCAATAGGCGCCGTCACAGCGATTGATCGGATCCGGCCGCGCATTCAGGTCGCCGTAACGCGCCAGCAACTGCATGGCGAAGTCGTATTTCGGGTCCTTCGGATCGAGTTTCAGCGCGGTCGGTTTGTCGTCGTCGATCGCCTCATAGTCGAGCCACATCTTGAACTGGCCGCTGCTTTGGTACCAATCGTCGAGGTAGTCCTCGCGGGAATCGGCCGGCATCAGGCGCAGGAAGTTCTGCTCGGCGCCGTTGCGGATCAGGTCGAAATACAGGCGGGTTTGCGCCTGATGGGAGACGTTGCCGAACACATCGAAATTGACCGCCAACTGATAATAGGTGCGCTCCAGCAGTGGATAGTCGAACAGCCACATGGTCTGTGGCACTTCGCCGATCAGGCCTTTGGTCACCGACGCACTGTCGAAGTGGCGGAAAATGCTCAGCAGCGCGTTGTCGTTGCCGGCCCACAGGGTTGACCAGCTCGGAGCCGGCAGTTCGGCGTAACTGTCGCGGCGCAGGGCTTCGTATTCGTTGCGCTTGTTGCGGTAGTTGTGCCACAGGCTCAGCACACTTCCGACGTCGTCGTTCTGCCCGGGCATTGCCAACAACGGCGTGGCCTGGCCGCGATAGTTGGGGTCGGTGATGTAAAGATCATGTTCCGGGGCCTGGAACAGCGCCCAGAAGTTATCGCGGATCACATCCGTCGCAATCTGCCCACGGCACACCGGCCCGCGAATGAAGGTGCGGACGAAGTATTCAGCGTTATCGAGCATGAACTGGTAACGCGCCTGTGCCGGAATCGCCTCGAAAGTGGCGAACGGGTTGGCCCGGCTCTGCGGGCCGTAACCCGGCAGCGCATTGACCTGCCAGTTGCCGCTGTAGAACAGACTCTTGACCCGCGCCATCTTCGCCGCACTCAGCGGATAGGTGATGTGGGTCTTGTGCACGATCACCCCTTGCACCGGCCACAACCGGTAATACACCTGAGTGCCCGGATCGTCATTCGGGCGGCGGGTGGCGATCAGGTCGATCGGCTGCCCTGTCGGCGTGCGCGAACGCACCCACTGGAAGTAGTGCCCCGGCTCGCCGTCCTTGAAATAGATATGCGCGAGGAACCAGTGTTCGAACAGCCAGCGCCCGACCAGACTCTGCCGCGCCCCCGGCGCATTGAGCAGGTTTTCCCACTGGACGATTTGCAGCGCTTCCCTGGCGCTCGGCGCCAGCCCCTGCTCGTCGATCGGCGCACCGGACGCCAGCCAGCGTTGCAGGGTCTGGTATTGCTGATCGGTCAGCCCGGTCACCGCCAGCGGCATGCCTTCTTTCGGGTGGGCGCCGGCATAGCCGTCAAACTCGGCGGGCATCGCGCACATGTTTTCCCGTTGCAGGCCGAGCACGATGTCTTCCGGCAGCTTGGCATTCGGGGTCAGCGGGGTTTTGTGGCCCAGTTCCAGCATCCGCGCCATCAGCGCCGCTTGGCTACCCTGGGCATCGAGTACCGAATAAAAGCCCTTCTGCTGCCAGGCACGTTTGCCGAAGGCGTCGTAGAACAGCCGCGTGGTCGGCGCCGCCTGAGTGCGTTCGCCGTCGTAGACCGGCATCTTGCTTGCGCCCCGCCCTGCGCCTTCGCCGCTGCCCAGATTGAGCTGGCACGCCGAGTCGTAGCAGGCATGGCAGGCCACACACTTCTCGGTGAAGATTGGCTGGATGTCACGCGTATATGAAATAGAAGGTGAGATCGCGGGTTCCTGCGCAATGGCGCCCCAGCTTAAGAACAGCAAGAAAATGCTGATGACGCGGTACGACATGCCCATGATCCCGATCGTGAAAAAAACGCCCGCGATTCTACAGTATGACGCTCGTACCAACATGAACGATATTCATGCAAAAGCAGCACGTGCTCCAAAAGCGCACAGGTTTGTTATGATCCCGGCCCTTCGTCATGGTCTTTTCGAGTAGTCCCAATGTCCGATCGCAGCGTCCGCCTTCAAGCTCTCAAGCAAGCCCTCAAAGAGCGCATCCTGATTCTCGACGGCGGCATGGGCACGATGATCCAGAGCTACAAGCTCGAAGAACAGGATTATCGCGGCAAACGCTTCGCTGACTGGCCGAGTGACGTCAAGGGCAACAACGACCTGCTGGTGATTACCCGTCCGGACGTGATCGGCGGCATCGAAAAGGCCTATCTGGATGCCGGCGCCGACATTCTGGAAACCAACACCTTCAACGCCACGCGCATTTCCATGGCCGACTACGGCATGGAAGAGCTGGCGTACGAATTAAACGTAGAAGGCGCGCGACTGGCGCGCAAGGTGGCCGACGCCAAGACCGCCGAGAACCCGGACAAGCCGCGTTTCGTCGCCGGCGTGCTCGGCCCGACCAGCCGCACCTGCTCGCTGTCGCCGGACGTCAACAACCCCGGCTACCGCAACGTCACCTTCGATGAACTGGTGGAGAACTACACCGAAGCCACCAAAGGCCTGATCGAGGGCGGCGTCGATCTGATCCTGATCGAAACCATTTTCGACACGCTCAACGCCAAAGCCGCGATCTTCGCCGTGCAAGGGGTGTTCGAAGAGCTGCACATCGAACTGCCGATCATGATTTCCGGGACCATCACCGATGCGTCCGGCCGTACCCTGTCGGGCCAGACCACCGAAGCGTTCTGGAACTCGGTGGCCCACGCCAAACCAATCTCGGTCGGCCTCAACTGCGCGCTCGGCGCCAGTGAACTGCGCCCATACCTGGAAGAGCTGTCGAACAAGGCCAGCACCCACGTTTCCGCGCACCCGAACGCCGGTCTGCCGAACGAGTTCGGCGAGTACGACGAATTGCCGGTGGACACCGCCAAAGTCATCGAAGAATTTGCCCAGAGCGGCTTCCTCAATATCGTCGGCGGTTGCTGCGGCACCACCCCGGGCCATATCGAAGCCATCGCCAAAGCCGTGGCCGGTTACGCGCCGCGACAGATTCCGGACATTCCCAAGGCTTGCCGCCTGTCCGGTCTGGAACCGTTCACCATCGATCGCAGCTCGCTGTTCGTCAACGTCGGCGAGCGCACCAACATCACCGGTTCCGCCAAGTTCGCCCGTCTGATCCGTGAAGACAATTACACCGAAGCCCTGGAAGTCGCCCTGCAGCAGGTCGAGGCCGGCGCGCAGGTGATCGACATCAACATGGACGAAGGCATGCTCGATTCGAAGAAGGCCATGGTGACCTTCCTCAATCTGATCGCCGGTGAACCGGACATCTCGCGCGTGCCGATCATGATCGACTCGTCGAAATGGGAAGTGATCGAAGCCGGCCTGAAGTGCATTCAGGGCAAGGGCATCGTCAACTCAATCAGCATGAAAGAAGGCGTCGAGCAGTTCATCCATCACGCCAAGCTGTGCAAACGCTACGGCGCTGCGGTGGTGGTGATGGCGTTCGACGAAGCCGGCCAGGCCGACACCGAAGCGCGCAAGAAAGAAATCTGCAAACGCTCCTACGACATTCTGGTCAACGAAGTCGGCTTCCCGCCGGAAGACATCATCTTCGATCCGAACATCTTCGCCGTGGCCACCGGCATCGAAGAACACAACAACTACGCTGTGGACTTCATCAACGCCTGTGCCTATATCCGCGACGAGCTGCCGTATGCGCTGAGTTCCGGCGGCGTGTCCAACGTGTCGTTCTCGTTCCGTGGCAACAACCCGGTGCGTGAAGCGATTCACTCGGTGTTCCTGCTGTACGCGATCCGCGCCGGCCTGACCATGGGTATCGTCAACGCCGGTCAGCTGGAAATCTACGACCAGATCCCGCAGGAGCTGCGCGACGCCGTCGAAGACGTGATCCTCAACCGCACACCGGAAGGCACCGACGCCCTCCTCGCCATCGCCGACAAGTACAAGGGCGACGGCAGCGTCAAGGAAGCCGAGACCGAAGAGTGGCGCAGCTGGGACGTCAACAAGCGTCTGGAGCATGCGCTGGTCAAAGGCATCACCACCCACATCGTTGAAGACACCGAAGAGTCGCGCCAGTCGTTCGCCCGTCCGATCGAGGTCATCGAAGGCCCGCTGATGTCCGGCATGAACATCGTCGGCGACCTGTTCGGCGCCGGCAAAATGTTCCTGCCGCAGGTGGTGAAATCCGCCCGCGTGATGAAGCAAGCCGTGGCGCATCTGATCCCGTTCATCGAACTGGAAAAAGGCGACAAGCCGGAAGCCAAAGGCAAGATCCTGATGGCCACAGTAAAAGGCGACGTACACGACATCGGCAAGAACATCGTCGGCGTGGTGCTGGGTTGCAACGGCTACGACATCGTCGACCTCGGCGTGATGGTCCCGGCGGAGAAAATCCTCCAGGTCGCCAAGGAAGAAAAGTGCGACATCATCGGCCTGTCAGGGCTGATCACTCCGTCGCTGGACGAGATGGTCCACGTTGCCCGCGAAATGCAGCGTCAGGATTTCCATCTGCCACTGATGATCGGTGGCGCGACCACGTCCAAGGCGCACACCGCCGTGAAGATCGAGCCGAAGTACAGCAACGATGCGGTGGTCTACGTCACCGACGCCTCGCGTGCGGTCGGTGTCGCGACGCAGTTGCTGTCCAAGGAACTCAAGGCCGGTTTCGTCGAGAAGACCCGTCTGGAATACGTCGATGTGCGTGAGCGCACCGCCAACCGCAGCGCCCGTACCGAGCGCCTGAGCTACGCGGCGGCGATCGCCAAGAAGCCGCAGTTCGACTGGGCGAACTACACGCCGGTCAAGCCGACCTTCACCGGCACTCGCGTGCTGGACAACATCGACCTCAACGTTCTGGCCGAGTACATCGACTGGACGCCGTTCTTCATCTCCTGGGATCTGGCCGGCAAATTCCCGCGCATCCTCGAAGACGAAGTGGTCGGTGAAGCCGCCACCGCGCTGTACAAGGACGCGCGCGAGATGCTCACCAAGCTGATCGACGAGAAGCTGATCAGCGCCCGTGCGGTGTTCGGTTTCTGGCCGGCCAATCAGGTGCATGACGACGACATCGAACTGTACGGCGATGACGGCAAGCCGATGGCGCGCCTGCATCACCTGCGTCAGCAGATCATCAAGACCGACGGCAAGCCGAATTTCTCGCTGGCCGACTTCGTTGCGCCGAAAGACAGCGAAGTGACCGACTACGTCGGTGGTTTCATCACCACCGCCGGCATCGGCGCCGAAGAAGTCGCCAAGGCCTATCAGGACGCTGGCGACGACTACAACTCGATCATGGTCAAGGCACTGGCCGACCGTCTGGCCGAGGCCTGCGCCGAATGGCTGCACCAGCAAGTGCGCAAAGAGCACTGGGGTTACGCCAAGGATGAGGCGCTGGACAACGACGCGCTGATCAAAGAGCAGTATTCCGGTATCCGTCCGGCACCGGGCTATCCGGCCTGCCCGGATCACACCGAGAAAGCCACGCTGTTCACCCTGCTCGATCCTGAAGCCAGCGAAATGCGCGCGGGCCGCAGCGGCGTGTTCCTCACCGAGCATTACGCGATGTTCCCGGCGGCAGCGGTCAGCGGCTGGTACTTCGCCCATCCGCAGGCGCAATACTTCGCCGTCGGCAAGGTCGACAAGGATCAGGTGCAGAGCTACACCTCGCGCAAAGGTCAGGAACTGAGCGTGACCGAGCGCTGGCTGGCGCCGAACCTCGGTTACGACGAATAAGCGCAACGCTCAGTCCCCGGACCTGCCGGGGACTGACCGTTCAGCGGGTTTTACTCGCCTGACATTTGCCCGGACGTACCGGGCATTTGTGCGTTGCCGGCAGACAAACCGATCCGTTCGATCTCATCTCGCGACAATTCGATGAGCCTGGCATTTCGCGCGGCTGCCTGGTCGAACAACCTGCTCAGATACAGCGGATCGTCAGCACTCAGACCTTCGTCCTCGCCCTCCTCCATCAACTGCAGTTCATCCATTTGTCTGAACGCTTCGGGCTGCTGCTCCTTGAGATAGTCCAGCCAGTAATCGCGCTGGATCAGGTCCTCCAGAAATCTCTCGGAGCGTTCCGCGCTGACCACTTCGGCCCGCGCATTGACCAACTGCTGCGGGGTGACACCGGAGGCAAATTTCATGTTTTTCGGCTGCCCGGGCAATTCCAGTCCATCGTCCCAGCCCCCGGTCAGACCGATCCGATAACCGAGGCGGACTTCGGCTTCGTCGAAACCACTGCGCGCCGCCGCCGCTTTTGCCAGTTCATCGACCTTGTCCAGCCGAAACAGCTGCCGCGACAGCGACAACAAGGCCTCGCCACGGATGCCCGGGCGGCCGGCCGGTAAATCGAGCAAGGCGTTGTAAGTGAAGACCTTGCCCTCCAGACCACTGAACGTAAGGATGCGCCCGTCCACGCAAGTCCCGTGTGTGGCCGAACCGGCGAAAATCACCTCGCGCAGCTCACTGTTGGCCGCCGCCGCTTCCATGACCATCCACACCCGTCGGGTCAGATCGGCGTTGGCCACGCGAAACTCCTGGGTGTCCTGCAATCGATCAAGCAAATGGAAGAATGCCGCGCTATCCGGTTCGGCAGCGAGTTGATCCCAGAGCCTGTCGCGTGCCAACGCCTGCTCCGCCGGCAGATTCGCCAGCCACGGCGCTTTCTGTTGCGCATGGGCCTGTTCGCCCGGAAGGGTTTCGTCGGACTCGATGCTGTCGGTGGTTTCACTCAGCCCGCCGGCAACGTCGTCAGCCATTTCCTCCAGATCGGAACTGGAAAAACCGAGCACTCGCGGGCGGTTACCCGCAGCCTGATAGGTTCTGAGCCTTTCGAGGGATTCCTCCGAGAGGTTGTAGTTGTCAGTCAGGTCGGTGCCGTCCATCAGCTCATCGTGCTCACCGTCCAGCGCCTGTTCGGGAATGGCGGTGATGTCGTTGCGACTGAGGTTGAGTGTCCGCAGGTGCTGGGCATCCAGCGTCCCGGCCGGCCATTCGGCCAGGTTGTTGTTGCGCAGATCCAGACTTTGCAAATGCTCGAAATAGCTGACGTCGAACGCATCGAGAGGGTTGTAGCCCAGGTCCAGTGCCTGCAGATGCTGCAGACCGGACAGCGCGGCATACAGATGCTCGGTGTCACTGAAGTTGTTGCTGGCAAGCTCGAGTCGCTCAAGCTCCGGCATTTGCCGGACGGCATCAGGCAGCGCGGTGAGCTCATTGCCATTGAGGGTCAGACTGCGCAGGTGGGTGAAAGCCTTGAGAAAGCCGTTGCTGCCCTCGGCCGTCACTCGTGTGCCTGTCAGGTTCAAACTGCCGACATGCCCAAAGTCCTCAGGCAGCGGCGGCAGATCGCCCAATTGCAGGCCGTTGAGATCCAGAACCGCATCGACCCCGGCAACCGATAACCGTGCGCGCCAGCAGGTGAGGATGCGCCACGCCGCCAGGCTGCGTGATTGCGAGGAGATAACCCAATCGACGCCACGGGTTTCCCGGGTATACAGCCAGCCATTGAGTTGGCGAACGAGGGTTTCAAAGGTCTGACTCCAGCCGGTGATCCGCTCGCTGATCTGCACTTCGGTCGCACCCTCATTGCGCAGCGCCTCGATCAATTGCGTGGCTTGTTCATCGGTAAGGGCCGGCTGCACTCGCTGCAGGTTCTGGCGCATCCGTGTCAGCCCGGTACTGACAGGTGCCTGCGTCAGCGGCAGCAACTGGCGGGCCACTGACAAACCGTTCTCCGCCGGCGGAAAAGTCGCCGGCACCGGCTGCCGGGCAAACGCATCCAGCGCGCCGGCAGGCAGGCCGAGGGTGTGCTCGAGCCGCAGTTGCCCCAGACGCAATTCAGCCGACGCCGCTGCGGTCAGCGGCGCACCGGTCAGGTTGATATTGAGCAGTGCGGTGCTCTCGAGTACGGCAGGCGGCAACGTGCTGATACGGGTATCGCGCAGATCCAGCCACGCCAGTTGCGGCAGACCTTCGGCCCCTGTCGGCCACTGTTGCAGGTGCGTTGCCTGCAGGTCGAGGGCCTTCAAGCGCTGCAGGCTGCCAACGTTCAGTTCGCTCAGCGGATTATTCCGCAGATTCAACTGTTCGAGCGCAGGCAATTCACTCAATCCGCGCTCCAGGCCTGAAGCGACGGTCAACTGGTTGTCGGCCAGATCCAGGTGCACCAGGCGCGAAAGGCTCTGCGACTCGATCGGCCATTCGTGCAAGGCATTGTCACTCAGATCAAGGGTTCGCACTTCGCTGAACGCACTGAGGAAACCGCGCATCTGCGCGGCCGCAACGCGCTGGCCGTTGAGCAGCAGCGTGCGTACATGCGCAAATGCGTCAGCGGGTAACGCCGGCAGTTCGCTGAGCATCAGCCCCGACAAGTCCAGGGTCGAAGCACTGATGGTCGCGCCGTAGCGTTTGAACATGCCCTTGCGCCAACTGGTTTTCAGGACATGCGCCAGGTTTGATCGCGCGACGAGTTCGCGCAGCGACTCTTCCGACACCACCACGCGCTGCTGCCACTGATTGAGCTGGCTATCCAGCGCAGCATATTGATCGCTCAAGGCATTGATCGCGGTGAAACGCTGCTGCTCGTCCGGCCATTGCTCGAAGAAACGATTGAACACCCCCTCGGGTGATTGATTCACGCCCTCGCCCAGGCGCCGCAACTCGCCGCGGCAATAATCCCTGACCATCGTCTCACGGTCGATCAGGTGTTCTGGATGGGTCTTGACGTATTCGTACACGCCTGTGAAGTTTTCCCGGGAGAATTTTGACCAGTCCAGCGACAGCCCCGACCAGAGTTTTCCATGCCCCTGCAACAGTGTTGCCGGCACGGTGCTGATTCCGGTGTCCCTGAGGTTCAGACGCTCCAGGGCCGGCAACTCCAGCGCACCCGCAGGCCAGTCGAACAATGAATAGGCGACGATTTCCAGTGTGCGCAGATTACGCATGCCGCTGACGTCGAAAGCCAGCGGCTGATAGCTCGCGGTGCTGACACTCAAAGCTTCCAGCCGGGTCAATTGAGCCAGGCGTGCCGGCATATCGGCGGCATAGGGCATTGCGCTGTAAAGCGTCAGGTCAGTGAATTCCGGCAGGTTCTGCAACACCACCGGCACGTTAGTGAACGCTTCTGCGGTGGCGTTGATGCGCAGCGACTTGAGCCTGGGGAAACTGCCCAACAGTTCATCGACGTTGGCATCGGTGATGCAGCGCCCCCTGACTCGCAGATCGCGCACATGCGAGAAGTCCGCCGTCAGCACCGGCAACGGGTCATCGCAGGTCAAATCGAGGCGTGCGGCACTCGCGCGGCTATCGGCCAGCGGCGAATTGCGCCAGCTCTGCTTGAGGCTGCGCACCACGCTCGATCGGCCGCCGATCATCGACTCCAGCGTCGGCTCCGGGGCCGGCACACCTTCCCATTGCGCCAGCGTCGATTCGAGCTCCTGCCATTCACGCAGGCGCCTTTGCAACAGTTCGTAGATCTGTGCGTCAGTCCGCCCAGCGGCCAATTGTTTGAGGATGAACCCGCCCGCCTGCTGATCCGTTAGCGCCGGATACACATCCTGCACACGCGTCACCAGCAACGGATTGACGCCTTCGCCACGACCGCTGGCGTAATAACCCAGCCCGTGCTGGCGTACCCGCACCGGCGCCTTGAAGCGCTTCTTGTGGCCATGGCGTCTGCTCGCCAGTCGAGCCAGTTCGGCACGGTGTCGGGCCACATACCGGATCAGTGCCCGACGCAGTCCGGCGCTACGCGCAACCTGGGTAAAACCCAGGGCCTGTCGCGACTGGTCGGGCAAGGCATGGAGGATTGAGGCAAAAAAGTTGTCGCCGTGACGCGGAATGCTGTTCAGCTCTTCGCCGCGCTCGTTGTACGCCTGATAGACCGGCCCGCGCTTGACCAGATACTTGGTTTGGCCGGCACTTTCGCTGCCAATACTGTCAATCAACGGCCCGTCGAGGCTGCCTTCGCGCACCTCGAGACGCACCTCGTCCGACCAGCCCGGCAGTCGTTCCAGGGCGCGCAAGGCCAGCCATTGGCTTTCGCTGCCGCCGGAATTCTCCATGTGCAGGCCGGCGACCGCGTGGTTGAAGCGGCGCTGCCGGGCATACTCACGGGAGACCTCCAAAAGGCGCAACGGCACCCGCTTGCCGCTTTGCAGGCGCGCCAGCTCCTCGGCGTTCGCCTCCAGCAGAACGCGGATTGCCGCCGAACTGCCCAACCCCGGTGTCGCGGCTTGCAGCCTGGCGATTCGCCGGTCGTTCAACGCGGGCTCGTCATAGAGCCTGTCGAACATCGCCGGTTGCCGGGTGCGCAGGTAATCGGCGATCTGTTTGCGCAGTTCCAGCGGCCGGGATGCGACCACACGCGCCGGCTCGGCGCCCAGCAGCCAACGTGTTTGCGGCTCATCCAGCGCGGCCAGAATACGCTCAGGCAATTGGCCGTCGAGCACTTCGGCGCGGGTCACCTGGATCGGTGTATGCGTCTGGCCCTCGATCAAGCCTGATTCTGCGCCGAACAGCCGGCTGGGGCCGGACAGCTGCGCTCCGTCGAAGACTTGCAGAATCAACCCGCTCGGCCAGCGCGGCATTTGCGTGAGCATTGGCAGCGTCAACAGATACGAATCATCCAGGGCGGCCCCTCGTTCGACCTGATCGATCAGCCGCCCAACCTGCTGATCCGCCTCGTACAGGCGCAGCGTATCGGCCAGGGCCAGTGGCGCTGGCTGATGATCGAGGTGCATCTGACGCAGGGCCTCATCACTGACACCACTGACATCGGCGATTTCGAGCAGTTGCGCATCCGAAAACGCCTCAGTCGAGTGACCGATGCGCCGCAGCAGAGTCAGCCGATCCCAGCTCAGCGGTCGCTCGAGATTGTGGCGCCAGGCCCCCAGTCGATTGTGCTCCAGGATCGGTTGATACGCTGCAGGATCACGCGGGTGGCGGATGCGCCAGCTATTCAAGGCCTCGTCGTAGTGCGTCTGGTAGACCTTGCCTTGCTGGCGAATGAAGGTCTTGCCATCGAATCGATACACGCCCTGCGCATCGGGTACGACAGTCGCTGGCAGGACACTATCGCTGACGTAGGCATCAAGGTCAGGCTTCCACAAGCGGACCGAACCGTCAGGCCGTTCGACCGGCTGCAGGTGCTCGATCACGGGCTCGGCGGAGGCCGCCTGGAGTCGGCCTGCGCCCTTGCCGACCGCGCCCATCACGCCAATCAGCGCCAGGTTCTGCGCGACATCGACCAGATGCGCCTTGGCAGCCTGGCGATCACCTTCCGACCATTCGATAGCGCCTTCGAATGATTCATAGAGCAGTTGCCCGGCCATCACGGTCATCATGATTTCGCCCAGTACCGGGACGAACATCGACACCATGTTCAACGCCATCATGCCGAGTTCGAGCAGATGACTGAGCTTTTCAGCCCGCACCCGGGCGTCGACGTCCGCTGTGGGCACGGCATGCGCACGCGCGTCGGCGATAAATTTGGCCTGGTGCTGCTCATAGAGGTACTGCCACAGATCGGTGTTGTCGGCCCAGATCCCGGCCACGCCTTTGCGCGTGGTTGGCAACGGGTCGAGATACGGGTCAGGCTGCGGCTCGCGCTTGCCGGGGGCTTCGGGTGGCAGCTCCTTGATTCGCGCGATGGTCGACAGTGGCGGTATCAGCTGTGCGACCTTGACCCAGATCGAATGCAACGGGTCACTCGGCGAGTCCGCAGCCTTTTGGGTGAACTGACTGAAATAGTAAGGACGGTCGGCATAAGCCACGAACTGACTGAAAAACTGCTGGTAAGCGGTCGCGCCTGGCGCGGAAGCCGTAGGGTCAGTCGCGGTGAACTTGCCTTTGAACACCTCCCGCATCTGCGCCATGGTGTAACGCTTGAGTGGGTGTTGCGGGTCATGGGGAATGTAGACAATGAACTCGTTGGTGTAGCGGTAGCGCTCGCTGATGCTGAACACCACGCAACCGGTCATCCGCCGCTTCATCAGGCTCAGATCACGAAACCACACGGCCTTGCCGCCGAGCTGCGGATGGATCTGGCCGTCCACCACCGACAGAATCATCCGGTAGTCGGCGGGCTCGATGTCCTGTTTCAGCAGCGCCCATTCAGCGGCGGCATGCAACGCGGTTTTCTGGCTGGCAATGAAGTGCCGGCGCAAGGTGTCGGTTTTCTCGAAAAACGCTTTGATCCTTGCCTGATAACGGGCACCGACGTCCAGCGAACGACACAGCGTCAGAAACTGCCCGACCGTTATGCCGATGTCTACTGCCTGAAATTCGCCCGGAGTCGCCGTCTCGACCACGAAACCGGATCTGGCGTGATAGGCACCCGCTTCACATTCCTGAGCCTCGAAGTTGTGCAATGCCGCTTGCAGCAAGGGCAGCTTCAACACTTCGAACGTGGAAACTTCAACTTCCAGCACCCCGAGTTCGAGGGGCCGTCTGAGACACAGCAAGGTCTTGCCGAGATCGACCGTGACGTTGAACTGATCCTTGAGTGCCTTGCCAAGCAGCGCCTGGGCAAATGCATCGATGCTTTCAAGGCCGGCCATGGTCTTGTCGAGCCGGGTCTGGGCGACAAAGGCCGCCGTGACACGGTCTTTCAAGGCTTGTTGCTGATCATTCGAGAAATGGTGATAGCCGTGCGCTGGACGGGTACTGGCTGCTTTCATCGCGGCTCGCCGTGCGGGCGAAGCGGCAATCAGCCAATCGGGGATCAGCTGCTCCAGCAGCTTGCCGTGAAGGCTGGCGCTGACCGGCGCGCGGGGCAATGTCGGGGGATGAGTGGACATCCTGTCTCTCCTGAAAAATGGGAGGACAGGACACCATGTCCGCCGCGGTGATCTGCGGTACATAGTTATCGTATCGGCATGGACGTGTTACCGGACAAGTCTGGAACCCGCGTGCGACCACGGCACAACCCGCTGGATTGACTATGCTGTCGGGACAGCCTTTCGGACGGGGGATTTATGGACGATCCAGTCGACAACAAGCCACCGAGCTTCTGGCAGATGCTGCACAGCGTGATGGCTGCGGCATTCGGCGTGCAAAGCGGGAAGAACCGGGCAAGGGACTTCACCCATGGCAAGCCCAGCCATTTTGTGATCCTGGGGATCGGCTTCACCGCCGTGTTCGCCTTGACGCTGTTTGTCATCGTCAAGCTGGTACTGCATTTCGCCGGGGTCTGACAGGGTTCAGTGCATCAGGATCTGCAGGCTGAACGGGTAGCGATACGACGTGGGGTGGCCCTTGGCCGACAACTTGCGAAAACTCACGCCGTAATCCGGCGACGCGCCCATGGCCAGCATTTGCTGTGCCTGATGCTTGTCGATCAGTTGCAGCAGCGACAATTGCCGGTCACGTCCGCCATACCGGTCCAGATCGACGCCCTGATCGTAATCATGCAACTCCACCAGCGCCCAGCCACCCAGCGTGAAGTGTCCGCCCACCAGCGCGCTCAAGCGTCCATCGACCACCGCCTGCAACGCCTCGGGCGAGGTGTTGACCGCACTGAACAGCACGTCCTTGCCGGGGACTTTGCCGGCTTCGGCAAACGCATGCATGGCGCCGAAGGCCATTTCATCATTGGCTGCCCACACCAGCGACACCTTCGGATAACGGCTGACCAGTTGCCGCGCCTGTTCGTAGGCACGTTGCCGGGTCCAGCCGCCGTACACCAGTTGCCGCAGTCGAACCTGCGGATGCTCGGCCAGAGCGCGTTGCATGCCCTGCTCGCGCAATTGCGCTGACGGGGTGATCTTCAGGCCGGAAAACGCCAGGACTTCGATCTGTTCGCCCCGCGCCACCGGCGGATGCAGGCGAATCAGCTCCTTCATCATCAGGTAGCCGCCCTCCTCGTCATTCGGCACCAGGCTGCCGATGCGATCGGCACGCTCGCCGATCAGCGCCTGCTGATCTGGGGTGAGCACCGCGTTGACCATGAACAGCTTGACCCCGCTGCCCTCCGCCATACGCAGGATCTGCGGCGCCACGTACTGCTCGTTGACGAATACCAGATAGTCGGGACGATTCGGTCCCTGCAGGGCAACTCTGGCCTGAGCCAGGGTGAATTCGGGCTGGCGCTGGGAATAGAGAATCTGCAAATCGACGCCCAGGTCGCGGGCGGCCGCCTGCATGAATTGCGAATAGCTGACCCAGAAGGCTTCCTGAGTTGACCCAGGATTGAGGAACAGCACCGACTCGGCCCGGGCCGAAGAGCCGAAAACCGCACCGAACAGCAGCAGGCTGAGGTGGAAAAACTTCAACATGAATGATCCGGGCCCAAGGAAAAATGGCCGCGCATTATAGCCCTCGAACCAGCGACTATTGACGCCTGATCCCGTTTTTTGTCCGACAATCGTCGGAAGCGGGCCCGAATCGGTCGTTTACTGATGACTGACCCAGAATACCGCCGTCCCTACTACCAGAATAATCAGGAACAGAATGGCCCATGCATCGACACTGCTATCGCTTTTTCTTGCCTTGGTCGGATTGCTCATTGCATCGCCTCTTGTCGGTTTTATCGGTGATTGCAGAAAGACTCGATCACAGTTAAGACGATGATTGTCCCCGCGACAAATGTGGGTTAATCAACAACTATTCTCGTTAGGCGATTTGGTTCTTTACATATACTCAAACATCACTTTTGCGCATAACTGCAAACGGGTATATTGCCCCGGCTCCGTTAGGGAGTGCGCGGCCGTGCGCGCGTAATTGCCGAGGCACCATCGGACTCCAGCAAGCGAAAACGCAGCGTTTTCCGAGTAGCCCAAAGCCTGAGAACAGGACTTATATGTACGTATACGACGAGTACGATCAGCGGATCATCGAGGACCGCGTCAAGCAGTTCCGTGATCAGACCCGACGCTATCTGGCAGGCGAGCTGAGCGAAGAAGAATTCCGCCCCCTGCGCCTGCAAAATGGCCTCTACATCCAGCGTTTCGCGCCGATGTTGCGCGTGGCGGTGCCTTACGGCCAACTGACTTCCCGTCAGGTGCGCATGATGGCCAAGATTGCCCGTGACTACGACAAGGGCTACGCCCACATCAGTACCCGGCAGAACGTGCAGTTCAACTGGCCGGCGGTGGAAGACATCCCGGACATCCTCGCGGAACTGGCCACCGTGCAGATGCACGCGATCCAGACCAGCGGCAACTGCCTGCGCAACGTCACCACCGACCAGTTCGCCGGTGTCGCTGCCGATGAAGTGATCGACCCACGCCCATGGTGCGAAATCGTCCGTCAGTGGACTACATTCCACCCGGAATTCGCCTACCTGCCGCGCAAGTTCAAGATTGCCGTCAACGGTTCGACCGCTGACCGTGCGGCCATCGAAGTCCACGACATCGGCCTGGAGCCGGTCCACAACGCCGCCGGCGAGCTGGGCTTCCGTGTGCTGGTCGGCGGTGGCCTGGGCCGTACCCCGGTGGTCGGCGCCTTCATCAACGAATTCCTGCCATGGCAGGACCTGTTGAGCTACCTCGACGCCATCCTGCGGGTGTACAACCGTTATGGCCGTCGCGACAACAAATACAAGGCGCGGATCAAGATCCTCGTCAAGGCGCTGACCCCTGAAGTGTTCGCGCAGAAAGTCGATGCCGAGATGGAGCACCTGCGCGGCGGCCAGACCACACTGACCGAAGCCGAACTGCATCGCGTCGCCAAGCACTTCGTCGATCCGGACTACAAGGCGCTGGAGAACCAGACTGCCGCCCTGGCCGAACTCGACAAAGAGCATCCGGGTTTCGCCCGCTGGCGTTCGCGCAACACCCTGGCGCACAAAAAGCCGGGCTATGTGGCCGTGACCCTGTCGCTGAAGCCGACCGGCGTTGCGCCGGGCGACATCACCGACAAGCAGCTGGACGCCGTCGCCGACCTGGCCGAGCGCTACAGCTTCGGTCAACTGCGCACGTCCCACGAGCAGAACATCATTCTCGCCGACGTCGAGCAGAGCCAGTTGTTCACCCTCTGGGGCGAGCTGCGTGAAAGCGGTTTCGCCACGCCAAACATTGGCCTGCTGACCGACATCATCTGCTGCCCGGGTGGTGATTTCTGCTCGCTGGCCAACGCCAAGTCGATCCCGATCGCCGAATCGATCCAGCGCCGTTTCGACGACCTGGACTACCTGTTCGACATCGGTGAGCTGGACCTGAACATCTCCGGTTGCATGAACGCCTGTGGTCACCACCACGTCGGCCACATCGGCATCCTTGGGGTGGACAAGAAAGGTGAAGAGTTCTACCAGGTGTCCCTCGGTGGCAGCGCCAGCCGTGACGCCAGCCTGGGCAAGATCCTCGGCCCGTCCTTCGCCCAGGACGACATGCCGGACGTGATCTCGAAGCTGATCGACGTGTACGTTGAACAACGTACCGAAGACGAGCGCTTCATCGACACCTACCAGCGTATTGGCATCGACCTCTTCAAGGAACGCGTCTATGCAGCGAATCATTAAGAACAACGAGGTGGTCGACGAAACCTGGCACTTGCTGCCCAAGGACGCGACCCTCGACGGCATCTCCAACTGCGACGACCTGATCGTGCCGCTGGCCCTGTGGCGCGATCATGCTCACGCGCTCAAGGCCCGCGACGGCGGGCTGGGTGTGTGGCTGGACGCCGACGAAGAAGCCGAGGAAATCGGTGACGACGTGGATCAGTTTCAGGTGATTGCCCTGAACTTCCCGGCCTTCACCGATGGCCGCAACTACTCCAACGCCCGCCTGCTGCGCGACCGGTACGGTTTCAAAGGTGAACTGCGGGCGATTGGCGATGTGCTGCGCGACCAGCTGTTCTACATGCACCGTTGCGGTTTCGATGCGTTCGCCCTGCGCGCCGACAAGGACCCGTACGAGGCACTGGAAAGCCTGAAAGACTTCTCGGTGACCTACCAGGCCGCCACTGACGAACCGCTGCCGCTGTTCCGTCGCCGCTGACTCGAATACGCCTTGAGCACCTGCTCAAGGCGTACTCCCCTCCTCTTCTGTATCCGAACTGGCCAGCTCATTAGCCGGATGGCGCACGAGTGCCTGATCGGTGAGCTGGCGAATCAGCGCCTGACGCTCATTTCTGAAATTGTCGTGAATCGCGTTCATCTGCACCGCTGCCTGGTCGCGCGCGAGTTCGGTCTGCCCGTCAAGACGCGCCAGTGCCCGTGCGGTCCGATCATTGATGACGGCGAAAGCATCAGGGTGGACTGATTCGAGAAATTCGACCCAGAATCGCTGACTGGCGCACCAGTCAGGAAACGCTGAAGAGCTTTCTATACGCATGACGGCCTGATAGGCCTGATCCAGGTTTTCCTGCGATACCTCGACGTTCAAAGGGCTGCTTATCGCCCTTGGCTGTCCCGGCAGATCGAGCCGTCCAGCCAGTCCCACCCGATAGGCCAGACTGAATTCGAGTGCGTGCTCGTAGACCCTCGGTTGGGCGCTGGCATTGATATCCGCCACGACCTGCTGCTCCAAAGCCTGCAAGCGGAACAGGCCTCTGAGCAACCCGGTCAATTGCCGTTCGAGCGATGCGCCGCCGACTCCGGACGCGACCATGGCCCGATAGCACAACACCTGAACTTCCATTTCGCTGAACACCGCCGAGTAGCCATCGACGCTGGTGGTGCCGACACGGGCCGTGCTGAACAACCGGCCGCGCAGCCCTGTATCTTCAGCCGCTGCCTCGATGACATTCCACACGCGCTCACTGAAATACGGGTACAACCTGGTGTAATCAGCCGTATGGATCAATTGCGAAAGTACGACAAAGAAATCCCGCGAGCCAGGCGCGGCCCTCACGGCCTCCCACATCACGCTGCGCGGCGTCGCTACGGCGGCAGGCTGGTCGGTCAACCAGCGGGCACTCTGGCCCTCAGGCTGCACACCAGGTCTTGGCTGATGACGATAGGCCCGGCCGATCACTCCGAAACTGGCACCGTTGGCCTGCTGGTACGCAACGATCTTCAGCAAGGCGTCAGGCGCCAAGGGATTGCCAATCAGCCGAATGGCGCGGTTCAACGCCGGCGGCCCCATGAGCACCGCCTGCGGTATGGTGGTTATCTGGTTATCGCGCAAATCGAGCAATTGCGGTCGGTTCAAACCGACAATCCCTTCAGGCCAGCGATCAAGGGCGCAACCACGCAAGCGCAGGATTTCCAGGTTCGGCAGCAGACTGACATCCGGGGCATGTACAAGATCCGGATTGAAATCCAGATCCAGTACCCGCAGGTGGGTCAACTGCACCAACAATGGCGCCGATGCAGACGGCAGCCGAATCCGATTGTCACTCAGATCCAGATGCGTCAACCAGGGCAAACGCTCCAGCGCCAACGGTAGCCGGGTCAGTTGATTTCCCCTCAGGGAAAGACTTCGCAGGTTGCTGAAATTATGCAGAAACGCCGTCAGCCCCAGTGTCGGATTAATGCCGTCCATCACCAGATGCGTGACATGGCGGAAGTCGCCGACCAACAATGGCAACTCGCCCAAAGGCTCCGGGGGCAAGCTCAAGGTATCGGGCAAGGCATCGTCAAAGGATCCTGGCTCTCTGCGCCAACAACGGATGATCGCGCGCATCGCACGAACCTTCGCCGCCCGTGGAACTTCACGCCATGAACCATCAACGCCATTGCACCAGGTGTCCCGTGTCACCCAACGGTTCAAGGCTTCGCGGATACCGAGAAATTCCCGTCGCAGCATCTCCAGCTTCATCAACACCGATATCTCATTTCTGCCCAAGGCGTTCAGTAGCGCATGGATCTGCGCAGGGGAATGTGCCGGATAGAGTTCCTGGGCACGGCGTATCATCACCGAAATATCGGTACCGGAATGTGTCCCTGCCCCTGCCTGTGGACGGTGTGCCCGCCTCAGGGGCGAAACAGCGCCGGGGCGCTCGCCAATCGTCCTGGCGAACGTCGCTCGACGTTCGTAGGCAAGCTGAGTGATTTTCTCCCGCAGTGCTTGCGAAGTTGTTTCGCCCGAGAGGCCCAGCGCGGATCGGTGATGCGTCGACATCCCCTGCCATAGCACCTGAAAATAAGGCTTGCCTGATCCCGTCGCCGCACGCTCGTCGTGACTGACCGCTGCGTCCTGTATCTGCGACGATGACGTTCCCGACCCACCCGGCAAGTGCTCAAGGGCATCGAGCACCACGCGGTGGGTGTCTTGACCACCGCCGCTATCCAGGTGCAACCCTTCATAGGCCCGACAGACAGCGATCGCCCGCTGATATCGACGGACTTCTTGCGCCAGTCGCAACGGTACGCGACCCGCATCCAGCTCTTGCGCCTCGCCACTCAACGCACCCTCCACCAATTCTTCGGCAACACTGGCGGGCAGATCGGCGAAGGAGTGCTGAAGGAACGACACCCTGCCATTACCCGCCACTTCGGTGCGCCTGTAGATTCGCTGGAACAGCTGCACCCGATGACCTTGCGCCTGTGCATCGACGATTTGCTGTAGCCTGCGGGCCTGAACGGCCGGGTCCAGGGAGGTCAGCCCGAGCAGGCTCTCGCGCTGCCGGTTACCGAGGGCCGCCAGCAGAGACCGGTAGAGTTTCCCTCCGCTCAAGTCCTGCTGGCTGATGGTCAGGGTCGTGGTCGCGGTTGGCGCGCCATAACGGCTCAGTTGCGCGCCCGCAGCATCGAGGACACTGACCACAGTGTCGGCCGGCCAGGCAGTCGATGTGGTCAACAAGTGCAATTGCAGGTCAGGGTCTGCCAAGGGCGCCGACAGCGGAATCTGCAGTTGATCGATGAAATCCGTCACCGCTGCATCGGCGCGAAACCGCCGGAGCGTGTCGACCAACAACGCCGGCGGATGGCCACGATCCACATGAACCTGGCGCATCACGCTGTCCTCGATGCCACTGACGTCCAGGATCTGCAGCGCGACGGCATCCGACACGTCCTCGCGCGCGTACCCGAAGCGGCGAAACAGTCTTAATCGATCCCAGTCCTGAACCCGTTCTGAATCATGCCGCCAGGCCCCCCGGTCGTTGGTTTCGAGAAGCGGCGAATAGCGTATCGTAGACGCCGGTGGCGCCATCACCTCCCACAATCCGGTCTGCGGTTCGGGCCGCACCGCATAATGGTGTGTATCGAGCGTCAGAAACGCCTGGCCATCGACCCAGCGCAAGCCTCGCTCATCGGGTCGCACCCCGGCAGGCGGTGCTCGACGCAGCCGATAGGGGCGCAGGTCGGGCTTCCAGAGGCGAGGCTGCCCTGAAGCCAGGTTGACGAGGCGCAAGCGCTCAATGAACGCCGATGACCGGACGACTTTGAACGCGCTGCTCACCGCTCGCGTACCGGCGGCGAAAGCCGCCATCAGAATCAGGTTTTCGACGACATCGAAAAAGTAATCCGTTGCCTGTTCCTGCTCGCCTCTGGACCAGCTGGCGATCCCTTCGTAAACCTGCGAGAGCAATTGCACCGCCGCGACCGCCAGCAATAACTCACCGGCAACGGGGATGAACGATGCGGCCACCAGTAAAAGATCCAGGCCGATCGCCTTGTAGGTGTCCAGTCGGGCAAGTCGGCTTTTTTCGTCCTCATCGTCCGTGGGAACCACAATGAGCCGCGCGTCCGCCATGGTTTGTTCGGCGTGTTGGCGATACATCAGATTGAACGGATCACCCGCGAAATCGACACCGGACAATGTCACATACAAAACCGTAGGAGGCAGCATCGAGTGACTGCGTGGATACAGGCGCTGTTCGAGGTCCGTCACCCACGCGGCGCGTTCGCCGATCTTGATATAGCGCATGAAGAACTGGCGAAATCCCCTGTCTTTCAATCGCTCGCTCAGCTCTTTCTCGAAATCGCTGAAGGATGAATACTCCTTGAGCGGGTGCAACGGATCACCTGGCAGGTAAACAACGCAACGGTAGTCGTTGTCGGCGTGCTCACTCACCGGGCCGATAAACAGCACACCGTTAAGTGTGACACCAAGCATCCGCAAGGCCTGATAACCCAAGGTGTTGTTGCCCAGTTTGATCGTGTCCCAGTTATCCTTGACTGCCTGCAACATCTCATGCACTTCGACACTGATGTGTTTCTTCAGCAATGCGACGTGCCGATCCACCTCGAAGCGACACCGCAAGTTCGCAGTAAACTTGCTGCGCAACGGATTGGCCTCGGCATCCACATTGAAGACCGCACGAAGATGAGTCTGATATTGCTGGCCCAAGTCCAGGGTTCGACACAACAGCGCAAATTCATGGGGCTGGATCGATAATATATGCGCTTCTCGACCGGTTACTTTCTCGGGAATATAGATCAAGGAGGTATCGTTATAATTTGTGGCCTGAGTCTCGCTGAGTTCGAAGTTTTCGCAGGCGGCCGTGAGCAGATCCCGATCGACTGGCAACACCAGTTTCCTGCGCAAGCCCAAAAGACTGGAGGTGGAGCGCACGTGCTGAAAAATCACCCCGACGATATCCAGCGAGTGGCCGAGCTTTTGCGACATGGCGCTGGCCAGTAACGGTGCGCAAAATTCTTCTGGAGACTTGAGGTCCTTCAGAAACGGGGCCATTTCACTCTGGGCGCGATGGCTGGCCATCATGCTTTGATAAAGTTTCTGACGCAGTTCATCCGATGCCGACAGCAGCCAGCCGGGAGCATTGTTCTTGATTAACTCAAAGAACATGCCTTTTTGTTCGGGTGTTAATACAGGCGCGACAGCCTGTACAGGTAAGGAAGACATACTGAATATCTCGAAAACTGAAAGTAGCAACAGCTTATCGAGCAGGCTTTTTTATAAAAGCGCGAATTGCCGATGAAAAACTTCAAGTTCGAATCAACTATTCAAACTCAAACTATACATATATACCGCCACCATAAAAAAACCCCTTCCGCCGTTACGGTGAAAGGGGTTTTTCTTTGGCCTTTTCTTACCAGAAGCGTTGCTGGGTCAAGCGGCTCCACCAGCTCAGCAGCACGCGATCCACTGAACCGCTGGCAGCCATGCCGATGCGCTCCTGCAGGCTTTTGCGCTCGGCGTAATGCAGGTGATAAACCTCGGCTTTCTTCGCCCGGTCTGCCAGGTATTCATCGCTGGTCTTGAGTTCGTCGACCAGTTGTTTGTCCAGCGCTGCAACACCAAGCCAGACCTCACCGGTGGCCACTTCGTCGATGGCCAGTTGCGGGCGATAACGGGAAACGAAGTTCTTGAACAGCTGATGGGTGATGTCCAGGTCTTCCTGGAACTTCTCCCGGCCCTTTTCGGTGTTTTCGCCGAACACGGTCAGGGTGCGCTTGTACTCACCGGCGGTCAGCACTTCAAAATCGATGTCGTGCTTTTTCAGCAGACGGTTGACGTTGGGCAACTGCGCCACCACACCAATCGAGCCGAGAATCGCGAACGGCGCGCTGATGATCTTCTCGCCAATGCACGCCATCATGTAACCGCCGCTGGCCGCGACCTTGTCGATACACACGGTCAACGGCACGCCGGCTTCGCGAATACGTGCCAGTTGCGAAGACGCCAGGCCGTAGCTGTGCACCATGCCGCCGCCGCTTTCCAGACGCAGTACCACTTCGTCCTTTGGCGTGGCGAGGGTCAGCAGTGCGGTGATTTCGTGACGCAGGCTCTCGGTGGCCGAGGCCTTGATGTCACCGTCGAAATCGAGCACGAACACCCGGGATTTGCTCTCGGGTTTGTTCTTCTGCTTCTTCTCGGATTTTTCCGATTTGGCCTGGCCCTTGCGCAGGGCCTTGAGCTGATCCTTGTCGAGCAGGGTCTGCTCCAGACGTTCACGCAAGCCTTTATAGAAATCGTTGAGCTTGCTGACCTGCAGTTGCCCCGCCGACTTGCGCCGGCCCTTGCTGCGCAATGCAGCAAAACTGGCGAGCACCACCAGGATGGCGACCACCAGCGTTACGGTCTTGGCCAGGAAGCTGGCGTATTCGGTGAAAAACTCCACAGAGACTCCTTAAAACAATGCGCGGATGCAAAACACGCGCGGGATGGTTCCAGCATACCCATGCGCCGCCTCGTCGGCCAGCCGTGAAACCTCTGGCAACAGGCCTGTAACGAGCATTTCAAACAAGCGTATGTTTTTTCATTGACAGCACTCTTTCATCCTCATAACCTCGCCAAACCTTCAACGTACCGGGATGACGCGGACGTGGGCAGCATCTATCTGATTCGACATGGCCAGGCCTCCTTTGGTGCAGACGACTATGACGTCCTGTCGCCCATCGGTGTGCGCCAGGCAGAAGTCCTCGGACAGCACCTCGCCGAGCTGGGAATCCGCTTTGATCGCTGCCTGGCCGGCGACCTGCGTCGTCAGCAACACACGGCCAGCAGTGCGCTGGAGCAATTTAGCGCCAAGGGCCTGTCGGTACCGACGCTGGAGACCGACTCTGCGTTCAACGAGTTCGATGCCGACGCGATCATCCGCGCCCTGATCCCGGCCATGCTCGAGGACGAGCCGGAAGCCATCGACATCCTGCGTAACGCTGCGCAGAACCGCGCCGAATTCCAGCGTATCTTCGCCCTGGTCATCGAGCGCTGGCTGGCAGGCACCTACGACACCCCCGGGCTGGAAAGCTGGCTGGGTTTCGTCGAGCGGGTACAGGCCGGACTGCACCGGATCCTCGAACAGGCCGACGGCAACCAGAAAATCGCCGTGTTCACCTCCGGCGGCACCATCACCGCCCTGCTCCACCTGATTACCCAGATGCCTGCCCGGCAGGCCTTTGAACTGAATTGGCAAATCGTCAACACCTCGCTCAACCAGCTGAAGTTCCGCGGTCGCGAGGTGGCTTTGGCCTCCTTCAACAGTCACGCACACCTGCAACTGCTGAAGGCTCCGGAACTCATCACTTTCCGCTGAGTCCGGATAATTGTGACCCTTGCTGTAATCAACCAGCGCCTATTACCCAAGAAAGGATCGAACCATGACCTCCGTAGCTGATGCCGTAAAAGCGATGCAAGCCAAGTTCAACCCAGCCGCTGCTGCCGGTCTGGATCTGGTTTTCGGTTTCAACATCACCGACGAAGACAAGCACTACGCGCTGATCGTCAAAGACGGTACTTGCGACATCCAGGAAGGTGAAAACCCGGACGCCAACTGCACCCTGGTACTGGACAGCGCAACTCTGAAAGACATCGTCAGCGGTGAAACCGACGGCATGCAAGCGTTCATGGGCGGCAAGCTGCGCGTTGAAGGCGACATGATGCTGTCGATGAAACTGTCCGAACTGTTCCCGTCGTAAGACGTCGTTCGGTTTGAAGAAAATCCCGCCCCTGTGGCGGGATTTTTGCGTCTGGCTCCCGGGTTTCGTCATAAACAGGTCATAGGTGGGAGGGGGCTTGCTCCCGAAGACGTCGGATCAGCCACAAGTTTTGCCGCCTGTCACACCGCTTTCGGGAGCAAGCCCCCTCCCACATGGGTCACGTGGTGCTCCATAAACGGCGGCATGCACCTTCTACTACGTTGGAGCTGTCATCAACCAGCAAATGATGCCGCCAACAGCTCCTGCGTATACGGATGCTGCGCATCGCTGAATAGCGCACTGGTCTCGCCACGCTCCAACACTTCGCCATCCTTCATCACAATCAGGTCATGAGCCAACGCCCGCACCACCGCCAGGTCATGGCTGATGAACAGATAAGTCAGCCCATGCTCCTCCTGCAGCCGCCGCAATAAAGCAACGATCTGCTTCTGCACCGTGCGATCCAGTGCCGAGGTCGGCTCATCGAGTAGAATCAGGTCCGGCTTGAGCACCAGCGCCCGAGCGATGGCAATCCGTTGTCGCTGGCCACCGGAGAACTCGTGCGGATAGCGATGTCGGGTCGCCGGATCGAGACCGACTTCGCGCAGCACATCAATCACCGCCTGCTCACGCTCGGCAGCATTCAAGTCGCTGTGTACCTGCAAGCCCTCGGCAATGATCTGCGCCACACACAGGCGCGGGCTGAGGCTGCCGAACGGGTCCTGAAACACCACTTGCAGGCGTTTGCGCAACGGCCGCAGTTGCTTGCCGCTCAACTGCTCCAGCGCCTCACCGGCAAAGCGAATGCTGCCCTCGGCGTCGATCAGGCGCAAAATCGCCAGACCCAAGGTCGACTTGCCCGAGCCCGACTCGCCGACAATCCCCAGCGTCTTGCCGCGCTGCAGGTTCAGATCAATGCCCTTGACCGCCTGCAGCCAAGTCTTCGGCCGCAGCCAACCGCCGCCCAGGCGAAAGCGCACATGCAGATCGCGCACCTGCAACAAGTCCTGCGCGACATCCCGGCACAGCGCTTCGCCCCCCGGCTCGGCGTTGAGCAATTCGATACTGTAGGGATGCTGCGGCGCACGGAACAGCTGCTCGCACGACGCCTGCTCGACGATCCGCCCACTGCGCATCACCGCCACCCGCTGCGCAATGGTGCGCACCAGATTCAGGTCATGGCTGATGATCAGCAGCGCCATGCCCAGGCGCTGCTGCAAGTCTTTGAGCAGCAACAGAATCCTGCGCTGCACCGTCACATCCAGCGCCGTGGTCGGCTCGTCGGCGATCAGCAGTTGCGGCTCGCAGGCCAGCGCCATGGCGATCATCACCCGTTGGCGTTGACCTCCGGAGAGTTGATGCGGATAGGCCTTGAGCCGTTCGCGCGGTTTCTGAATCCCCACCAGTTCGAGCAGTTCAAGCATCCGTTCACGGGCTTGCGCGCCGGCCAGGCCTTTGTGCAGCGCCAGGCTCTCACCGAGTTGCCGCTCGATCGTGTGCAGCGGATTCAGCGAGCTCATCGGCTCCTGAAAAATCATCGCGATGCGGTTGCCCCGTAACTGGCGCAGATAGCGCTCATGCACACCGAGCAGCTCTTCACCGGCATAACGAATGCTGCCGTCGATCCGCGTGATGTTCGGGTCAAGCAATTGCAGAATGCTGTGGGCGGTCACCGATTTGCCGGAGCCAGACTCCCCGACCAGCGCCAGGCATTCGCCCGGACGAATATCGAGGTCGATGCCATGCACCACTGGCTGACCGTTAAATGCCACACGCAGGTCGCGGATTTCAATCAGGTTATCGTTCATCTCAAGTCCTCGGATCGTAAGCATCTCGGCAGGCCTCACCGATGAACACCAACAGAGAAAGAATCAGCGCCAAGACAAAAAACGCCGTCAGCCCCAACCACGGCGCTTGCAGATTGCTCTTGCCCTGACCGATCAATTCGCCCAATGAAGCGCTGCCGGCGGGCATGCCGAAACCGAGAAAATCCAGCGCCGACAAGGTCGCGATCGCCCCGGTGAGAATGAACGGCAGATAGGTCAGGGTCGCGCTCATGGCGTTGGGGAGGATGTGCCGACTGATCACCTGCACATCGCCAACCCCCAGCGCCCGCGCGGCTTTCACGTATTCCAGACCGCGGCTGCGCAGGAATTCGGCGCGCACCACATCGACCAGACTCAGCCAGGAAAACAGCGCCATGATCCCCAGCAACCACCAGAAATTCGGCTCGACGAACCCGGACAGGATGATCAGCAGATACAACACTGGCAGCCCCGACCACACTTCCAGCAACCGCTGCCCGAGCAGATCGACCCAGCCACCGTAATAGCCTTGCAAGGCACCGGCCGCAATGCCGATCAGCGCACTGGCGGCGGTCAGTGCCAAGGCAAACAGCAGCGACACCCGCGTACCGAAGATCACCCGCGCCAGCACATCCCGCGCCTGATCGTCGGTGCCCAGCCAGTTCTCGCCGCTCGGTGGACTCGGTGCCGGTTCAGTCAGGTCGTAATTCACCGTATCGAAACCGAACGGGATCGGCGCAAACCACATCCGCCCGCCCTGCCCCTCGATCAGTTGCCGCACCTGCGCGCTGCGATAGTCCGGCTGGAACGGCAGTTCGCCGGCGAAATCCTGTTCGGTGTAGCGCTTGAACGCCGGGAAATACCACTGGCCCTGATACTCGACCAGCAGCGGCTTGTCATTGGCGATCAATTCGCCGCCCAGGCTCAGGCCGAACACCAGTAAAAACAGCCACAATGACCACCAGCCACGTCGATGGGCCTTGAACCGCGCCCAACGGCGCTGTCCTATGGGAGATAGAGTCAACATCAGGCAGTCCTCGCGGTGAAGTCGATGCGCGGGTCGACCAGCGTGTAGCACAGGTCGCCGAGGAGTTTTATCAGCAGGCCGAACAGGGTGAAGATGAACAGCGAACCGAACACCACCGGATAGTCGCGCGACACCGCCGCCTCGTAACTGAGACGGCCGAGGCCATCGAGGGAGAAGATCACTTCGATCAGCAACGAACCGCCGAAAAACACCGTCACCAGCGCCTGCGGTAATCCGGCGACCACCAGCAACATCGCGTTGCGGAACACGTGGCCGTATAGCACCTGACGCTGGCTGAGGCCCTTGGCCCGTGCCGTCACCACATACAGGCGCGAGATCTCGTTGAGAAAGCTGTTTTTGGTGAGGATGGTCAGCGTGGCGAATCCACCGATGACCAGCGCGGTGACCGGCAACACCAGATGCCAGAAGTAGTCCGCGACCTTGGCCCACGGCGACAGCTCGGCGAAGTTGTCGGAGACCAGTCCGCGTACCGGAAACCAGTCCAGCGCGCTGCCGCCGGCAAACACGATGATCAGCAGCAGAGCAAACAGAAACCCCGGCATCGCGTAGCCGACGATGATCGCCACGCTGCTCCAGACATCGAACGCCGAACCGTTGTGCACGGCCTTGCGGATGCCCAGCGGAATCGACACCAGGTAAGTGATCAACGTGGCCCACAAGCCCAGTGACAAGGTCACTGGCAGCTTCTGCCAGATCAGTTCGGTGACGCTGGCACCGCGGAAAAAGCTCTGGCCGAAATCCAGTTGCGCGTAGCTTTTGAGCATCAGCCACAGGCGCTCACCGGCCGGTTTATCGAAGCCGTACTGACGCTCGATATCGGCCACCAGTTTCGGGTCGAGACCCCGGGTGGCGCGGGATTCGCCACCGATGGTTTCAACATGACCACCGCCCACCGCCGCACCGACACCAATGCCCTGCAACCGGGCAATCGCCTGTTCCACCGGGCCACCCGGCGCGGCCTGCACGATGACGAAGTTGACCAGCAGAATGGCGAGCAACGTCGGCACGATCAGCAGCAGACGCCGCAGGCTATAACCCAACATGGGCGTACTCCTTTTGCTGTTGCTGCATCTGCGTGGCGGTCAGCGCGGTCGGGCTGATTTCCCACCAGGTATCGAGTCCGGCGTCATACAACGGCGCAGTCGCCGGACGACCAAAACGGTTCCACCACACCGTGGAAATTCCCGGTGGGTAGTAATTGGGAATCCAGTAATAACCCCACTGCAACACCCGATCCAGGGCATGGGCATGGCGCAGCAGGCTTTCGCGGTTGTCGGCCTGCACCAGCCCTTCGAGCAAGGCATCGACCGCAGGATCACGCAGCACCATGTAGTTGTTCGAGCCGGGATCGTCGGCGCCGTCGGAGCCGAAGTAATTGAACATCTCGCGCCCCGGCGCCTGGCTCACCGGGTAGCCGACGACGATCATGTCGTAGTCGCGATTGCGCACGCGGTTGGTGTACTGCGCGGTGTCGACCTGGCGGATATCGAAGCCGATGCCGATCTGCGCCAGGTTGCGCTTGAACGGCAGCAGCAGCCGTTCAAAGCCCTTCTGACCGTTGAGAAAAGTGAACTGCAGCGGCTCGCCATTGGCATTCACCAACTGATCACCACGGGGTTTCCAGCCGGCGGCTTCCAGCAGCTTCAAGGCCTGCAACTGCTCGGCGCGGATGTTGCCGCTGCCGTCGGTTTTCGGCGCTTCGAAGACTTGGGTAAACACCTCATCGGGGATTTTGCCGCGCCACGGTTCGAGGATTTTCAGTTCCTCGGCGTCCGGCAACTCGGTGGCCGCCAATGCGCTGTGCGAGAAGTAACTGCGCTGTCGCAGGTACATGCTGCGCATCATTTGCCGATTGCTCCATTCGAAATCCCAGAGCATGGCGATCGCCTGCCGCACCCGACGATCCTGAAACATCGGTTTTTGCAGGTTGAACACGAAACCCTGCGAACCTT
This sequence comes from Pseudomonas sp. AM14(2022), assembly GCF_036346455.1. Lineage (NCBI taxonomy): Bacteria > Pseudomonadati > Pseudomonadota > Gammaproteobacteria > Pseudomonadales > Pseudomonadaceae > Pseudomonas > Pseudomonas sp. AM14(2022). The sequence goes on from NZ_JAOTNY010000002.1 coordinate 334,963, forward strand.
GCGCAGCACCCGGCGCCAGATGTTCGCGAAGCAATTTGCCCTGCTCCAGCGCCGCCCCGGCATAGCCGATGGTGTAACTGGTCGCGGAAAACTCGCGGTTGTAATCGAAGCCACCGGCCTTGAGCACTTGCCGGGAAACATCGGTGTCGGCGAAGAACTCCACGCTCAAGTGATCGAAGTTATAGAGGCCGCGAGTGATCGGCAGGTCCTTGGCCCACCAGTCGGCAACGCGCTGAAATTTCACGCTGCGCCCGGCATCCACCGCGCTGATCCGGTACGGGCCGCTGCCCGGCGGGATCTCGAAACCGGCGCCCTCGGCGAAGTTGCGCGTACGCCACCAATGTTCGGGCAGCACCGGCAGCGTCGCCAAATCCAGTGGCAAGGTGCGGCTGTCATTGTTCTTGAAGTTGAAGCGCACTTGCGTCGGTGACTCCACCAGCACTTCGGCGACGTCACGAAACTGCTGGCGATATTTGAGGCTGCCCTGCGTGGTGAACAGTTCGAAGGTATAACGCACGTCTTCGGCAGTGATTGGCGTGCCGTCATCGAACCGGGCCTTGGGATTGAGGTAGAAGCGCAGCCAGCGACGATCCGCATCCAGTTCCATCTGCTTCGCCACCAGACCGTAGACGCTATAGGGTTCGTCCTTGCTGCGATAGGCCAGCGGCGCGTAGAGCCAGCCGTCGATGTCGGCGACGCCGGTGCCTTTGTCGATGTACGGAATCAGGTGATCGAACGGGCCGCTTTCCAGTGAGGAGCGGCGCAGCGTCCCGCCCTTGGGGGCGTTGGGGTTGGCGTAGGCCAGGTGTTGAAAGTCCGGGGCATATTTGGGGGCTTCGCCGTAGACCGTTAACGCGGGTTGCGGGGCGGCCGAACTGAATGGGCTTGAGAGCGCAAAAGCGCTGAGCAGAATGAGCCTGGATAGCATTGGCAGATCCTTTCACAAGGTGTTGCTACTGGCCTCTTCGCGAGCAAGCCCGCTCCCACAAGGAAGTTGTGCTCACCGCAGATTCCCTGTGGGAGCGGGCTTGCTCGCGAAGAGGCCAGTACAGTCACCAAACCTTCTGCCTACCTGTGATGTGCAACAGGCCGGCGATTTTTATAGGGCAGGCTTAGATCAATAAGTGACTAAAACCCGCCGCGTCTGGGCATTCTCAGAACTTGTAATTGACCCGCGTGTACAGCGTCCGCCCGAACGGGTCGCCGTATTTCGGGTCGTAGCCGCTCTGGAAGGTGTAGGTCTGGTTGCTGAACGGTGGCTCGCGGTCGAACAGGTTCTTCGCGCCGAGGGTCACGCTCAGGGTTTTGCGCCAGGTGTAGGTGCCGGCCAGATCCCAGACGTTGTACGAGCCAACGTAATCGTGGGTCTCGCGGTCGGAGTCGTGGTAACCGCTGGTGTAGCGGTTGGTCAGGGCGATACCGTAGGGGCCGTAATTCCAGCTGCCGGCCAGGCTGTGGCGCCAGCGGGCCACGGCACCGGCCGAGGAAAAGTCGCCCCCACGGAAATCGCCGAGCTTGTCGATGTAGTCGCCCTTGAGTTGCTGCTGGTACTCGTAGCGGCTGACATAGGTGCCTTGCAGGCCGATGCCGAAGTTGCCGTACGGGGTGCTCGGCAAGCGGTAGTCGAAGCTGACGTCGACGCCATTGGTCTTGATTTTGCCGAGGTTGGCCAGCCCGGTGACGATGTGATCAATGGAGCCGTCCGGCTTGCGCACCAGGCGCTCGGGGTACAGCTCCGGGTTTTCGAACACCGCCGATTCCGGGAATTCGGCGATCTGGTTGGCGATGTTGATCCACCAGAAATCCAGCCCGGTGCTCAGGCGCTCGAATGGTTGATAGACGAAACCGAGGGTGACGTTGCGCGCGGTTTCCGGGCTCAGGTCAGTGTTGCCTCCGGTGCGGCTGTAAAACTGCTGGGCGCAGTCGCGGTTGGCGATGCCGCCGTTGCTCGGGTTGCCACCGGCACACAGTCGCGGGTCGTTGTAGTTGGCGACGGTGAACGTGGTGAAGTTCGGGTTGTACAGCTCATACAACGACGGCGCGCGAAAACCTTCACTGTAGGCGCCGCGCACCACCAGTTCCTTGAACGGTTGGAAGCGGAACGAGTACTTCGGGTTGGTGGTGCTGCCGAAGTCGCTGTACTTGTCGTGGCGCACGGCGGCGGACAATTCCAGGCTGTCGAGCACTGGCACGTTGACCTCGGCGTACTGCGCCGAGACGCTGCGATCCCCGGCGACGCTGGCATTGGGGTCGACACCCAGGCTCTGCACATCGGCGGCGAACTGGGCAAAATCCTGATGAAAATCTTCCTTGCGGTATTCGCCACCCAGCGCCAGTGCCGAAGGGCCGGCGCCGAACCAGTCACCGATCTCACGACTGACACGCCCGTCAATCGCCTTCACCCGCCCTACCGCCGTCGAGTAATCGCCGTCCACCGCATTGGCTGCCAGCAACGCCTGACCGGCAGCGGTCTGCGCGCCAAACGGGTTGATGATGCCGTTGGCAATACCGGCGCTGACGGCGCGGTCGTTGACGTAGCCGGCCTCGATGGCATTGACCACTTTGTTCTGGTTGTACGACGCGCCGACGTTGTAGTCCCAACCAACCACGCTGCCGTCGAAGCTCAACAGCAAACGCTGGCCGGTGTTGTCGTCTTCGTGCTGGCGCGCGCCTACGGCGGTTTCGCGCCAGTTCACATCCACCGGTTGCGTCGGGTCGAGGGCGAAACCGTTGGGGCCGGGAGTAATGCCGTTACCGGGATAGAACGTCGTGCCGGGATTGACCTGATTGCCCATCAGCGTACCGGGGCCGATCTGCGTGCGGTTTTCATTGCGAGCCCAGAAGTATTCGAGGCTGACGTTGTGATCATCCGCGAGCTTGCCGGTGGCTTTGGCGAAAGCCGAGGTCTTCTCGGTTTCCGGCACCAGATCGAGGTAGTTCCACAGGCTCTGGCGGCAGATGCCATTGCGCGCCAGCAACCCCGGTGCATTGCAAGCGGAACTGGCCAGTGGATTGGTGGCGTTGCTGCCCTGACTCCAGTTGGCCGGCGATGCGGTGCCGGAGGTGTAATCGAGGCCGCGTCCCGGCTGATAGTTGTAGGTGTAACCACGGTCTTCGGCAGCCAGTCGTTGCTGCTTGTCATGACTGACCACGCCGAATACGTTGAAACGGTCATCCTGCAAATCGCCAAAACCCCAGCTGCCGCTGAAGTTACGACTTTCCCCACCGCCGGCATGGGTCGGCGTGTCGTAGTTGGTGCTCAGTTGGCCTTCGGTGAGGCTGGTCTTGGTGATGAAGTTGATCACCCCGCCGATCGCATCGGTGCCGTACAACGCCGAAGCGCCGTCACGCAGGACTTCGACGCGATCAATGGCGGCGAACGGAATGGTGTTCAGGTCAACCCCGGAGCCATTGATCGCATTGGTCGCGTTGTTACTCAGCCGCCGGCCATTGAGCAGTACCAGCGTCTTGTTCGGGCCGATGCCGCGCAAATCGGCATACGACGCCCCGCCGCTGCTCGAACCCACCGAACGACCGGAGCCGACCGAGGACTGGTTGGCGGAAATCCGGCTGACCAGTTCTTCGGTGGTGCTCACCCCCTGCTCGCGCAGTTCTTCAACTCGCAGAATGGTGACCGGCACCGCGGTTTCCGCATCGACCCGGCGAATCGCCGTGCCGGTGACTTCCACCCGTTGCAACTGGGTCGTGGGTTCGTCGCTAGCGACTGCCGGCAAGGTATTGATCGCCAGCAGCAAGGCCAGGCTCAAACGGGATCTAACGGGTGAAAAATGGATCATGAACAGCCATCCCTGCGTTTTGGTTTATGCAGGGATGTGCAATGGACAGCAGGGTTTTATAGAGCTCGATTTAGACCGTTGGGTGATGAGGTTATGCAAAAAATGGCACGTGTGGATCAAGCCAGCTCCATCTCCCTCAGCAACCGTGTATCCAGCCCGAATCGCTCCTGGGAAACCATCCTGAACTGCCCTTCCGCCAATTCGCAGCTCACCAGCAGATTCCACGAGTGCCGGGTTGCCGCCGAAGGGATCAGTACAAACGGATGCTCTGCCAACAACGCATCGGCGAACAATTGTTGATTGGGGGAAGGCTTGGCGGGGCTCAACCAATAAGGATTCGGCACATCCTCCGGCTGGACGATTTTCACTTTTGCTTCGCTGACGACCTCAAAACACGTGAGCACATAAGGTTCACTGTCCAGCGCATCAAAGCTGTGATTGGCTGCCACCTCCAGAATGGCCGACGACGGATCGACTGATGCATAAACGACTCGCCGCCCGGGTATGTTCCATCGGCCACCATTGAGATTCGAACCCATCCCGCTGTCCCACGTCCCGCCATAAACCTCGGGGTCCAGCCGCCAGGCATACCAGTGCTCGTCCCAGGGCAAAGGATTCATGTGTAAACCCCGTATATCAGTTGCCCCAGATACTGCTCCACCATCTGAAACCCCAGTGAATGCCGAATAAACTCCACCGGTACGCGACCGTTCAGGTAGGTGCTGGGCTTGCGCAGCCACTCCTCGGCCCGTGACTGCCTCCCGAAGGCGCGAGTGGCCTTTTCCAGCACCAAGGCATATTGGTAGGCGACGACGCTCTGCTGCGGGTCAAGCCGTACCTTTTTACCTTCCTTCAGTAACCGGCGTACGGTGCTGACCGACTTGCCGGTGATGCGTTTGACCATGTCGCCTTGCAGATAAAGCTCAGAGGTTGAAAGCATGTTGACGACATCGTTCAGCTCAAAACCTTCGTCGGTCAGGTCAACGATCAGAAAGGCATCGTCACCTATGTTCCGGCCATTCACGAGCAAGTCGACAGGTCTGCCCTCGGCCCTCTTCACCCCCGTCAGCCGGGGTACCTTGACGCTGGGCATCGTGACCTCCTCCATGGGGCATCTGGCACGATCGGTGCGCCAGTGAAGGCGATGGGAATAAGCAGGCGTTTCGTATTCGAGGTGGGGAGTTCGCATAATCCATCCGTTATCAGAGGCCTGAGCGTCCAAGCCGTTTACGACTTCAATGTCATGTCCGATGCTATAGATCGCGCTTCCGACGACCAACCTGAGAATGTCGTCGGAAATATCCCCGTTTCTGCGAAATCCAGACCTGTTTCCGTAGGACATTACCCACGAATACCGCGCGCTCAACTGCCGAAGTGATAACTCACATCCAGCCACCACTGCCGCCCGTACGGGTCATAGTTACCGGTCGGGTAATACGGCCAGCCAGCCGAGTCATCGTGTTTGATCTGGTTGAGCACGTTGTTCACGGTCAGCCCGACGCTGGCGCGGTCATTGAGTTTGTATCGCGCACTGGCGTTGAACACCGTCCACGGCGACAGGCGCCCGTCACCCGCGCCGTTGGTCACGGAGCCGTAACGAATGCCCATCAGCGTCGCCGTGGCCTTCTGGTAATCCCAGGTCAGGCTGGCGTTGACCTTGCTGCGCCAGTCGTAGTTGGTGCGCGAGGTGCGCCAGTCCTGGGTCGGCGCCTCGTCGGACTCCTTGTAGAAATGCGATAGCACCAGGGTGTAGCCCAGCGCCGAACTGAACGCGCCGTACTGGCCGGCGCCCCAGCGGATGTTGCTCTTGAAGTCCAGACCGCTGACCCGCTCGCTGGCGGCGTTGATCGCATTGACCCGTACCCGTTGCAACTGATTCGGATCGATGGCGGCATTGCCCGGGTTGCGGTCGATGCGTGCCAGGGTCGATTGGCAGTTGGCCGAATTGATGTCCTGGGTGCCGTTGCGGCATTCGTTCTCTTGCTGCAACAGGCGGTTTTCGTCGACGGTGGTCAGCAGGTCGTCGATCTCGACCCGCCAGAAATCGGTGGAGAAATCGAAATTGCGCGACGGCGACCAGACAAACCCATAGGTCCAGGACTTGCCGCGTTCGGACTCAAGCTCCGGGGTACCGCTCTGGGTGTAGTCGACCCGCCCGCGATCACACGCACCCTGCACGCCCTGGCTGCAACCGTAGTAGTCGATCTGCGCCGGGTAGTAACCGTTGCTGTCGGACTGGTAGATGTAGTTCAGGTCCGGCGCGCGGAAACTGGTGCCGTAACTGCCGCGCAGCAAAAGACTGGTGATCGGGCGCCATTCGAGGCCGAGGTTATAGGTTTTCTGCTGCTCGCTGCGGCCGCTGAATTTGTATTGGTCCCAACGCCCGGCGGCGGTGGCCAGCACGGTGTCGGTCACCGGAATGCTGAACTCGCCACCGGCGGCGTAGCGCTTGCGCGAACCGCCGGAGCTTTGCGCCGGGCTCACGCCATAAAAAGTGCCGTTATTCAGCCCGTCGTCCGGGTCGACGCGATATTCCTGCTTGCCCGCTTCCAGCACGCCGGCAAATCCCACCGGGCCGGCCGGCAGGTCAAACAAGTCGCCATTGATCGAGGCGTTGTAGCTGGTGGAAACCGACTTGCTGCGCTGGGTCAGGTTGCTGCGAAACTGCTCCCACTCTTGTGGCGTCAGCGGGCGATCGAGGCGCGAGGCGTCCGGGGCGAACACCGGATAACCGCCACTCACGCCCAATTGCGGGCCGAGGTAGAAATCCTGAATCGATGACAGCGGCGTGTAGCGCGTGGTTCGGACGCTGCGGTACTCCGAGCGGTTGGCCGCCAGATCATAGCTCCAGCCGGTGTCGGCGATCTTGTCCGAGAGGCCGAGGGTGCCGGTCCATGAAGTGTCGGTCCACTTGCTGTTGTTGCTGGTGCGACCACCGATTTCCTCTTCACCGTAACGGCGATACCAGCGCTCGAGATTGCCGCTGTTCTGGTTGATGAAGTCCGGCGAAGTAAAAGTCGGGCCACGGGTGTTGTTCTGGATGTGATCGAGGCCATACATCAAGTCGGCAAACACCTGACCGCTGTCGCTGAAGTGCCAGGTGCCGCGGGTGTAGCCGTCGTAGTTTTCCTTTTGCGTCTGGATCGTCCAGTAATCGTTGTACATCTGATCGGTGCGGCAACGACCCGCGTTGCTCAGCAGCTTGTTATCGAAAGTGCCTTGATAGGCGCCGCAACCGGGGCCGAGGTAGCGGTTGTTGCTCAGGTCGCGACGGTAACCGACATCCGCCAGCGGGCCGCTCTGCATGAAGCCGCGATCGTCGGCCCAGATCGGATCGCGGTTGGTCAGCTCCAGGCCGAACAAGCCGTCGAAGTCACCCCAACTGCCACCGCCGCTGATTTGCAGGCGCTGATTGTCGCCACCGCCGCGCTCGCTGGTGCCGCCCTTGAGATTGACGTCGACGCCATTGATCTGCTTCTTGAGGATGATGTTGACCACCCCGGCAATCGCGTCCGAACCGTAGATCGCCGAGGCGCCGCTGCTGAGAATTTCGATACGTTCGATGACTGCCGAGGGAATGTTCGCCAGGTTGGTGAAGTTGACCTTGCCATCGTATGGCGTCGGGTAATCGGCGACGCGCCGGCCGTTGATCAGCACCAGCGTGTGATTGGGGCCGAGGCCACGCAGGTTGATTGCGCTGGCTGCTGGCTGCCAGGTGTTGCCGTAGTCCTCGCCCTGGGTCATGCCGGTGTTTTGCGTCTGCGTTGCCAAGGCATCGTAGACGTTCTTGTAGCCGCGCGCTTCCATTTCTTCATGGGTGATGACGTTGACCGGGGTCGCGCCATCACTCTGCGCACGGGCGATTCGCGAGCCGGTGACGGTGACTTTTTCCATGCGGTAATCGGCGCTGGTCGCCGGGGCCACGGCACTGACTTTGGCCGCCACCGGTGTGCTCGCCGCGCCTTCACGCACGCTCAGGCCCTGGGCACTTTGCTCGACTTGCAGGCCGCTGCCGAGCAAGGCCTTCTCGACGGCCTGACGCCCGCCCAACGCTCCGCGCACGGCACTGCTGCGTTTGCCTTGCACCAGATTCTGGCTGAAGGAAATCGGTACGCCGGTCTGGCGTGAAATGTCGAGCAAGACCTCGTCGAGCGGGCCGCTGGCGATGTCGAAGGTGTAGACCTGAGCGGCAGAATCCTGCGCATACACCGCGATCGGCCCCAGCCCCATCGCCAATGCGGCGGCGAGGGTCAGGCGCGGTAATTGTTGTTTGAATGAAATCATCAAGGGCTTCCCTGTTGAAGGCGTCTGCAGGGAATGAGCAGCGGGCCGGCGCTTTTTATAGGGCGGCGATTAGGCCAAGAAGTTATGACGCTATAACCGCGCGCCGATGCTGACCCAATAGGGGTTGTGCCAGGTGACGCGGATCGGCAGCGAGCGCTCCAGCAGTTGCAGGGTGCGGTCGCTATCGTCCAGCGGATAGAGGCCGCTCAGGCGCAGATCGGCCACCTCGGGACTCAGGTGCAGAATGCCCCGGCGATAGCGGCGCAGGCTGTCGATCACTTCACTCAGCGGCCGGTCGCGCACTTCCAGACGACCTTGCACCCAGGCACTTTCCTGGCCGGTGCTGCGCTCCAGAGCCAGAATGTCCTGAGCGTTGAACAGCAGGCTCTCCCCCGCCTCCACCACTTGCCGCGCACCACCAGCGGTGACCACTTCGACCTGCGAATGCAGCATCACCAGCCGCGTAGAATCGTCGCCCTGTTGCACCAGAAATTTCGTCCCTAGCGCCCGCATCCGCCCATGTTCGGTCTCGACCACGAACGGCCGAGCGGGATCCTTGGCGACGTCCACCAGCAACTCACCCGAGCGCAACGCCAGCAAGCGTTGAGTCGCATCGAATCGCGCCACCACCCGCGTCCGCGCATTCAGGCTCAGCGCACTGCCATCCTCCAGGGTGAAATCGCGTCGCTCGCCGGTGCCGGTCGCTAACTCCCCCGCTTCCGGCAGCCAGCCATAGCGGCGCCCGAGCAACCCGGCCAGCACCGCGATGCCGAGTACACTCAAGCTGCCACTGACAAAGCGCCGCCGGCTCGACGGCGCATTCAGGCTGTGCAGCAGACTGTTGCGTGGCAACCCGCGCAAGTTCGGGTTGCGCAGCAGGTTAAGGCCGCCGCCCATTTGTTCGATGATCCGCTGATGGCGCGGATCAGCCGCGCGCCACGCTTCGAACGCCGCACGCTCGCCAGCGCTGGCCTCGCCGGACTGCAACAGCGCCATCCACTGCGCCGCCTCATCGATCACCGCCTCGTCCGGCCTCATGCCTGCATCGCCTGATAGCAGCGTTTGAAGGCTTCGACCATGTACTGCTGCACACGGCTAGTGGAAACCCCGAGCCGTTTGCCGATTTCGCTGTAGGTCAAACCGTCGAGCTGATGGTAGAGAAACGCGGCTTTGGCCTTGGCCGACAAGCCATTGAGCAAGCGATCGACCGCCAGTAACGCCTCGATCACCAGCGCGCGTTCTTCCGGCGATGGATGCACCGGTTCCGGCGCCAGCGCCAGGCTTTCCAGATAGGCGCGTTCCAGATCCTGGCGGCGCCAGCCTTCATAGACCAGCCGCCGGGCGATGGTGGTCAGCAGCGCCCGCGGCTCGCGAATGGCGCTCGGGTCCGGCAGGGCCAGCACCCGTAAAAAAGTTTCCGAGGCGATGTCCTGCGCGCTGTGCGGGCAACCCAGCGTGCGGCCAACGGCAGCGCACAGCCAGCGATAGTCCTTTTGGAACATGTGCCCAATCATCCGGTAATGCGGGTTTTGAACATCACCCATGCCTTGCTCCCTGAAACGGGTCCCACCCGCTGCGAAAAACCATCGTTCTGCCGGGATCGTCCGGCTCTTGATCAGGCGCGACTGTGCAATAGCGTTGCGGACATTTGAAGTAATTAAAAATCAGGATAAGCAAACCATTGAGAATAAGGCGCTCCGTCGCCGCAGAAATATTGACTGACACAACGTTGACCCTGATCAGTTGCCAGCGCGCAGCCACTCTCTAATCTGCGCGCTTCATCGAACGCCAAGGACGGCTCACCGGGAGCCCGCGGCTATCCCTTCAAGGAAGAAAACCATGCGATCACTGAAGATTATTCTGCTGTCATCGGCCTTCAACGGCCTCACTCAACGCGCCTGGCTGGAACTGCGTCAGGCCGGGCACTCGCCCAGCGTCGTGGTGTTCACCGACGAGGCGTCGGTGTGCGAACAGATCGAACACAGCGGCGCCGATCTGGTGATCTGCCCGTTCCTCAAGGATCGCGTGCCGCACGCACTGTGGAGTAATGCGCAGCGCCCGGTGGTGATCATCCACCCGGGCATCGTCGGCGATCGTGGCGCCAGCGCGCTGGACTGGGCGATCACCAACGAACTCACACGCTGGGGCGTGACCGCGCTGCAAGCGGTGGAAGAAATGGACGCCGGCCCGGTCTGGGCCACCTGCGAATTCAATCTGCCGTCGGGCTTGCGCAAGTCCGAGCTGTACAACGGGCGGGTCAGCGATGCGGCGATTCGCTGCATTCGCGAAGTGGTCGAGAAATTCATCGACGGCTTCGTTCCGGTCGCACTGGATTACACCGACCCAAAAGTCCGGGGGCGCTTGCAGCCAAACATGAAGCAGGACGACCGCACCTTCAGCTGGCACGACTGCTCGCGGTTCATCAAACGCTGCATTGACGCCGCTGACGGCCAGCCCGGGGTCTTGGCAAGCCTGGCCGGCGGGCAGTATTACGTGTACGACGCGCACCTCGATCAGCGCACTGGCATTCCCGGCAAAATCCTCGCGGTGCATGACGACGCGGTGCTGGTGGCGACCGGCGATCACAGCCTGTGGATCGGCTCGCTGCGGCGCAAACCACTGCCCGGCGAAGAGACCTTCAAGCAACCGGCGCGGCATGTGCTGGCCGGGCAACTGGACGGCGTGCCGACCCTCGACTGGTCGATCGCCAGCGAGCCGTTCAACGACGAGGCGTATCAGCCGATCCGCTACCGCGAATCCGGGCATGTCGGCGAGCTGACTTTCGAGTTCTACAACGGTGCGATGAGCACCGAACAGTGCCAGCGCATGGTTGAAGCGCTGCGCTGGGCCAAGTCTCGGGACACTCGCGTGCTGTTGATCAAGGGCGGGCGCGGCAGCTTCTCCAACGGCGTGCACCTGAACGTGATCCAGGCGGCGCAGGACCCGGGCGCTGAAGCCTGGGCGAATATTCAGGCAATCGACGATGTCTGCGCCGAACTGCTCAGCGCGCGGCAACTGGTGGTCAGCGGCGTGACCGGCAATGCCGGGGCTGGCGGCGTGATGCTCGCACTGGCTGCTGACATCGTGTTTGCCCGCGCGGACATCGTGCTCAATCCGCATTACAAGAGCATGGGCCTGTATGGCTCGGAATACTGGACCTACAGCCTGCCGCGCGCCGTCGGCCCGGCGATGGCCGAGCAACTGACCCAGGCCTGCCTGCCGGTCAGTGCCACGCAGGCGCTGCAGCTGGGCATGGTCCAGGAAATCGGCCCGCGCTGCCCGGATGAGTTTTCCTTGTGGTTGCTGCAACGGGCCAACGCGGCACTGACCGACCCGACCTACGCTGCCGTGCGCGAGCGCAAGTTGCGGGTTGATCAGGTGCTGATCCAGCAATGTCGGGAAAGCGAACTGCAAGAGATGCAGGAAGACATGCTCTACAACCGCAACCAGTTTGCCGAGAAGTGCAGCCACTTCGTCTACAAGCGCAAAGCCTGCGGCACACCGGCGCGATTGGTGGAAGACTGGGCGCGGGTGCGCAAGGTTGAGTTGGCGGGTTGAGCTTCACCGCCACTACGGCCTCATCGCTGGCAAGCCAGACTCCCACAGGTTACTGCGGCGCTCACAGAACTTGTGAGCGACATAAAACCTGTGGGAGCTGGCTTGCCAGCGATGGCGGTGGGTCAGGCAATGCTGGTTTGGCAGCCAGACACCATTCGCGAGCAGGCTCGCTCCCACAGGATTTCGGGTCGTTCGCGAAATCGATGGGCCAGCGCAGGACCCTGTGGGAGTGAGCCCGCTCGCGATGAACGATGACGCGGTGGCGAGCCGGCACTTACAATGCCCGCACCTCAGACACCGGCCCGCCCATGGACATCGACCTCGCCCGCACCTTTCTGGAAATCGTCCGTCACGGCAGCCTCGCGGCGGCGGCGCAGAAGTTGTTCGTCACGCAGACGGCGATCACCGCCCGGGTGCAGAAACTCGAAAGTCAGCTGGGCAGTACGCTGTTCGTGCGCAACCGCGCCGGGGCGAAACTGACTGCCAACGGCGAGGCCTTCGTGGTCTACGCCAATCAACTGGTGCAGACCTGGGAAGCCGCACGGCGCGACCTGCCGCTGCTGGACGGCTATCACAACGTGCTGCACATCGGCGGCGAAGTCAGCCTGTGCAACCCGTTGATGCTCAGTTGGGCCGCCGAACTGCGCGATAAGATCCCCGGCCACGCCCTGCGCATGGAAATCCGCGACGGCGAAAACCTGCTGCGCCAACTCGAACTCGGCGTGCTCGATGCCGCGCTGGTCTATCAGCCGGAATACTGGCCCGGCCTGCAGGTCGAGCAGGTGCTGGAAGAGAAACTGATTCTGGTGCGTGCGCCGAACCGCCCGGATCCCTATGTCTACATCGACTGGGGGCCGGATTTTCGTCGCCAGCACGACGCCGCACTGCCGGACAAGGCCAAAGCCGCGCTGAGTTTCAACCTCGGCCCGTTGGCCCTGCAATACATCCTCGAACATGGCGGCAGTGGCTACTTCCGTACCCGTGTGGTGCGCAGCTATCTGGAAACCGGCGCACTGGAAGCGGTCACCAAAGCCCCGGAATTCGGCTATCCAACCTATCTGGTGTATGCCCGCGAGCGCGACTCGGCGACGCTGCAACAGGCGTTCGATCTGCTGCGCCAGGTGATCGCCACCGATGACGACTGGTCGCAACGCTGGAACCCGCTGAGCTGAGTCGGCCGCTTTACACCGGAGCATGGCGCAAGTGCCGCCAAGGTGCGGCCTGCACAAACGGCCGGATCGGCTAATCTGCCGGGTATAACAACAATACCCACAGGTGAACGCAGTGAGGCAGACCACCGAGGCATTCCGCAGCCGCTATCGCGCGGCCATTCATCCGTTGTACAACCCGTGGCTGCACGGCGCCTTCGTGCTGCTGTTCGGCGTGCTGGCGATCGGCGCCTTCTGGAGCAGCGCGCATCAGGTGCAGCCGCTGGAATGGCTGAGCGTGCCGCTGACCCTGCTGCTGTTCAACTTTGGCGTGTACATGGTTCATCGCCATCTCGGTCACCACAAAAAGACTTTCGCCAAGCTGTTCTATGCCCGGCATGCGGGCGACCATCACAGCTTTTTCACCCCCGGCCACATGACGTATGACGGTGCCCGCGACTGGCGGGTAATTCTGTTTCCGGCCTGGTTGATCGTCGTGCATACACTGGTTTTCACCCTGCCGCTGTGGTGGCTGCTCGCGCAGTTCAACACCAATGTCGCCGGGCTGTTCGGCGGCTGCATGGTCTTGGGTTATCTGACCTACGAGGTGTTTCACGCCTGCGAGCATTTGCCACCGCACAACCTGCTGACCCGCCTGCCATGGATCCGCCAGATGCGGCATCTGCACGAGCTGCATCACCGCCGTGAGTGCATGCAGGAGCGTAATTTCAATATCGTTTTCCCGCTGATGGATTACCTGTTCGGCACCCTGTACTGGGAACCGCCACCCGCCCCGTTGCGCTATTCGAGATCGCCCATGACCCGCATGCAGCACCAGATCGATATCGCCGGCGAACCGATCGCCGTGCTCCGCTACGCCGCCAGCGTCAACCACTGGCCCGAGTGGCACCCGTCCTCGCTGAAAATCGACGGCCCGCAAGGCCCGCTGCATGCTGGCGCGCGTTTCGAAGAAGACATTCATGCCGGCGGGCGCGCCGGCCATTTGCGCTGGGAGGTCACCGAGTATCTGCCCGGTCGCCGCTGGTGCGCCAAGGCGCGGGGCGATCATGGCTTGTCGCTGTTGCTGACCTACGAGTGCGCGGCGCAAGGCGACGGCACGCGGTTCCTGCGCACTCTGGATTACCGGTTCGATGGCCTTGGCATGCGCCTGGCCAATCTGCTGCTGCTCAAGCGGCGCATCGAACGTGAATCGGCGACCTCGATGCAGGCCCTGCGCGACATGGCGCTCAGGCACCTGACGCTGACGGGGCACCTTTCATGAAGCGTCTGCTGTTATTGCTGGTGATCCTCGTCATCGCGTTTCTGCTGCTGATGCCGACCAAGGTGCAGCCGGTGGCGTGGAAACCGCCAGCGGCGCCGTCACTGAACGAAGGGGTCTACGCGGAAAACCAGCGGCTCAAGGCCGTCGAACAGGTTGGCCCGAGCGACATCGACGGCCCCGAAGCACTGCTGCTGGAGGGCGGTTACCTGATCACTGGCCTGCATGACGGGCGACTGATCCGCACGAGCCTCGATGGCAAGGAGCGCAAGGTGCTGAGCGACACTGGCGGCCGGCCGCTGGGCCTGGCGCGGCATCCCAATGGTTTGCTGGTGATTGCCGACGGGGTCAAGGGTCTGCTGTCGCTCGACGCCCAGGGTCAGTTGATTCCTCTGACCACCGAGGCCAATGGCCTGCCTTTCGGTTTCACTGACGACGTGGCGATCGACAAGTCCGGGCACTACGCCTATTTCAGCGATGCCAGCAGCCGCTGGGGTTACGGGCATGACGGTGAGGCGATCATTGAACATGGCGGTGACGGGCGCCTGCTGCGCTATGACTTTCAGACCGGCAAGACCAGCGTGCTGCTGGACAAACTGCAGTTCGCCAACGGCGTGACCCTCGGCCCGGATGACGCTTATGTGCTGGTCAACGAAACCGGCGCCTACCGCATCAGTCGTTACTGGCTGACGGGACCCAAGGCCGGCACCCATGACCTGTTCATCGACAACCTGCCCGGCCTGCCGGACAACCTCGCGTTCAATGGCAGCAACCGCTTCTGGGTCGCGCTGTACGCACCGCGCAGTGCCTTGCTCGACGGCACCGCTGGGCATCCGCGGGTGCGCAAAATGATCGTGCGCGCGCTGACGGTGCTGCCAAAACCGGTGGAGAAACGCGGGTTCGTCCTGGGGCTGGATCTTGAGGGCAAGGTGATCGCCAATCTGCAGGACGCCAGCAGCGGCAATTACTCGCCGATCACCACAGCGCGCGAGTATGGGGACTGGTTGTATCTGGGGTCGCTGAAGGCTACGCACATGGCGCGGCTGCCGTTGGCGGATGCATTGAAATGATGCATGGCAAATGTGGGGGCTGTAATTCCAATGTGGGAGCGAGGTTGCTCGCGAAAGTGGTGTGTCAGGCAACGATAATGTTGAATGGGCTGGCCTCTTCGCGAGCAAGCCCGCTCCCACAGGTTCAAGCGGCTGGCACAACCTTTGTGGACACCTGAAAATCCTGTGGGAGCGGGCTTGCTCGCGAAGTCGGACTATCAGTTGCCCGATCTGTCGAACTTGTCCGGATCTTCGTCTTCAGGAAGATCTTCGTCCGGCTCTTCGGGAAAAGTGGTGGTGTGTGCCGGGCTGTTGGGCTCAGGGTGAGTGGGAACCGGGTCGAAACCGCCCTGCTCTTCACTGGGGAATCTGGGTTTGTTCATGGGGCACCTCGCAAAGAGTCGCTGAGTGAAGACTCTGTACATTCGAGGTGCCGGTCAGGGGCTGCGTTCAGTCATTTCACCATTTTGAAGCGGTGAAGCGACTGACGGTCAGGATCGAGCCTGCAACTGCGCGACGATCTTGTCTTTGACCTGCAAGCGTTTCTCTTTGAGTTTCTTCAGGGTGTCATCGCTGGGTGCATCCGAGGTCGCCGTCTCGGCCTTGACTACTTCGGCGTCCGCCTGGGAATACTTGTTGATCAGTGCATCCAGAAATGGATCCTCGGTGCGTTTTTGCTGGACCTCTTCCTTCGTTAGCTTCAAGTCCTGATACAGGTCATGAGTCACCGGCATGGAACACCTCCGTCAGTTGATCGGCAACCAACGCGACCGATTGCGCTGGCAGTTATCAGAATGGCCTTGGTCGGGCCGTTCTGTCGACCACCTGTCAGACCAGCGGTTGCCGTTCGTCGCCCTGTCGGAAACGCGATCAAACCTTTTTCCGCTGCGCTCCCTCCATTGCATAACGTCAACAAAAACCTGTGTGGAGATACATCAATGGACGGATTCAACCTGCGTCATCTCGTTCTGGCTGTCGCGCTGAGCAGCGGCATGGGCAGTGCCTTCGCCGCCACTTCCAACGACTTCGTCGACAACGCCGCTGCCGGTGGCATCGCGGAGATCGAGACCAGTCGCCTCGCCCTGGAAAAAAGTCAGTCGGCCGACATCAAGGCGTTCGCCAACATGATGATCACCGACCACAGCAAGGCCAACGACGAACTGGCGAGCATTGCCAAGGCCAATGACATCGATGTCCCGGACACCACGACTCTGGTCAAGCAGGCCAAGGAAAAGATCCTCGACATGCGCGATGAATCCTTCGACGCGGCCTACGCCAACAACCAGGTCAAGGCCCACGAAGAAACCATCGAGCTATTCAAGAAAGAAGCCAACACCGTGACCGACGACAAAGTCAAAGGCGCCCCCGAACTGAAAGCCTTTGCGCAGAAAATGCTCCCAGCATTGGAAAAACACCTGACCGCGGCCAAAGAGCTGCAAGCCAAGCACCCGAGCAAGTAACCCGGGCGCTGTACAGCAAAAGGCCGCATTGATTAATGCGGCCTTTTTTTGTTTCAGCGCGATCAGCCGCCGTCAGTATCGATGTCGGCATCGGTTTCTTCACCGGGCTTCGGACGATCGGGCTCAGGTTCGAAACCGGGGCTGAACTCGTTGTTGTTGTCGGTGTGTTTGTTCTTTTGATCCACCGCCGGATCGGCGCTCTGCGCCTGCTCGGTGCCACCCGTGGGTTGCGTTGGCGGACTCTGTCCCGGCACTTGCGGGTCGATGGCCGGGTCGTTGCGATTGATCGGCTCTGTACCCTGGTTCTGTTGTTGCCTGGTTTGCTCGTTCATGGCTACCTCGTTTTTCACTACCGGCGCGACTCAAACCCGCCGGCCTTGTATGTTCGAAGCCGCTACGGTGCCAACGTTCAAAACATCGCTGGTTTCAGGGGCGCCGACTAGAGTTACCGGGGCATTGCTTGCGCCGGATCAAAAATATCCCTGAGCAACCGAACAACTATTTTGAACGGCAAAGGTCACTGACTTCGCACCGGTCACTTTTTACAGAACCGGCCCCAATACGCTACGGAGCAACAGGCACATGGCAGCACTGCAGAACAGCACATTCGATGCGATGAAAAACAAACAACCCCAACTGCTGAGCGAATGGATCAACGGCCTGGAAGCCAGCGGCGCCACCCGCAATCTCAAAGACCATGACCTGCAACAGCAGACCAGCGAATTCCTGCAACTGGTGATCAATGGCCTGCAGGATGACAACGGCACCAACATCAATGCGCCGGGTTGGGAAGCCACCCGCCAGTTCCTCGAAAAACTCTCCCACAGCCGTGCCCAGCTCGGTCAGGATTCGCAACAGACTGCCAGTTTCATCTTCGCCCTGAAGGGCCCGCTGTTTGCCCTGCTGCAAGCGCACTATAAAGAACAGCCAGCGCTGCTCGCCGAACAACTCTGGGAAATCTCCGAACTGTTCGACGCCTTCGGCATGCACACCATCCGCACCTTCCAGAAGTCCCGCGAAGCAGTGATCAAGCGCCAACAGGAAGAACTGCTGGAGCTCTCCACGCCGGTGGTCAAACTGTGGGACGGCGTCCTGGCGCTGCCGATGATCGGCACCCTCGATTCGCAACGCACCCAAGTGGTGATGGAGTCCTTGCTGCAACGCATCGTCGACACCGGTTCTGAAATCGCCATCATCGACATCACCGGCGTCCCGACCGTCGACACCCTGGTCGCGCAGCACCTGCTGAAAACCGTGACCGCGATTCGTCTGATGGGTGCCGATTGCATCATCAGCGGCGTGCGTCCGCAAATCGCCCAGACCATCGTCCATCTGGGCCTCGACCTGCAAGGCGTGGTGACCAAGGCCAATCTGGCCGACGCACTGAAGCTCGCCCTCTCCCGCCTGGGTATCAGCCTCGGCAAAGCGGTCTGAGCCGATGGAACGTATCCCGATTCTCCAAATGGGCAAGTTCCTGCTGGTGACCATTCAGGTCGACATGCATGACCAGCTTGCCCTCACGTTGCAGGACGACTTGTCCGAGCGCATAAGCAACACTTCGGCTCGCGGTGTGCTGATCGATATCTCGGCGCTGGACATGGTCGACTCGTTCATTGGCCGGATGATCAGCACCATCTCCGGGCTGTCGAAAATCATGGACGCTGAAACCATGCTGGTCGGCATGCAACCCGCCGTGGCGATCACCCTGGTCGAACTCGGTTTGACCCTGCCGGGTGTCAGCACCGCACTGAACGTCGAGCGCGGGATGAAACTGCTGCAGGAACGAGTAGACCGGCAATGACCGTACGCAGCAGCGGTACTCAACCCATCCATATCGAGCAGGATGTCGTGCTCGCACGCCAGACCGCCCGCAAACTCGCCACCGAATGCGGGATGCGCCTGATCGACCTGACCAAAATGGTCACGGCGGTCAGCGAACTGGCCCGCAACACCATGGTGTACGGTGGCGGCGGCGACATGGACTGGCAGATTCTCGATGAAGATCACAAGGTCGGTCTGCGCTTGACGTTCCGTGACGAAGGCCCCGGTATTGCCGATATCAAACTGGCGATGACCGACGGCTGGACCTCCGGCAGCGGTATGGGCCTGGGCCTGACCGGGGCAAAACGCCTGGTCGAGGAGTTCGAACTGGACACCGCGCCGGGCAAGGGCACGCGAATAACGATCACCCGATGGACATGAATATCGCAGGGTCACTGACCCAGGTGCTGCTGATCGAAGACAGCAGCCAGATCGGCCATGCCCGGCGCACCGCGCAACGGCTCGCCGAGCAACACGGTTTTGATGCAACCGATGCCGGGCGGGTGGCGCTGGTCGCCACCGAACTGGCCAGTAACGTGCTCAAACATGCCAGCCGTGGCGAACTTCATCTGCGGCTGTTGCCGCGCCCCGGCGGATTCGGCATCGAGATGCTCGCGGTCGATCGCGCACAGGGCTTTGACCTCGACGCGTGCCTGACCGATGGTTTTTCCACCGGTGGCACCCAGGGTATCGGTCTGGGTGCCGTGGCGCGGCAGACCGAGGTCTTCGATGTGCACGCCGACGCCCGTGGCGCGGTGCTGCTGGCGCGTCTTTATCCGCGCAACGACCGCCAACCGGACTTGCGCTACGGCGTAAGCCAGCACTCGTTGCACAACGACCCGGCGTGCGGCGATACCTGGCACCTGGCGTACAACGGCGCGAATGTCAGTGCGCTGATCATCGACGGCCTCGGCCACGGTGAGGATGCCGAACGCGCGGCCAAGGCCGGCGAACGGGTGTTCGCCGGGACCCCGTTCGCCAGTCCGGTGCTGCTGATGGAGGATATGCACCGCGACATGATCGGCAGCCGTGGCGGCGCAGCCGCGTTCGCCCAGTACAATGCCGCCCGCGACGGCCTGACCTTTACTGGCGTGGGCAACATCGGCGCCAGCCTGCTCACCGCCGACAAGTCGCGCGGGCTGGCCTCGCACCCGGGCATCGTCGGCGGCCAATACCGGAAAGCCCAGCCTTTTGACTATGCTCACGTGAACGGACATCTATTGATCATGTACAGCGACGGCTTGCAGTCCCGTTGGAATCTTCAAGACTACCCCGGTCTGGTGCACCGCCATCCTGCCGTGATAGCCAGCGTCCTGCACCGTGACTTCTGTCGCGGGCGCGACGACGTCACGGTACTGGTCGTTGCCCTGGAGACCGCCCATGGCTGAGTCGCCAATCCTGAATGCCGCCGAACAGGCTGCGCTGATCGCCCGATTGCAGAGCGAGACCGCCGCCCTGCGCGCAGAACTCGACGAGACCAACCAGGGCGTGCTGGCGCTCTATGCCGAACTCGACACCCAGGCAGAGGAGCTGCGGCAGGCCTCGGACCTGAAAAGCCGCTTTTTGTCGTACATGAGCCATGAGTTCCGCACCCCGCTCGGCTCGATCCTCAGCATCAACAGCCTGCTGGCTGACGAACTCGACGGCCCGCTCAGCCCCGAGCAGCACAAGCAGGTGGCGTTCGTCAGCAGCGCCGCGCGTGAACTCAGCGACATGGTCGATGACTTGCTCGATCTGGCGAAGATCGAAGCCGGGCGGATCACTATTTCCCCGGCATGGTTCGACATGTTCGACCTGTTCTCCGCCCTGCGCGGGATGTTCCGGCCGATCGTCGATGCGTCGGCGGTGGACCTGATTTTCGAAGAGCCGGTCGGCCTGCCACGCCTGTACACCGACGACAAAAAACTCGGGCAGATTCTGCGCAACTTCATTTCCAACTCGCTGAAATTCACCACCCGCGGTGAAGTGCGGGTTTCGGCGCGCCTGGAAGGCTCGGACAAAGTACGTTTTGCCGTCAGCGACACCGGGATCGGTATCGCGCCGGAGCTGCACGGTGCATTGTTCGAGGACTTCTCGCAGGTCGACTCGCCGCTGCAGAAACGCCTGCGCGGCACCGGCCTCGGCTTGTCCTTGTGCAAGCGCTTCGCTGCCCTGCTCGGCGGCGAGGTCGGGATGGACAGCACACCGGGGGTCGGCTCGACCTTTTTCGTGATCATTCCGCTGGCGCTCGCTTTGGAGAACGTCGATGAAACGTGACATCCGTCTATTGATCGTCGACGACAACGCCGCCACCCGCTACGCCTTGCGTCGGCGCCTGGAGCGCCATGACTACGAGGTGCTGGAGGCCGGCACTGGCAGCGAAGGCCTGGCGCTGATCGCGAGCGAGCCACTCGATGCGCTGATCCTCGACGTCAACCTGCCGGACATGAGCGGCTTCGACATCGTGCGCATCTTGCGTGCTGATGCACGCACCGCGTTGCTGCCAGTGATCCACGTGTCTGCGGCGTCGATCCAGACCGGCGACATCATCACCGGTCTCGATGCCGGGGCGGATGCCTACCTGATTCACCCGGTAGACCCGGACGTGCTATTGGCGACCCTGCGCACTCTGCTGCGGGTACGCGATACCGAAAACGCGCTGCGCGAGAGTGAGGCCCGCTTCCGCGAGATTTTCGTCAACGTCTCGGCGCCGATTGCCGTGCTCGATGCCAACCTAAAAGTGCATGAATGCAACCACGCCTTCACGCAGATGATTCAAGACAACCGCAACCCGGAAACGCTCAGCGAGTGCTTTGACCAAGACCAGGGCGCGATCCTCAACGAGTTGCGCCTGCGGCTGGTCGATGGCGAGCGCTGGAAAGGCACGTTGAACATGCGCGTACAGGGCGAGGTTCGCGAAACCGAGTGGCAGATTTCGCCGTACCGCACGCCGCAACTGAGCCTGGTATTCGTCGAAGATGTCACCGAGCATCGCCACCGCGAGCGCTCGCACTTGGCACAGCTGGACGACACCACCACACAACTGGCCAAGGAAGTTGCCGAGCGGGTGCGCGCCGAATCGCAGTTGCTGCAAGTGCAGAAAATGGACGCACTGGGCAAGCTCACCGGAGGCATCGCCCACGACTTCAACAATCTGCTGACCGGGATCATCACCAGCCTCGAACTGATCCAGAAACGCATGGCCGATGCGCGTCCGGACAAGGTGCAGTTCTACGCCGAAGCCGCACTGAATTCGGCGATGAGTGCGGCGTCCCTCACTCATCGTCTGCTGGCCTTCGCCCGCCAACAGCCACTGGATACCCGGCCGGTGGACATCAATGAGCAGGTGCGCTCGCTGGAAGAACTGCTGATGCGCACCATCGGCGAACGCATCACTCTCAAGCTTGAACTGACCAACAAACCGGCGATTGCCCTGGTCGACCCGGTGCAGCTGGAAAGCGCGGTGCTGAATCTGGTCATCAACGCCCGGGATGCGCTGCCCCGAGGCGGCAATATCTGGGTCAACACCTATGCCGCGTATTCCCACGGCGACCCGAACATGGCCGATGGTGCGTATGTCGCGCTGTCGGTGCGCGATGACGGCACCGGTATCGAGCACAGTGTGATCGACAAGGTGTTCGACCCGTTCTTCACCACCAAACCGCTGGGCCAGGGCACTGGTCTGGGGTTGTCGACCATCTACGGTTTCGCCCGCCAGTCCGGTGGCGATGCGCACATCCGCAGCGTGGCACGGCGTGGCACCGAAGTGACCATCATGCTGCCGGCGACGAACGACCCGACCGGCGCCGACATCCCGGCGCCGAAGGTGGATCCGCAGGGTGCCGGCGAGCATGTCCTGATTGTCGAAGACATGCCGGCAGTGCGTATGTTCGTCACCGAAGTGCTGGAAGACGCAGGTTATCGCTGCACGCAGGCGGCGGATATCGAAACCGCGCTGGAGCGTTTGCAGAATGATCCGACGATCGACCTGCTGCTGAGCGACGTCGGCCTGCCGCGCATGAGCGGCCGGGAACTGGCGGACGTGGCGCGGGGCTGGCGTGAAAGCCTGCCGATCCTGTTCATGACCGGTTATGCCGAGACCGCGATCAATCGCCAGGTGTTCCTGGGCAGCGGCATGGAAATGCTGGTCAAGCCGTTCCAGATCAGCGAACTGCTGGACAAGGTCCGCCGCACGCTTGATGGTGCCTGATACACCGCCATCAGGTTGCTCGGTTGAGAACACAGACCCTGTAGGAGTGAGCCTGCTCGCGATGGCGTCAGGTCAGTCAATTCATTTCTGGCTGACACTCCGCTATCGCGAGCAGGCTCACTCCTACAAGGGATTGCGGTGTGACATCTTCCGAGTACACCGCAGCCCCCTGTGGGGCCAGTAGGAACGGCGTCGCTATCGGCTCAAGGCCCGGGCCAGAAATGGCGCGGTGCGGCTCTTTTTGCTCGCTGCGACTTTCTGCGGGGTGCCGGCCGCGACGATTTTGCCGCCCTGATCCCCGGCCCCCGGGCCGATGTCGATCACCCAGTCACTCTGCGCCACCACGCGCATTTCATGTTCGACCACGATCACCGTGTGCCCGGCCGTGACCAGCGTATCCAGTTGTTCCAGCAGCCGATCAACGTCTCGCGGATGCAGTCCGGTGGTCGGTTCATCCAGCACATACAGGGTCGCGCCGCGCTGATTGCGCTGCAATTCTGTCGCCAGTTTGATCCGTTGTGCTTCACCACCGGACAACTCCGTGGCCGGTTGCCCAAGCCGCAGATAACCGAGGCCGATGTCACGCAGTACCTCCAGCGAACGACGAATCCCCGGCTGCCCGCTGAATACCTCTACCGCCTCTTCCACGGTCAGTTGCAGCACCTGCGCAATGCTCAAGCCTTGCCACTGAATCGCCAGAGTCTGCGGGTTGTAGCGCGCGCCATGACAGGTCGGGCACGGCGCATACACGCTCGGCATGAACAGCAACTCGACGCTGACAAAACCTTCACCCTCGCAGGTCGGGCAACGACCCTTGGCGACGTTGAAGGAAAACTGCCCGGCGTCATACCCCGCCGCCCGTGCCTCGGGCGTGGCGGCGAACAGTTTGCGCACGTTGTCAAACAGCCCGGTGTAGGTCGCCAGATTCGAACGTGGCGTGCGGCCGATGGGCTTTTGATCGACCTGCACCAGGCGCTTGATCGACTCCAACCCCGCCGTCACCTGACCAGTGCTGGCCTGCGGCGCATCGTCTTCGAGGCTGAGCTCTTCCGGCTCGTCCTCAACCAGCGGCCGCCCGAGTTGCGCGCCGACCAGTTCGAGCAACGCCTGACTGACCAGACTCGACTTGCCCGAACCGGACACCCCGGTGACCGAGGTGAAGCAGCCCAAGGGAAATTCAGCGCTGAGGTTGTGCAGGTTATTGCGGCTGATGCCATCGAGTTTCAGCCAACCGCTCGGCTTGCGCGCGGTGCGGGTCTGCCGCTGGCTCTCGGCAAACAGGTAGGCGCGGGTCTGCGATTCGTCGATCTCGGCCAGCCCGGCCGGAGGGCCGCTGTACAACACCCGCCCACCCTTCTCTCCCGCCGCCGGGCCGACATCGATCAGCCAGTCGGCGCGGCGCATGGTTTCCAGATCGTGCTCGACCACAAACAGCGTATTGCCATCGGTCTTCAAGCGCTGCAAGGCTTCGAACAGCGCCTCGCCATCGGCCGGATGCAGACCGGCGGACGGCTCGTCGAGCACATAGATCACGCCGAACAGTTGCGAACCCAATTGCGTCGCCAGGCGCAGGCGTTGCAGCTCGCCGGACGACAACGTCGGCGTGCTGCGCTCCAGCGCCAGATAACCGAGGCCCAGATCGGTCAGGGTGCTGACCCGCTCCAGCAAGTCCTCAGCGATCCGCTGCGCTGCCAGGCGTTTTTCCAGCGACAGGTTTGGCGTGTGGCGTACGTCCGGCGCACTGGCGTGGCCGCTGGCACCGTGGGCTACGCGCTGCTGGCGCGCCTCGCGGGTTTGCGCATGGCTGAGGGTTTCGCCGCTTTCTTCGGCCTGCTGCAGATAGGTCGCCGCAGCCACGGGTTTCAATACTTCGGCCACTTGCAGCAGTG
Source organism: Pseudomonas sp. AM14(2022) (assembly GCF_036346455.1). Taxonomy (NCBI): domain Bacteria; kingdom Pseudomonadati; phylum Pseudomonadota; class Gammaproteobacteria; order Pseudomonadales; family Pseudomonadaceae; genus Pseudomonas; species Pseudomonas sp. AM14(2022). The sequence continues at coordinate 359,437 of NZ_JAOTNY010000002.1, forward strand.
GCATCTGCGACAGCTCACCGATGTCGTAACCGGCAAAGGTCACCGACAACGCTTCACGCTTGAGGCGCTTGCCGTCGCATAACGGACACGGGCTGCCAAGCATGAACTGCGAAACGCGCTTCTTCATCAGCGCACTTTGCGAGTGGGTAAAGGTGTGCAGGATGTAACGGCGGGCGCCGGTGAAGGTGCCCTGATAACTCGGTTCCATCTTGCGCTTGAGGGCGACCCGGGTTTCCTCCGGGGTCAGCCCGGCGTAGACCGGCACGGTCGGGGTTTCTTCGGTGAACAGAATCCAGTCACGCTGCTTTTTCGGCAGTTTCTTCCAGGGGATGTCGACGTCGATGCCCATGGTCACGAGGATGTCGCGCAGGTTCTGCCCCTGCCACGCCAGCGGCCAGGACGCCACGGCGCGTTGGCGGATGGTCAGGCTCGGATCAGGCACCATCAGCGCCTCCGTCACCTCATAGACCCGGCCCAGACCGTGGCACTCCGGGCACGCGCCTTGCGGGGTGTTCGGCGAGAAGTCCTCGGCGTACAGCATCGGTTGCCCCGGCGGATAACTGCCGGCGCGGGAATAAAGCATGCGGATCAGGCTCGACAAGGTGGTCACGCTGCCCACCGACGACCGTGTGCTCGGCGTTCCGCGCTGTTGTTGCAGGGCCACGGCGGGCGGCAGACCTTCGATGGAATCGACGTCCGGCACCCCGACCTGATCGATCAGTCGCCGCGCATACGGCGCCACCGACTCGAAATAACGCCGCTGGGCTTCGGCGTACAAGGTCGAAAAGGCCAACGACGACTTGCCCGAACCGGATACACCGGTGAACACCACCAGCGCATCGCGGGGGATATCGACGTCGACGTTCTTCAGATTGTGTTCGCGAGCGCCACGCACCCGAACCATGCCGACGGGTGCTTTGGAGGTACGTTTGGAAGTCATGGGCGGGCCTTGATCGGAAAATGTGAGTCGAACACAAAACATGTGGCGAGGGAGCTTGCTCCCGCTGGGCTGCGAAGCGGCCCCAAATCCAGACGAATCAACCCGGCAGGTAAACCGCGGTTCCCGGGTTTACGACTGCTGCGCAGCCGAGCGGGAGCAAGCTCCCTGGCCACAGGGAATCAGGCACTCAGCACCGAGCGAATCATCTGCAACAACGCCTCCGGGCCATACGGTTTGCCCAGCAAATGCGTGTCCGGGCTCAACTGGTGGTTGCGTGAAATGATGTCGCGGGTGTGGCCGGAGGTGAACAGCACCGCCACCGGTGGCGTCTGCACCTTGGCCCAGGCTGCCAGATCGGAACTCTTGATCAGCCCCGGCATCACCACGTCGGTGAAAATAAGATCCACGTCGATCCCTTCCAGCAACATCTGCATCGCCACGTCGCCATTGCCGGCGGTCAGCACGCGGTAGCCTTCCTCGCGCAGCAACTCCACCGCCGAAGCACGCACTGCGTCGTTATCCTCGACCACCAGAATGGTCTCGTGGCCGCCGCTCTGCTGCAGGTCGACGCTCGGCGTCTCATCGAGAACCGGACGCAGGCTGCGCGGAAAGTACAGTTGCACCCGCGTGCCTTCGCCCACGGTGCTGTCGATCTCGACGTGGCCACCACTCTGTTTGACGAAGCCGAACACCATACTCAGACCAAGCCCGGTGCCCTGGCCATCGGCCTTGGTGGTGAAGAATGGCTCGAACACCTGCTCGAGCATTTGCGGCGCAATGCCGACGCCGGTATCGCTGACCACCACCCGCACGAAATCGCCGGCGACGATGCCTTTGCCCACGCAAAAAGTGCTGTCCAGCCGAGTATTAATGGCACTGAGAACAATCGTGCCCTCGCCTTTCATCGCGTCCCGGGCGTTGATCGCCAGATTGAGAATGGCGTTTTCCAGTTGATTGCGGTCGACGTTGATATGCCACGGCTCTTGCGGCAATTGCACGTCGATCTGAATGGTTTCGCCCAATGCGCGCTGCAGCAATTCACCGACGCCGTCGAAGATCTGCCGCGGATCGCACACCGCCGGTGACAACGGCTGGCGCCGGGCAAAGGCGAGCAGTTGCGACGACAGCTTGGCGCCGCGCTCGACCGCCGCCAGCGACGCGCTGACCCGCCGTTGCACGTTGGCATTGTCCGGCTCATGCCGCGCCAGCAAATGCAGGTTGCCGGCAATTACCTGCAGCAGGTTGTTGAAGTCGTGGGCCACGCCGCCGGTCAGTCCGCCGATGGCTTCAAGCTTCTGCGACTGGCGCAATTGCTCTTCCGCCGCCAGCCGGGCATCCACTTCGTTGGCCACCCGCTGCTCCAGGTTGCGCGTGAATTTGAGCAGGGATTCTTCGGCAATCTTGCGTTCATGGATGTCGATCAACACCCCGGGGAAACGAAACGGCGCGCCGTGTTCGTCGAACTCGCAGGCGCCACTGGCGAGCACCCACAGGTAGCTGCCGTCCGCGCGCCGCACGCGGTATTCGGCGTTGTACGGCTCGCCGGTCTGCAGCGAATGACTGACCCGATCATGCACCCACGCCAGGTCGTCCGGATGGATCCGCGACTCATTGACGGATTGCGGCAGGTTGCTCAGGTCCTGATCCGGCGGATAGCAAAAGGTTCGGGCGAAACGCTCATCGGCTGACAGCACATTGTTCTTCACGTCCCAGACGAACGAGCCGAGCAAGGCCCCCGCATTCAGCGCCAGACGCACCCGTTCGTTGTCGGCCCGATAGGCGTCTTCTGCCGCCTGACGCAGGCGCTCGGAGCGCACCAACTCGGTGGTCTCAACCACCATCGCCATCACTCCGGAAGGCACCCCATCATCGTTGGCCACCGGGCTGTAATACAGATCCATCCAGACATCTTCGGGCACGCCATCGCGCAGCAGCACCAGTTCCTTGTTGCGGTAGGACAAGGTGCCGCCCGCCAGACAGGTGTCGACCACATGCCGGTTGAACTCGGCAACTTCCGGCCAACCCAGTTCCACCGGTGCGCCCAGCAGATACGGGTGGCGGCCACCGGCAAACTGCGAGTAAGCGTCGTTGTAGATCATGTAGCCGGCGTGGCCCCAGAGCATGACCATCGGCAAGGGCGAGGCCAGCATCAATTGCACGGTGCTGCACAAGCTGGCAGGCCAGGTGTCGAGCGGGCCGAGTTCGGTGAGGCGCCAGTCGAACGCGCAAATGCGTTCGGCCATCTCGCCTTTCCAGCCGTCACAACCGTGGCTATCGGATAAAAACTGCATCGATTGACTCGGTGTCCTGTGGTGTTTGCCCGATACATCGCGACGGCAGAACGCCGCGACGCCCGTCTGTTTCGAGCCTCATCGGCCGTAATGGTTTCATTAGAGGTATAGCCGATTTCAGACCAGGCCCGGATCAGACCCCGATCAGGTGCTTGAGGGGATGGTAGCCAGTTTTCATCTTCGCCGCGACGTCGAGAATCGCCTTCTCGATGCCGTTCAAATGCGTGCAGGTCAGTTCGATGGCGGCGCTCTGGTCGCCCGCCTCGATGTATTCGATCAGGCGCAGATGTTCGTTGTCACGGCAGGCTTCATGGCTGTCGTCATCCAGTGCAGCGACATACAGCGAGGCGCGGGAAATCAGCTTCTGGAACCAGTCGAGCAGCACCGGGTTGTTGAGGCTGCGCGCCAGTTTGAGGTGGAACTCGCCGAGCAGGTAAATCAGTTGCTCGTGATCGCCTGCCGCGTGGGCTGCGTCCTCCAGTAGCAGGTGCTCGCGCAAGACCTGCATGGCGGCGGTGTCCTTGCGCCGACAGAGTTCGGTGACCATGCCGATTTCGATCAGACGCCGGGTTTCGAACAGCGAGCGGATCTCTTCGTTGCTGGGCAGCGACACCGATGCACCTTTATTCGGCTCGGTGGTGACCAGCCCCTCGGCTTCCAGTTGCTTGAGCGCGGCGCGTACCGACGTGCGGCTGACATTGAACAGTTCGGCCAGGGACGCTTCGCCCAGCTTCATCCCCGGACGCAGCGAACGCTTGCTGATCGCCTGGTAAACCCCTTGGTAGACGCGGTCGACCGTGGTTTCCAGTTTCTTCTCGGTCATTCGAACACTCCTTTAGCCTCGGGCAAACGCGGTGTTGCAGCGTTATTCGCCGTTTGCGCAGATAAGTGTGGCGCAGGATATCGCCTTCGGCGTCGAGATGCAGGGGATACGGGGATTTTTTCGAGGGTGGGGAGGAGCGGTTTTGGCCGCTGCCAAATAACACTGATTAACACATTTCCCTGGTAGGAGTGAGCCTGCTCGCGATAGCGGTGTGTCAGTCACGTTGATGTTGTCTGACAAACCGCTATCGCGAGCAGGCTCACTCCTACAAAGGTTTTTGTGTCGTACCTAAATCAGTCCGTACCGTATTTCGGCGAACGCGGGCCGTACAACAGACCGGCGTGCTGACCGGCCGACAACAGGCGATTGCTCGCCACGCCGGCAATCGGATACCCGGCATCGGTCGAACTGTTGATCACCTGCTTCACCGCGGCAGTGATCAGCATGCCGACCAGGCCGCCACCGCTGTTGTTGCCGCCCTCTTCGCTCGACGCCCGTGCCGAACCGGTCCACAGCGTGGTGCCGGATTTCAGGTCGACCAGCTTGGCGGTGGCGGTTACCGCGGTTTCGCTGCTGATCACCATGTAGCGCGTACCGTACTCGGTCACAGTGATGTACAGCACAGCGTCGGCGCCGAAGATTTCCTTGAGCTTGTTGGCCGGTGCCTGATGAATGTCATCCGGGGTGGTCAGGCCGTTCTGGCGGAAGGTTTCATCCACCAGAGTGATCGGCAGCACGTAGTAACCGGCCTCGGCCAATGGGAACGTCACCTGCGACAGCAAACTGTAGGAAGCCTTGACGTCCGGCGAGGTGTTCAGCGGCGGCAGCACCAGAATGGTCTTCGGCCGTGCCTGCTTGTACGCCGAGTAATCCACGGTTTTCGGCGCGACGCAGCCACCGAGCACGGTCAGGGCCAAACCGGCGGCCAGCAGTTTCAGGGTGCGCGAGATCATTTGGCGTCTCCGGTCTTGGCGTTTTTAAGCAGAAAATCCATGTATGGGCCGGACTCGGGGAACAGCGCTTTCTCGGTGCGGAACTGCTGCACCATCTGATCGTCCTTGCCCATGCTCAGGTACAGCAGGCCCAGGTGCGCGTGGTAGCCCGGCGGCACCGCCTTGCCGGTGGAGCGGATCTTCTGCAGGTCGCGCTCCAGCACTTCGGCCTGGGCTTCTTTCGGCTCTTCGCCTTTGAAGTATTCGTAGACCTGCGGTTGGTAGTCTTCCCACTGGTACAGGGTTTTCGGGCTGCTGCAACCGGCCAGCAAAGCGCTCGCGGCCAGCGTCAGGGCCAGCAGCGACCGCGACAAAGTCAGATTCATGGGTGTTGCTCCTTGCAATGAATAACGATCAGTTGCCCGGTTTCCAGGCACCGGCGTTCATGCCATCGACCAGACGATTGATCGCCTCGCGCATGGCCAGATCGAGGACTTTGCCGTTGAGGGTGGAGTCGTACGCAGCGGTGCCGCCGAAGCCGATGATTTCGCGGTTGGACAAGGCGTATTCGCCGGCGCCCTGGGTCGAATACACCACTTCGGAGGTGCTGATATTGACGATGTTCAGGTTGACCTTGGCGTAGGCGACCTGGGTCTTGCCACGGCCGAGAATGCCGAACAACTGGTGGTCGCCGGTTTCCTTGCGGCCGAACTCGGTGACGTCACCGGTGACCACGTAGTCGGCGCCCTTGAGGCGCTGGGCCTGGCCCTTGATCGCCGCTTCCTGCTGGATCTCGCCCATGTTGTCGCGATCCAGTACCGAGAAACGGTTGGTCTGCTGCAAGTGAGTGATCAGGATGGTCTTGGCCTGGCCGCCGAGACGATCAACGCCATCGGAGAAGATCCCGCGCATGTAGCTGGAGCGGTTATCGAACTTGCCCACCGCCATCGGCACGCGAGCACCGGTCCATACTTGCGTGGCGCTCTCGACCTTGGCCACCGGCAGTGCGCGGGAGCTTTCGGTGGCGCACCCGGCAAGGGAGCTGGCGAGGGTGCCGAGCACGGCAATCGCAACGCCTGAGACCAACATCCGGGAGATCATTCTCACTGTGCATTCCTTCTGAAAAAAACGGTGTGTCCCGGCACGGCAAGGCGGTGGGGAGCGGAAAAGGGGCGGCATTATGACAAAGTGCCACCATTGGTGACAGAGATTTTTGACGTCAATCAATTGGCTTGTTTGGACGCACACAAATCCCCCTGTGGGAGCGGGCTTGCTCCGGGCGGCGTTCCGACGAAAGCGGTGTGTCAGCCACTTATTTGCCAACTGACACACCGTCTTCGCGAGCAAGCCCGCTCCCACAGGGGGGGGGATATGTGGTGTTCTGGGGTTTAGTGAAAGTCGCGGCTCTGCACGCGGATGCCATCGAGCAACGGAGTCAGATCGCTCAATCGCCCGGCGATCAAATGCCGCACTTCGCCCTCCCGCTCCCAGCGGCCATCGACCTTGAGCAATTGCGAGCCGACCAGCACCTGACGCTGGCGCTCGGCCAGATCGCGCCAGACCACCACGTTGACGTTGCCGAACTCGTCTTCGAGGGTGACGAAGGTCACGCCGCTGGCAGTGCCCGGTCGCTGCCGCCCGGTGACCAGCCCGGCGATGCTCACCGGCCGACCATGCTCGACGTCCAGCAACTCCTGAGAGCTGCGGCAACGCCGCGCCTTCAGTTCGCCACGCAGCAGCGCCAGCGGATGCGGCCCCAGCGTGGTGCCGATTGTCGCGTAATCGGCCTGCAGGTCCTCGCCGACACTCGGTTTGGGTAGCAGCACATCGGGTTCTTCCTGACTTGGCAAACCGGCAAACAGGCCCAGCTGTTTCTGCACCCCGGCCACTTCCCAGCGCGCGCGGTGCCGATGCCCGGCCATGCCACGCAACGCGCCGGAGTCTGCCAATAATGCCTGGGCGCGACTGTCGAGCGCGGCCCGCTCGCCCAGATCGGCGACATCGGCAAACGCCCCCCGCGCCCGCGCCGCTTCGATGCGCCGGGCGTCGTCCTCGCGAAAGCCCTTGATCATCCGCAGGCCCATGCGAATCGCCGGTTGCGCGCCGCTGATCGGCTCCAGACTGCAATCCCAGTCGCTGGCACGCACGTCCACCGGACGGATCTGCAACTGATGCCGACGGGCGTCCTGAAGGATCTGATCCGGGCTGTAGAAACCCATCGGCCAGCTGTTGATCAACGCGCAGGCGAACGCCGCCGGTTCGTGGCACTTGAGCCAGCAACTGGCGTAGGTCAGCAAGGCAAAACTGGCAGCGTGGGATTCGGGAAAGCCGTAACTGCCGAAGCCCTTGATCTGCTCGAAGATCTGCGCGGCGAATTCCTCGGTGTAGCCGTTTTTCTTCATACCGGCGGCCAGCCGTGCCTTGTGCGGTTCCAGCCCGCCGTGGCGTTTCCACGCGGCCATCGAGCGGCGCAACTGATCGGCCTCGCCGGGGCTGTAGTCGGCGGCGACGATGGCGATCTGCATCACCTGTTCCTGAAACAGCGGCACACCGAGGGTGCGTTTGAGCACCACTTCAAGATCCGGCGAGGGATAGGTTTCCGGTTCTTCCTTGTTACGCCGGCGCAGGTACGGATGGACCATCCCGCCCTGAATCGGCCCCGGGCGGACGATCGCCACCTCGATCACCAGATCGTAGAACTTCGCCGGTTTCAGGCGCGGCAACATCGACATCTGCGCCCGCGATTCGATCTGAAATACACCGATGGTGTCGGCGCGGCTGATCATCTCGTAGGTCGGTTTGTCTTCAGCAGGAATCGTCGCCAGGCTCAGATCCAGATGCCGATGACGACGCAGCAAGTCGAAGCAGCGACGGATCGCACTGAGCATGCCGAGGGCGAGGATATCGACCTTGAGCAGCCCGACCGCATCGAGGTCGTCCTTGTCCCATTGAATGATCGTGCGCTCGGCCATGGCGGCGTTTTCCACCGGCACCAGCGTATCCAGCGGCTGCTCGGAAATCACGAAGCCGCCCGGGTGTTGCGACAGGTGTCGGGGGAAGCCGATCAGTTGCCCGGTCAGGCTCAGCACCCGACGCAGCACCGGGCTGTCGGGGTCGAAGCCGCCTTCGAGCAAGCGTGCCAGCGGCGGTGTTTCGTCGCTCCAGTGGCCGCAGCAATCGGCCAGTGCATTGATCTGATCCGGTGGCAGCCCAAGCGCCTTGGCCACGTCACGCACCGCCCCGGCAGCGTGGTAGGTGCTGACCACTGCCGTCAACGCCGCCCGCCGCCGGCCATAACGGCGAAACACGTATTGCAGGACTTCTTCGCGACGCTCGTGTTCGAAATCGACGTCGATGTCCGGCGGCTCGTTGCGCTCTTTCGACATGAAACGCTCGAACAGCAGCGTGGTGCGATCCGGATCGATCTCGGTGATGCCCAAGGCAAAACACACCGCCGAGTTGGCCGCCGAACCACGGCCTTGACAGAGGATCTGCTGATCGCGGGCGAAACGTACAACGTCGTGCACGGTGAGGAAGTAGCTTTCGTAGCCGAGCTCGGCGATCAGTTTCAGCTCATCGTCGATTTGCTTGAGCACTTTGGCCTGCGGCCCTTTTGGCCAGCGCCAGGCAATGCCTTCTTCGGTCAGTTGGCGCAACCAGGAACTGCCGGTGTGCCCCTGCGGCACCAGCTCCTTCGGATACTGATAGCGCAACTCGCTCAGCTCGAAAGTGCAGCGCCGCGCCAGTTGCACCGAGGCGTCGAGCAACGCCGGCGGATAAAGCTCACGCAACACCTCGAGGCTGCGTAGATGCCGCTCGCCGTTGGGGTGCAGGCGCAATCCGGCCTCGGCCACCGGGACGTGATGGCGGATCGCGGTCATGGTGTCCTGCAAGGCGCGCCGCCCACGGGCGTGCATGTGCACGTCGCCGCTGGCCACGGCGGCGATCTGCAGTTGCTCGGCCAGACTCAGCAGTGCCGCCAGCCGCCGCTGATCGTCCTGCCCGCGATGTAGCTGCACCGCCAGATACAGACGCTCGCCGAAGGTCTGTTTCAGCCAACGGCCCTCCTCCACGTCATCGATGCTGTCCGGCACCCACACGGTGAACAACCCCGGCAGCGGCTCGCTGAAATCCTCGCGCAGCACCTGGTACTGGCCCTTCTGCGTACGCCGCCGGGCCTGAGTGATCAAGCCGCACAAGGCCTGATAGCCCGCAAGATTCTCCACCAGCAGCAGCAGTTTCGGGCCGTTGTCGATGCGTATTTCGCTGCCGATGATCAGCGGCAGCTCTACCGATTTCGCCGCTTGCCAGGCCCGGACGATCCCAGCCAGGGTGCACTCGTCGGTGATCGCCAGCGCCTGATAACCGTGTTTTTTCGCCCGCTGAAACAGCTCAAGGGCACTGGAGGCACCGCGCTGGAAACTGAAGTTCGACAGGCAGTGCAGCTCGGCATAGCCGTGGTTCATGCAAACCAGCCTTGCAGCCACAACGGCCCGCCCTCGCCCACGGCTCGATAGGCCCAGCCCTGCTGACCGGCGCGGTTCTGGATCAGGTAGTAATCGCGGCGCACATCGTCTCCGTCCCACCAGCCGGATTCGATGCGCTCCGGGCCCATGAGAATCCGCGCCGAACCTTCGGCCACGCTCTGCGGTTCGCCGAGCAGCCAACCCGGACGCTGCACGCTCGGCAAACCGCTGCAACGCTGCTTGTCGACGCCGTTCTGCCACGCACATTCGGGGCGGTGGTCGGCCTGAAAGCGCAGGCCCTGCACCGCGTCATCGCCGAGCCGTGCACGCAGACGTTCGCGCAATTGCTCCCAAGGCAAGGTCTGTTGCGGACGGTCATCGAACAGTTCCTGAAACTGCGGCACGAAACTCGGCAGGTCTTCGGCACGCAGGCGAAAGCCGCGCACCGGGGCCTCGACCTGGACTTGCTCCAGTCGCCCGCGGGCCAGTTCGAAGAGCATCGCCGGATCGCGCTCGGCGCTGAGCAGGCCGACCTTGATCAGCGTGTCCGGCAGCCCGGCGTGCTCCAGATGCAGGTCGAAACGCTGCACGCCGCTGTCACGTCCGCAGAGGAACGCCGACAGGTCAGCGGTCAAGCGGCGTAACGGGAACAACAGCGCCTGATGGGATTGCACGTCGAAATTCAGTTCGATGCGCACATCGAAACGATCCGGCGGCAGATAGAACGCCAAGGCCAGCGGCCGTGCGCCGAACAACGTGTCGAGATGCTTGAGCATCGACGCCTCGAAGCGCCGGGCCAGGGCCTGACGCGGCAGGCTCTGCAGCTGGTTCAGGTTGCGCAGACCCATGCGCGTCAGCGCGGTGGCGACCTGCGGCTCCAGCCCGACACGGTCGACGGGCAACTTTCCGAGGTGATGCTGCAGGGCCTCACCGTCAGGTACCACCAGACCGTCGTAGGCGTTGGCCAGCACCCGCGCCGCCACCGGATTCGGTGCGGCGACGATGCGATGGCGAAAGCCCAGCTCGGTCAGTTCCTTGCGCAGCCGCGCTTCGAACTGCGCCCAGGAGCCGAACAGGCCCAGGCTCGACTCGATCTCGAACACCACGGTACGCGGATAATGCACGCTGACCTGCGCGCTGAAACGATAGGCCCACGCGGCGAGAAACTGCTGCCAGTGCTCGACCTCGGCGAGGTCGTAATCGGCGGTGGCAAAACCTTTGCTCAACGCTTGTGCGGCGGTCATCGACTGGCCGGCGCGCAAGCCTAGTTGACGCGCAGCCGGATTAACTGCTTGCAAGACTCGGCGCTGGGCCGGGCCACTGAGCAGCACCAACGGCTCAGCAGGATCGGCACGCTGACGCAGCACCGCGTCGAGGGCCAATTGCGGGAACAGAATACACACCCAGCGCATGACGACCTCAGTGCCCCACGGTAAACGCAATCGGCGCGGTGCGCGCCAGCCCGCCACGGCACTTGAGCACGCGCAACTGCGCCGGTCTGGCGTCGATGGCAATGCGCAACGCGGCCGGCGACGGGTTGATCGCCTCGCTCAACGGGCGCCAGGCAAACGCCAGGGTCTGGCCGGTTTCCGCCGCCACCTGCAAACGCCGCAACGCTCGGTCATCGGCCTTGTGCGGCCAGCACAGCACCGCGCCGCAACTGCCGGAACGCAGGCATTGTTCCGCCGCCCACAAGGCATCGCGTTCGCTGGCCTGGATTACCGACAATTGACGCAGATCGACCCCGGCGTTCGCCCACGCCTGCGGGTACGGTACGAACGGTGGCGCTACCAGCACGATGCGCTCGCCCGCCGCCGACAGCCGCGCCAGCGTCGGCCACACCAGTTGCAACTCGCCAACCCCGGGCCCGGCCAGGAGGATTTCGCTCAGCGCCGCTTCCGGCCAGCCACCGCTGGGCAGTGCCGCATCCAGCGCGGCATGCCCGGTGGGTTGCGGGCTGGCAGCCGGCGGCGCAGGCCGGCCCTTCCAGACCTGGCCGCCATTGAACAGCGTATCGAGTGCAACGACGGCGCCCATCAGCCTTGCCTCACCAGACCGCAGAACACCCCTTCGATGGCCAGGTCCTGATCATCGCGCACGACAATCGGCTGGTACGCCGGGTTGCGCGGCAGCAGGCGCACTGTAGTGCCGACACGTTCGAAGCGTTTGATCGTGACTTCACCGTCGAGGCGCGCCACCACGATCTGCCCGTTGAGCGCTTCGGGATTGCGCTTCACTCCCACCAGATCACCGTCGAGAATGCCGTCCTCGATCATCGAGTCGCCCTGCACCCGCAACATGTAGTCGGGCGCACGGGAGAACAGCGCGGGATCAAGCATCAAGCGGTTATGGATGTCGGCATCGGCACCGATCGGAGCGCCGGCAGCGACCCGGCCGAGCACCGGAATGTCCAGCAGCTCCGGCCGCGCGGGTTGCCCGAGCAGGCGAATGCCCCGGGCCTGATGCGGGTTGACCTCGATAAACCCGGCTTCGGTGAGCGCCAGCACGTGCTTGCGCGCCACGCTGCGCGAGGCAAAACCAAAAGCCTCGCTGATTTCAGCGAGGCTTGGGGGCTGACCGTGTTCGGCGATGCGTTCGCGGATAAAGGTCAGGATGGCGGTACGGCGGGGAGTCAGGTTTGTCATGGAGTACATTTGTACTCCTGTGGGATTTTACTGACAAGCACCGCCAGTCGGCCTGGGCCGGCGATCCACAAAAATCAAAAGATCGCAGCCTGCGGCAGCTCCTACAGGGGAACGGGGCGTCAGTTGAGGCCGCGTTCGGCGAGGAAGGCGGCGATGTAATCGATGAACGCCACCACTTTAGCCGTGGCCCGTCGATGGCTGGGGTACACCGCGAGAATGTGCGGGCCGAAGGTGTCGGGGTCGATTTCATAGTCAGCCATGACTCGCACCAGACGCCCGTCGGCAATGTACGGCGCGGCGCTCCACAGCGGCGTGTGCAGCAAACCGCGTCCGGCCAACGCGCTGGCCAGCAGCAGGTCGTAATTGTCGCTGCGCAAGCACGGCGCCGATGGCTGCGCCAGGCTCAGGCGCTGGCCGTCGCGCTCGGCCCACCAGAACTCGCGACTGAGCAACGGGTGCTGATACAGCAGCCATTCATGCTGTTCGAGGGTTTGTGGGGTGACCGGCAAACCCTTGCGCGCCAGATAGTCCGGGCTGCCGCACAACGCCAGCCGATTGCTGCCGACCACCCGGGCGATCAGCCCCGGCAGGTCGTCATGGCCCTCGCGCAAGGCCAGGTCGTAGCCGCTTTCCAGCAGATTGACGAACGCGTCGCACAGGTCCACTTGCAGGCTGATCTGCGGGTATTGCTGCAAAAAGCCGTCGCACACCTGATCGAGAAACGCCCGCCCGTACGCCAGCGGTGCGGTGATTTTCAGGCTGCCGCGCAGACCGTGCTGCAACTGCTCGATTTCCTCGCTGGCCTCCTCCAGTCGCTGCAACACCAGCCGCGCGGTTTCCAGATAGACCTGGCCGATTTCGGTCAGCAGAATCCGCCGCGTACTGCGTTCGAACAGCCGCGCGCCAAGTTCCGACTCCAGATGATTGACCGCTTTGGTCAGGGCCGAAGGTGTCTTGCCCAGTTGCTCGGCCGCGCGGCTGAAACTGCCAAGTTGCGCGGTAACCACGAACATTTTCAGTGCACCCAACTTGTCCATGCTTTTTCCATTCAGGCAAAAACGTTTTTCGTGAGGGAGGCGTTCTGTCGGCCAGTGTCAGCCACTAATCTGGCCATCAGACGCAATAACAAGGAAATCTTCAATGAAAAGATTCATCCCGAGTCTGTTGGTGAGCGCGATAAGTTTTGCCTCGATGGAAGCCATGGCCGCCACCGATCTGGTGCTGGTCAACGGCAAGATTTTCACCGCCGACCGCTCGCAACCAAAGGTGCAGGCGCTGGCCGTGGAAAACGGCAAGGTGCTGAAAGTCGGCAGCGATGCGCAGATCAAGGCGCTGATCGAACCCGGCACGCAGGTGATCGACCTCGGCGGCAAGACGCTGATGCCAGGCTTGATCGACAGCCATTCCCATGCGATTTTCGGTGGCTTGGAAATGGTCTCGGCCAACATGGAAGACGAAGTCGTCGCCCTCGACGAACTGGAAAAACGCCTGCGCGGCTGGCGTGACGACGGCAAGGCCAGACATGGCGATGTGCTGAGCATTGCCGGCATGAGCTCAGCGTACTGGGCGCAGGCCGAAGCGCTGGGCAAGACCTTCAACCACGGCGAGTGGGCTGACGTGCCGGTGGTGTTCACCGGCAGCGATCACCACACCGCGTGGGCCAACAACGTGATGCTCAAGCGCGCCGGCATCGACGCGGCGTTGCTCAAGACCCTGCCCGCTGCTGAACAAGACACCATCGGCAAACTGGCCAGCGGCGAGCCCAATGGTTTTCTGGTCGATGCCGGCTGGGACCGGGTCGCCGCGAAAATGCCGGTGCCGAGCCCGGCCGATATGCTCACCGCAGCCAAATCCGCGGTGCGCTTCAACAACAGCCTCGGCATCACCGCGTGGATGGACCCGGCCGCCAACGCCGCACCGGGCGAGGCCGTGTTCGCGCTCAAACCCACCGAGAAAACCGTCGGCGTGCTGCCGGCTTACAAAGCGCTGTCGGAAAGCGGCGACATGAGCGTGCACGTCGCAGCGTTGCTGGTCGCCAACCCGAAAAGCCTGCCGGCCGATCTCGATACGCTGGATAAGGTGCGCCAGCAATTTCAGGGCATCCCCAACCTCACCCTGCCCGGAGTCAAGATCTTCGCCGACGGCGTGATCGAGTACCCGGCGCAGAGCGCGGCGATGATCGACCCGTACCGCAACTCGCACAAACAGGGCGAACTGCTGATCGATCCAGAGCATTTCGGCGAACTGGTCAGCGCCATCGACCAGCGCGGCTGGCTGGTGCACATCCACGCCATCGGCGACCGTGCGGTGCGTGAATCACTCAATGGCATCGAACGTGCGCGCAAGGATCGGCAGAGCGGCATCACTCACTCGATCACGCACCTGCAGATGGTCAACCCGAAAGAGTTCGCCCGCTTCAAGCCGCTGAACGTGATCGCTTCGATGCAACTGCTGTGGGCCAGCGCCGACGACTACACCACCGACATGATCAAGCCCTACGTCAGCGCCCTCGCCTTCCGTTATCAATACCCGGCGCACTCGCTGCTGAAACAGGGCGCGACGATTGCCGGTGCCAGCGACTGGCCGGTGTCGTCGCCCAACCCGTTCAACGCCATGGCCCAGGCCATCACCCGCGTCGGGCCGCTGGGCGTGCTGAATGCCGACGAGCGTCTGGATCGCGAAAGCATGTTTTACGCCTATACCCTCAACGCGGCGCGCACGATTGGCCTGGAGAAGCAGATTGGCTCGCTGACGCCGGGCAAGCAGGCGGACTTCATCGTGGTCGATCGCGACGTGTTCAGCGTCGACGAAAAAGCCCTGCATGACACCCAGGTTCTGCAAACCTGGTTTGGTGGGCGTCAGGTCTACACCGCCACCCCATAACAACAGGCCCCCCCTCGCTTTTGTGGGAGGGGGCTTGCTCCCGAAGGCGTCCGGTCAGCAAACATTTCGATACCTGACCCACCGTCTTCGCGAGCAAGCCCGCTCCCACAGGGACTTTCACCCTACCCAAGCATTTCCACTGCATTTTCCAGCCCCCATAACAATCACAACACCGGGACTTCACATGAAAGCCTTGCCCCTGTTCGCCCTCGGTTTTTCCAGTTTGCTGCCCTTGAGCAGCTAAGCGATCCCCCTGAACGACGATTTCGCCGTGCTGGTCGACCTGACCCTGGCCAGCGACTACCGCACCCGCGGCATCTCGCAAACCCAAAATGACCCGGCCGTGCAGGCCGGTCTGACCTTGGCCCATAGCAGCGGCCTGTACGCGGGTGCCTGGAGCTCCAACGTCGATTTCGGCGGTGGCCTGAAAACCCGGCAGGAAGTCGATTACTACGCCGGCTGGCTGTGGCAGGCCACCGAGGATGTCAGCCTCGATCTGGGTTACCTCAAGTACGCCTATCCCAAGGAAAGCCAGTTCAACCAGAGCGAGGTCTACGGAATTCTCGGCGTCTACGGGGTGAAGCTGGCGGCGTATTACTCCAGCGATGCGCCGGGGATCGACAGCAAGCAGAGCTCGCTCTACACCTATGTCGGTTATGAAACCGAGTTGCCGTTCGATTCGGGGCTGAAGCTGCGTTACGGCAACATGGATTTCAAGGACCCGCACCTGTACTCGGCGTCCGGGCATGGCGAGGACAGTTATCGGGAGTGGGAGGTCAAGCTGACGCACAACCTGGCCGGAGTGGTGTTGGGCCTGAGCTATATCGATACCGATCTGTCGCAGAGCCAGTGCCTGAGTAACTGGGGGTTCAAGGATGTGTGCACCGCAATGGTGGTCGCCAGCCTGAGCAAATCCTTCTGACCCACCAAAATACCCACTGTAGGAGTGAGCCTGCTCGCGATGGCGGCGTGGCATTCAACAACGATGTCGGCCGACCCACCGCTATCGCGAGCAGGCTCACTCCTACAGGGTTTTGCGTTGACCTGAGTGTTTGTTACAGGATGTTTACGAAATTTTTACTATTGTTCTTCTACAGTTACGCGCGTTTCCGCGCGTGATCTATTCGAGTAGAGGAATGTCTGTAATGGCTTTGGGCAAAGGACTGCGTTTACCGTCCATCACTTCAACCCGTCTGGTGCTGCTGTTTTCCCTGGCACTGGTGGCGCTGTACAACCTGGCGACCTGGAAGGCGCTGGGTACGCTGATCACCCTGCAAGGTGCACACAAACTGGCGTTTTTCGCTTCGTTCGGCCTGTTCCTGTGGGCGGCGATCACCCTGCTGCTGACCCTGGTGTCATTTCGCTGGACGCTGAAACCGGCGCTGACTGTGGTGGCCCTGCTCTCGGCCTGCGCTGCGTATTTCATGAACGAATACGGGATCACCATCGACACGGTGATGATCCAGAACGTGTTCGAAACCAATCCCGGCGAAGCCGCTGCGCTGTTCAACGGCAAACTGCTGGCTTACGTGTTGCTGCTCGGCGTGCTGCCGGCGGCGTTGATCTGGCGCTGGCCGGTGCGTTATCGGCCGTTCTTTCGCGGCCTGCTCAACAAGCTGCTGGTGATTGCCGCGTGCGTGCTGGTGATCGGCGCCTCGGTGGGCGCGTTCTATTCGACCTATGCGCCGATCTTCCGCGAAGAAGACAAGCTCACCCACTTCATCAACCCGACCAACTACATTTACGCCATCAGCAAATACACCAAGCAGCGCCTGGGCATCAAAAAGCACTTTGTGGTGCAGGCTATCGGTGAAGACGCGGTGATGAGCGCCAAAGCCGCCAGCCGCGAGAAGAAGTCGCTGATGGTGTTTGTGGTCGGCGAAACCGCCCGCGCCGATCATTTCTCGCTGAACGGCTATGCGCGCGAGACCAATCCCGAGCTGAGCAAACTGGACATCCTCAACTTCACCCAGGTGCACTCCTGCGGCACGTCCACGGCAGTGTCGGTGCCGTGCATGTTCTCGATGTTCCCGCGTGAGGACTACAGCGACAAGAAAGGCAAAACCTACGAAGGCCTGCTGGATATCCTGCAACGCGCCGGCGTGCAAGTGCTGTGGCTGGACAACAACAGCGACTGCAAAGGCACCTGCCTGCGCGTGCCGCACCGCGACATCGCGAAGAACCAGCCGGGGCCGTTCTGCGACGGCAACAACTGCCTCGATGAGGCGCTGCTGGCCGACCTGCAAAGCTACATCGACAGCCTCAAGGGCCACGCGATCATCGTGTTGCACGCCGACGGCAGCCACGGCCCGGAATACTACGAGCGCTATCCAAAGGAAATGGAACGCTTCAAGCCGATCTGCCACACCAACCAGTTGGGCAGTTGCAGCCGCGATGAACTGGTCAACGTGTACGACAACACGATCCTCTACACCGACCACTTCCTAGCCAAGGTCATCGAGTTGCTCAAGCGCAATCAGGACTCACTGGACACCTCGATGCTGTACGTCTCCGACCACGGCGAATCGCTGGGTGAAAACGGCCTGTACCTGCACGCCGCGCCCTATGCGTTGGCGCCGGAAGCGCAGACGCATGTGCCGATGGTGATGTGGTTTGGCAACAACACGCTGGCGCAACTGGGCATTGATCGCGATTGCCTGCAAGGCAAGACCGGGCAGCCGGATCTGAGCCATGACAACCTGTTTCATTCGGTGCTGGGGTTGTTCGAGGTGAAGACCGCGCTGTATCAGCCGGGGCTGGATGTGTTTCGCGGGTGCCGGCCAGCCATGACGGCCGGGCAGTAACCCGGAGTTGCACCTATACCCTTGTAGGAGTGAGCCTGCTCGCGATAGCGGTGTGTCATTCAACAATGATGTCGGCTGATACACCGCTATCGCGAGCAGGCTCACTCCTACAAGGGGCTGTGGCACATCAAGAATCGAGTTGTGCCAGATAGTCCCACGGGTAGATCCCGCGTTGATGGCCGTCGCTGAACACCAGTTGCACGCCGTAGCCCTGCGGGTTGATCTCAATCAGGCGAACACGCTCATCCACCAGCGGCGTCAGACCTTTCAGGCGAAACGCGCGGCACTGCGAGCACGGGCACTGGCGGCGCAGTTCGGCGTGATTGAACAACGATTCACGGCCGTCCGGCCAGCTCAGGCGCAACGTCTGCCGGCTCTGCGAATTACCTACCGTCAGCGGGTTCATTGCAACTGACTCAAGGCAATCCGCACCGCTTTGCGCACTTCCGGATCACCGTCATCCTGCGCCGCCTGCAACGCCGCCACCGCGCCGCGATCATGCAACTCACCGAGGGCCAGCGCAGCTTCCTTGCGCAGGTTGCTGATGCGATGGCCGAGGGTTTCGATCAAGGCATCCAGCGCCGGTGCAAAACGCAGGCGACCGAGGCTTCGGGTGGCGCGCAGGCGCACTTGCCAATAGTCATCGCCGAGGGCTGCGATCAACGCCGGCCCGGCGTCGCTGTGGCCGACCTTGCCCAGCGTCGTGGCCGCCTCTTCACGCACTTGCCAGGCATCGTCCTGCAGCGCTTGACGCAGGGCTGGCAGCACCTCGGCGCCGGATGCCAGACCGAGGGCACCGGTGGCGGCGCGGCGCACTTCGGTGTCCGGGTCGGCGCTGGCCAGACGCGCCAGAGCCGGCAGTGCGTCGAGCTGCTTGAGCCAGCCGAGCACGCCCACGGCTTCGCGGCGCACGTTGGCGTCGGCATCGCTCAACGCAGTGATAGCAGCCGGTGCGGCCTCGGCGAAACGCAATTCGCGCAAGGCACGGAACGCGGCGATTCGCACACTGACCTCAGCATGATCGGTCCACGGCAGAATCACCCGGCCTGCCGCTTCACTCTTGAGCAGGCTCAGGCTTTGCGCGGCGGCGGCCTGCACTGCCGCAGATGGATCGGTCAGCGCCTGACACAGCGCAGCCACCACCGGTTCGTCTTCCCACGCTTCCAGCAGCCGCGCAGCTTCGGCGCGGACTTCTTCGGCCGGATCTTCGCTCAGTCTTTCGACCAGCCACAGCAATCCGTCTGGCTCCTCCAGATCCGCCAGTTCGATCAGGGCAATACGTCGCACACCGGCATCGTCTGCGGTCAGACGCGGTTGCAGGGCGAGGATGTCGTCGTTATCGGTCACAGCAAAAAATGAGGTCATAGGGCAAATCGCGGCAAAGGGTTTTCGGGAGGCAGACCGAGCGGATTGAGGCGCGGCAGCGGTCGGGGGTTGTCGTGGCGCAGCAGGTCGAGGCAATGGCGCTTGAGGCGGGAGAATTCGGCACTGGTTACCAGCTCAGTGGTGCGCGGACGCGGAAAGCCCAGGCGCAGGTCTTCGATGATTCGCCCCGGACGTGCGCTCATCACCAGCAAGCGGTCGGCGAGAAACAGCGCCTCGTCGATATCGTGAGTAACGAACACCACGGTGGTGCGAATCCGCGTCCAGATGTCCAGCAGCAGCTCCTGCATGTTCAGGCGGGTCAAGGCATCCAGCGCGCCGAACGGCTCGTCCATCAGCAGCAGCCGTGGACGGTTGACCAGCACCCGGGCGATTTCCACCCGTTGCTGCATGCCGCCGGATAGCTGATCGGGCCAGCGCTCGGCGAAGCCGTCGAGGCCCACCAGTTTGAGCATTTCATCGGCCTCACGCTGGCGCTCGGCTTTGCCGATGCCGCGCATCTTCAGGCCGAAAGCCACGTTATCGCGCACCGTGCGCCACGGAAACAGCGTGTGATGCTGGAACACCATGCCGCGTTGTGGCGACGGCCCGGACACCTCGCCGCCATCGACTTTGAGGCTGCCGGTATGGGCGCTCAAGTGTCCGGCGAGTGCGCCGAGCAAGGTCGACTTGCCGCAACCGGACGGGCCGAGAATGCACACGAACTGGCCCGGTTCGATCTGGCAATCCAGCCCTTGCACGGCTTCGAAGGCTTGCTGCCCCTCACCGAGAACGATCGACAATTGGCGAATATCGATCCGCCCTTCCGGGGTTTGCATTGCGCTCATCAGGCTTTTCCTCGTGGTCGATGCCAGGGCGTGAACAGCCCGCCCAGGCGCTTGATCAGCAGACTGCTGCCCATGCCCAGCACACCGATCAGCAGCATGCCAACGACAATGTCGGCGTAGTTCTGGATGGTGTAGGACTCCCAGGTGTAGTAACCGATGCCGAACTGGCCGGAGATCATTTCCGCCGTGACCAGACAGAACCACGAGGTGCCCATGCCGATGGCGAGGCCGGTGATGATGCTCGGTGCGGCGCCGGGCAAAATCACTTCAAGCAAAATCGCCCGGCGCCCTGCCCCGAGGCTTTTTGCCGAGGCGATCAGGCGCGGGTCGACGCCTTCGACGCCGTGCACAGTGTTGAGCAGGATCGGGAACAACGCACCGGTAAAAGTGATGAAGACCATCGACAGCTCCGACGACGGAAACATCAGGATCGCCAGCGGAATCCACGCCACCGCCGGAATCGGCCGCAGCACTTCCAGCGGTGGCAGCAGCAAGTCTTCGGCCCATTTCGAGCGGCCGATGGCCAGGCCCAAGGCAATCCCGATGATCAACGCCGCGAGGTAGCCAGCGAACACGCGGCCGAGGCTCGCGCTCAGGTGCTGCAGCAGCTTGCCGGAGTCGCCCAGGCCCAACGCCGCTTCGATCACCGCCAACGGGGTTGGCACGTTGGCGAAAGTGACCAGACCGAGATTCCAGTGGTGGCTGGCGGCTAGTTGCCAGAAGAGCAGGCAGAGCAGCAAAGAAGCAGCCCTTGGAACCCAGCGCTTAACAGAACTGAACATAAATATTCCTTTCAACCGAGATCCCCTGTAGGAGTGAGCCTGCTCGCGAATGCGGTGTGTCAGTTGTTGATGTGTTGTCTGACACAACGCTATCGCGAGCAGGCTCACTCCTACAGTTGACCGAGTTGTTCTGCGGGTTAGCGGGCAGCCACGGCCTGGGTCGTGGCGTCGGTAAAGTCGAAGACCTTGCCACCCTGCGCCGCCGCATATTGCTGGGCCTGGCCCTTGAGCAGAAACGCGCTCAAGCGGCCCTTGGCATCGCTGGCGAACCACGCCTGATCGGCGAGCAATTTGATCCCGCTGTCACTGGCCTGGGCATACACCGCGCGGATGTTTTTGCCGTCCTGTTTCAGAGCGGCCAACGCGGTGAAGGCCGATTCCACCGAGGCGTACTGGCGTACTTTGTCTTCGCCGCGCACCCAGATTTCGGCGACGTGGCTGAAGTCGGTGATGGCTTTGCCGGTCACCGCATCCAGCGCTTTCAACGGCGTTTGCGCGTAATTGGCGAGTTGCGCGGTGTAGTCCAGATTCGCGGCCTTGAACGCGGCGCGGATGTACTGATCGTCGATGAAGGTGTTGAGGTCGAGGCCGCGATCAGCCTTTTTCAACAGCTTCAGGGTGTCGATCGCGGTGCCCACCGCCTGACGGTATTCCGGCTTCCAGCTCAGGTCGCGGGTCTGCACGCCAAGCGGGCCGTGGAACAGGTAGTTGACCTCGGCATCGACACCGGTGACTTTGGCGATCAGCTCGCTGTACTTCTCAGGCTCAGCAGCCAGCAACTGATTGGCCTCGATGCTCGCCCGCAGATAGGCGACGACGATTTCCGGGTATTTTTTCGCGTAGGCCTGATCCACCAGCGCACCATGGAAAGTCGGTGCATTGGCCTGGGCGCCGTCGTAAATCTTGCGGGCGAAACCACGGCTCGGGAACAGTTCGGCGAACGGCACGAAATCGGCGTGGGCGTCGATCTTGCCGGCCTGCAATGCAGAGCCTGCGACTTCCGGCGGCTGAGCGATGATGTTCACGTCTTTGAGCGGGTCCCAGCCCTGCTCCGCCACCGCGCGCAGCAACATGCCGTGGGCGGTCGAAGCGAATGGCACCGAGATGGTCTTGCCCTTGAGTTCACTCAACGACTGCACTCCGGACGCGCTCGGCACCACGATGCCGTTGCCACTGCCCTTGATGCTGCCCGACAACACACTGATGAACAGGCTGTGCTTGCCGGCGGTTTCGAACGCCACCCCGTTGAACGCGCCGGGGAAATCGGCCATGGCGCCGAAGTCGAGTTTGCCGGCGACCATCTCGTTGGTCAGCGGCGCACCGCTGGTGAAGTTTTTCCACTGCACGTCGTATTTCGCGTCTTTGTAGGCGCCGTCGTGCGGCAGGTATTTGTCGAGCAGACCGAGCTCGCGAATCAACAGCCCGCCGGCGGCGCAGTTGATGGTGGTGTCCTGGGTGCCGATGGCAATGCGGATGGTTTCGGCCGATGCCGACAGGGTGAATGAAGCCAGTACCAGACCGGCGATTGCTGCACGCAACATGGTGTGTTTCCCCTCGAATCATTTATTGGATGTTCGTCTCCGCCGCGATCAGGGCGCGGTGGGAAACGAGGGGTTTCGGTTATTCCAGCGTCCGGGGTATGCCGGATGGCTTTTTGAGTTACCAACATTCCAGTGTGGGAGGGGGCTTGCTCCCGAATGCGGTGTTTCAGTCAATAAGGATGCCAGCCATGCCGGCCTCTTCGGGAGCAAGCCCCCTCCCACAGGGGATCTCCTGTCTGCTGGTATTTGTATCAGCGCAGGAGATAGGGGATTTCGACTTTCACCGCACCAGTCGGGCAATCCTTCTCACACGGCATGCAGTACCAGCATTCATCGAACGCCATGTAGGCCTTCTGCGTGGCCGGGTTGATCGCCAGCAGGTCCATCGGGCAGACGTCGACGCACACGGTGCAGCCCTTTTCGGCGATGCATTTGTCCTCGTCCACAGTGACCGGGGCATTGGAGCGGAAGAAGATTTCCTGGGCTTGATAGGCCATGGTTCGGACTCTCTTTTTGTGGTGTATCAAGCGGCAAATGCGCCGACCCGCAAGCGGTCATAAGCCTGCATTTCTTCGGCATCGAGCGGGATGATGTAAGGCTCGACGGGTTTCTTGAAACTGGTCATGCGGCCGTCTTCACCCTTCTTCAGATGGCAATGGCAGAACCACTCACTGTCGTTGCGCTGCGGGTGATCGATGCGGTAGTGGTACAGGCCCCAACGGCTCTCGGCGCGGAACAGCGAGGCGCGCGCGGCCATTTCGGCGCAGTCGCGGATCACGCTGGTTTCCATCGCGCGCATCAGTTCGTGGGCATTGTTGGCCTTCATCTGATCGAGGTCGCGCTCGATGTCGCTGAAACGCTGCAAGCCGATCTGCATTTTTTTGGTCACTTTCGGCGGTTGCAGGTAGTCGTTGACGAAGCGCCGCAGCTTGTACTCGACTTGTGCCGGCGGCAGACCCTGTTCGCGATCCAGCGGCGCATAGACCCGCGCTTGTTCTTTCTCGATCTGCGCGGCATCCAGCGTCGAGAACTCGCGCCCGGCGACGAAGTCCGCCGCGTTGTGCCCGGCAAACCAGCCGTAGGTGAACGCGCCGAGCATGTAGTTGTGCGGCACGGCGGCCATGTCACCCGCCGAGTACAAGCCTTTCACCGAGGTCTCGGCCCGCTCGTTGACCCACACCCCGGACGCCGAATGGCCGCTGCAAAAACCGATCTCCGAGATGTGCATCTCGACCATCTGCGTGCGGTAATCGGTGCCGCGATTGGCGTGGAACTGACCACGACTCGGGCGCTCGTTACTGTGCAAGATCTCTTCGATGTTCTGGATGGTTTCCTCGGCCAGGTGATCGAGTTTGAGGAACACCGGGCCGTTGCCGCTTTCCAGTTCCTGGTGAAACTCCCACATCATCTGCCCGCTCCAGTAGTCGCACTCGATGAAGCGTTCGCCCTTGTTGTTGGCGGTGTAGCCGCCGAGCGGGCCGGTCACATAGGCGCACGCCGGGCCGTTGTAGTCCTTGATCAACGGGTTGATCTGGAAGCATTCGAGGTTCGCCAGCTCGGCCCCGGCGTGATAGGCCATGGCGTAGCCGTCGCCGGCATTGGTCGGGTTTTCATAGGTGCCCATCAGGTAGCCCGAGGACGGCAGACCGAGGCGACCGGCCGCGCCGCACGCAAGAATCACCGCTTTGGCCTTGATCACATGGAAATCGGCGGTACGGCAATCGAAGCCCATCACCCCGTTGACCGCGCCCTCCGCGTCGGTGAGCAAACGGGTGCAAACCAGACGATTGGTGATACTCACCCGCGCGCGTTTCAACTGGCGGTAAAGGACTTTTTTGATGTCGTGCCCTTCCGGCATCGGCAGCACGTAGGCGCCCATGTGGTGGACTTTTTTCACCGCGTAATCGCCGGTCTCGTCCTTCTCGAACTTCACGCCCCAGCGATCCAGTTGCTCGATGGTTTCGAAGCTGTGAGTGGCGTAGGCGTACACCGCCGCTTGGTTGACGATGCCGTCATTGGCAATGGTAATTTCCTTGGTGTACTGCTCCGGCGTCGAGTGGCCGGGGATGATCGCGTTGTTCAGGCCGTCCATGCCCATGCTGATCGCGCCGCTGCGTTTGACGTTGGCCTTGTCCACCAGCAGCACGCGCAAGTCGCGGTTCTTCTCTTTAGCCTTGATCGCCGCCATCGGGCCGGCAGTGCCGCCGCCGATCACGACGATGTCGTATTCCTGTTCCAAGGTCTTGCGGGTCATGTCACGCCCCTTTTTGCCGGTCGATCCGCAGGCGGTACTGGAACGCATCGCCACGGTAGTAAAGGTGTTCGAAGTCCAGCGGCTGGCCGTTGGCATCGTGGGTCAGACGCTCGATGCGCATGATCGGCGAGCCGGCCTCGACGTTCAGTGCCTGGGTCAAATCGCTATCGGCCAGCACCGCGTCGATCGCCAGATCGGCGTGGCCGAGGGCGATGCCGCAGTCGTTTTCCAGAATCAGGAAGATGTCGCGAGTCACCAGATCGGCCTTCTCCAGCCGTTCGCCGACGGCTTTGGGCAGGTAGGTGATTTCCAGCGAGATCGGTTCGCGGTTGATCAGCCGAACGCGTTTGATCTGCGCCACGGTCTCGCCTTCGGCGACTTGCAGGCGCTCGGCGACACGTTTGTCGGCGGGGATGAATTTGAAACTGCGCAGGCGGTTGATCACCTCGTAGCCGCGCCCGGTCATGGACTCGGCGAGGCCTTGCAGGCTGCTGACGTTTTGAAAGGTCTTCGGCTTGGCGACGAAGGTGCCCTTGCCGTGGATCTTGAAGATCAGCCCTTCTTTCTGCAGATCGCCCAGCGCCTGGCGCACGGTGATGCGGCTGACTTTGAACAGCGTGCCGAGCTCACTTTCGGACGGCATCTGGCTGTCTTGCGGGTATTCGCCATCAAGAATGCGTGAGCGCAGGACGTCGCGCAGTTGGGTGTGCAGCGGGACACTGGGTAAGGAGAGAACGTTATCGGTCATCAGGGATCACTTGTTATAACGAGTTATGACGTGATCTTAGAGACGTTATGACAAGCTTGAGAAATATTGTTTGGGCATAACCTTAGACACGACGACACACAGACTCTTGTGGGAGGGGGCTTGCTCCCGAAGGCGGTGTGTCAGGCGATGTAAATACCAGCAATGCCGGCCTCTTCGGGAGCGAGCCCCCTCCCACAAGGAAATGGTGTTGTGGTCTGGAGCATCAGTGCCGTTTGAGGATCTGGTCCATCACCCAATCGGTTTTGAGGGCTTGTTCGGCGACGGCCGGATGCTGCGAATCGCCACGAATATGCGCATTCATGCCCAGCACGTGATGCCACTGAATGTGCTCGTGATGGGGGATTTCCAGGCTGATCTGCTCATCGGCGAACAGCTGCACCGGATGCTCGTCAAACACGGAGAACGCGATCCGACCCTGACTGCCGATAATCTCTACCCGATCCTCGCGCCGATCCGCCACAAAGCTCCAGCAACCCATGCCCAGCGCGCCCGAGGCAAACCGCCAACTGGCGCTGACCGCATCTTCCGCCGCATACAACCCGGCTTGCCGGGCGGTGAAACCGGCGACTTCAGCGATGTCGCCGAGCAGGTACTGGAACAGGTCAAAACCATGGCTGGCCAGATCGGCAAAATAGCCGCCGCCGGCCACGCTCGGGTCGGTTCGCCAGTTGGCGCTGCCGTGCAGATCCGCCGCCGATGGGGCCTTGGTCAGCGTCCAGCTCAGGTGCCGCACCTCGCCGATGCGGCCCTGCGCCAGCCATTGCCGAACCTGGGCAAAGCGCGGCAACGAACGGCGGTAGTACGACACGAACAAGTGCAGACCGGCGTCGGCAAACGCCTGCTGCATTTCGAGGCTTTGCCCGGCGTTGAGCGCCATCGGTTTCTCGACACAACAATGCTTGCCGGCTGCAGCGACTTTCAGGCTGTAGGCGTGGTGGCTGTCGGGTGGCGTGGCGATGTACACCGCGTCCACCTCGGGATCGTTGATCAGCGCATCGACATCGGTGTAGGCCCGGGCGATACCGTGGCGCGCGGCGTAATCGTTCACCGCTTCAAGGCGCCGGCCCATCACCGCCACCAACGCCGAACCGGGCGCCTTGTAAAAGGCCGGCCCGCTCTTGCGTTCAGTGACGCTGCCGCAACCGATCATGCCCCAACGCACCACGTCCATGCTCAACTCCCTTTGTTTGAAACACTCAGCCGATGCGCAACGCGCGCAGATCGAGGTGGCCGTCCTTCAGCGGCGGGCACCAGTAGTAGCCGCCGGTGATCGGTCGGCTGATGCGATACAGACCGTCAGTGATGCCGTCTTCCAGACCGCTCATACGCCGCAGTTGGGCCTCGAAGGCGTCCAGCGAAAAACCGAAGGCGAGGAACATCAGGCCGGCGCGATCACCATCGATCCACGGCATCGAACGGCGTACGACGAAGGCTTCGGGGGCGAAGCTTTCCTGGGCGGTACGTTTGACGTGGGCGGAGACTGGCGCGTCGTCGATCTCTTCGTTGTCGCTCAAGCGACGGCCCATGATGTTGTCCTTGTCTTCGGCGGACAGCTTATGGAAACCCTTGAGGTCGTGCTGCCACTGCTGGATCGCGGCAAAGCTGCCACCGACCAGACCATCAGCGCCCTCACCCAGCAACGCGGCGGCAATTGCGGCGTCATCGTGCGGGTTTTCGGTGCCGTCTTCGTAGCCGGTCAAGTCGTGGCCGTCCTTGTGGCGGAAGGCCTCCTGCATGTCTACCAGGCGCAGCGCCGGGGCCAGCGCGGCTTCGAAGGCGTGGCAGCGATTGAGCAATTCGCCACGATCGACACCGTGCAGCCAGACCCACAGTGCGTGCTGGGTCGACGGGTTTTCCACGCCGACGCCGCTCATGGCCGGAAAGCTGCGCAGACCGTCGATTTGCACGTTCAGGGCTTTGGTCAGGGATTCACCGAAACCGATCACCGCCGACTTGCCGTCCACCAGATTCATCAGGTTGTCGATCGCCTGCGGCAGTGCTTCAACAGACGCAAGGGCAAAAAACAGGTGACGTGCTTGCGCAGGAACAGGGGTGGCGAGAATGCCCGGCTGGTAGTAACTCATGTGAACTCCTTGGGAAAGTGCGCGGGAGTTTACCTGTGGCCGGAGGGTTTGTGGGGCTGAAATACTGATGAGTGGCGCACGGAAGCCTGTGGCGAGGGAGCTTGCTCCCGCTCGGGGGCGAAGCACCCGCAAACCCCGCCGGCATGGTGTGTCTGGAGAAATGGCGTGGCAGGTTTTGGGTCTGCTGCGCAGCCCAGCGGGAGCAAGCTCCCTCGCCACAGGGGACCGATGTCTAAGCGCTGCTTGCATCCTGTCGCCACGCACTCGGGCTCATCCCCGTCCAGCGCTTGAATGCCCGGCGAAAACTGCGCACATCGCTGTAGCCGACTTCTTCGGTAATCCGCTCGATGGGCATGTCCGGATTGGCCAGCAGACTCATGGTCCGCGCCTGACGCACCTGTTCCAGCAGCGCTTCGAAGGTCAGCGCATGCTCGGTCAAACGGCGGCGCAAGGTGCGGCTGCTCATGTTCAGGTCGCCGGCGATTTTTTCGATATGGCTGCCTCTGCTCAAGTCCCGGGCAATCGCCCGCTCTACGGCCTGAATCAGATCGAGTTTCTGGTGCACCTGCGCCGCTTCCAACTCCAGCAACGCAACCGCCTGACGCAACGCCAGCGAATGATGATTGGGCAGGTTGACGTCCAGCCACCGGGCATCGATCAGCATGCGATTGTGCAGGCAGCCGAAGCGCACATCGGGCCCGAGCAAGCGGTGGTATTCGCTCAGATAATCCGGTGCAGCGTGCACAAACTCCACGGCGATCGGCTTGAAATCAACTCCGGCCAAGGCCCGGCCATATACCAGCAGGCTGGCGAAAAACTCTTCGACGGCGAACACCTGCACATCGGCAAACGGCAAGCGACATTCGGCATCGAGATGTACCTGATCGCCAATCACATCGACGCTGGACACCACGATTCCGCCGGAGGTGTGCTGATGGCGAATGCCGAGGGCAAAGGCATCGCGCAAGGTCTTGCACAGCGAAAGCACATGCCCGAGCAGCCCCAGCGTACCCAACACATTCTGCGCGCCGACCCACAGCCCCAGGCCCTGATTGGGCAGCACTTTGAGCGCCCGTTGAATCATCGCCACGGCCTGGCGGTAGGAAATCCGCTGCGCCGGATCCTGCAGATCTTCGAGGGTGAAACCCAGGCCACGGCACAGGCTTTCGGGGTCGATGCCTTTGTTGTGCACGACTTCGGCGAGGGTTTGCAGAAGGAACGGCGAGACCAGCGCCAATTCGAAAGTGGGGTCTTGGACTTTTACGTTCATGGGGGCTGACATTCCGGATCACGCTTGATTGTTATTTTTGTAACCGGTTATGTCGAAGGAAGTTAGCACAGGGTTGGCCGACTGTCCGCAGAAGTCCCCCTAACTGTCCGCCAATACCCTGCCCCGTCGGGCGCCAAGCGCTTATTTCTATGGTGCCGGACGTTCTGCGTACCGGCGCCACGTCCCACCACAATAATAATGAGGACAGCCATGAGCCCGAACCGCGCCACTTTCCCCTTGCGTCTGGCACTGACCTTGCTCGGTTGCACCGCGTCCCTGCCGGCCCTGGCCACCGAAGCCGGCGTCGACAACATCGGCCCCGGCACCGACGGATTCTTCATGCTGCCGCTGGAAGTCGACAGCCTTCCGCAGAACATGGTCGCGTTCAACCTCTACTACAACCATTACAAGTCGACCAAGCTCAACATCAGCTCGTTGGGCGGCAAGGTGCCGAATGTCGACATCGAATCCACGGCGGTGATCCCGCGCATTGATTACCTGAGCCCGGTGCGCGTGTTCGGCGGGCGTCTGGCCGGCTACATCGCCCAGCCGTGGCTGAAGCAGGAAGTCTCGGTATACGGCCTCAGCGATACCCGCGAAGGCATGGGCGACACCACGATTGCGCCGATCATCCTGTGGGACATGGGCAAGAACCTGACCCTCGGCGCCGCCCTGGAAATCACCGTGCCCACCGGCGAATACAGCGTCGATCGGCTGGCCAACACCAGCAACAATTTCTACACCTACAAGCCGCTGTTTTCCTTCACCTGGCTGCCGACCGACAAGACCGAAGTGTCGATGAAGACCACTTACAGCTTCAACGAGAAGAACAAGGACACCGACTACAAGTCCGGGCAGATCTTCCACTTCGATTACTCGGCCAGCTACAAGATCACCGACGATGTGATGCTCGGCCTTAACGGCTATTACCTCAAGCAGACCACCGACGACAAACAGTACGGCCACACCGTGCAATTCGCCGGGCAGGATGTGGACGACGGCGTGCGCGGCCAGGTATTCGCGATCGGCCCGGCGTTGCATTTCACCTTTCTCAAATACGCCAGCGCGGAGATTCGCTGGGCCAAGGAGTTTGACGTGGAGAACCGGCCAGAGGGGGAAATGTTGTGGGCGAAGGTGAGTATTCCGTATGCGTTCTGAGTGCATTTGTAGGAAGGTGCGCGCGGATTTGTAGGCTGGCAACCTGAAAAACAGAGTGGAGGAATAGGCCTACAACGGCGGTCGAGATTGCCGGACAACGGAGGGAACCGTCCGGCAGATTCCAAAGGGGCGCTTGCAGATACTGGGCTTCGTTATCCCATGGTTCTTCGAGAGCTCATGGGGTACATCGTCTGCCAGTGACGACAATGGGCCATTCCCCCTTAAACTGCTGAGATTGATCACGGAGATCACTATGAGCTTATTACTTTCCCCGTTTTACTCTGACTTCGAATCCGAAGAAGAGGCAGAGAGCTACGATCGCTGGTTTCGTGCCAAGGTACAGGAGGCACTCGATGACCCCAGCCCTGGCATTCCCCATGATGAAGCTATGGCAATGCTTGACCAGATGCTGGAAGAGATGCGCAGGAAGCGCCGCGCTGCTGCTTGAATGGAGCGATCAAGCTCTGAACGATCTGGCTGACATTATCGATTACGTTGAACAATACAACTCCAACGCTTCCGTGGCTCTACAGCACAAGGTTGGTGCAGCAACGCAAAGGCTTTCATCAATCCCCTATGGTTACCGGGCCGGTCGAGTGC
Organism: Pseudomonas sp. AM14(2022); assembly: GCF_036346455.1. NCBI lineage: Bacteria > Pseudomonadati > Pseudomonadota > Gammaproteobacteria > Pseudomonadales > Pseudomonadaceae > Pseudomonas > Pseudomonas sp. AM14(2022). The sequence continues at coordinate 389,889 of NZ_JAOTNY010000002.1, forward strand.
CAGGCACTCGGGAAATGGTGGTCAATCCGAACTATCTGCTGGTCTATCGAGTGAACGGGCGCATCAAAATACTGACGTTAGTCCACACCCGACGACAATACCCACGAACCTCATCAACATAAAAAAAAGGGCGGCCAAAAGGCCGCCCGAAGCGTACTACACGAGAGTCTTTCACAACGTCAGTTGCCCACGCTCCTCTTCGGTCAGCTGCTGTTTCGCCTGTTCATCCAGCACCCCGGCGCCCAGCACCTGCACCGGGCTGTTCGGGTTGTATCCGGTCGCCGGCGCACGACTGGCACCATCACGGCTCGGCGCCAGTTGTTCGTTGCCGAAGCTCAGCACCTGCACGGTGAACACCGACGCCTGGTTCTGCCGCGCTGCTGCTTGCTGCTGACGCGCCACGTCCTCAGCGGCCTGGGTTGCCGAAGATGCCGCCGAACTGGCCGAGGTGATCGCCCCGGTGTTCACCGCAGCCACCACCGGTACGCCACTGGTCTTGCCTTGCACGGCGATGTTGGCGGCGTTGACCACGGTCAGCGCGGCGATGTTGACGTTGCCCGAGACACGAATCCCCGCCTCGCCCGCATCGATGGTGCCCAGCGGCGCGATCAGGTCGATGTCGCCGGGTGCGACTTCGGCAATCGGGTTAAGGGTGGCGATACCCGCACCGGTGCTCGGCACCGATGGCGACAGGGTCACGTTGCCCCAAGTGTCATAGACACGTTTCGGCGGGGTGTAGACCACGGTGGTTTTCGAGCCTCGACCGGCGTTGATGTCGCCCTCGGCCGACCAGCCGAGGATCGAGCCGCCGAAGGTGGTCATGATCCGGCTCTGCCCCAGCAGAATGCTGCCCTGCGAGTAGAGCTGAATGTTGCCCGCCCCCTGCGTAATGATCCCTGCCGTGGACGGTGGCGCCGCGCCTTCGATGCCGAACACCTGACCACCACCCGGTGTGAGCATCTGGATATCGCCGCCGAACAGCGTCTTGACCCCTGCTCCGCCATACAGCGTGATGTCGCCGTCGTAACGCAGCGGATTGCCCGCCACATCGGTGCTCGGGAACAGTGCGGCAATGGCGTTGCGACCGCGCAGATAACTGCCTTTGCGCGGACCGTCAGCGTCGTTGTATTCCAGGCCGCCGGCGCGCAGTTCGGCGAAGTACACCTGGCGCGCAAAGATCGCCTGCTCGGCACTTGGCAGCGCGGTATAGAACGCCTGTGCCTGCTCTGCGTTGCCGCTGAAGCCGTAGCCGAGCGTCAGCCAGCTCTGCAACTCGTCGAGGTAGGTCTTGACCACTTTGCCCGGCTGGCCGTTGAGAGAGGCATTCGGGTCAGCAAGGTTCTGCGGATTCAGGTAACGGGCGATGAACTTTGTGTAATCCGGCCCCTGCGCGCCTGCGCCCGCCTGCAATACCACGCTGGCACCAGGCCGCAGATCCCCGGCCACTATCGAGCCGAGACTGGTGATGCTGGCGCGGTTTTCCATCAGGATGTTGCGCCCGGCATTGATATCCAGCGTTCCAGGTCCGGCGATATCGATGCTGCTGTAGAGAATGTCGCGGCCCGCCGACACCCGGGATATACTTCGCGGGTCGTTATGAACGAACAGGTTGCCGGTCGAGGTGATGCCTTCCCGACCCACGCCCATCTCATCGGGCTGCACGGCTGTCGGTCGACCCAGGTTGGTCCCGGATGCCACGATGTCGCGGCCGGCAATCATCCAGACAGGGCCTGCTGCTTCGTACCAAGTGCGTTTCGAGGTATCGAAACTCAACGTCTCACCACTGCGTATCCCCACCAGATCGCCGGTCAGGGCATAGAACCGTGCCGGCCCTTGCACATCATTCAAACCGGAATAGCTGTCGGGCCCAAAAGCGAACAATGGATAACGCGAATTACCATCCGGTTTAACACCGTCACTGCCGTAGTTGCTCTTGAGTGGCGTGTTGGAGTTATTGCTGGCAAAGGCCAGGAATGACGGCCTGAACGGGGTGGCGATGGCCAGCGGGCTGGCACCGGACTGATTGATCGCATAGCCGCCGGCGTAGATCGACTCACCGGCCAACAGTTCGAGCTGTCCGGATGTCGAAGGGGCCAGCAACAGTGAATAAGCGATTGTCCGTGACAAGTCGCGCTCGCTGTAAGCCGCCGAGGGCCCGGCATAAATCGACCCCTGCGCCGCCACCGCCCGAAGAATCGACGGGTACACAAAACGTCCATCGGTGGACGACGAATTGGCACCGCTCACAGGGGTGAGATTGGCGTTTGCCTCGGCCAATTGAGTACTGGGCGTGAGATTGCCCCCAGCGGAAAACAGATCGATGGCCGTGTGGTCGGTCCACAGCGAAAAGCCGCTCAGGATGCCGCCAGTGCGGATATTGCCGTTGTCATCAAGCAGTGGCGTGGCATTGAGCAGGCGCACACGTCCGGGGTCTGCCGCACCGCCCAACACCAGGTCTCCACGGGTACTGAGGCTCATGCCCGAATCGCCGGGAATCAGCACCAGGCCACCGGAGGCATTGCTGGTCGTCGAGGTGAACGGATCCAGCGGTCGGGTTTCACGGACATCATGCAACTGCGAGTTGGCACCGTATTGCAGATTGATGCCGCCCAGTGCCCCTCCGGTCAATTGCGCTGCACCGCGCAAGTTGATCAGTGCGCCTTGCAGGTCGTGCCTCGGCGGCTGAGTCCCGTTATCCCCGGCCCGCGCTTGCAGCGATGGATTGAGTGCGCCGCCGAGGTGAATGTCCATGTCGCCACCGCCGGTCATCTGCACGCTGCCATCGCCGGCGACACGCCCGGTGCTGCCGACGGCAACGATCAGCCCTTGGCTGCGCGGATAATTGACCGCATCGCCCAACGGTCTGAGCATCCCGGCGTCGCCACCGGCACGCAGGCTGATGTTGCCGCCGCCCAGGGTGCCGAATCCGGTGAAGCCGACCAGGTAAGGTTCGGTATTACTGTCAGGCGTCATCAACCGAGTAGCGTAACTGCCAAAGTTGATCCACCACGCTGTGGGCACATCCGGGTTGCCCGTGCCTTGGCGCCACAACCAGTTGCCCACTGACGCACTGGCGATCTGTTCGCGGAAACCGCCATTCACCGATTGTGCTTTCGTGCCGACGGAATCGCCGGAAACCGAGCCACCGGCATTGATTGTCAGGTTGCCGCCCATCTGCGGATACCAGGCCTGATAGAGGCTGTCGCTGCCACCGTCGACCCATTTTTCATAAGCGGCACCGGAGCTGCCCAACACCGAATTGCTGTCCGACAGATGCCCACGTTTCTGGTTGTACAACGGATCGACGTTCGCTGATTGAGTGCCGGCGGTATAAACACCGAACGGTGAATCCATGCTGAGGTCGCCGGCAGCCATCAGATCGAGATCGCCTGTACCGGTGCGCAGCACACTGAACATCTGACTGTGGGCCTTGGCGGTTGTACCGGGATTATTGCCGATGCAGAACTCCGGATAGATTTCACAAAGGATCTGATACTCCTCGGGAACGGGTTCGTAGTCAGGTCCCTGACCATTGCCCGGCGCCCAGACCCAACGTGCCATCGGCACACAGAGCCCTTCCACCTGCGCACAGATCTCCAATTGGTCATCGGGCACAGGGTAATATCCCGGAAGGTCATACGGATTGTCGGGTGCCCACACGAGTATCCCCGTTGCCTGGGTAAGCGTGACACCGTAATGAGTGTCCGCCAGCCGCAGATTGCCATCGGTGGTCACAGGCTTCACGGCACGGCTGTCGGCCGCAGCAAGATCTGCACCCGCCACCACGCGCATCGACCACGACGCACTGCCCGACGGCAGCATGCTGGCCACCGCCCAGTTCTTGCCCTGTTGTGTGCCGTTGAACGGCCGCAACTCGATCAGCGAAGTGCCTTCGGCGAGCTTCACATCGGTCATCGACGGAATCAGCGAACCGCGCAGCAAGGCCAGTTCGCCCTTTAATTTCACCCCGGCGAACGTAGTCAGGTCTGCATCGTAAACGCTGGGCAACGGCACACCCTTGGGCCAGTTCATCGCTTGCAGGGCGGTGGCCTTGTTCAAACGGATCCCGGCACCCAGGCGAGTGTCAGCGGGCAACGTCACGCTGTCGCTGAGCAGCGTACCAGCGGCGTACAGCAGATGACCGTTGCTGTCGTGAATCGCCCCCGCCAGCACGGTGCCGGCGCTGAAGGTATACGCCTCAGCCAACACTGCCTGAGTCGGCAGCAACGTGCCACTGGCCAACACTGCGCCCTGGAGGGTCACGTCGTAATTGAGCGTGGCGCCTATCGGGAACTGTGTTCCTTCGGCCAGCGAAACACCGCTGCCCGGCACAATCAGGTCGCCACCGAATGGCTGCACACCTGCAATCAGTTTCCAGCCGGCATCGTCCTGGGTTTCCGGCGGCGGCGCGAAGCCGTCATTGATGCTGCCGTAAATATCGAGGTTGCCACCGGCGCGAATCACCAGGCTGCCCGCCTCCCCGGAACCATATACAGAAGGGTTCGGCTGCGTGTGCGGATTGAGGCTGGCGTAACGGTAACCGGACAAGTCCAGATCGCCCTCCACCACCAGATCACCGTCAGCCGTCTTGCTGGCGATCTCCACACCGGGCCGCAAATGGAATGCATCGGCATACGTGGCGTTATTCAACCCGGCGAGTTTGCGTTGCAGCAGATCGTTATTGCCTAGTGCGGCGTTGATAAAGTCATTGCTGTCGCCGTGAATGCGTTCGAGCATGGCCTGATCGATGACTTGATACGCTCGGCCACTGACCGCCGGATCGACACCATCGCGGGCATCGGTGTAGCGGCGCATACCGTTGAGGCCGATGGAGCGAGCGCCCTGAATGGTCAACACACCACTGGCGTCGATGGCGATGTCATTGCTGCCCAGACGCGGCGCGTTCAGCTCCAGCGTACCGCGCAGCATTCCATCGTGTTGCCCGGCAAGGAAACCGGGCACGGCATCAGTGCCGTGGCGCAAATCGATCCGCGCGCCGTTGCCCAGCGTGAGCAAACCATCGCCGGAACTCAGTTCAACCGTGGCACGGTTCGGCGCATCGATGATCTCGCCGTAGCTGTCGACCCGCAGCACGCGACCATGGGCATCGAGCACGCTGCTGCCAGTCAGCGTCAGGCCATTTTTCGCCGACAGACGAATGCTGCCGACTCGTTCGCCGCTGGCATCGATCAGACCGGTCGCCGTCAGGCTGCCATTGTCCACCGACACATTGATCTCACCAGCCTTGAGACCGTCGCCGATCACCAGATTGCCTTGCTTGAGTTGCAGGCTGCGGCTGCCGTACACCTGCCCGGCGTTCAGACGCTGATTGAGCGCGGCGAATTGCTCGGTGGCGTCACCTCCCAGGCGCTGCGCGCGAATGTCCACGCCACCGGCTTTGTACGGCACCAACGTGCCCCCGGCGTCGTAGTAACCGCTGCTGCCGCCGACAATCTCGCCTTGCAGATCGACCATCCCGGCCGCATCGGCCAGAGCGACGACGCTGAGGTTACCGGCCTGATTGTTCTTCGCCGACAGGTCGATCCGCGAGCCCGCAGCCTGACGGATATTGCCGTTGGCGCTGTACAGCGAGACATCGCCGCCCCAGCTGTATTTGCTGACATCGTTGAACGGCAAGGTACGTCCGGCCAAGTCCAGCACCGCACCATTGCCCAGCGTCAAATCGCCCTCGGACTTGACGGTCAGCTTGCCGCTGGCCAAGGCGATACGGCTGTCGAGCACGACATCGCGGGCTTCAAGGTTCAACTCCGCCCCCAAGGCATTGGCCACCCCGGCAGCCCCGGCGCCGCTGAGCGTCAGGCTGTTGCCGGCCTTGAGCAGGCTGACCGATGCCGCGTCACCGGTGAGCAACGGCGTACGCAGGTTCAGATTGCCGCCGCTGTAGCGGTAACCCGTGAGCGGATCGTAGGCGCCCTGCTCCTGATACACCGCCAGGCTGCCCTTGTGATTGGCGGTGATGCGCTCGCTGGCGCTCAGGTTGACGTTGGCAAAACCCAGCGCCAGACGATTGTTCTGATCCAGTCCGCTGGCCTGAGGCATCGGGCCGTAACCCAGTTCGATCCGCTGGGCCTGAATGTCCAGCGTACCGCTGCCGGTGCCCGCACCACCCGTGATGACAGCGCCAGGGCTCTGGGTAGCGCCGTTCCAGATCAGGTTGGCCGTGCGAATACTCGCCACATCGTTGGCATCGCCCAGACCATAGATCGCCGGGGTGACCAGCACCAGATTCTGCAGTTTGCTCTGACCGGTCTGTGGATCGATCGTGTCGAGGCTCACGCTGCCGTAGAAATTGAAGGCATCGCGAGTGGTCAGGCTCAGGGTTTCCAGGGCCGGCGCGGCAAACTGCGTATCACCGCGCAGCAAGCGGTCGAGTACGTTCTGGTTCAACGTGAGACCAGCGGGCACGCGGCTGCCTGCCGCCGCCAATGCCTCGGCGCTGCCGGCATTGACCGAGCCGACCGACAGTGCGAGATGACGGGTGCCGAAACGCACCGCTTCACCGAGTTCGAACTGGTTATCCGTGGCGGCAGTGATGCTGCCGTTCGAATACAGCAGGGCCGGATTGTTGCACGCACTCGCTGCGCAAGTGCCGATCCGGATGCTGCCCGCGCCGCTGATGCCGCTGGCCGCTTCCGGCGCCAGCACATTGGTCCAGCCGTTGGAAACGACCAACAGGCTGGAACCTTTCGGCTCATAAACGTAACCGGCCAGCGAGTCGTAGGCCACGTTGCCACGCCCCAGCGTATTGATCCCGCCTCCCGCCTCGACCGTGATGCCGCCAAGCGTTGACGTGGTACGCAGCAAAACCTGCGGCGCAGACAGAATCGCCCCTTCACGCAAGACAATACTTTCACTCGCGCCCAGGAAGCCGATGATGTTAGCGGTCGTGTTGTACAAGACATTCGGCATCGCACCGATGGTCAGCCGCCCCGCGTTGAGGCTGTTGAGCGTGTCGGCGTACAGCGACACGCCGTTGAAACCCGGTGTCGATGCACGGCCCGCACCCAGTATCTCGAAGCTGCTCCCGGCGTTGCCGCCACGTACCACCGCCGTGCCGGCCATGCCGCCCTCGGCAGCCTCGAACAGCGTGCGCCCGTTGAACTGCAAAGCGATGTCTTGCTTGCCGCCGGAGGCCAGGCGCAGATCCAGTGTCTTGCCGTCCATCGGTGCCAGCGCACGCGGCACACCGCGCCGGGCGGCGTCGCTCTGGATGAATTGAGAGAAACCGGTTTCGTTGTACTGCGAGTAACGACGCAACACATCGGCTGACGTGAGAATCAACTGACTGGCCAGGCTGTCACGCAGGCCGGTATTGGCAATCGACATCTGCCCGCTGCTGGTCCATGAACCATTGCGCAGTGGCAACGCCCCCGTTGTCACGCCGGGTGCTGCCTGACCGTTTACCTCAACCCGGAACGCACCAGGCATCAGGGCAAACGTTGACGGCAACAGTGTGTAAGTACCCGCCGCCAACCCCGGCACACCGGCGCCAATAGTGATCTGCTGGCCAATGCGCGGATCGCCCGCACCCGCTTCGGCCAGCATCGGCGCGTAGCTGCTCTGGTTGCCGGGCACGATGGCATACACCGGGTTGCTCGCCAGCCCCGGCAGGCTGAAGGTGCCGTCAGTCGCAGTGCGCACCAGCGGGTTGAAACGTGCATCGGTGGAACCCCCGCGACCGGACACGAAACCGGCGCCACGCAGATCGCCACCGCCGGACAGGTCGATGACCGCACCGCTTTGCACATCGGCGAACTGCGTGCCGATCGACACGCCTGATGTTTCGCCGGAGATGCCGTTGAGCACCACGGATTTGCCGTTATAGCGATAGTCGATACCGTCCGTGGTGCCACCGTACGGCATGACCAGACCGGCACCGCTGACCGAAGTCAGACTGCCCGGCAGAAGACGAACCTCGTGAGTGGTGCTGAGCAAATCGTCACCAAATACGATCTTGCCCAGCGGTGCACGCAAGACACCGCCCTGTTCGATGTCGGCAGCAGAAAGAATCAGCGTTCCGAATGCCGAGTACGGCACCGCAGTCGGTGCCGCGCCGTGGCCGCTGATCCGCAAGGTGTGTTCGGAAACCGGGACCGCGCCCTGATAACCGGCACGCACCTCAGCCTGAATGCCGGTGGCGGGATAGATCTGCGCCGCACCGAGGTTCAAGTCGCCCGGCGTCCACAGCCTGGTTTTCTCCGCACCATCATTCGGCGCGAGGAAGCGCAGGTCGCCGCTGCTGTCGAGGCTCACCAGACCGAAAGCCCGACGGCTGTATTCAACGGCCGGCGCCTGCCGTTGCAGGATCGAACCCTGAGTCCCGAAGGACAGGCCATTGCCCACGTCCAACAAATTCGCGGAGGCATTGAACGTCGCGTCGGACAACCGGGTCGTCGGGCCAGGGAGCAGTCGTGGGCGCATCATGCTGAAGCCGGCAAAGTAGGTGCCCACACCCGACAGGCGCAGGTACGGAGCACTCAAGTCGATCCGTGCCGTGCCTTTGGAATTCTCGGCGAGAGACAGCGCTGCGGCGAACAGACTGAGGCTCTGATTCATGCGCAGATTGACGTCACCGTCAAACGACAACAGGCCGTTGCTCAGCAGGCTGAGATTGTCGAAACCGCCCGTCATCAAGCCATCGGCACTCAAGCGGGCCTGACCGTAACGCAAGCCATCGGCGCCTTCGCCGGGTTGCAGGTTCGCGGGCAGCAGCCCGTTCCCTGCCGCCTGACCAATGATCATTTCCCTCGGTGCCCGCACCGCGTTGCTCGCCGAATCGGAATACAACGGCGTCTCCAGCGCCAGTTCCAGACGACCACCGGCCGCCCCGACGCCACCCGCCGCCGCACGCAAGTTGCCTTCAACGAAAAGACCGTTATAAGAACTCAAACTGATGCGCCCGCCGTCCGTTGCGATACGCGTCGGGCCTTGACCGGCGATATCCAGAACGGCCTCGGTGCCCGAGGCATCCAGCCGCGCGCCCGGACGTACAATCACGTAGGCATCGGCAGCCGTGGCGGTTGCCAGTTTCGAATCGATCTCGCCGCCGATGATGAGGCTGCCGCCCTTGCCGACCTGCCCGTAAGTGCGGCCCAGGGTGTCGGTCGCCGTATTGGCACGCCCGGCGACATCCAGCACGGCCTGCTCGCCGATCCAGATCGAGCGGTCATGTGCGTTCGGATCCGCCGCTTGAATCGAGGTGGCCGGCTGGATCGAGCCGAATTGTTGCTGACGAATATCGATCGTGCCGCCCCACGCATTCAGTTCACCATCGACGGTGATCTGCCCGGCACCGCGCAGCTTGATACTCTGCCCCAGGTCGACGCTGATGCGCGAGCCACGGCCCAGGGTCAGGGGGCTGTTGGCCGCGTCTATCAGACCGACCAGCGTCGCGCCACCTTGCAGTGTCAGGCTGGCGCCGGCGCGTTGGGTTAGCACGCCCTTGGTCGGGTTTTCCTGGAACAGCGTCGGTGTCCACAGTTCCAGCGCCGTTCGCGGATCGGCGCCACTGACCTGGTTGGGTGCCGCATCACCGAAACGGTACACCGGCAGGGTCACATCAATCGCGGCGCCTTCGGCAACGTCGAGCCCGTTGAGACCGATCAGGTTGTAGGCGGAGAACCCCTTGCCGAACAGGTCAGTGGACAGTTGCAGGGTATTGTCTGCCAGGGCTTTATCCGTCTGGCCGACGAGAATCCTGTTGGCCTGCACCGTCAAGGTGCCGCCGCCCGTGACGCCGTAACCGCGCAGTTCGCCATTGAGGTTCAGATGCGATGTGCCCGGCGCGGAAATGGCACTGGACTCCAGCGTCAGATCACCGCCCTTGCCACCCCGGGTCTTACCGTTAGCGAGCACAGCGCCGCCGGAGGACACATCGAGCAGACTGCCTGCGCCCATATCGATATCGCCACTGCTGCGGATCGACAGCAAACCGCCATTGAGGTACGCCAGACTCGCACCATCATCCGGGTTGGTGCGCAGGTTGCTCCACACGCCACGGGTATCGAGTTGCACACCGTCGGCCACAGTGACTTGCGTCGCCTTGCCGACCTTCGCCGTGAGCCGAGTGTCAGCGGTGTCGCTACTGAGAAACTGATTGAGCACGTTGCCCAGACGCAGGCTACCGCCACGCGCGCTCAGGTCGGCGCCGATCTGCACATCCGGGGAATACAGGGTGATGTCGCCACCGTTATCGACCGTCAGCGCGCCGTCAACAACCACCTGATCCCTGGCTGCAACCTTGAGGGCACCCAGACGGACGCCGTTGAGTTGATCGTTATCGAGATACAACTTGCCCTTGCGCGACTCGGACACTGCGGCGCTCAGGTTCAGATCACTGCCGGCGAGCGGACGCTCGCCACCAATCTGCACCTGATCCAGCGTCGGATTGAGGGTGTAGAGCAGGCCATTCGACGCCGCGACGAAGGTCGGGTCGTAACTGCCGACGATCAACTGGGCACGCCGGGCCAGCGCGGTCTGGCTCTGCTGATAGCCGTCGAGCAGCGGTTTCGGCGCCTGATTCTGCCGTTCGCCCTGATACACCTCGCCGATCATTTGCCCGTCGAGTACGGCGTTGGCGGTGGAAATCACCAGTTGCCCGGCATCGCGACCCACGGTGTAACCCGACTCGAAACGCGAGCGCGGGGCAATCAGCGGGCTGTAGTAATAACGGGTCTGGCCCCAGCGTTGGCTGCTGTCTTCATAGCCTTTGTAGAGGCCGGTGTAGAGCAGGTCCCCCGGCGCGCGCGACACTTCATACAACTTGCCGTCGGCGCCACGCAGCCAGCTCTGGCGGATCTCGCCGCTCTGCACATCCAGGGTGCCGCCGGACAGGTTGATCAGCGAACCTTTTTCCGTGACCACGTCATTGCCGGCAAAACTCACCGTGCCGCCCTGGGCCATCCATTCGCCGACACTGTGGCCCTGAGTGCCGAGATAACCGCCGACTTCCAACAGGCCACCGGCGGTGTACCAGCGATCCGTGGCGTAGCCGTTGGTGCCGGCCGGTACATACACCAGATCGCGAACATCGACCCAGATGTCATTGCTGTTGAGCGCGCCTTTCTCGCGGTTAACCGAGGCATCGCGCTGCTCGTTGCCTTGCACGTTGATCTTGATGCTGTTGTTTTCCATTGCCACTTTGACGCCGAGGGCACCGGACACATCGATCATCGCGCCGTCGCGCACCAGGCTGCGGCGTTGTGCATTGACCGCAACCTGACCGCCGGTGGCCAGGGTGATCGAGCCATTCTGGAACTCGACACTGCCGCCGCTCTGAATCTCGATACGCGACTGGTCGCCACGGATCCGGTTATTCGCCGTGACGCCCGTCAGCGCGGCCTGATGCTGGCTGTCGAGGGCGGTCAGGTCACTGCTGTCGAGCATGATGGCCGTGGCGCTGCCCTGCCCCAGCGTCACGCTGCCGTTAGCATCGGTGCTCGGGTTGGAGAGGTGAATCGTGCCCCGCGTCGCCACTGACGTGCTGGCGAGCAACACACCGTTCTGCACGACCTCGTGCCCAGCCATTGTGATGTCACCGGTAGACGACTGGATCAGTCCGTTGTTAGTGACTTTGCCCGTAAGGGCACCGGCCTTGAAACCCGGTATGACTTCGTTGCCGAAGGTGGTGGACAGCGCATTGCCTTCGGTGCCCGAGCCTTTGCGGATGTAGAAACGGTCGCCGGCCGCCAGCACGGTCTGGCCCTTGATGGTGTTGATGTTGCCGTCGTTCTGTACGTCGCTGCCGAGCAGCAAGGCATAACCACCGGCAGCGGTGGACGATGCCGGCTTGTGGGTGTCGATGGAGGCACCGCGTTCCACCAGCACCTTGCCGGCGGCATCGGTGAAGGTCGGCTGGGTGCCGGTGCTGTCGAAATACAGCCCACGATCACGGAACTGGATATCGGTGATGCTGGCGGCAGCGGCCACCAGGTTGCGCACGTTGACCTGACTGCTGCCGCTGAACACGATGCCGTTGCGGTTGATCAGCATCACCGTGCCGTCGCCCTTGATCTGGCCCTGGATCTGGCTGGCCCGGGCATTCGGATCGTTGACGCGGTTGAGCACCGCCCAGTTCGACTGCTGGGCGAAATCGACCGTGGTATTGCGACCGACGTTGAAGGTTTCCCAGTTGAGAATGGCCTTGTCGGCGGTCTGCTCGATTGTCACTGTGGTTTTGCCATCGACCTGGGTCTGCTGCGGGCCCTTCGCGTTCTGCCAGCCTTGAGTCAGGCTGTTGTCGACCTTCAAGCCACCCTCGCCCAGGCCGTCCGGCACGAACTGCACCGTGCCCAATGCGGCGGCTCGCCCGGCCGCCTGCGCCGCCTGTTGTGCGGCAATCGCGGCAACCGTGTTGTTCAGCGTCTGAATCGAGCGCTGCAACTGCGCTTTGGCCTTCTGCTGCTGGGCCAGCGGCGGTGTCATGCCCGGCAAGCCACCCACGCTCGGACGTGCCGCCGCAGCCTGTTGCGCTGCGCCCTTTGCCGCAAACCAGCCCGAACTGAACGCCGTCTGCGCCTGCGCACTGCCCGCCACCAGACACAACGCCACCGCGTGTGCCAACGGCTTGAGCAGCCAAAGCGACGGCTCGACGGTTTCACGCTTGGAGGACAGAACGTGGGTACGACGACGGGATGGGCGAGCGAGCATCACTACGAGATCCTTTTTGATTGCCACACTTTGGTTGCCAAAGATGCCGCAGGCCTGCAAAAACCTGCTGTTACGTCATAGGCAGTTGGCGGAGGGCGCGACCGAACGGATGTCACACAAACTTCATGTCGGGGGAGTATTCGCGCAATCTGCGGGACGGAATGCCGGGCGAATAAAATGGCGGTCCCATAAAGAGCCCGCCATTGAGTTTCAAGATTTTTAGTTCAGAGGACGGCCAATGCCGTTGCAAACGCTGGGGTTGTTGATATCGAGGTTATTGCCGGTCGTGTTAGTGACGAAGTTGGCGATGACCGCGTTCTTCCAGGCATAAGACATGGCAATGAATTTATGGGCCTGAGTCGCGACGTTGTTGCCGGGAATACTGTAGTGAGCTGCCAGAAAGGCCTTAACTTCCGCTGCAACTGCAGCATCTTTATAGCATTGGCCGAAGATGAAATTGGTGTACCCCGCCAGTTTGTAACCTTGCGTCGGATTGGCTACCACAGGCGACCACCTGGCCGGATTACCCGCATCAGAGAATGTGACCGGTGGACTTAAATATGCCAACGCCGCCAGGACATACGGATTCGTCGGCTGGATGCCATTGATGCGAGCAACAACCGCGTTGCTGGTTGCATCAACGTGGTCCGGGCCGGCATAACCGATGGAACCATCGACAGCGTTTACGGCCTGCACAACATCCTGGTCATATTCCACCGCAACCCAATTTACGGGTATTGAGGAATAGGGTATGCGTGCGACAGTGAATCGCGCATCGATCGCGAACTGCGTTGGGCAGATCGAGTTCAAATGGCGGGTTAGTATCTCCGTATCGCCACTCGCCTCCTTCTGGAAGACAATGCGAATAGCAGTGGTGTCCGAGGTGCCCAGTAGAGAACCCCACGTGGTTTTACTACCCGAAAACACCTCGCACAGCTGATTATCAGACAGGTTCAGCGCAGTCTGGCCAGACTTTCTGTAAGGGATAGCCACCGACGTGATAACCGACGGCAGCTGGATCAATGGACCGTATGAAGCACCATATTGCCTGGAATAGGTCAAAAGTTCCGAGGCAGTCAGAGTGGAGTCACTGGCCGCAAAATGCACCGTCCCGGTTTGACCCAACCGCATGGGATCGTTAGTCAGAAAGGCCTGTTTTCCGTAGCCGCTTCCTGCTGCGGCGTATTTGAAGGTGGCCGGCAATATGCTGTCCCCCGAGCCCGTGTAGAGTTTCGCCGGGATGGTTGCTCCCCCTCCGATCACCGTCACCGCCATCACCTGCCCCGAAACCAGCGCCGCCGACACCAGTGCGGCCACTCCAATACGTTTGAACATGTTCAATCTCCTTATCGAATGCCCCCCAACGGGAGCCAAAAAAAATGACAGCCCCGAAGGGCTGCCACCGTTACAGCTGACTAAACCAACCTGCTTACAAAGGACGACCGATAGCGTTGCAGACGCTGGCGTTGTTGATGTCCAGGTTGTTGCCCGAAGTGTTGGTGATGAAGTTGGCGGTTACAGCGGTTTTCCAGGCGTTAGGCACGGCGACGAACTTGTGGGCCTGGGTCGCAGTGTTGTTGCCCGGGTTGCTGTAGTGCTGGGTCAGGAAGGCTTTGACGTCCGCGGCCACGGCTGCATCCTTGTAGCACTGACCGAAGATGAAGTTGGTGTAGGCAGCCAGTTTGTAACCCGAAGCCGGGTTAGCAACCACTGGCGACCAGTTGGCAGGGTTTGCAGCCTGGGCCGGGGTCGAAGGAGCGGACACCGACGACAGTGCGAGGGTGACGTTGAGCGAAGTTGGCTGAACGCCGTTAACGCGAGCAACAACAGCGTTGCTGGTGGCGTCGACACCGTCCGGACCGACATAACCGATCGAGCCGTCAACCGCGTTCACGGTAGTGGCGACATCAGAAGTGTTGGCAACGCCGACCCAGTTCGAAGGCAGTGCCGAACCGGCTGGCAGACGAGCGTTGGTGAAGGTCGAGTTGGTGGCGAACTGAGTCGGGCAGACCGAGTTCAAGTGACGGCTGAGGATTTCCGAAGTGCCGCTGGAAACGTTGCGGTAGACAACGCGAATCGGCGTGGTGTCGGTGGTGCCGAGCAGTTGGCCCCAAGTGGTCTTGGCACCGGAGAACGCATCGCACAACTGAGCGCTGGTCAGGTTCAGCGCGGTCTGGCCGGCTTTTTTGTACGGGATGGCAACCGAAGTGGCCACCGACGGCAGTTGAATCAGCGGGCCGTACGAAGCGCCGTAGGTGGTGTTGTAGGTGCTGATTTCCGCAGCGCTGAGGATCGAATCGCTACCGGCAAAATGCACGGTGCCGGTGGTGCTGAAGCCGGCCGGGTTGTTGGTCAGGAAAGCGGTCTTGCCGGCACCGCTGCCCACGGCAGCGTAACTGAAGTTGGCTGGCAGGATGCTGTCGACCGAACCTTTGTACAGAGCGGCTGGCAGAGTGGCGCCACCACCGGTAACGGCCATGGCTTGAGTGGAAGCCAGGGCGGCGACGGTCAGGGAAGCGGCGATCAGAGTGCGCTTGAACATGAAGAATCTCCTTTTCAACGATGGTTGTGAACACAGGTTTTCAGGGGTCTTGCATGACGCTGAAAGACTCACCGCTGACCTTCGCAAGCGGGGTCCGTGGTTAAGTCGCACTGAGAAATTCGCATCTTGCGGTGACAGATAAAGGAAAAAACCTCGGGAGCTGCGCGGGGTTTTTCAGGGAGTTTTCTCGGGTGTTTGCGGGGGATTGAGAGGGGTCTGGATCAGCGGTTTGGCGCAATCAGGCTACAGCCGTTGAAGGCTGGTTGCAGATGACAGAAAGGAGAACCCGAGGATGGTGCTTTTGAGGGTCGGGTGATGCTGAAGTCCTGGTAAAAAAGTCTGAATTATTTGTTGTTCTGACGGGCGCCTTCGCGAGCAAGCCCGCTCCCACAGGTTCTTGTGTTGTGACACATATTGCATTAACAACTCTGTCCCCTGTGGGAGCGGGCTTGCTCGCGAAGAGGCCAGACCAGGCGACCTCGGAATCAGCTACTGCACCAACTGGTTGATCTCAATGATCGGCAACAACACCGCCATCACAATCACCAGCACCACCCCGCCCATCACCACGATCATCAGCGGTTCGAGCAACGCGGTCATGCCCATCGCCCGCCGTTCGATATCGCGGGACAGCGTTTGCGCCGCACGTTCGAGCATCGGCGGCAGTGCGCCGGTTTTCTCGCCGCTGGCGATCAGGTGAATCAGCACCGGCGGAAACACGTTTTCCACCCGCAACGCCGCCGCGAGGTTCACCCCTTCGCGAACCTTGGCCGTAGCGTCGCTGACGCTAAGGCTGAGTCGATCATTGGATAACGTCTGCCGCGCCGCCTCCAACGCGCGCAACAGCGGCACCCCGGCACCGCCGAGAATCGCCAGGGTCGAGGCGAAACGTGCGGTGTTCAGGCCCAAGACGAAACGCCCGATCAGCGGCAACTTCAGCACCCGATGATGCCAACTCAAACGCGCCGCCGGATTGCGCAGATACAGGCGCCAGCTCCAGAAAACACCGGCGATCAGCGCCGCACACAACCAGCCCCACGCCCGAATGAAATCACTGGCGGTGAGCATCGCCAACGTCAGCCCCGGCAAGTCCTGCCGCGCTTGGGAAAACGCACTGACCACCTGCGGCACCACGTAACTGAGCAGGAAAATCACAATGCCGATCGACACCAGCCCGACCACACCCGGATAGATAAACGCGGTGAGGATCTTGCCGCGCAGGTTGTTGCGTTCCTCGATGTAATCCGCCAGCCGCTCCATCACCTGCGCCAGATCGCCGGACTCCTCTCCCGCAGCGATCAACGCGCGGTAGACCTCCGGAAAATCCCGTGGCCGCGCGGCCAGCGACTCGGCCAGACGCATGCCGCTGCGCACATCGGCGCGCACTGCGCTGAGGGTATGGGCGATGTGTTTTTTTTCGGCCTGCTCCACCGTCGCACTGAGCGCAGCCTCCAGCGGCAGGCTGGCGCCGAGCAGACTCGCCAGCTGTCGGGTGGCCCAGGCCAGGTCGTTGTCCGACATCCGCGCACTGAACAAGCCACCGCCGCCATGCTGGGCGACGTTGCTTTCCTTGTGCACCGACAACGCGGTCAAACCACGGCTGCGCAACACGCCAAACGCGGCGCCCTGACTGTCGGCTTCCAGATACCCGGACTCGATCTTGCCGGTAGCGTCGGCGGCTTCAAAACGATAGCGATTCATCAGGCGTCCCGGGTCACACGGAGGATTTCTTCAGGGGCGGTGGCGCCGCTGCGAATCCAGCGCTCACCGTCCTCGCGCAGGCTGAACATCCCGGCCTTCGCCGCTGCCGCACGCAAAGCCTGCTCCCCTGCCCCCTGGTGAATCAGGGTGCGGATGTCGTCGTCGATGCAGAACAATTCGTGAATGCCGGTGCGACCGCTGTAGCCGGTATGATTGCAGGCGGCGCAGCCCACCGGGCGCCAGGTGCCCGGCGCTGCTGAATCTTCCTGTTTGCACTCTTTGCAAAGGCGCCGCACCAGCCGCTGGGCCAGAACGCCGAGCATCGACGAAGCGAGTAGAAACGGCTCGACACCCATGTCGATCAAGCGGTTGACCGCCGACACCGCGTCGTTGGTGTGCAGCGTCGCCAGCACCAGGTGCCCGGTGAGCGACGCCTGCACTGCGATTTGAGCGGTTTCCAGATCGCGGATTTCGCCGATCATGATGATGTCCGGGTCTTGCCGCAGAATCGCTCGCAATGCCAAGGCAAAGGTCATGTCGATCTTGGCGTTGACCTGAATCTGACTGATCCCCGGCAGGTCGTATTCCACCGGGTCTTCGACGGTGAGGATGTTGCTGGTGCTGGCATCCAATCGCGCCAGCGCGGCATAGAGGCTGGTGGTCTTGCCGCTGCCGGTGGGGCCGGTGACCAGCACGATGCCGTGGGGCTGGCGGATCAGGTGATCGAGTCTGGCCAGCACCTGCGCGTCCATGCCGAGGGTTTCCAGGTGCAGACGCCCGGCCTGTTTGTCGAGCAAACGCATCACCACGCGTTCGCCATGCCCGGTGGGCACGGTCGACACGCGAATATCGATCGGCCGCCCGGCTACGCGCAAGGCGATGCGGCCGTCCTGCGGCAGGCGTTTTTCGGCGATGTCGAGCTGGGCCATGATCTTGATCCGCGACACCAGCGCACCGTGCAGCGCCTTGCGCGGCGAAACCACGTCGCGCAGGGTGCCGTCGACCCGGTAGCGCACCACCGAATGGGTTTCGAACGGTTCGATATGGATGTCGCTGGCCTCATCGCGTGCGGCCTGGGTGAGCAAGGCGTTGATCATGCGGATCACCGGCGCGCCGTCCTGGGTGTCGAGCAGGTCGGTGATTTCCGGCATGTCCTGCATCAGCCGATCGAGGTCGACTTCGTTTTCTGCTGCGCCAACCACAGCGGCGGCGCTGCCGGTGTCGGCGTAGGCCGTGGCGAGCAGGCCATCGAGTTCGTCGTCGCGCACGCGTTTGAGCGACGTTTCACCGAACTGCCGCCGCACCTCGCTGATCGACCAGCCGGGGGTCGATGGGCACACGGTCAGCACGCCGTCGCACAACAGAATGCGCTGGGCCTTGGCCCAGGCGTAGGGAAGTGAACTCATCTCTTGAGGCCCCCCAATTCCCCTGTGGCGAGGGAGCTTGCTCCCGCTCGGGGGCGAAGCCCCCGTAAATCCGGGATGCAGGGTGTATCTGGAAGAATGGGGTTGCAGGTTTTGGGTCTGCTGCGCAGCCCAGCGGGAGCAAGCTCCCTCGCCACAGGAATATCAACCAGATTCAGAGTGTGTCTCATAACGATGGCCCCGACTGAATCGGCACCGCTTTGATGGTCGCGCGGGGGCCCGAAGCCGGAACTGGGCTCGGCACCCCCTGCGCCGCCGTCGGCAACTGCGGCGCCTGCATGTCCGGCATCGCCCAGCTGCGTTCCGGTTGCAGGCCGCCCTGGGCGCGGCGCATGAAGTCGTAGCGGTTGAGGGTGATGCTGCGCCCCGCTTCGCTGTCACGGATGATGTACGGGCGCAGGAACACCATCAGATTGGTCTTGGTGATCGCCCGGCGTTCATTGCGAAACAGTGCTCCGATCCCCGGCAACGTCCCCAGCCATGGCACCGCTTCGTTGCTCTGGCTGTAGCCGTCCTGCAGCAAGCCGCCGAGGACCATGATCTGCCCGTCGTCGAGCAGGATGCTGGTGTCGATCGCGCGCTTGTTGGTGACGATTCCTGCCGACGTCGCGCTGGCCGACGCGCGTTCGTCGATGCTGCTGACCTCCTGATAGATATCGAGCTTGACCGTGCCACCCTCGGAAATCTGCGGCCGCACATTCAGCTTCAAGCCCACCTCTTCACGGGTCACGGTCTGGAACGGGTTGTTGCTGGTGCCACCGCCACCAGTGACGTAGCTGCCGCTGACAAACGGGATGGTCTGGCCGACAAAAATACTCGCCGCCTCGTTATCGAGGGTCAGCAGGTTCGGCGTCGACAACACGTTGGTGCCGCCCTTGCTCTTCAGCGCCCGAGCCAAGACCTTCAGGTCGAGAATCTTGCCGATGCCGGGGATATCGACCGTGCCGTTGACGTAACCGAGGTTCAAGCCCTGGGGCAGCACATCGAGACTGGTCTTGCCGTTGAGGTTGATCCCCGATCCGCCAAGGTTGGCCCCGCCGATCACACCTTTACCGCCGAGATTGCCGGTCTGCCATTGCACGCCGAATTCGCTGGCATCGTCCTCGCCGACCTCGACGATCAGGCTCTCGATCACCACTTGCGCACGGCGCTGGTCGAGCAAATCGATGACCTCGCGCAGGTTGCGATACAACGGCTCCGGTGCGGAAATCAGCAAAGTGTTGGTGGTCGCGTCAGCCTGAATCGTCACCCCGCCGGCACTGAACGCGACGTTCTGCTCGCTGGCCTGATTGCCGCCGCTGCTGGTCGAACTGCTGCCCTGCGCGTAACTGCCGCCGGTGCTGCCAGTGCTCGACGTGGTCGAGGTGTTACCGCTGGTTTGCGTGCCACTCTGCGCACTCGAACCGCCATTGTTGTTGCCGTTGCTGCCCATGGCACTGAGCACCGAGCGCGCACTGTCGCTGGTGCCGCTGTCGCTCTCGCCAGTCAGCAAACCGCGCAACGCTTGTGCCAGTTTCGCCGCTTGCGCGTTACGCAAATAAACCACGTGCAGGTTGCTCGGATTGCTCTGCGCGTTGTCGAGTTTGTAGATCAGGTTGCGCGCCAGCTCGGTGCGCTCGGGGCTGCCGGCGCGGATGATGATGGTGTTGGAACGCGGGTCGCCGATCACCGCGATTTTCTGCGTTGGATCGTTGCCCGGCGCGTCGAGCAGATCCGCGACCATCGGCGCGATGTCGGCGGCGATACCGTTCTGGATCTGCACCACATCGGTGTCAATCGCGCTCGGGGTGTCGATGGTCTGAATCAACTGAGCGACGCGCGTGAGGTTCTCGGCGTAATCGGTAACCACGATGGTGTTGTTGCCGGGGTAGGCATTGATCGGGTTGTTCGGCGACACGATCGGGCGCAACACCGGAATCAAATTCACCGCGTTCTCGTATTGCAGGCGGAAGGTGCGGGTGAGCATGCCGTTGCCGGCGGGTTTGTCCGGGCTGTAGATCGGCCCGCCGAGCAGTTTCGCGTCAGCCTCCGGCACCACCTGCGCGACACCGCCGACATCGACCACGCTGAAACCCTGCATGCGCAACGCCGCGAGCAGCATGTCGTAGGCCTGGCGTGCCGGCACCTGACCTTCCGAGACCAGCGTCAGGCTGCCCTTGACCCGAGGGTCGACCAGAAACTGCTGGCCGGTGGAACGCGACAACGCGCGCACCACCGCTTGAATATCGGCATCGACAAAATTCAGCGTCACCGGTTGATCGCCCAGCGGATTGCTCGGCAGTGTGCTGCCGCGTGGGGCGCTGCCACTGCGTGCACGTTCGGTGATGTTGTGCATCTGCCGTGGTTGCGGCGCCGCTTGTACCTGGGCGCGCTGACGATCGAGCAGCGCATCGCCGCTGCGTTGGGTGTTGGCCAATGGACGGCCGAGTTCGCTGTCCACCAGCAACGGCGGCTGGTTCGGCGGCGTGGTGGTGTTGCTGCACGCGCTCAATGCCATCAGCAGCATCGGCAACGCCATGCGCGCCGGTTTGGATCCTGACCCCTTCATGAAGCTTCCTTAGCGCCCAGCGCCTGATCCATGCGAACGGTGCCTGACAATGTGCCGGCAGTGACTTCGGTCGAAGCGTTGTCGGCGCGTTGCAGACGGGCCTCGACCACTTGCAGAGAAAGTTGTGCCGGGTTGCTCAACAGCCAGTCGAGCACTGCATCGGCCGGCGCCGCGTCGAACGTCAGCTGCCAGGCGCCAGTCTCCCCGGCCTGCAACTGGTAGTGCCCGGCCAGGCCGCTGGCCTGCAGCGTCTGTTCAAGAGACTGCGCCAGGCTCTGCCCGTCCGGGCGCACGCTGACCTCGCGCAACAGCACTTCCAGCGCTTCAGTCTGCGCGCGCAACTTCGGCGTTTCGCTTTGCCAGTAAGTGATTTTTTTCAGCGGCGGCTGGATCAGCGCGACCCACACCAACAGCGACAGCAGCACCACCGCCATGCCGCCGACCATGCGTTTTTCGCGCAGGGCAAGCGCTTGCCAACGCGCCTGAAGCTGCGCGCTGAAACCCTGCCAGCGGGCGCGGTACAACGCGAGCGATGCCTTATTCATCTTCTGCTCCGCTGTCGTCGGTGCTTTCATCGGGAGTGGTGACTTCGTCGCTCGGGCGCAGCAGCCAGCCCTCATCATCGGCCGTCGCACTGATCCCGACCTGGGCCAATGCGGCTTGCCAGTCCTTGTCCTTGTCATTGGCGCTGCGCCGGGCATCCGCCAGCAGACTCAACTGCAAGGTGCCATCGACAAACGTCAGGCGCTCGACCGTGCCGGCCATGAACGGCATGCCACTGCCGGCCTGCAACACCAGCCGATTAAACGGCTGCGCCGGATCCTCCGCCGCGCCCTTCTGCCGCGCCGCCAGTTGCTGACGCGCCTGCTGCAGCGGATTGAGGATCACCGGCAACTCGGGAAAGGCCTGCTTCACCCGCTGCGCCATCTGCATCTTGAGCTGCTGGCCCTGACTGGCTTCGCGGGCGGCATACAGGTTCAAGCCGATGACCCACACCGCCACCGCCAATCCGCACAGCCCCAGCGCCCGGCCCCAACCGCGATGCTCGCTGCGCTGCTGTTGCACCGCACCCTGCAGGCCCCAACCCGGCAACGGCCCGGTCCAGCGTTGCGCCTCGGCCATCGGCAATTGCGCATCCGGCGGCGGCGTCGAACCGATCCAGTGCAGCGGCGTGCCGCAACTCAGCAGCCAATCACCAATCTCCTCGTCGAACAGCGGCTGCACCCGGGCCACCTGCACGCTTTCACGCAACAACAAATGGCCGTCCTGCCGACAGGCCACCGTGCCCGGCAACACCGGCAAGCGGTACGCCGCCGGGTACAAACCGCGCAGATTCAGCCCGGCCTGCTTCAGCAATTGCCCTAGATGCTGCAAGCGTTGACGCGGCGCCCAGGCGATCTGCACCTGCCCCGCTTCATCCCGCGAACTGTGAGCGATGTGCATGTCATTGCAGTCGCCGAGCATCAAGGCCTGCGCCGCGCATTGCACCGCCGCTGCGGTCTTGTTCGCTGGCAACGGCGGCAGGTCGATGCTCGCCAGCAGGCTGTCCGCCGGGTGCAGAAAAACGCTGAGCGGTGGCTGCTTCGGTAGCTGCCCCAGTTGGCTAAAGGTCTGGCGCTGCTCACGAATGACCTGCCCCTGCCGATCCAGCCACGCGCAGTCCAGCTCACTGTCGAGACTCAACTGCGCCAGTGGCGGCAGTCCCACGCGCAACTGACTCATACGCCCACCCGCGACCAGATCACTTGCGGCAGACGATCCTCGCTGCGATGCAGCAGCGCATCGAGACTGACCCGCCGCTGATCACGCCGCGCCTCGCCGCGCAGGCGAAACCAGTCACTGGTGATGCCGACCTTGACGCTGGTCAGCTCCAGGTTTGGCATGCGCAAGCGGTTGACGAAATCGCCACGGTTGATGAACCAGCGCCCGGCATCGCGCTCATTGATCAGCACCTGCGCCCGCTCCAGCGACAACCCCGGCACATACGCGGCCAGCACCGGCGCGGTGGCGGTATTGCCATTGAGCCAGGTGGTCGCGGGGATCACCGTCAGGTACGGCGCCAGTTTGCCGATGACCACATCATTCACGCCCTCGACGCTGCGCAGATCCTCGACACTCCGCAGCATCGGCAACTTCGGATTCTGTGGTTTACGCGACGCATTCGGCGAAGTGCCGCGGCCACTGTCAAAGGCGTTTTTGCTCGCGGTGTTTTCGGCAATCTGCGGGTTCAACAGATACGGATAAGAGCCGATCACCCGCTGACTGATGCGCTGACTCAACCCGGCGCTGATGCCGATCAACGCGCAAAGCCGCTGAAACGCCTGCACCTGCGCCTCATCGATACGCTCATTAGCCACCAGATTGCGCAGGTTGAACTTGCCCTGCTCATCCTCCAGCCGCCCCTCGAAACCCTGCGCATTCAAGCGCTGCGCCCACGGTTGATCGAGCCGGGTCAACGGATCACGCTGCCGCGCATCCCAGAGTAATTGCCGGCTGATCTCCAGCCCGCCGTGCAACACCCAGCGCCCCTGCACCCGCTGCTGATCCGCCTCCAGCGCGCGGGTCGAAACGCTCTGCCGGGTCAACATCCCCGCCGCAATCACCGCGACCACCGCCGCGATCAACAGCGCGCTGATGATCGCCATCCCCTGCTGGTTCGATTGGCTATTCATCACCGGCCTTACAGCTGCCAGGAACCGATATCGGCATTCACACCGTCGCCGTCAGGCTGACCGTCGGCACCGAGGGAAAAGATATCGATCTCGCCATTCGCGCCGGGATTGAGGTATTGATAAGGACGACCCCACGGGTCATTCGGCAGGCGCTCCAGGTACGAACGCCAGTTGCTGTTCTTCGCATCCGCCGGCCGCTCCACCAGCACTTTCAGACCCTGAGTCATGCTCGGATACGTGCCGTGATCGAGGCGATACAACTTCAGCGCCTGCATCAAACCGCCGATGTCCTGCTTCGCCGCCGTGGCCCGCGCCTGATCCGGCCGATCCAGCACCTTGGGCACCACCATCGCCGCCAGAATCCCGAGAATCACCACCACCACCATGATCTCGATCAGGGTAAAACCCTGCTGCCCGCGGGGCATTCGGCTCGGTCGTCCGGGCTGTTTGAACTGCGCGATATCCATCTCGACATTCCCTTGGCTTGATTCGATTCGACGCGCAGTGTTGCAAGAAGATATGTCAGGGATGTTGAAAATCCTCGGGAGTTTTCGTCGTCAAGCCGTCAAGGACGCGGGTTAGGGTCGAGGGCTGTGTTTTGGCTCTGAGCCTTATATGCCTACGCGCTCCCGAGAAAACGGATTCACCCTGATTGAAGTGCTGGTGGCGCTGGCGATCATTGCCGTGGCGATGTCGGCGGCTGTGCGCGTGGCGGGGTTGATGACGCAGAGCAGCGGGATTTTGCGGGATCGTTCGGTGGCGATGATTGCGGCGCAAACCCGCATGGCAGAGCTGCAACTGGAAGGCCGATTGCCGACTGGCGTGAAAGCTGTTGATTGTGATCAGGGACGCCTGCTATTGCGCTGCGAACAAGCCATCGCCACAGCCGAAAACGGCCGATTGCTCAAGGTCGGCATCCAGGTCTTCAACCGCAACCAGGACACCCCGCCCCTAGCCCGCCTGGAAACCCTACTAAATCGCCCCCTGTAGGAGCTGCCGAAGGCTGCGATCTTTTGATCTTGTTTTTTAAACTCAAAAAGATCGCAGCCTCCGGCAACCCTACACAAACATCTCAGGCAACAAAAACAACGCATGCCCCACACGATATCCGCAATCAGCCTGAAACCCTGTGGGAGCGAGCTTGCTCGCGAAAGCGCCAGAATGAACACCCGATCAATCACCAAGTGTCCCCGACACCTACATCACCCCGGCAACTGCAAATTATCCAAAGCCCGATTCACCGCCAACTCCCCCAGCATGATCAACTGCGCAATCCCCGCCAGCGCGTGCCGCTGCGACACCGGCACCAGACTGGCAACGTTCTGCGCAATGGTTTTGGCCGACGCGAGCGTCTCACTGGCATCGACCAGCAATTCTTCGGTTTTGTTGTCCGCCGTCACGGCATACATCCCACGGTGTTTACGTGGCGGCGGCGTGGAACCGGGCGGACAGAGGTAATGGTCGAGCGCGCGGTCGGCAGCTTCGTGGAGTTTTTTGGAATCGATGGATTCGTAGGGGGAAACCGAGGCGGTTTCGGGTGGGTTGGGTGTTGGTTTGATCATGAGTGAATCTCCAAATCATAGAAAAAGAGCCATCATCTTTCGCTACCAAACGAAGGGGTGGTGGCCATACGAAGGTTGGTAGACCGGTGACTTGGAAAACCGGCGCGCCCGAAGACGCCCTGCGCATGGCCACCATAAAAACACAGCCCCAGAAGGGCCTGTGTCGGGTGACGCTATGCGCCAAGTCTAAGCCGGGCTACCAAACCCGATCGCTGATTCGTCAGCGACCGAACCACAATAGAACCCGCCCCCGAGGCGCACAAGCCGGCGGATTCTGGCGTAGCTGTAGGCAATGGCGCAAGGATATGTAGCCTGAGAGAGTGTCTGGAGATGTTTTTTTAAACGGTGGTGTTTATCGAAATCCCACCGCGTCACCTCCCCCCTTAAATAGATACGTCCCTATGCTCGCTTACCTGGGTCTCACGATAGGCCTGAACGTGGTCAGGTTCGACACATGTTCATCCGTACCCATGTTTTGCTCGCCTACAGAGCTTCCAACTCACGGCGTTATCGTTTCACAAACAAGATCCTGAGGCGCACCATCCTTAAATGGAACAGTACATTTTTTTAGAAACTCGGGTGCCGGCTCAAGTGGCATTATCTCAAACAAGAAAGTCAGCTTATCTTCTTGAAACTCCCCCTTTTTCAATTCAACTTGAGTGTATCCGTCGAGAAAACTTTTGCCGTCAATGGAGCACAGCTCTTTTTCTTTAACTATTTTCCCGTTACCCCCTGGCACAAGCGATTGCACCCGTATGCACGGAGAATCGAATGTCCTCAAATATCTCACGATATATTTGCCTACTTTCCCTGCATCTGCCTGGTAGACCCGCTTGTAGTCAAACTCAGCCGCCGTCGCGGATGAAAAGCAAGCCAAACCAAAAAGCGTGTAGGCTGCGAGACGTAAAGTACGCATTAATTACTCTCCAAGTAACGATTTCTTTCGGCGAACCTGTTTGGGGGCACGCCTACCCAATTGCTATGCTTCGACATTTCTAGTTTTACTTTGGTCAAATCATTATCAGTAAACGGCCTTTGAATGAACTTCCTGGATTCCACGTGATAGTCTCCGCGGTATCGGAGATCTACAATGACGTCCTGAATTTTTTTATTAACGGCATCCCATTGCAAGACACCATATTTCTCTACGTTGCTGATTACACCTGAAATCCTGAAAATGTCTTTTTTCATGAATTCGTAGACAGATATGAATAACAAATATTGTTGCTTTCGCGTTATCACATGCTTTCTGATTTCTTGGCTTGCATTATCTAAATATGTTTTTGCAGCTTGACCATGCAAGCCTTTCGCCCCAACCAACCAAGATAAGAGAGGCTCTTTAACTCCGGCATTAACTAAGTCCGCCCTTGGATCAGCCTGTTGACCTAGGTCGTATCCTCGACCTATCGTCACCCCTGACACACCTTCTGGCCAGTGCACGACTCGGCTGAAATAGCGATGAGCAGGATGACCAGCATCTTCAAAGTCGTTCCCCTCGACATTGAACGTTAGTTGTCCGTAAGGCACCTTCAGCCATTTCAAATCATTATCATCGGCCGGACAGGTGAAGTTCCCAAGCAATCCCATTAAATGAAAGTGCCATGCTTTCCCATCAGGCGATAAACCAGCGTCTTTCCACCACGATAGTTTTTCGATTCTTTTTTTCTCATTCGCCCAGTTTTGATTCGGCTGTGATGGAGAATGGTTGAGCAGAGGATCGAGCTCGTCCCACTTTTCAGCGTTCCAAAACCACTCACTTTCATAACGTGTCATGAGTTGCGATATTGATTGAGCATGCCAGAGCTTAGCCAATGCAGAGTGAATCTCTTCGACACTAAATTTATTGTCCTTATTAGTATCTACGATATCGTAGAGCCTTCGCTTTACGGGGCCGCTATCTGCCTGGCTAATTTTGGCACGATAGTTTTCTCGCTCTTCGTTACTGAGTAAACCTCGCGTATCCAGAAGATGGGCAAGATGCTCAACCGGCTTCCCGCTCTCCTCGATAAAATCAAAACCCTTCCACTCCCAAGGACTATGACGAGTAGTAATCAAGTCCTGCTCACCAAGCCAGCCATTGATCGGATGACCTTCCGCGTCTTCGAGTAAGTTGTCCAGACGCCACCAGCGAATAGCCTGGGCCGGCGTGCTAACGGGAATAGATTTATTGTCTGACAATTGATAGGTTGCGGGTAGATCTTCAAGAACCCGCTGAGGAATTATAAGATCGACTCCAATAACTGACCCTTCCTGACATATATCAGGTGGATTGTTGGCGTTAATACCGTCCTTATGCTTAATCAGCCGACTCGCACCCTTATGGATTTTTAGTAGTGTTTTTTGTTTATCAGCCAGAGTTTTTGCATGATTTCGACTTTTAGCGATAAATGCTGGTACGTCGTCACAGCTAAAAACCTCTAAATGCAGGAGCGACTTTGATTCACTGTCACTGACGTTTTGATAAGGTCCTAAATGTCCGACTACTTCGCCCGCCTTGATTTCGTATGGTTCTGGCAATAGATGAAAAGAATCAGTAATCGGCTTGCTTGGTTGCGCTTGCAAGGCACTAATAGCTACGTAGCCATGAATATTTTTAGCACTGTCAGCTGCAAGCGGTAAGGTATCTACGCCCTCGGTGAGACTGCTGATTTTCCGAAACTCTCCACTGCCGTCTTCCAGAGTGAGCTTCACTCCTAATGGCAAGACGCCTGTTATCGAGTTTTTTTGTTTCCCCTTTGACGTTTTATAGACATTCAACCCTTTCCCAGGAAGCAACGCCGAATTCGAGTCATTGGACCGTACAGACACTAAATAAGTATCGGGACCAGCAGCCTCCAGCTCCCCGGTGTAAACCCATGCCTCACTAACAGTTTCAGGAATGGAATTCCCCTCGATTACCGCGCTCAGCTTTTTCCACTTTTCGTTTGGGGCGGCCGCTGACTCCGCAGTCCTGATTTTTACACCTTTGGGCAACATAGCATTTTTGATGCTATGGGCGGCCGTACCGGGGGCTCCAGCCCGAGTGTTCAACCCGAGGAAATTATCGACAGACTTTTCTGCTTTTGGGCTGTAGGTCAACGGCCCAAAGAGCGCTGGAGGCAGAGGTGCATCCTGTTTCTGGTAGCCAGCCCAATCAAGCAGGTGCATGTAGAGGCTGTAAAAAATCAGCTCCCCAACGGGTGGCGCGTCCTCATCTTGATCACTCTCTTGGTTCGGTATCTCGAGTCGGTGCCGGACAAGTACAAGTCCTGTGGAGTACGGAGCTTGTACAACACGCATATGGTCATCGAAATACTCTGTGACGGGGGCAGTCTCGTCGACTCGATATGCGATTACCTCTCCGTCTGCGATGCAACGTACTGAGGATTGATCGAGGACATCTCCCGTTCCTCCATCAAAATGAATTCCGCCATGCCAGGAACCATTAGTACCCATCGGATAGAACCCGCCGTGGGCCTTAGCCAATGCTTCATAGTATTGCTTGGGATCCTGTGCCTCGGCGTGCTGATTACCTGCTCGCTTTAGCTTGAACGGATATGCCCAGTGTTCGACCTTGCTTTGCTTTTCCATAATTTAATCTTGCTTTCCATTTCCTTTGGCCCGCTCGGTTTTTGTATCAAGCTGTTTTGACCGTGACATTCGTGAGGGGCGCCGATATTAAAGGCATTGGGACCCCCTGAATACCCCTTGTGAAACCATGCTGAGCCGACTTAATCGTATAGGATTCTCCTTCGCTGGCGGAGCCGGTGGGTCACGAGAAATCTGGCAGAAGAATTACCATCTCCCCCATGACCTCACACCGAGTGTCCGGGCTTTTGTCGAGCTACAAATCGGCTAAAGGAAAAATCAAATGAAGGCTTCGACCCTCATATTTTTCGCTCTTTATTGCATCGGTATCAGCACAGCGATTGCCGATGTCTCACAGACGTCTAACGACAAGCACGGGCCAGCAGACATCGTCGTCGGTGAACGTTTAGTGGCGGCCAGGGCCAAGCTAATCAAACAAGACTGGAAGCCGACGCGGATGCATACCACCGATGGCTATGAATACAGTGGCGTGGAGAAAGAACTGGCTGCACGCAAGTTCTTCGAACTGGCCACCTGCTCCTTTGATAGCTCGCGTTGCATCTTGTACTACTCGAAGAAAGCAGCTTGCTTGCGCGTCGATACCATTGGCGAGCAGTTCAATGACATGACGGTGACGCGATGGACCCGTGAATGTCCTGAAGCGACTCAATAACCACACGAAGACGGCACGGTAATAATCAACTGCTCCCACAGGTTTCAGCGTTGTACACAACATCTGCAATCAGCATAAAACCCAGTGGGAGCGAGCCTGCTCGCGAAGGCGCCAGAATGAACACCCGATCAATCACCAGGTGATCCCGACACCCGCATCAACCCGGCAACTGCAAATTATCCAACGCCCGATTCAACGCCAACTCCCCGAGCATGATCAACTGCGCAATCCCCGCCAGCGCTTGGCGCTGCGACACCGGTAACAGGCTGGCGACGTTCTGCGCGAGGGTTTTGGCCGAAGCGAGTGTTTCACTGGCATCGACCAGCAGCTCTTCGGTTTTATTGTCCGCCGTCACGGCATACATCCCACGGGTTTTACGTGGGGGCGGCGTGGAACCGGGCGGACAGAGGTAATGGTCGAGCGCGCGGTCGGCGGCTTCGTGGAGTTTTTTGGAATCGATGGATTCGTATGGGGAAACCGAGGCGGTTTCGGGTGGGTTGGGTGTTGGTTTGATCATGGTGAAGCTCCTTGATGACTGGAGCCGCCACCGTTCGCGGTCAAACAAACAGGGTGGCAGCTGTACGCGGGTTGACCGACCGGACATCAAGGAATCCGGCACACCCGAAGGTGTCCCACGCACAGCCACCGCGACATGATTACAGACAATGCCTGAATACGTGCAGAACGCTGGCGCGCCTTGATATTGGGCGGACGGTCAAATCCGATCGCTGATTCGTCAGCGACCGAACCACAATAGAACCCACCCCCAAGGCGCACAAGCCGGCGGATTCTGGCGTAGCTGTAGGCAAAAGCGCAAGGATGTGTAGCCTGGGAGAGCGTCTGGAGATGTTTTTTTAAACACCAGCGTTTATCGAGACCTTACTGCGGCACCTCCCAATTACACTCCGTCCCCCTTTTTTCTATTGATCAACCCCACTCAGTCGATTGCTCACCACTGCGCTACACCAGCAGTAACGAAGAAGCTTCGCAGCTTTGCCAGTCCTTCCGTCATCAGGTGCGCATCATCGTCGCTCACGGCTTTGGAACGACAATCTTCCAAGTTCAAATTCCTGACTAATCGGGCCAAAGCGTAGGCTTCGGCTTGCTCAAATTCGGCATATACCGTCTGCCCGGTTCGTGGATTGTCAGCAGTTATAATCAGATCAGGGCTATCGCTCATACGGCTTCCTCTGTGCTGTCCTAGAGACCGGGAATTTCTTTGAAGGCCCGGCGAACCGGGCCGAATGGGCAGAACCCTTTACGATTTGGCCCACGCCAATACCGACTCTTCATATACCAACAAGTGCCCGCGCTCGGCGATTAGCTCTTCCGCAGCCACGCGGCACTGAGCTTTCAGCTCATCCAAAGTAATGCCATGCATCTCAGCAACACCGGGAGCGACCTTGTCAGCACCGCCACCGTCTCGTAGCTTGAGAAACAGCAAGTGATGCAGGGGAAGATCTTCAAATGGTTTTTTTGGTGCGTTCGTTTCGTTATCAGTCATATCAAGTAGCTCCTAGCTCGGGCGCTGAATAGTGCCCCTCTCTACTAACCTTGCGCCGGTTTTAGGCCAGGGCTTGGCATGCTTCCACGTTAATTAAATTTCGTCTTCAATCAGGGTGAAATTACCGCCCAGGATGGGACTGCGCTCTGCGGCGCCGTCGAGCCGACGACCATCAGGCAGGCTCACGACGGCGCGGATCAGACCGTCGAGTGGCGCTCGATCCGTCGGGTCGTCGAATATCACCGTCCACTGACGGTGCTGCATCTTGAATAAGGTCACAATAATGCCACTGCACGAAGCGGACTTTTCGCCACCGTGGGAGTTGTAGATGAATGTCAGATCGGCGAGACCGAAGTAATCCATGGTGCGTATCCTTTTTTTGTAGCGGGTATTGCTCAGCGAGAGGGATCTTTCCTACTGTTGGGCGTTGCGTACCTGACGACTTGCCTTTTCGTTTGCTTCGCCGATTTCATTGCCTATCGTCTGAAGCTCATCTGTAGTGATCAGCCCTCCGGCACGAATGGCAAACAAAGCTGCGTTTGCACGATGGTGATAGGCACGACGTTCTTCATCATCCGTTTGCTCGGAAAGGATGGCGATTTCAGATCGCACATATGCGATTGCGCTTTGCTTGTTTTCTACATTCATTCAATGGCCCTCAATTAATTGTGAAAATCGCGCCGCTTCTATGTCATCGGCCGGCCATCACA
This sequence comes from Pseudomonas sp. AM14(2022), assembly GCF_036346455.1. Taxonomy (NCBI): domain Bacteria; kingdom Pseudomonadati; phylum Pseudomonadota; class Gammaproteobacteria; order Pseudomonadales; family Pseudomonadaceae; genus Pseudomonas; species Pseudomonas sp. AM14(2022). The sequence goes on from NZ_JAOTNY010000002.1 coordinate 421,461, forward strand.
ATGGCCTTGGCCAACCCTAGAAACAGTCCCAGCTTTGTAGGACTGGGCTTGTTGGATTGCTGGGCGGCAGAGTCGCGCCTATTCCAGAAACTCGTCATCATCCAATGAATGATCTTCTCCGTGGGAAGGGTTTTCACAGATGTTGCCGTCGCTTTGGCCGGTGATCAAAAAACTTCCGTCACGCTCCCCAGCTTTGGCGCATGCATCACACCAAGTCTCTGGATCACTGCTACCTTGCCCACGCCCCGGTAAACCTTGTTTCATCGTTTAACTCCAGCATTTAAGGTACGTTAGTTGCGCTTTGGTACTGACAAAGCCCGCAACTGGGCGGGCCTGAACGAACAAAGGGGACTGATTTATTTTTTTGGAAAATCAGTCTCCTTTTTAACCCCTCATTTTCGCTATTTCTCTCGACCGCTTATCTAGAGTACTCCTCCATGCTGCTAGCCTCTCAATATCCGCATCCAATTCGTCAGGATCTGGTATTGGAAGCCTTCCCACGGGAGTTGCCGCGTCGTGTTCGAACTTGGAGCTTTTGGACATGCCGCCTTCTACCTCCCGATAATCATCGTCGGTGACGACAACCGATTTCAGGCGCTGTGTCGATACTCCCTCGCCGAATCTTTGGACTGCCCCGTTCAGAAGCACCTCTTCAACACATCTTTCCCAAGCTAAGCGCAAACGACCGTAGCAAGCAGAAGTCAAGCGACGAAGTTCATCTTCGTCTCCGCTCTTCTGCGCGTTGCGAATCTCCACCAACTCCTGTCGAAGCCTTGCAAGCCGATCTTTGGTACCAATGACGTCAAATGGCAGATCATGCGAGTGCACGCCATATCCTTCCGCTGTGCGACGAATATAGTTCTTGGTCAATTGGGCCCCTAGCTCCTCAACTTTTTGCTCCAAAATACAAAGAAAGTAGATGTCGTGAGTGAAGATAATCACCTGTCGGTTTAGCGCTTCTAAAGCTAAGCGCTCTGCGACTTCCCAGCGACGTCGGTGATCTAGCGATGACACTGGATCATCCAAGACTATTCCACCACGCCCTTTGCCAAGTTTGATCTCCGCAAGGAAGGATGCAATTGCAATAGCTCGCTGCTCCCCTTCACTGAGAATGGCCGCAGGCGTACCTCCGCCGGGCAATTGCAAAACAAGCTTGAATTGAGTCCTGCCCCCAGGAGACTCTGGCTTCATCACAATCTGAAGCTGATGCACTTTAAGGCGTTTGAGTTCGTCGTTGAGAGCGTCTGCCAATTCCTGGCTGGCGGTCGTCCGCGAAAGTTCGGTGGATTTTCTGGAAATGGCCCGAGTATCAAAACCATCAATGCACAATTGAAGCTTACGACCTGCCTCATGCTTGGCAATCGCTTCCAAAACAGCGTTCTTGATCTCCCCCAGACGTATCCGTGCATCAAGCTCTCGCTTCTCCGCCGTCATCTGAGCCCGAATCTTTTCGTCAGCCGTTGCGTCCAGCGCTTTAGACTGATTCAGTAAGCCTTCAATTACAGCGGCTAAACCGGGGCATGGGTCATTCGATAGTGCCAATACCTCTTCCCACTTAAGCTCACCCGCAGCGGCTTGAAGAATCGAAGCCCGCCGGGTGTTGAGGCATGTTTGCATCGACGAACAGACAGCAGCGAGCTCGGGATCAAGCTCGGTTAACTCTTCCACAAGTCCATCACGAAACATAACGTCTAGTGCCGCCTTTTGGACTGCCCTGTAGGCCGTGGCTGCGGTATCGCGAGCCTCCTTCGCGTCCTTTTCGGCAGCTTGTTTAATGAACGTATCAAAACGAATTAGGTTCGCAACACCTTCTTTACCAAGCTGGTTTTGGCAGAGAGGACATGCAGAATCTTGAGGTATCTCTGGAAACTCATGGCTTGGATAACTCACTTGTGCGAAAACTCTGGCAGCGTCAAACAGCGCCTTCCATTCTTCACCTCCAGTGCCAGTAAGTTGACCTGGGGTTTGTTTGAACTCTTGCGCTGCCAGCTCTGCCGCAGCTTTTGCAGTTTTCGAGATTTCAATAAGCTCTCTAAGCTGGCCTACCGTTCTTTCGTCAACCAATGCAATCGCTGCCACCAAGCGATCATTTAAGCCGGAGAAACGCGTTACCTTTTGGCGCAACGCTTGTGCTTTTTGCTTCGGATCTGCTTCGGCGAGGGTTTGAGTCAAAAGCGACAATTGATCCAGCTCAACTTGAGTAAGCGCGGCAAGAGTCTCTATTTGCTCAGGGAGCGTAGTACTCGGGATACCGAGTAATGCGGCAGCGACCTGAGTTTGATCTTTCGTAAGGGCGACATACGATGCATCAGTCGGAGCATTCGCTGCCTTCTCCTGAGTGGCACGCGCCTTAAGCTTATTACATACGCCGGCCATCCCCTCCAAGATATCCAGACCGTATGGCGCATAAGCAAAGTCACCATGGTTATCAATGTAAGCACGAGCGCAATGAGTATCAAAGATGGCAATGTCCGAAAGCGGCTCGGGAGCGACGGCTCCGTATTGCCAGAAAAGATCGGTTGTCACACCGTCGATTACGGTTTCAAAGATTGCCTGGGCGACACCAGCAGTCTTTGGGTCTAGGTTGGCGTTTGGGAGAATTGGCTCGCGCCGGTCCCTGGCACGGCATGCATGTTTGAACACCCTCGAGTAACCCGATTTTCCCGCGCCGTTCTCGCCGTAAATTACGGTCAAACCAGTCAAGGAAATGGGAACATTTCCCCCGTTGGCTAAAGCATTTACGTTAACAAGTTGCTTGATCGCAGCAACTTGCACTGACCGTGCTGGATCGTTTGGCTGGGCTATCAATGCGTCTTCAAGCTTCTTGGGTTTTCGCCCCTCAGTATCCGGGATTCCAGATTCGGCCTTGGCCAACGCATAAAGGTCGTCAAGATCGGCAGCATTGAGAATGCGATCCTGGTAGAGGCGAGCAATCGCATCTTGCTGCCACGCAGGCAGTCCATTAGACCACGCATGGATTTCCTGAATGATCGTCACCCACCTACTCCTTGGCACCACACCGATGAATAAAAAGCAGACATTTGCCTTCAGTATGTCTAGCAGACAAAAGTAAATCAGGAAGTAGTCAGCAAAATAAATTTAGAATTCCCCCCGCATTTGTGGAAATAGAAACGAAGCGGCCGCTTTGGTCTACCCCCACACAAACATTCTTTACTCAGCCATTCTCTTCATGTGCCGTGTCGTTTGTACCGACAACACAGAAGGTATTTTCCGACTGAAACATCGCAATCGCTTCCTTAGAACTCACCAATCACGGCCTCACCAACCTCGGCATATCCACCCCCTCCCCCAACCTCTCCACCCCCAACCGCACCCTCTCCCCCCCCTGCTCAATCACCACCCCATCCCCCTCCACCGCCACCAACTTCACCCCAGGCCCCACCCTCTCCCCCTGCAAAAAACTCCTCGGCGGTCCATCGTTCAAACTCAAAATCGCCACCGCCCCGCGACTCCCCGCCATCACCCCGCTCACTTTGATGTCCACCGGCGCCGTCTGGTTGGAAAACCACTGCAACGCCGGGCTGTCACTGCGTGCCGCGAGCATTTGTGGGGGTGCTGGTGGGGTGTGGGATTCGGCGCTGGTCAGGAGCAGCGACGACCAGGTCGCGACGCCGACCAGGGCGGCGAGCAGTGCGAGGGCCTGGACGGTTTGCGGGGGGGATATGCGGGTGGTGAGCATCATGGGCTGAATCTCCTTTTTGTCCCTGCTGACAGGCTACGCGGCAATTCTCACGGTTTTATTTCACACGTCTTACATGTTGGCCGTGCAGGATGTTTTTTTGGGACGGGGCTGGACGCAAAGGAGCGCGCAACCGATGAAGGTGGGCAAGCAACAGGGCTTTACGCTGATCGAGTTGATGGTGGTGCTGGTGATCATCGGGATCGCCAGTGCGGCGATCAGTCTGAGTATCAAGCCGGATCCGCTGCAGTTGCTGCGCAAGGATGCCGAGCGGGTGGCGCAGTTGCTGCAGGTGGCGCAGGCGGAGGCGCGGGCGGATGGTCGGCCGATTGTTTGGGTGAGTGATGGCAAGGGCTTTCGGTTCAGTCGGAGCAGTGACAGTGGTCGTGGTTTTGAGCATTTCAAGGATGATCCGCAGTTGCGGCCGCGCACCTGGCAGAGTCCGAAGCTGGAGGTACGGGTAGAGCCGAAGCAGAAGGTTGTACTTAACGCCGAGTGGATCAATCCGCCGCTGCAATTGACCCTGTCTGATGGGCTCAATCGGCTGAGTGTGCTGCGCGATGCCAGTGGAAGGATCAGTGTGCAATGAACGCTCAACGGGGCTTTACCCTGATCGAGGTGATGGTCGCGATTCTGCTGATGGCGGTGGTCAGTTTGATTGCGTGGCGCGGGCTGGACAGTGTGACGCGGGCGGACAGTCATTTGCAGGCGAGCAGTGAGCAGAGCGACAGTTTGTTGCGGGCGTTGAATCAGTTGCAGCGTGATGTGGAGATGCGTGCGGGGATTGAATTGACTGAGCCGAAGAAGGTTGGCGTGGATGATGAGCCGCCGAGTGCACCGCCTGCGCTGACGGTGCGGAGCAGTGATAGCAAGGGGTTTCGGCTGGATGTCATTCGCCGTGCGGCGGATCAGCCTGGGGCTTTGCAGCGGGTGCGTTGGTGGGTCAAGGGGGATACGTTGTATCGGGCGGTGGCTGAGGCGCGGGGTCGGTATCCGTTGCCGGCGCCGACTGGCGGGGTGGCGGTGTTGCAGGGGGTGAGTGATGTGCAGGTGCGGGTTTGGGAGGTGGATAAGGGTTGGCGGCAGTTGAGTGGGAATCGGCGGGAGGATCCGTTGGGGTTGGAGGTTCGGTTGACGCGGGAGACGGCGCAGGGGGTGGAGCGGTATCGGCAGGTGATGGGGCCGCTGCAATAATTTGGATTACTGAGGTCCCTGTGGGAGCTGGCTTGCCAGCGATGGGGTATTCACATCCAACATCTCATTGCCTGACATGCCGCTATCGCTGGCAAGCCAGCTCCCACAGGGTTTTATAGTGTTTGTGAGTGTTGGGTTGGATTAGCTGAGGACGACGACGCCGCCGGGTAGTTCGGTGCATTTGACGCCGTAGGCGTCGCGGATCAGCAGGGCGACGCCGGCGAGTTGGTCGAGGCTGAAGCGGGCCTGGACGCGGCGTTGGCCGAGTTCGCGGTTGAGCAGCAGCAACATGCCAGGGCGGTAGCGGTTGATCTCGTCGATCATCTGGCTGAGGGTTGCGCCGTTGAATACCAGTACCTGTTGGCGCCAGTTCATTACTGCGGCGGTGTCGACGCTTTGTACTGCGCCCACTTGCTGCGCGTCGTAGGTCAGTTGTTCACCGGGCTGCAGACGCAGGCTGCGGCCATCGACATTAACGTCCACCGAACCATCGAGGCACGTCACGCACACTTGCTGATCGGTGTTACGCAAATTGAACCGCGCCTGACTGGCCCGCAACCACCCTCCCCCGGCCTGCATCGTCAATGGTAGCCGTGCGGTCTGCACTTCGACTTCACCACTGACCAGTTCGAATCCCTGCACGCCATCGTCGCCAGCGCGCTGGTTGATGCGGGTCTGGGTGTTGAGTTCCAGGCGCACGCCGTCGGCTGGTTCGAGGCGCTTCTGCTGGCCGACTTCGGTGATGTAATCGGCGCCGAGCCCTTCAAAGCCACCCGGAATCGTCCCGCGCACCAGCAAAAACGCCGCCGATGCCGCGATGGCACCACCGAGAAACGCGCGCCGTCCAAAACGCCGAGGCGATTGCAGCATTTCAGCGGCAGGCTGCAGGTTATGCCATAACACCTTGGCCTCTTCGAAAGCGCGGGCATGTTCGGCGCTTTGCGCGCACCAGTCGCGCAAGGCGCGGGCGTCGGCCACGGTGGCGCGGCCGGAGGTCAGCAGGACCAACCAGTCGTGGGCTTCACTGTGCAGATTGTCGGCCGCCGATGGCTTGGCAGGTGTCAGTCGAAAGATGTTCAAACGCGCAGATTCTCAACGAATTGATCGGGCACTATTCAGAAGACGGTTTTCCGGCCCCGCGACCGAACCGCTGAAACACTTTTCTTTCCAGTTTCGCCGCGCAGAAGCCCAATGCAGCTTTGATTTCCTTCTCGACCATGCGTGTGGAGATGCCGAAGCGCTGGGAAATTTCCAGGTGCGGCGCCTCTTCCAGACGCGCCGCGATGAAGATTCTGCGACGCCGCGCGGGCAGCTCATAGAGGGCGCTGAGCAGCGACTGGATTTCCTTTTGCCCACCGACCACCCGCGCCGGGTCCAGCGCCTCGTCGCCGATTTGCAGCAGCTCTTCGACTTCCTCGCCGGTGAGCAGGCGCGCATCGGCCTGACGGCGGTCGGCGGCAATGTTCAGGGCCATGCGATAGAGGTAGGCGTTGGGCCGCAGCAGGTTCGGCGGCGTCTCCATGCGGTCGACCCGCAGGTAGGTTTCGTGCAGCACGTCGTTGGCCAGGTCTTCCGAGCCGAGACGGCGTCGCAAGCGCACCCGAAAGTCCTCGTAGGACGTCAGGAACAGCTGGACCATCGAACCTTGTCCGGTGTCTTTCATCCCCCGGAAACTCCTTCCCATTTGGTGCATTCCATGCGTTTCCCTGACGACTCCGGTAACAACAGCAACGTGACCGGCTGACGCAACGCGCTGGGCGTCGGCCGGTCGATCCTGAGATTGCGAAAGCTCTCTACCAGCGCGGTATCGCGCCGTACATCTCCGGTGGTGGTGACCAACCAGTTGTGCTGCACCACGCCGTCGCGCCCGACCCAGACCTGCAACACCGCGCGATAGCTGCCTGGACGGGTCAGCGGCGAACCGCACAGGTTGCGCTCGATCGCCGCTTGCACCGCGGTGGCGTAGCTGCGACTGACGGCGGCGCTGGCTGGGGTGGTTTTGTCCGGGGCCGACGGCACGTCCTCGACCTGCGCCACTTGTAGAGTGAACGCGTCATCGCGGGCATAACGCGCCATCAGCCCGCTGCCGCCGAGCAAACGGCGCAGCGCATCGGCAGCGGTGTATTCGCCATCGACCGCCAACGAGCGCCGGCCACGACTCAACTGGCTGTCGACCAGCACCGCAACGCCCGTGGCGTGGCTGTACTGATCCAGCGCCCGGGCCAGGTCTTGCGCCGGGATGTGCAGCGTCATGCGCATATCGGCCGGCACCGGTTCGGCTGTCGCCGCACCGCTGAACCAGCCAAGCAGCAGCCCCAGACTCACCCGGCGCACGAGAGTCGCTGAACGCTGAAGACCGTCCCTGGAACTGCCTCGCTGCACGGCTGACGTACCCCTGAAAACCGTCATCCTGATGGCTGTTTATGAATCTGGTGTGACGGGCGGTGCAAAAAAACCATCACGGGATTCGCCCAAGGCTTGCACTAGACTGCAATCAGAGAACGGCCGCTTCGGGCCGGCCAGGAGGCTTGCATGAAATCACTGTGGAAATTCGCCCTCGGCGGGCTGCTGCTGAGCGCCTTCGCCAGTGCCCACGCCGAGCAGCCGCTGGGCTGTGTGGAGGTGACGGTGGGTGGCTACAAGGCGCCGAATTACGATTGTTTGAGTCAGCAGATGGGTAACAACCCCGAGGGTGCTGCGGCTGCGCAGAAGAATCAGGAGGCGCTGAATGTGCCGGTGAACAAACGGCCACCGAATCAGGTTGGCCTCGCAACCCCGGCCGCAACTGGAACACGCATGGGCAACACCTTCGGCACCTCAGTCAAACCACAACGCCCACCAAACTGAAGACCAAACTTTGTGGCGAGGGAGCTTGCTCCCGCTGGGGTGCGCAGCGCCCCCAAACCTGCCGAACCGGTTTTGACTGACAGACCGCATGCAAAGGTTTTGCGACTGCTGCGCAGCCGAGCGGGAGCAAGCTCCCTCGCCACAGGGTTATGTGCACGTCAGTCGCTGGGGGTCTGGCGGAAGCTTACTGCAAGGCGATTCCAGCTGTTGATGGTGGTGACGGCCATGGTCAAATCCACCAGCTCCGCCTCACTGAATTGCGCTTTGGCCATCTGGTAAACATCATCCGGCACATGACTCTCGGCCAACAGCGTCACCGCCTCGGCCCAGCCCAGTGCGGCGCGTTCACGGGAGTTAAAGAAGCCGCTGTCGCGCCACACCGCGATCGCATACAAGCGCCGATCACTCTCCCCGGCCCGCCGCGCGTCCACCGAATGCATGTCGGTGCAGAACGCGCAGCCGTTGAGCTGCGAGGCGCGAATCCTGATCAGTTGCAACAGCGGCGCCTCGATGCTCAGGTCGCTGGTCAGCGCCTCCATGGCGATCATCGCTTTCATCGCCTTGGGCGATGCGTTGTAGTAGTCCAGACGCGGGGACATGGGCAGGTCTCGGGAAGCGGAATGATGAGTTCACGGTAAGCGCAGAGCTGCCGGCGTTACAGCCCCAATTCCACGGAAAACCGCTACACCACTGCCCCCCGGCCAAACACACAACCTTGTAGGAGTGAGCCTGCTCGCGATAGCGGTCATTCAGTCACCGCCATGTTGGATGTGCCGACCTCATCGCGAGCAGGCTCACTCCTACAAGGGGGGATGGTGACCAATTTCGGGTTTTTGTGCTGCGCAACTTCTGCCAATCACCCAACAGCGTTAATCTGGCCGACACTTCAATTCGCCCCCCCGGAGCCGCGTCGGTATGGAACTTCACGTCGTGATCAATGGCCGCAAGGACCTCGCCGGCCAGCTATACAACCAGCTGCGCGGCGCCATCGAGTCCGGGCGTCTGGCCGCCGGCACGCAGTTGCCGCCCAGCCGTCTGCTGGCCGAGCAACTGGGGATCTCGCGCAAGACCATTTCCGACACCTACGCGCAACTGACTTACGAAAGTTTCCTCACCGGGGTGATCGGCAAAGGCACGTACGTCAACGCCCGCCCGGCGCAGATCCAGCGCAAGCAAAGCCACACCGAACTGGCCAGCGCCGAGGTGATCGAGCGTTGGCGCAACCTGCCGGTGTTCTTGCGCCACCCGTCGCTGGAAGGTTCGCTGCGCTATGACTTCATCGGCGGCGCCACCAGCAAGGGCCAGTTCCCGCATGACGACTGGCGCCGCTGCGTGTCGCACGCGATGCGCCAGATGGCCGGCTCCAAAGGTTTCTACAGCGTGCCCGAAGGTCTGCCGGCGCTACGCAATGCGATTGCCCGGCACATCGCGTTTTCGCGCGGGATCAACTGTCAGGACGAGGACATCGTGGTGTGCAACGGCGCGCAACAGGCGCTGGACCTGATCACCCGCGTGCTGATCAGCCCTGGCAGTCGGGTGGCGATGGAAGACCCGGGTTATCCGCCAGCGCGCCTGCTGTTCGGCACCCACGGCGCCGAGGTGGTCGGAATCCCGGTGGATGCCGAGGGAATCGTGGTCGAGCAGATTCCCGAGGGCACGCGGATGATTTACGTCACCCCGTCGCACCAGTTCCCGCTGGGCATGCCGATGAGCCAGGCGCGCCGCGAGGCCTTGCTCGCCCGCGCTTATGAGCTGGGGGCGATCATCATCGAGGACGATTATGACAGCGAATTCCGCTACGAAGGGCGGCCTACGGACTCTCTGTTCAGCCTTGATCAGCGCGGCATCGTGGCCTACGTCGGCACCTTCTCCAAGACCTTGCTGCCGGAGCTGCGTCTGGGTTACGCGATCCTGCCGCCGGCGATTCTCGAAGCGGTGATCCGCGCCAAACAACTCACCGATCTGCACGCCTCGACCCTGCCGCAATGGGCGCTGGCCAAGTTTATCGCCGAAGGTTGCCTGCTCAAGCACATCCGCCGTTGCCATACGATTTACGCCCAGCGCCGTGAACGGATTCTGGCACGCATGGCCGGTGATCTTTCGCCGTGGCTGGAGGCGATTCCGCCCAGTGCCGGGTTCCACATGGCGGTGCTGTGCAAGGTGCCGATCGACCTGCCGCTGGTGATCGAACTGGCGAAAAAAGTCGAGGTCGGGCTGTATTCCATCGACATTTTCCATTATCAACTGCCGGTGAAGAGCGGCCTGTACTTCGGCTTCGGCGCCATTGAAACCCTCGACATCGACACCGCTCTGGATCGCCTGCGCGACATTCTGCAACAAGTGGCGTGAATGATTGGTCTGGGCGATTAACCGCCGATTGGTTATTGGTGATCAGCAGGTGCAGGCCTATTCTGCATTGGCGTTATCCCTCAATGAGCAGGATTCGTCCGGCCTGATTCAGGAGTGTGAGCAATGTCCAACGAAGTGATCAACACCGTCCAGGTGCGCGCCGCCGCCGGGCGTTCGGAAGAACTCGGTCGGCAGTTGCAGAAGATCGTCGACACCTTGCGCCAGACACCGGGTTGCGACGCCTACATGGTCGACCGCTGCCCCGAGGACAGCCAGCGCTGGACGGTGAGTGCACGCTGGCAGTCGGAAGCGGCAATGCAGGCGCACTTCAACCGGCCCGAGGCGCAGGGGTTTATAGACCTGATTGATAGCCGCTTGGCCAATAGTGTGGATTTCAACAGCTTCCCCATCGTCTGACCGGACGCCTTCGCGAGCAAGCCCGCTCCCACATTGGAATGCGATCAACTGTGGGAGCGAGCTTGCTCGCGAAGGCGTATTCAGCCGCATCGACGAACGATCGATTGGTCACCCGATCTTCCCGAATATTGGCCGTTTGAATACCCCACCCCGCAGACTACTGTGGTCACCACCCCTCCCCAACTGGTGATCGAACATGAAAGCCCTGCACCTCTTCACCGCCGTTCTCGCCCTGTCCATGTCTGCCGCCGCCCTGGCTCACGACCCATCCGAGAAAGTCACCGTCCTGCAAGACCAGATGCTGAAGAACGCCCCCGGCAAGAAAGCCATGATGATCGAAGTCGACTACAAACCCGGCCAGTCCTCGATCGCCCACAAACACGACGGCACCGCCATGGCTTACGTGCTCGAAGGCGAAGTGATTTCCCAGGTCAAGGGCGAACAGCCGATCACCTACAAGAAAGGCCAGTTCTGGTACGAACCGGCCGGCTCCGAACACCTGGTGTCAAAAAACGCCAGCAACAGCAAACCGGCGAAGTTGCTGGTGTTCATGGTGTTGGCCCCGGACGAGCAAGTACTGATCCCCTTGAAAAACTGATGGTTGTTGGCACAGCCATAAATAAAAAGGCGCAAAACACTGTTTTGCGCCTTTTTATTTCCCGAGGCAATTAACCGATTCGCCTTAAAGCCAATAAAACTAATGCATCGCCACAACTCGAAAAATTGTCAGCTTATTTACAGGTTGGCGGGTTTAGTCTGAATCAACTGTCGTGCGCCCGTCACCCACAGCCGCGACAACGCTGACTTTCCGACTGAAGTTGCTTCACGGGAGACTCATCATGAAACTTGCTTTTGCCAGTACCTTGGCGATATCGGTTTTAGCCTTGTCCGCCTGTTCCGTACCCACCGCGCCGAAAGCGGTGTCGTCCCTCGATACCCTGTTCACCCAACCGGTCGGCCGCAGCAGCGCCGCCCAGGTGCAAAGCGGTCCCGGCGTGTCACTGGGCGTGGTCTACAGCCCGAGTACCCAGACCAACCGCGAATACCTGCGTGACTATCAGGCCAACGCCGGCACCGGTTTCGGCCAGAGCCTGCTGGTGCAGCCGATCCACGACGCCTACGTCAACACCTCGAAACCGGACATGGCCGTGGACTGGGTCAAGGCCTCGCTGCAACGGCAGTTCGGCTCGGTTACGGTGTACCCGGACATGCAGAGCCTGCGCGCGGCGCATCCCGATGTGGTGGCGATCGTCGACGCCCACAGCCAGTTGATTACCTCGCGCAGCTCCGACATTAAGGCCGATGTCAGCGCGGATTTTTATGATGCGAAGTTGAATTACATCGGCACGGCGAAAGGTTCGGAGGCCAAAGAACTGACACCGGTTTGGGCGGACTTCAAACGTTCGGAAGAGATCGTCGCTGATATTAATCAACAGCAGGATGTGCAAGTGCGGGCGCTGCAGAAGTTTGATCAGTCGCTGAGTAATTTATTGACCAGACCGACAGATAAAGTGTCGATGCTGGATAACAAACAAGCACATAAGTTGTATTGATAGTCAGGCCCTCATCGCGAGCAGGCTCACTCCTACAGGGGGAAAACGCATTCCAACTGTAGGAGTGAGCCTGCTCGCGATAAGGCCGGAACAAACACCACAAAATCCAGACATAAAAAAGCCCCGGCATCTCACGACACCGGGGCTTCTTCATTCAACCACTACTCAGGCCAGTTCAAGCTCGGCATTCGCAGCAGTCGCAGGCACCACCGCCTGACCGCTCAACGCGAGGTCAAGCAGCTCACGGTTGGCCACGGCGTACATGGCGTAGTCGGTGCCGCTCGCAGCACGGATTTCCACCAGCATGGCGCGCCAGCGCTCGATCATGCTTTCGTGCTGTGCCATCCACAGCGCCAGGCGTGCTTCCACGTCCTGAGTGCCGTCGCCCTGTTGCAGGACGGAGATGGTGATCGCACGTTGCTGCCAGTCCACATCGTCACGGAACGCTTCACGGGCCAGGGCCTGCCAGTTGTTTTCAACCGGCAGTGCGCTGATCTGTTGCAGGTACCAGGTGATGTCCAGCGCACTGCCCACGGCGAAGTAGGCCTTGGCCACTTCGGCCGGATCCTGGCCAGTGACGTCGGACGCTTCGATGATCGGCAGCAGGGTGTACAGGTGCGAGGTACCCGCCACCATACGCGCCAGCAACTCCGGCACACCGGCCGCGACGTAAGCCTGATAACGCGCCTGCCAGTTTTCACGGATTTCGCCGCTCAGCAGTTCGTCGAGCTTCAGACCCAGCTCCTTCAGGTGCGGACCGAAGTGCGCGACGTCACGGGCAGCGTTCTGCTCGTTGCGACGGGCACGCAGGAACCAGCGAGTAGCACGGCGGCCCAGACGCATCAGCTCGTCCATCAGCTCCAGTTGCACGTCAGCGGAGACCTGATAGTCCAGCGCTTCGATCTGACGGAACCAGTGCGGGAGGTGGAAGATGTCACGCACGATCACGTAGGCGCCGGCCACGTTCGCCGGGCTCATGCCGGTCGACTCTTTGAGTCGCTGAACGAAGGTGATGCCCATGTGGTTGACCAGATCGTTGGCGATCTGGGTGCTGACGATCTCGCGCTTCAGACGGTGACGACGCATGGCTTCGGAGAACTTGCTGACCAGGGTCGGCGGGAACGCCGTTTCCATGTCGCGGGTCAGGTAGTCGTCGTCCGGCACCAGCGAGTTCAGCAGCTGTTCCTTGAGGTCGATCTTGCTGTACGAGATCAGCACCGACAGCTCGGGACGGGTCAGGCCATGGCCTGCCGCAACGCGCTCGTTGATCTGCTCTTCGGTCGGCAGGAACTCGATGGCACGGTCCAGCTTGCCACGGCCTTCCAGATCGCTCATCAGACGCTTGTACTCGGCAATGCGCTCGTAGGCACGACGCGCCGCCAGGGACAGAGCCTGAGTCTGCTTGTAGTTGTTGCCCAGCACCAGACCACCGACTTCGTCGGTCATGCTCGCCAGCAACTGGTTGCGTTGCTTGTCGGTCATGTCGCCGGCCTGAACCACTTCGTTCAGCAGGATCTTGATGTTCACTTCGTGGTCGGAGCAGTCCACGCCACCGGCATTGTCGATGAAGTCGGTGTTGGAGCCGCCGCCATTGAGACCGAATTCCACGCGACCCAGTTGGGTCATGCCGAGGTTACCGCCCTCGCCCACGACTTTGCAGCGCAGCTCGTTGCCGTTCACGCGCAGTGCGTCATTGGCCTTGTCGCCCACGTCGGCATGGCTTTCGGTGCTGGCCTTGACGTAAGTGCCGATACCGCCGTTCCACAGCAGATCCACCGGCGCCTTGAGCAAGGCGTTCAGCAGTTCGGTCGGGGTCAGCTTGTCGGCCTTGATGTCGAAGCGTTCTTTCATCTGCGGCGAGATGGCGATGCTCTTCGCGCTGCGCGAGAAGATGCCGCCGCCTTCGGACATGATGCTGGTGTCGTAGTCGGTCCAGGCCGAACGCGGCAGGTCGAACATGCGCTGACGCTCGACGAAGCTGGTCGCCGGGTTCGGGTTCGGATCGATGAAGATGTGCATGTGGTTGAACGCGGCAACCAGTTGCAGCTTGTCCGACATCAACAGGCCGTTACCGAATACGTCACCGGCCATGTCACCGACGCCGACCACAGTGATGCTGTCTTCCTGAACATTGATGCCGCGCTCGCGGAAGTGGCGCTGTACGCCGACCCACGCGCCCTTGGCGGTGATGCCCATTTTCTTGTGGTCGTAACCGGCGGAACCACCGGAGGCGAACGCGTCCCCCAGCCAGAAGCCGTAGTCGATGGCGATGCCGTTGGCGATGTCGGAGAAGGTCGCAGTGCCCTTGTCCGCTGCCACCACCAGGTACGGGTCATCGTCGTCATGCCGCACGACGTTGGCCGGCGGTACCAGCGCGCCGTCTTTCAGGTTGTCGGTGATGTCCAGCAGACCCGAAATGAAGATGCGGTAGCAGGCGATGCCCTCGGCCGCGATCTCGTCACGGCTGCCGCCCAGTGGCAGACGACGCGGCAGGAAGCCGCCCTTCGCACCCACCGGCACGATGACCGAGTTCTTCACTTGCTGGGCTTTCACCAGACCGAGGACTTCGGTACGGAAGTCTTCTTCACGGTCGGACCAGCGCAGACCACCGCGCGCAACGTTGCCGAAGCGCAGGTGTACGCCTTCGACGCGTGGCGAGTAAACGAAGATTTCGAACTTCGGTACTGGCTTCGGCAGCTCTGGAATCGCGTGCGGGTTGAACTTGAAGCTGAAGTACGACTTGTTCTGGCCGTTGGCATCAGTCTGATAGAAGTTGGTGCGCAGGGTGGCTTTGATCAGATCCAGGTAACGACGCAGGATGCGGTCTTCGTTGAGCACCTGAACGTCGTCCAGTGCGGTCAGAATCGCCTGTTCCAGACGCTGTTGCTTGTCTTCCAGATCGTCGCTGCCCAGCTTGCGCGCCAGGTAGAAACGGGTCTTGAACAACCGGGTCAGCTCGCGAGCGATGTCGGTGTGGTTGTTCAGGGTGCTGGCGATGTAACCCAGGTCGAAGCCCAGACGGATCTGCTTCAGGTAACGGGCGTAGGCACGCAGCAGCGCCACGTCGCGCCATGGCAGACCGGCGGTCAGCACCAGACGGTTGAACGCATCGTTCTCGGCATCGCCACGGACGATGTGGACGAACGCGTCCTGCAGGGTATCGTTGAGTTGCTGGATGTCCAGCTCCAGGCCTTCAGCCGCGGTGAACGCGAAGTCATGAATCCAGAACTCGCGGCCATTGGTGTGGCGCAGACGGTACGGGAACTCACCCAGCACGCGCAGGCCGAGGTTTTCCAGAATCGGCAAGACGTCGGACAGGGCCAGCGGGGTGTCGGCGTGGTACAGCTTGCAATGCAGCTCGCGCTGACCGGACACCTGGCCCAGCGGCTGATAGAAGCTCATCACCAGTGGATTTTTTTCGTTCAGGCTCAGCAGGTGCTGCATGTCGACCACGGCCGAATGCGCCGCGAAACGCTCGCGGTAGCCGGCCGGGAAGCCTTTCGGGAAATCCGCCAGCACGTTGGTGCCGTGGGCTTCGCCGAAGCTTTCGACGGTCAGTGCGGCGTAGTCGTCCTGCCAGCTGCGGCAGGCCTGTACAACTTCTTTTTCCAGCAGCAGCGGATCGATGTCGATGCGGTTCTTCGGATCGACGCGCAGGATCAGTTGCACGCGAGCCAGCACGGACTCGGAGAAGAAGGTCCAGAACTCGCAGTCGGTGGCCTTCAGGCGCTCCATCAGCACCTGCTGGATCTTCTGGCGCACTTCGGTGGAATAGATGTCGCGCGGCACGTAGGCCAGGCAGTAGCAGAAGCGACCGTACGGGTCTTTGCGCAGGAACACGCGGATCTTGTTGCGTTCCTGGATCTGCACGATCGACATCACGGTGCTGAACAGTTCGTCGACCGGAGTCTGGAACAGGTCGTCACGCGGCAGCACTTCGAGCACCTGCGCCAGTTCCTTGCCCAGGTGAGCCTTGGACTGGAAGCCGGAACGGCGTTCGATTTCTTCGACCTTGCGACGGATGAACGGAATGACCCGCACGCTCTCGCCATACACCGAGGAGGTGTACAGGCCCATGAAGCGGTGTTCCTTGATGACTTTACCGTCGGCGTCGATTTCACGGATCGACACGTAATCCGGGTAGGCCGGACGGTGTACGCGGCTCGGGTGCGCAGCCTTGGCGAACGACAACAGGGTTGGTTCGCGCAGGTAGTTCACTGCGTAATCTTCGATGTGACGGTCTTCGTTGGTCAGACCGGTGCGCAGCAGTTTGGTCAGACCGAGGAAGGAATTCTGGTCGTATTCGATGTGGCCGCCATCGGCCTGATCGACAACGGTGAACTCTTCGTAGCCGAGGAAGGTGAAGTGGTTGCCCACCAGCCATTCCAGGAAGCTCTTGATTTCGGTCTTTTCGTCGGCATCGACGGCGAATGCGCTGTTATCGAGCTTGGTGAGGATCTCCTGCACCTTGGCCTTCATCGGCTCGAAATCAGCGACCGCGACGCGCACTTCACCGAGCACCTGCTCCAGCTCTTTGCTCAGCACATTCAGTTCGGCCGCGTTGGCGCAGCGGTCGATTTCCAGGTACATCAGCGACTCGTGCAGCACGCCTTCGCCGGTGCTGCCCTTCGGCAGGATTTCCAGCAGCTCACCCTTGCTGCCACGACGTACGCTGAGCACGGTGGTCTGCAGGGTGTGGATGCTGTAGCCGCGGCGGTTCAGCTCGGTGCGGACCGAGTCGACCAGAAACGGCAGGTCGTGGTGCAGCACTTCGACCGCGGTGTGGGTCGACTGCCAGCCGTGGCGTTCGTAATCAGGGTTGTAGACGCGCACTTGCGGTTGCGCGTGATCGAAGCGCTCAAGCAGGCGCCACGCGGAAAGAGTACAGCCAGCGAGGTCGGAGAGGCGACGTTGAGTCAGCTCGTCCAGGGAAATGATGCCGAAGAATTGTTCAGCGAACAGCGCCACTTGTGGCAGTGCCTGTTCACTGATGTGCTGCGCCAGTGCCGCTTGCAGTTGGTGCTGGAAGTCGGCTTTGCTGGCTGCGGTGAAGAACGCCATCTGTGGTACTCCGCTTAAGCTTGTTATTGATGGAAAGCGTCGCGTGCAACACCCCTTGCGGGGCTTGTGTCGCCCTGTTCCTGATTCTCGGGCAGAGGAAACAGGGGGACAGGTGGGTGAAGCTGGACGAGACACTCAGGTCACATTCACCTTCCATTGAATGGGCATCTGCAAAAACGACTGTCGAGGCTGCCGACAATGTCTTTACGGGTGCTCATCCGTTGCGCAGCTTAATGGGTGCGACAATGTGTCTGCTTGCGGTGCTGCGACATATTCGGTCATTGGCACGTAAACGCGGCCCCGCGCACCGGTAAACATTAGCAGCCAAAGTGAATTCTCGCGCTTCAGGTGGCCGCTCAACAGGCAAGCGCACCTGAAATGACCGATTACCTGAAATTCGTTCCTGCCACACCTTTCCTCCTTGGAAAATCACCCAGCCAAAGCTTACACAGCCTTCGATTGTTCGCACCTAAAAACCAATAAAAACAACAAGTAGAAACACACTAAAGAATCCTTACAAACTGACAAGAAATGTCTCACATAATTTGAAGACCGAATTCCTACAGCACGATTTGAACGCAAAAATCGGCAGTGCTATCTATATAAGCGCACCCCATAAAAAACCAGACGTCAGTTATCAGCCTGACCCACGGAACGGGTCTCTATCAAAGAAAGGAATCAACACATGCGACAACTTGAACTTCCGACAACAATAATCTACGGCGATGGCTCCTGGGAAATCATCAATTTTAACCCTGGCACCATTCGCGGAGATATTCTCAAGAATTATCCGCTGGGCAACCCGATGCATGGGCTCACACTGGCGATAGAAAGTGACTATCTGGAAAAAAAGCACAATTTAGAACAAGGCTTGCAAATAGAGTTAAACATTATAGACAGCAGGCACCCACCGCTGACCCACCCTACTCCCGATACATGGCTAAACAAAGCCACCAACATTGTCAATGAATTGCTTTTTCAAAAAAACACCGAGCTGCAGCAAAAATTAAGGGATATTAAAACGTCGCAACAATATGCAAAGTTACAAGCCACTTACGACGCCATGCTTCTGAACGAACAAATCGCAAATCTTCAAGACCGCCAGACCAGGCTGTATGCCGAAATAGCTCGGCGACAGGCCGAGGCACTCGCCCAACAGCAGGTTGCCGAAGCGGCGCGACAAGCTGAAGAGGCGCAAAGACAAGAGCAGGCCCGTCAGGCTGCTCTGCGACTGGAGGAAGAAAAACAACGGATCGCTGCCGAAGCGGAGGCCAAACGTATTGATGACTATAAACGCGCGGTGGCTTACGTCGCCGACGCGAACAAATTCATCCTCGAGAAATACGGCGCCAACCTGCATCAAGTGGTGATGGATCTTCAAAAGGATGTATCAGGGAAAAAGATCAGGAGCTACAACGAGGCGCTGCGAACGTTCGAGCAGGTGCGAACCAACCCGAATGCAAAGCTCAGCCCGCAGGATACCCGTGCGGTTGTCGACGCACTGAACGCGCTGGACAAGGCGTCCTACATGGACAGTGTCAATCGGCTCGCCAAAGGATTTGGCGTAACCGGAAAAATCGTGCAGGCGCATTCTGTTGTGGAAAAGGCAATCATCGGTTTTCAGGATGGAAACTGGAAACCCCTGTTACTCGAATTCGAAAGCATTGCCGCAGGAGCCGGAGCAGGGATGCTGGTCGCTCTCATAGCACCACCAGTGCTAGCTGCTTTTTCGTTTCCACCCGTAATTGCTGTAGTCGCTACCGGTCTCCTCGTGGCTGGCGTTGCCGCTTTACTCGATGCCAAAACCGTAGAAAAGATAAATGACACAGTATTCACGCTAGTTGAAACGACGCCAGCGCATTAATACTCTGCCTGCCGGTTCAATTAATTGAGCCGGCCACCAAACAAGGATTACACGGTGCAAAACACTCCTGAGCCATCCATATCAACCGCATGTTTTATATCCATGCTGGCGCCGATCCTCCTCATCAACCTGATAGTTCCAATCATTAACGAGCACCATCCTATGCTGCTCGATTCTGCTCTACAAAACTATCTGATCGAAAACATCGGCTTCTGGTCATCCAAACTCCCTCTAAGCTCCAGGATAACCACGAATTACATTGCGGTATTTGCGCCAATATTCAGCTTAATATTCCTGTACCGATGCTTTAAAATATCCGACCAGATATTTGAAAGAGCAAACAAACTTTCACTCATAAAATATTCCTTATCGCTCATTGCCCTGCTTTTATTTTGCTCTATCTTCACCTATGAAGCTTATTTAAACTCCACCGACCTCATGAGCCGCGACTCAAAACTGAGGATCATGGGTCAGAATTTTCTATTCTATTCAACGTACTCTTCAGGCGTTTTTCTTTTCGTATTCTTACTCCCCCCGATTCTCTTTCAGCTCCTGTTTTACGTTCCTTACCGCACAATCATGCACTTTAGAAAACAGCCCTCAGAACTCAAAAAAGATTCAAGGCAACATCCTCAGGAACCACCTCGAAGAAAAAAAGGAAAGCAGCCACATTGAGCTTATGCCTTCCCTTTTTCCTGGGCCGCTTAGCCCCCATAAACATCAGTCAGGCAGCTCCTCGAACGCCCTGAATTTGCTCACGGTGGCACAGTCGTAACACATGGTTTTCAGGATCAATTTATCCATGCTGGCGTCGATATTGCTGGAGTCACACTCTCGGCAAAACAGCCTCAAATGACCGAGCAGGTCGCTGTCAAAAGCTGCACGGGAGAAGAACTGCGGCACCAGTTCATCGCGCCAATACATTCCCGGCGACTTGGAAAACCCGGCACCGCTGTCCTTGAGCACTACGTCATACAACAACCGATGTAACGCCGATTGCGGTACCCGCGAATCACGGTGTGCGTTTTTGCGCCAGTTCCGAGTCAGGGCATCCTGAGCGGTCCCGAGCATGTTGCGCGGGATGGTGTTGGACGCGTGATTGCGGCCTTTGGAGTTGCCGGTGGCGTAGAAGTGCGCAGCGTTTTTTACTGCCAGGCGGGCGAAGTAGTAGAGCTGGCTTACGGAAAAATCCTGCAGGAGTTGCCCCACAACCGTTTCGGCACGCGCCTCGGCCGTGAACGAAAAACTGACTTCGTTGGCCAGCACACGGATGTATTGAAGCGATTCTTCTCGGGCCAGATCGAAAATCAGCCCGTAGAGTTCGCTCTTCCAGGCGACCTGAATCTCGCCGGACAACTCCTGATAAAGCGCCAGGTACAGACTTTCCCGATTACAGCGCGCAACTCCGCCGAGTGCCACATTAGGCTGCCAGCGCACTGCAGAATAGTCACTGATACTGCAACCCTCAGTGCGATCGAAGGCCCTGATATCAGAGCTCGTCGCGACCGTTAACACGCCAGCCTCGTGCAGACTCTTCAATCTTTCCTCGCTGGCCTCGACGCTCGGTGCCAGATGTTCGCTTCGGGATGTCGCGCTCAACGGCGCGATCCATTCGGGATGGCTGCCATTGCCATCGTCAAGCAAGGCCAGCAACGTCAGTTTCTGCACAAACCCAAGGGTCGAATACGGCACCGCGGGACTCGGTACACCGAAGCGCGATTCAAGTTCGCGTCGATCACGCTCGGCCTGCGCCGCCAATTGTTGCTGATGAACCTGGCAACACGCCTGGCAAGTACACGCCATGCGTCGGCCATGGCGGGCGGATGCTGAGTATCGATGCTCGCACCTTATGCACTTGTAAGGATGACGCTGCGAGACCGGAGTGCCCCGGGCGTGCCGACGTACCCACATCGGCACATCGCAATAGGGGCACTTCAGATCCTGACTGACAATCGGCGGCAAAACCTTGAGCAAGCTGCGGACAGTGGCAGGGATCTGATACTCGGCCAGAAGCGCAGCGCTTTTTTCCCCGTCCAGATATCGCTGATAAATCTGCTCGATCTGATCGTCGGACAGGTGTGCAATTTCCTCAGCGCGTTCGAAATACGGATGCATCTAAAGAGGTCCTTTTTTTAGTTTGTGTTGACGCACTCCTTTGCGTTCGAACCGCAAAATAATGACAATCGTGGCCATAAAACAAGCGAAAAAGCAGAAAATGGCTGCCAAGTTCAAACAAGTAATTTTTCCTGCAGCGTCCTCGGAAATTTCAACTCTCAACCCAGAATTCATCTGTCGGAATTTTCCTTGTTCATTGATTCCGCCAGGTTTCTCGCACCCTCTTGTTGCAGGCATCAATGAAGCGACCCACGCAAGAGAGCAGCGCGAATGCGCCAAGGCTGGCAAAATCGCGCTTTCGATTGCACTTAGCGCCCGTCGGCCAGGAATTCCCCCATGCAAATGACCACCGCCCTACTGATCGTCAACCCGTGCGACGACGAAGAAGACAACATGGCCATGCTCTGCTGCCACAGCGACAAGGGTGATATGTTTCTTATGAGCCGTTATCCGGACGAGGACGCGCTGGAGATCACCCTGGATGGCGAGCCTTCGACGCTGGATGGCGTGAAAGTCACCCTGAGCAAGACCCTGCTGAAGATCGAGATCGCGGCGGCGGATGCCGATGCGCTGAATGGCGATGATGTGCTGGAGATCACTTTCAATCCGGATATGGTGGATCTGCCTGAAGTTGAAGAAACCCTGAAGAATATTCTAGATGGCACCGGGACCTATATCAGCCAGATTTGATATCGGCTGGACTGGCCTCATCGCGAGCAGGCTCACTCCTACAGGTATGGTGTACGACGATCCATTGTAGGAGTGAGCCTGCTCGCGATAGGGCCGGTACCGGCAACCAATCACTCCCCTGCTACAAAATTCCAACAAATCCCCCAGTCATTTCCCGCACTTTGCGCAAAATGCCGTTAGTCGCCACCCCCCTCGATGGATTAAAGTAACGCCCCCAGCCCCGGCGTTATCCGAACGCCTGCGGCCACCCTTTCCAGGAACAGTCACCGATGGAACATCGTGAAGCGCTGCTGGCGCTGCGAACCTTTCTTTCAACGCAGATTCTCGGCCAGGAAAAACTCATCGAGCGTTTGCTCATCGCCCTGCTCGCCGACGGCCACATGCTGGTCGAGGGCGCTCCGGGTCTGGCCAAGACCAAAGCGATCAAAGAACTCGCCGAGGGCATCGAAGCCCAGTTCCATCGCATCCAGTTCACCCCCGACCTGCTGCCGGCCGACATCACCGGCACCGAGATCTATCGTCCGGAAACCGGCAGTTTCGTGTTCCAGCAGGGGCCGATCTTCCACAACCTGGTGCTGGCGGACGAAATCAACCGGGCGCCGGCCAAGGTGCAATCGGCGCTGCTCGAAGCCATGGCCGAGCGTCAGGTCAGCGTCGGGCGCAGCACGTATGAACTGTCGCCACTGTTCCTGGTGATGGCCACGCAGAACCCGATCGAGCAGGAAGGCACCTACCCGTTGCCCGAAGCGCAGCTCGACCGCTTCCTGATGCACGTGAAGATCGGTTTCCCGGATGCTGCCGTCGAACGCCGGATCCTGCAGCAGGCCCGTGGCGAAGCGCTGAATGGCGAAACCAAACCGGAACGCCGGGTCAGCCAGCAGGCGATTTTCGCCGCGCGCAAGGAAATACTCGGTCTGTACATGGCTGACGCCGTGGAGGAATACCTGGTGCAACTGGTCATGGCCACGCGCACGCCGGCCAAGTTCGACCCGGAAATGGCCGAGTGGATCGCCTATGGCGCCAGTCCACGTGGCTCGATCGCCCTCGACCGCTGCGCCCGGGCCCACGCCTGGCTGGCCGGTCGCGACTTCGTCAGCCCGGAAGACATTCAGGCGGTGCTGTTCGACGTGTTGCGTCACCGCATCATTCTGTCGTTTGAAGCCGAAGCCGCCGGCATCGATCAGGATCGGGTGGTGCAGCGGATTCTCGACGTCGTAGCCGTCGCTTGACCCCCATGAACGCCCCCCTGCCGTCCGAACCGGGCATCCGCATCAGCCTCACCGATCTGATCGAGATGCGCCACCGTGTGCGCGAAGTGCAGCTGTTTTCCACACCCAGTCAGCGCAGCCCGCTGATCGGCCTGCATCACTCGAAATTCCGTGGTCGCGGGGTCGACTTCGATCAGGTGCGGGTCTATCAGGCCGGCGACGACGTGCGCACCATCGACTGGCGCGTGACCGCGCGCACGCAGGAGCCGCACACCAAGCTGTTCCATGAAGAACGCGAGCGACCGATTTTTATCATGGTCGAGCAAAGCACGCGGCTGTTTTTCGGCTCCGGGCTGATGTTCAAGTCAGTGCTCGCAGCGCAAGCGGCGGCGTTGATCGGCTGGGCCGCGCTGGGGCACAACGACCGGGTCGGCGGACTGGTGTTCGGCGACAACGAGCATTACGAAATCAAACCGCGCCGCAGCAAGCAGAGCCTGCTGCAATTGCTCAACCGCCTGGTGAAAGTCAATCAGTCGCTGCACAGCGAACGCGAACCGGACCGCGACGCCCTCGGCGTGGCGCTGCGCCGGGCGCGTGAGGTGTTGCGCCCGGGCAGTCTGGTAATCGTGATCTGCGACGAGCGCGCGCTGTCCGACAGCGCCGAGCAGCAACTGAGTCTGCTATCGCGTCATTGCGATCTGTTGCTGCTGCCGCTGTCAGATCCACTGGATCACGCCCTGCCTGCCGCCGGGCTTTTGCGGTTCGCGGAAAGAGGCGCACAACTGGAACTCGACACGCTGAATTTCGAGCTGCGCCAGACCTATCGCGCTCAGGCCGAGGCACGCATCGCCCGTTGGGAATTGCTCGCGCAAAAACTGCGGGTGCTGTTGATGCCGCTGAGCACGCAAAGCGAAATGGTCGAGCAGATGCGCGAGTTCCTCAATCCGCAGCGCCCGGGGAGCAGTCGATGAACGGCCTCGAACAACTGCAACCGCTGATTTCGCCGCCGCCGATCGACTTCTGGCCGCCAGCGCCGGGCTGGTGGCTGCTGCTTTTATTGCTGCCGCTGCTGGGCTTCACCGTGTGGCGTTTGCGCCGGTTCATTCCGACCAGGAAACGCCCGATCGTGCGCGCCGAACAACCGCTCGACCCCGTACGCATCGCCGCACTGGCCGAACTGGCGCAGATGCCCAAACCCTACGACGGCGCACCGGCCGGGGCCTGGCTGCAGCAGCTCAACGGTCTGCTCAAACGCCTGTGCCGCAACCACTACCCCTACAGCCAGAGCCACACGCTCAATGGCCGCAAATGGCTGGCGTTTCTCGACAACCGCTGCCCGGCCGCCGGCCTGACGCGCTGGATGGTGCTGGTCGAAGGCGCCTACAAACCCGAATGCAAACTCGACGACAAAGCCATCGCCGGCCTGACCCAAGCCGTTGAAACCTGGATTCGCAAGCATGTTTGAATTCGCCTGGCCGTGGATCTTTGTGCTGTTGCCGCTGCCGTGGCTGATGCGCCTGGTGTTGCCGGTGGCCGACAGTGGCGAGCCGGCGTTGCGCGTGAGTTTTCTCTCCGACCTCGAAGGCCTCGCCCGTCGCCGGGCAAGGGCCAATCTGCCGGCATGGCGTCAGCAGGCGCCGTTCCTGCTGCTGTGGCTGTTGCTGCTGAGCGCCGCGGCGCGTCCGCAATGGCTCGGCGAACCGTTGCCGATTGCCGCCAGCGGCCGCGATCTGCTGGTGGCGGTGGACGTGTCCGGTTCGATGGACTTTCCCGACATGCAGTGGCAGGACGAAGACGTCAGTCGCTTGTCGCTGGTTCAGCATCTGCTCGGCGATTTCCTTGAAAGCCGTGATGGCGACCGCGTTGGTCTGATCCTGTTCGGCAGTCAGGCCTATCTGCAGGCACCACTGACGTTTGACCGCCATACCGTGCGCGTCTGGCTCGATGAAGCGCGCATCGGCATCGCCGGGAAGAACACCGCCATCGGCGATGCGATCGGTCTGGCGTTGAAGCGCCTGCGCATGCGTCCGGCACAAAGCCGGGTGTTGATTCTGGTCACCGACGGCGCCAACAACGGCGGCGAAATCGATCCGCTGACCGCAGCGAAACTGGCCGCCAGCGAAGGGGTAAAAATCTACCCGATCGGCATCGGCGCCGACCCCGAAGACAGTGGCAGCACCGGCCTGCTCGGGGTCAATCCGAGCCTGGACCTTGACGAACCGGCCCTCAAGGCCATCGCCAACGCCACCGGCGGCCAATACTTCCGCGCCCGCGACGGCAAAGAGCTGCAAGCGATCCGCGACACCCTCGATCAACTCGAACCGGTGACTCAGCAACCGACCCAGGCGCGCCCGGCGCAAGCCTTGTATCAGTGGCCGCTGGCCTTTGCCCTGCTGCTTAGCCTGTTGCTGGTCGCCCGCGAATTGTGGCCGGACAACCCGCTGCAACACCTGTTTACCAAGGAGCTGTATCTGCAAAGTCCGCTGCCTGACTGGCGTGAGCGTCTGAAACGCCTGCGTCTGCGGAGGCGCCGATGATCGCGCTCTGGCCGCACTGGTTCCGCCCTTGGTGGCTGCTGCTCCTGCCGCTGCTGGGCTGGCTGATCTGGCAACTCTGGCACCGGCAGAAACGCGCCGGACGCTGGCAAATGATTCTGCCGCCGGCGTTCCACGCGACGCTGCTCAGCGGTGGCAATGGCCGCGCCAGCAAGCTGCCGTGGGTTGCCCTTGGCGTGGCGTGGCTGCTGACCATCGTCGCCCTGCTCGGGCCCAGTTGGGAGCGCGTCGAACAGACCAGCCAGAAACCTGCCGACCCGCTGGTCGTCGTTCTGGAGCTGACCCCGGAAATGCTCGCCACCGACTCGCCGCCAACGCGACTGGAACAGGCCCGGCGCAAGCTGTTCGACCTGTTGCAGGCACGCAGCGATGCGCAGACCGCGATCGTCGTCTACGCCGGCAGCGCGCACACGCTGGTGCCGCTGTCGGATGACCTGGCGACCAGCCACAATCTGCTCGACGCCCTCAAGCCCTCGCTGATGCCGGAAAGCGGCCATCGCGCTGATCTCGGCGTGAGCAAAGCATTGGCCTTGCTCAAGCAAGGCGCGCTCGGTCAGGGACGGATTCTGCTGATCGGCTCCTCGCTGACCGAAGAAGAACGCCAAGGCATCCGCCGCGCCCTCGGCCAGCAATCGGCACAACTGCTGATGCTCGGCATCGGCACCGCTGAGGGCGCGCCAATCGCTCAGGAGGACGGCAGTTTCCTCAAGGACGAACAGGGCGCGATTCGCGTGCCGCAACTTGACAGCCCGGGCCTTGGCGCATTCCTCGCCAGCGTCGGTGGCGAATATCACAGCGCGCGTCTCGACGAATCCGATTTGCGCGCCCTCGGCCTGCTCGATGGCCCGCGCAGCCTGCGCGACGATGGCCAGACCGTGCGCCTCGACACCTGGGCCGATCAGGGTTACTGGCTGTTGTTGCCGCTATTGCTGCTGGCCGCCTGCGCCGGACGGCGTGGCTGGTTGTTCTGCCTGCCATTGCTGCTGTGCCTGCCGCAGCCGAGCTACGCTTTCGACTTCGAAGACCTGTGGCTGCGCCCCGATCAACAGGGCCTGCACTTGCTCAAGCAGAAACGCCCGGCCGATGCTGCCGAACACTTCGAAGATCATCAGTGGCAAGGGGTAGCGTTGTACGAGGCCGGCGATTACAGTGGCGCCGCTCAGCGTTTCGCCGAAGGCAGCGATGCCCGCGCCCACTACAATCGCGGTAATGCGCTGGCGAAAAGTGGTGAGCTGGAAGCCGCCATCGATGCCTATGAGCAAGCACTGGAACTGCAACCGGACTTGCGCCCGGCGCTGACCAACAAGGCCCTGGTGGAAAATCTGCTCAAGCAGAAGAACACCCCGCCACCGGCCGAACCACAGCCACAACCGGCGCAGCCGAACGTGCCCGGCGATGAACCACCGCCAGCGACCGCGCCACCACCCGCGGTGAAAAGTGACACCCCGAGCGAGGCCCAGCCCGGCGAGTCGGCCAACGAACCGCCGCCGACCACCCCGCCGCAACCGGGACCCAATGAAGTGCCGGGCAGCGATGAAGCGGAGGAAACCGACACCGTGCCAACGCTGCGCCCGAGCGAGGACAACCTCGAAGGCGAGCAGCGTCAGGCACTGGAACAATGGCTGGGCAAGATCCCCGACGACCCGGGCGAATTGCTGCGACGCAAATTCTGGTACGAACAGCAACAACATCAGGATCAGGAAAAAACTCGATGACCCGTTTCACCGCTCTCTTGCTGCCCCTGCTGCTCTGCACGGCCACCGCTCAGGCGGCCGAGCTGACGGCCAGCGTGGATCGCAGTCGCCTGAACTCCGGCGAGACGGTCGAACTCACCCTCGAAACGGATGATGTCACGCAGTTCGGCAAACCCGACCTGACGCCGCTGGAACCGCTGTTCGAGGTGCGCGGCACGCGTCAGGTCAACCAGTTGAACACCCTCAATGGCGACAACCGCGCCACCACGCGCTGGATCATCACCCTGCTGCCGAAAGAGAACGGCAGCGTGGTCATTCCGCCGCTGCAACTGGGTGAGGTGCAGAGCCAGCCGATCACCGTGCAAGTGGTCGAAAGCGACATCCGCGAAGAGAAAAACAACCTGGACCCGGTGTTTATCGAGGCCAGTCTCGACCAGCCCAGCGTTTACGTGCAGGCCCAGGCGATCCTGACCCTGCGCATCTACCATTCGGTGTCGCTGTACGACGACAGCAGCCTGACCCCGCTGCAGATCGCCGACGCGCGTATCGAGCAACTGGGCGACACCCGCACTTACGAGAAAGACATCAACGGCGTGCGCCATGGCGTGATCGAGATGCGCTATGCGATCTACCCGCAGCACAGTGGCTTGCTGACCATCGCCCCTCAGACTTTCAGCGCCACACTGGTCGACACCCAACCCGCTCAGGACGCAACCGCGCAAGGCCCGAAACCGGGCAAGCTGCTGCACGTCAGCTCCTCGGAGATTCCGCTGACGGTCAAACCAAAACCGCTGACCTACCCGGCCGATGCGCCGTGGCTGCCCGCACGCAGCCTGAGCCTGAGCGAAAGCTGGAACCCGGAGCCGGATCACCTTCAGGTCGGCGACTCCCTGACCCGCAGCCTGACCCTGAAGGCCGAAGGCCTGGCCAGTTCGCAGCTCCCGGCCCTGCCCGCCACAGAGGCCAACGGCCTGCGCCGTTACCCGGATCAACCGGTGCTGAGCAACCAGAGCGGCGAGCGCGGCCTGATCGGCAGCCGTGAAGAACGCGAAGCGCTGGTGCCCAGCCGCAGCGGCGCGATCGAGTTGCCGACCGTCGACGTAATCTGGTGGAACACCTTCGAAGATCATCTGGAACACACCAGCCTGCCGGCGCGCACCCTGCAAGTGGCGACCAACCCGAGCCTGCAGGTCGACACCCCGGCCGGCACCTTGCAAATGAACGCCGTCGATAACGATGTGTTGTGGTGGTGGAAACTCAGCACCCTGATCCTCGCCTGCACCACCCTGCTCGGCTTCGGCCTGTGGTGGCGTGCAAGATGGCAACCGGCGGTGCATCGCGCCGCGCAAACCGGCCCAAGCCCGCGCACCTTGCTGGACGACATCAAACGGGCGTGCCAGGCGAATGATCCGCAAGCGACGCGCCAGGCGCTGGATGCATGGGCGCGGCAGCAGCCGGAGACACTGGCGGATATGGCGGCGCGGTTTGTGCCGTTGTCGGACGCGCTGGATGGGCTCAATGGCGCGCTGTACAGCGAGACGGGGCAGCATTGGCAGGGCGAGGATTTGTGGCGGGCGATCCGTACCATTCCGGCGGCCGAGCGGGTGCAGGATCCGGTAGGTGACAGCGGGTTGCCGCCGCTTTATCCGAAGTAAAAAGCAAAAGATCGCAGCCTGCGGCAGCTCCTACAGGGATCACGTGTAGGAGCTGCCGCAGGCTGCGATCTTTCAGGCGTTGGCGGTGTTATGAGGTTTGTTCACTTTCCGCCGCTTCAAGCAGTCGTGTCTCACGCATCCCCAAACCACGGGACAACGCTGTAGCTTCGTAGAAGATTTTGCCGTTGAGCTGATCGGCGACGGCATCGCTGTTACCGCCGGCCGGGCCACGGCCCCAGGTCACGACTTCGCCGCTGGAGGTCAGCGCGGCGAAGGCATGGGTGTTGCCATAAATGGCGCGGACGTTGACCAGTCGGGCCGCAATGGCCTCCGGGATTTCACCACCTCGATCAGAAGTCCCCCAGGCTTCAACGGTGCCGTTGGCCCGCAGCGCGGCGAAAGCAACTCCCCCGCATACCACCTGGACGATGTCAGTCAGAGCTGCAACCGGCGCCGGAATAGCCTGTAATCCCCACCCTACTACACGCCCGCTGCTCAGCAGTGCGACAAATGATGCAATGTTACCCGTCACCGTCCTGATATCCGTCAGTGCGGCGATCGGCGCCGGAACGTTTGCACCATGTCTGCCGTACCCCCAAGCAACAACGCTGCCATTCCTGCGTCGCGCGGCAAAGGCCACTTCGGTTCCGCTCAGCTCCACAATGTCTGTAAGCGCTCCAATCTGGCTAGGTATGGATCCCCCGTAACCCCAGTATCCCCATGCCACTACCGCACCATTGGCACGCAGGGCTGCATAGGCGTAGCTGGTAGCGACTACATCAACAACGTCAGTCAATGCTGCGATGATCGCAGGCACATTACCTCCATGGGTTTGGTGCCCCCAAGCCACTACCGAACCATTAGCCCGAAGCGCGACAAAGCTGTATAGGTTGCCAATCACTCTGACGACATCCCTCAGTGCAGCTACCGGCTCTGGAAGTGCTGCACCCCAAGTAGGGCTTCCCCACGCCACCAGACTCCCGTCGCGACGCAACGCAACAAACGCATAACCGTTGCCGCTTACCGCTACGATATCCCGCAAAGGACTGATGGGGTCCGACACCTCTCCTCCGTTTCCACTCAGCCCCCAAGCCACTACCGCACCCGAGGCCTGTCGTGCCGCAAAGGCGTAACCGCAAGCACTCAGCGATATGGCATCAGAAATGGCCGGTAGTGAATCTCCTAAACTTCCACCCCGGGCAGGCTTGCCCCATGCCACCAGGGCTCCACGCTCAGTCCGTGCCGCAAAGGCCGCGTTGTTTGCTTCATGGCCGGATATAAAATTACCGTTCCCGCACAGGTTCTGCGGATTGATCGTCACCTGATCATCGCTGATCCGCACATGCAGCAGCCGGTCCGGGCGGGTGTCGCGGAAAGTCGTGCCGCTGACCTCGCCCTCCTCGCCGTTATACCGCCACCAGGCCCTGATCGGCTGCCGGGTGGTTGCA
The DNA here is from genome assembly GCF_036346455.1 of Pseudomonas sp. AM14(2022). Lineage (NCBI taxonomy): Bacteria > Pseudomonadati > Pseudomonadota > Gammaproteobacteria > Pseudomonadales > Pseudomonadaceae > Pseudomonas > Pseudomonas sp. AM14(2022). The sequence continues at coordinate 451,811 of NZ_JAOTNY010000002.1, forward strand.
TCCAGCGCGGTCAACCACGCAGTCCCGCCGCCATAAATCTGGTAATTCCCCCGCGAGCGCGCGCCCATCACCAGCAACCGGCCTGTCCCCAGCGATGCACGCACGTCATAAACCGCCACCCGCGAATACTGGCGACCACCGGCCTGACGCACCACGGTGCAGTCCAGCGAGATCTCCCGCCCGACGTTGGCCAAAACCACCGACTGCGGCACGCTGATCAGTTTGTCGCGCCCCGCGTCTCCGCTCTCCACGCGAAACGGCACGATGGCGGTGCCGCCTCCGGCAACGCCGATCCAGCGGATCTCACCGCTGTCGCCCACCCTCAGGCCATACGCCGCAGCCAGACGCACGGTTGCACCTACCGCTGGCACCGCGCTCGCATCAATCTGGTCGCCGCGCGCGTCGTCAATTGAGGGCGGATCGAAATCCAGCAGGGCATTGCCGACCCGCAAGGTCAGTGGAAAGGAGTAACCCAGGGTCTTGCCGTCACGCACGATGAAATAGTCGATGACGATCCGGCGATTGAGGTTGTTGGTCACAAACTGTTTCGGCACCGTGAACGGCACTTCCTTACCCGCAGTTTGCGCTGTAAGACGCAGTGAACCACTGGTGCTGCCGTTACCGCCCGTGCCGCGCCAGCGATAATTCACCAGGTCTTCGGGCTGTGTCTGCAGATACGTCACAATCAATTTACAGCCCAGCGGCGGGACGGCTTCCGGATCGATCAACGACGTGCCAGGCACCGCCTCTTCCACGCGCGGCGTCACGAACAGCGGTTGCACTTCGCCCACCTGCATCTCGAACGGCAACGACTCGCGCACGTTGAGTGTCGCCTCATCATCATTGGCGACGGTATAGAACACCGAGACCTGCAAGCCGTCGAAACGCTGGATCTCCGCGTTCGAGACATTGCGCAACACCGGCTCGTCATCCGGCACATCGCCAACCGGGCGCGGGTCTTCGTAATAGACGATGCCGCCGCCGGGACGCGTGGCCTCCCAGATCAGCGTCAACAGGTCACTGGCGGCGCGTCCCGCAAACCATGGAATGCGCACGGTGGCCCAGCGTTCGTCCGGGTTCAGCGTACCGGTAGGGGCTTCGTCCACCGTAGGAGACGGCAGTCGGAAGGTCTCCCCCGTCACCGAGATACCGACGGTCTTGGACGGCCGATCGGCCACGCCCCTTCGCTTGAGTATGTAGGAGACACTGGCCCGGCCTTTGGCAATGGCTCGCACCTTGTCGTTCGGAACAGTGAACACCAGCGCAACACCGACCCGCGTCACCGGCAGCTCTACCGGGCCATGGTTGATCGGTACGCCCTCGGCGTTGATTCCTCGCCAGGTCAAGGCGACGACATCCTGCTCCTGGAAGTTGCCAGCGGGGGTATTGACCAGAACGTTCACGTCGTCATCGTTCAATTCGTCGAGGTCGATTTCGTAAGTCTGCGGATCGGCCTCCAGCACGATAGGCGCATCGAGACGATTTCCTTTCAGATCCACCACGACTCGGGTTTTCGCCGACCACAGGGAACGTGGATCGGGATAGTTGCCACACTCATCGATCACCTGGTACATCACCATCACCCCGGCGCTGTCGCCCGCCTCTACGATCAGTGCTTGATCGATGGTCACGATCAGCGGGTTGTCGTCAGGGTCGTCAATATGCTTTTGCTCGACATAGACCTCTTTCTCTACGCTGCCCCACGCCACTTTGACGCGGTCGTTGATGCGCATGAAGGGGTACGGCAGGATCGTGATCGGCACACCCGCCGCAGCCTCCTCGGGGCCGACGCCGTTATCGATGATGCTTTGAGGAATGTGGTAGCGCAGGTTCTGGTGGCCGGGCGTTGACTGGTCGTCATCGAAGCCGCCGGGGCGATCCAGTTTGACGAAGAACCTTTGCAGCGGTGTTGACTCAGGTTCCTGAAACGGCCGGGTCACTCGATAAAAAACCGGATAGGCGTCCCCCCTGCGGATATGCCCCTCATCGATGACCCCTTTGACGAGTTCGTTTTCATCTTCCGGCTCGATGACTGTGCTCCAGACCGACGCCAGCAGGTCGCCCCAAAACACCTCAAGCAGATCACCCTCCTTCATGACCAGCCAGGGAGGCACCAGAAACTCGACGCCTCCTTCCACGGCGGCCACCGGCAAACCACCGTCATAGCCCTGCACGGGAGTCTTGAGTTTGGTGATCCTTATGGGCTTGAGCGCGCTCACGCCTGGATCAGAAGACGTAGAGGCTGATGGTGATTGCGTTTTCATACAAGCAAATCCTCAAGTGACAGAAAGCCCCGGCCTGACGCCTTGGCGACTGCGGTATCCCATCACCCGAAGCTGCCGGCCAGCTACTGTCAGATCTGACAGTAGCGACAGACGGCATCCGCCACGACCTCCTGATCTCTCAAGCCTTTGGGCAAGTCCGCCCGTTTGCCAGTAAACTCCCCCCTCTTTAGCCGCCCATCATTTCCCCCGCGGCCATCACCTGTTTATGTAGCGGAGTCCACCTTGCGTCTGTTCCACACCTCCGACTGGCACCTTGGGCAAAACCTGCACGGCCAGGAGCGCGATTTCGAGCATGCGTGCTTTCTCGAATGGCTGCTGCGCCAACTGCAACTGGCGCAGCCGGATGTGCTGCTGATTGCCGGGGACATCTTTGACACGGTCAATCCGCCGGTCAAAGCCCAGGAGCGCCTCTACGACTTCATCGTCAGCGCTCACGAGCAACAGCCGTTGCTGACCATCGTGATGATTGCCGGCAACCACGATTCCGGCTCGCGCATCGAACTGCCGGCGCCGTTGATGCGCCGCTTGCGCACCCATGCACTGGGGCGGGTGTTGTGGCTGGATGACGGCCAGCTCGACGCCGAACGGCTGCTGCTGCCACTGCCGAATGCCCAAGGCGAAATCGCCGCTTGGTGCCTGGCGCTGCCATTCCTGCGTCCAGCCGAGGTGACCGGTGCGCATCTGGGCGACAACTATCTGCGCGGTATCGGTCAGGTGCATGAATGGCTGATCGAAGCGGCGAATGCCAAGCGCCAGCCGGGTCAGGCGCTGGTCGCCATCAGCCACGCGCACATGGCGGGCGGCTCGGTCTCGGAAGACTCCGAGCGCAGCCTGATCATCGGTAACGCCGAAGCGCTGCCCGCCAGCCTGTTCGGGCCGAGCATCAGCTACGTCGCCCTCGGCCATTTGCACAAGCCGCAGAAGGTCAACGGTGAAGAACGCATTCGCTACAGCGGCTCGCCGATTCCGCTGTCGTTTTCGGAGATCGGTTATCAGCACCAGATTCTCGACGTCACCCTCGATGGCGAAACCCTGGTCAGCGTCGAACCGAAACTTATCCCGCGCTCGGTCAACCTGCAACGCATCGGCCCGGCGCCGCTGGCGGAGATCCTGCTGCAACTGGCCGACCTGCCGAACATCGATCTGCTCGCCGAAACCCAGCGCCAGCCATGGCTGGAAGTGCGGGTGACCCTCGATGAGCCGCAGCCGGATCTGCGCCATCAGGTGGAAAACGCCCTGCAAGGCAAAGCCGTGCGACTGGTACGGATTGCCGCCGAGTACGCCGGCAACCGTGGCGCTGAGGGCAGCGATGAGGGCAGCGCGCTGGTCGAGCTGGATCAACTCACTCCGCAGGAGCTGTTCAGCCGCGCCTGGCTCGACAACTATGGCAACGAGGTCGATGAGCAGACCCTCAAGGACTTCGCCGAACTGCTGCAGGACGTACAGATGGAGGGCGAGCAGCCATGAAGATTCTCGCCATTCGCTTGAAGAACCTCGCTTCGCTGGCAGGCCCGTTCGAGATTGATTTCACCGCCGAACCGCTGGCCAGTGCCGGGCTGTTCGCGATCACCGGGCCGACCGGCGCCGGTAAAAGTACCCTGCTCGATGCGCTGTGCCTGGCGTTGTTCGGCGCCGTGCCGCGCCTGAACAACACCGGCCGCGACGCCAAGGTGCCGGACGCTGACGGTGAAATCGCCACCGGCGACCCGCGCACCTTGCTGCGGCGCGGCACCGGCGAAGGGTATGCCGAGGTGGATTTTGTTGGCGTCGATGGCCGCCGTTACCGTGCGCGCTGGGAAGCCAACCGTGCCCGCGAGAAGGCCGGCGGCAAGTTGCAGGCCAGCCGGCAGAGCCTGCGCGACATCGATCAGGATCAACTGCTCGCCAGCCAGAAAGGCGAATACAAGACCCAGCTCGAAGCCGCGCTGGGCCTGAACTTCGAACAGTTCACCCGTGCCGTGCTGCTGGCCCAGAGTGAGTTCAGCGCATTTCTCAAGGCCGACGACAACGACCGCAGCGAACTGCTGGAAAAACTCACCGACACCGCGCTCTACACTCGTCTTGGCCGCCGCGCCTTCGACAAGACCAAAGAGGCCCGCGAAGCGCACAAGCTGCTGCAGGATCAAGCCACGGGCGTCACCCCGCTGGCCCCCGAAGCCCGGGCCGAACTGGATGAGCGTTTCAACGCTGCCCAGCAACAGCTGAAGTTGCAGCAGGCGCAACTCAAGCAACTGGAACAACAGCACAGTTGGCTCAAGGATTTGCGCCAGTTGCAGGACGCGCAGCAAGCCGCCGCCGAGCAACTGCACAGTGCGCAGCAACAGTGGGAAGGTCTGGCGGGTGAACGCCTGAAACTGACGCGCCTGGAACAACTCGCCCCGCAACGTCACCAGTTCGCGCGCAAGACTGAACTCGATGTGCAGCTGACGCCGCTGGCCGCACAAATTGCCGCGCATACCCAGCAACACGGCGAGCTCAACGAGCGCCAGACGCAACTGGAACAGGCGCTGGATGCGGCGAAAATCGCCCTGAGCGAAGCGCAGCAGCGGCACAGCGAAAGTGCCCCGCTGCTGCGTCAGGCCTTCGACGAGCAAAGCTCCCTTGCCCGCCTCGCCAAGGACACCGCACTCAGCGCCGAGGCCCGGCAGTCCGCCGAGCAAGCCTGCACCGAAGGCCAGAGCGCGATTCAGGCCTTGCAGACGAAACAGGTCGAAGTCGCTGAGCGCTTGCAGAAAATCGCCGCCGAACTGGAACAAAGTGCCGATCTGGCACCGCTCAGCGATGCGTGGAATGCCTATCGCGATCGCCTGCAACAGCTGATGCTGATCGGCAATCGCCTGAACAAGGGCCAGGCCGAACTGGCGACCCTCGAACAGAACGCCGCGCACAGCGCCGACGCGTTGGCCACGCAGAAACAGCAACTGGAAGTGCTGTTCAAAGAGGCCGGCGCCGAGCCGGATGCCGTCGCCGAGCAGATCGGTATCCTCGGCAATCTGTTGCAGGACAACCGCAAACAACTGCGCGCCATCGAAGACCTCACGCGGCTCTGGGCCAGTCAGCAGGAACTGGAAAAACGCGGTGCCGAGCTGCAGCAGCGCTTGCTCGATGCGCAACAGGAACGTGAACGTCTGACCCAGGACGGGGTGAAAACCAAGGCCGAGCTGACCGTCGCCGAACAAACCCTCAACGTCACCCGTGAACTGCTCGAGCGCCAGCGTCTGGCCCGCAGCGCCAGTGTCGAAGAGTTGCGCGCGCAGTTGCAGGACGACCAGCCCTGCCCGGTCTGCGGCAGCAACGAGCATCCGTATCATCAGCCGGAAGCGCTGCTGCAAAGCCTCGGCCGTCATGATGAAAGCGAACAGGCCAACGCGCAGCAAGCGGTGGATCAGCTCAAGGAAAAACTCACCGAATTGCGCGCTGAAGTCGGTGGTGTGATCGCCCGGCAGAAAGAGCTGTTGCAACAGCAGGAGCAATTGAACGCCCAGTTGCTGGCACTGGCGCCGAGTCTGGAGGCCCATCCGCTGGCGCCTCAGTTGCTGAATCAGGACGCCGACAAACGTGACGCCTGGCTGACCCGGCAGAACGATCAACTGAACCAGAGCATCACTCAGGACGAACAACGCCAGAGCGCCCTGCTCACCCTGCAACAGGACGCGGCGCGTCTGACCCAGCAACTGCGCAATGCCGAAACCGCGCATCAGCAAGCGGCGCAGCACCTGAGCAACCAACAACGCGAACTGAGCAGCGACCGTCAGCGTCTCGACGAGGAACTGACCGCGTTCGCCAGTTTGCTGCCGGCCGACACCCTCGAAGCCTTACGTATCGAGCCGGCGGCAACCTTCATGCAACTGGATCGGCAGATTGCCGAGCGCCTGGCGCAGGTCGAGCAGCAAAAGGAAGAGTTGGCCGAGCAGCAGCAACGCCAGCAAACGCTGGAGAAGGAACAGGATCGCCAGCTCAGCCGCGTACAGCAATTGCAAAGCGCCGAGCAGCAATTCAGTGCACTGGCCGAGCAGCAACAAGCCAGTCAGGAAAAACTCGCGCAACTGCTGGGCGAACACAGCAGCGCCGAACACTGGCAGCAGCAACTGGAACAGGCTGTGGAACAGGCGCGCAATGCCGAAACCGGCACGGCTGCGGAACTGCAGAACGTGCGCACGCAACGGGTGCAGATTGGCGCCGAACTCAAGGCTCAGCAAGAACGCTTGCAGGCACTGCAAAGCGAAGACGACGAACTGACGCAGAAGATTGCCGACTGGCGCGCACGCCATCCTGAACTGGATGACGGCGGCCTCGAAGACCTCTTGCGCGTCGATGACACGCAGCTCAGCGAACTGCGCCAGCGCTCGCAGCACAACGAAAAAGCCATCGAACAGGCCAAGGTGCTGCTGCAGGAACGTGATCAACGCCTGGCCGATCATCAGGCGCAGCACAACGGCAATCTTGATGCCGAGCAACTCGCCAGCGCGCTCGCCGAGCTGCAGAACCAGTTCAACCTCAGCGAGCAACAGTGCGCCGAACTGCGCGCCGAACAGGCCGAAGATCAGCGCCGGAAAAACGCCAATCAGGCACTCGCGCAACAGATTGCCGACGCCTATGCCGAGTACCAGCGCTGGGCGCGTCTGAATGCGTTGATCGGCTCGGCCACCGGCGATACCTTCCGCAAGATCGCCCAGGCCTACAACCTCGACTTGCTGGTGCATCACGCCAACGTGCAGTTGCGCCAACTGGTCAAACGCTATCGCTTGAAACGCGGCGGCAGCATGCTCGGCCTGCTAGTGATGGATACCGAGATGGGCGACGAATTGCGCTCGGTGCATTCGCTCTCCGGTGGCGAGACTTTCCTGGTGTCGCTGGCCCTTGCACTGGGGCTGGCATCGATGGCCTCGAGCACGCTGAAAATCGAATCGCTGTTCATCGACGAAGGCTTCGGCAGCCTCGATCCGGAGTCGCTGCAACTGGCCATGGATGCACTCGACGGCTTGCAGGCGCAGGGGCGCAAGGTCGCGGTGATTTCCCATGTGCAGGAAATGCACGAACGGATTCCGGTGCAGATTCAGGTACAGCGCCAGGGCAACGGTTTGAGCACACTGGAGGTGAAATGAACACGCTGTATTCGTTCCGCCGCTGCCCTTACGCGATGCGCGCGCGAATGGCCCTGCGTTATTCGGGCGTACCGGTGGAGATCGTCGAAGTCAGCCTCAAGGCCAAGCCGGCCGCGATGCTGGCGATCTCGCCCAAGGGCACGGTGCCGGTGCTGGATGCCAATGGGCAGGTGATTGATGAAAGTCTGGAGATCATGCGCTGGGCGTTGGCGCAGCATGATCCGGATGACTGGCTGCTCGGCGGTGATTCACGGATTGCCGGGTTGATCGAAGCCAACGATCAGGCATTCAAGCTGCATCTGAACCGCTACAAGTACGCCGAACGCTATCCGGAGCAACCGATGGAGGTTTATCGGGCCGAGGGGGCGTTGTTTTTGCAACAGTTGGATAAGTTGCTGAGGGATCGCGATTACTTGCTGAGCGATCACTTGAGTCTGGCGGATGTGGCGTTGCTGCCGTTCGTTCGGCAATTTGCGCATGTTGATCGCGAGTGGTTTGCGCAGACGCCTTACGTTCGCTTGCAGGTCTGGTTGCAGCGTTTCCTCGACTCCGAGCTGTTCACCTCAATCATGAAGAAATAACTTTCTCTTCTTGCTTGCCGAACACCTGTGGCGAGGGAGCTTGCTCCCGCTCGGCTGCGCAGCAGTCGCAAATCCATTCAACACGGATCATCAGAAATAGGGGATCGCCGCATTTGGGGCTGCTTCGCAACCCAGCGGGAGCAAGCTCCCTCGCCACAGTGGTTCGTGTTGTCTAGGCGAGTGCGTTGCACATGCCGAGTGCTATGCAATCCACTTCAAACGGCCCGAGAAAATCGACCTCAGCCTTGATTGGCGGATTGCCGGCCAGCAACCCTTGGGAGTTGGCCCGTTCGATATTGTGCGCAATGCTGTGATTGACCTCTATGGCCCGCGCCAGCGCACCCACCGAGCCTTGGCCAAAGCCGAGCAACGCCGCACCATTGGTCATCAGTGCCAGGCTGGCGATGACCCAGAGTCTGTAGCCTTTCATGCGCCGCCCACTCCTGCGAGTTCAGCGCGATCAACCAGCACGTCTGCGCGGTGTTCGAACTGGATGCCGGGGTGTGCGACCTGGATCGGTGCGTCGAAGCTGTGTTGAGTTTGCGCGGCGATGCTGACAAACAGCACCAGGGCCAGGTAAAGACCGATGGCCAGGTAGGCGCCGCGCTTGGCTGAGGTAATGATTGAACTGGCCATGATGTGCTCCGTGGGCATGTTTCAGTGCCGTCAGGATCGATCAAAAAAGCCTCGGTAACCACTCAGGGTTTGCCATAGTAAACATCAGCTTGGTTGATTATTTGGCCGGTCTATTTGCGCGGTTCAAGAAACCTATCAGGCTGCGAAAAACACACGCACACGTGTAGGAGCTGCCGAAGGCTGCGATCTGTTGATTTTGCTTTTTAAAAACAAGATCAAAAGATCGCAGCCTTCGGCAGCTCCTACAGGGAGTTGTTCGAAGCGGGCATTTCAGTGTTGGGCTTTGTGATCCAGCGCGGCGTAGAAGTTGGCGCTCTGTTGCAGGTATTTCTGGGTGTAGCTCTGGGTGTGGGATTTTTTGCTGCTGATTTCAACGTTGGCACTGGCTGGCAATGCAACGGTGGCGGAGATGGCGGAAGCGGCGATGACAGAGAAGAGATTGAAATTCATGGCGGTAACCCTCGTGTTCGGTTGGCTTGCTTTGCCCGGTTGGGCCGTGAAGCAAACTTAACGCTCGAGGGTTGATCGCTTGAAATGCTTTGTAGCATTACCGGATATCAGCGCGATTAATACAACGAGACAGGCCCCGCAAACCGGGGCCTGTGGCTTATTGTCGCACTAGAAACTTCAGGTCGCTGGGGGCGTCCATCGGCAGTTTTTGCACGGTTTTGCCGAGCAGACCGGTCTTGGCATCGCGCTCGACGACGACAATTTCGTTGCTCTTCTGGTTGGCGATCAGCAGGAACTTGCCACTCGGATCGAGGCTGAACTCACGCGGGTGATCGCCTTCAACTGAGCGTTTTTGCAGCTCTTTGAGCTGTCCGTTCGCCGGATCGATGCTGAACACCAGCAGTTGATTGGCGGTGCCACGGTTGCTGACGTAGAGGAACTTGCCATCGGCCGAGGCATGCAGCGCGGCGGCGGCTTTGTCCGAGGTCGGCTGACCGGCGGCCAGATCGACCATTTGCGTCTGGGTCAGCACGCCGTCGTGGTAGTCGAACACCGCGACCTGCGCGCTCATTTCCATGGTCAGCCAGGCATGCTTGCCGTCGGCACTGAATAGCAGATGACGCGGGCCACTGCCGGCCGGCAGGCTCACCGAAGCGGTTTTCGCCGGGGTCAGCGGCAGGTCCGGGTTGGCCTTCGGGTCGAACTGGTAGATGAAGACCTTGTCCGCACCGAGGTCGTTGGAGAACACGTAGCGACCATCCGGCGAGGACACCGTCGAGTGCACGTGGTTCGAGGCCTGACGCTCGGGATTGACCCGGCTCGCCGGGTGCGCACTCATCTGCACCACCGGTTTGAGTTTGCCATCGGCGCCGACCGGCAACACCGCGAGGGTGCCACCCGGATCTTCGACCACCGAATAGTTGCTGACGAACAGATGGCTGGCATCGCCGCTGAGGCTCGAATGGGTCGGCTCGTTGCCCAGGCTCTGCACTTGATTGATCAGGGTCAGGGCGTGGGTCTTGGGATCGATCGAGTAGCTGCTGACACGGCCGACCGGGTCTTTCTGGCCGGGGCCGTTTTCATTGACCACGAACAGTTGCTTCTGGTCTTTGGACAGGGTCAGCCACGACGGGTTTTCGCTCTTCACCACTTGCAGCGGCTTGGCAGCGATCTGTCCGGTGGCGCTATCGAAATTCATTCGATAGATGCCTTGGCTGGTGCCTGCGGTGTAGGAGCCCACCAGCAATTGATAGGTCTCGGCGCTGGCACTGGAAAGGCCCATCGCACCGACACTGCCGGCCATCAGCAGTGGCCAGAATTTACGCATGTTCATTGATCATCTTCCTCGTCATCGCTGCTGCTGACTACATCACCGAGGCAGACCAGACGGTGCTCGCCGATGGTTTTGGTATCGCTGGCGTAGCCATTGATGAGCCAGCTCTGCAGGTCTTCATCAAACGTTGCTGCTTCAACCTGAGCCGGCGTGAATTCCCAATGCTTGGCCTCTCGGCCGTCGATGCATTCGATGTGCAGGTTGTCGTCTTCGTCGAGGGCGAATTCGAAGGCGTGCAGGCCGTCGATTTCGACCATGCCGCAGTGTTCGAGGGCGTTGAGAAGGGTTTGGGCAGTCATGGCAAACAGTCTTTCTTAGGGGGGAAAGGGCCAATGATAGCTCATTGTCGTGCCCGGCCCTTGTAGGAGTGAGCCTGCTCGCGATGGCGGTGTGTCATCCAACCAAGATGTCGAATGTGAAACCGCTATCGCGAGCAGGCTCACTCCTACAGGGGATTTGCGGTGTGGGTTAGAAGGCGTCGCGTGACGGCTTGCCATCCACCAGCCGCTGAATGCGCAACGGATTGCCATTCTTCAGCGGTTCCGGCAACAAGCTGTCGGGGTAGTTCTGGAAGCACACCGGGCGCAGGAAGCGATCAATCGCCAGCGTCCCCACCGACGTTCCGCGCGCATCCGATGTCGCCGGATACGGCCCGCCATGCACCATCGAATCACACACTTCCACACCCGTCGGATAGCCATTGAGCAGGATCCGTCCGACTTTCTGTTCGAGCAGCGGTGTCAGTTCCGGGAAGCGTTCGAAGTCGTCCAGTTCGCCGATCATCGTTGCCGTCAGCTGGCCGTGCAGCCCATGCAACGCCGCGCTCAGCTCGGCCTTGTCCGCCACTTCGACGATGACTGTGGTCGGGCCAAATACTTCTTCCTGCAGCACTTCATCGCCGTTGATCAACAGGCTGACGTCTGCCTTGAACAGTTGCGGCTGCGCCTGACTGCCCTGCTGCGGATTACCCGCCAGATGCTCGATGCCGGAATGCGCCAGCAACTTTTGCAGACCTTTGCCATAGCTGCCGAGGGTGCCGGCGTTGAGCATGGTCTGCGCCGGTTGGTCGCCAATCAGCCCGGCGACTTGCTGGACGAAGGCGCTGAACTGCGGCGAGCGAATACCAATGACCAAACCCGGATTGGTGCAGAACTGGCCGCAGCCCTGCACCACTGAAGCGGTCAGGTCGCGGGCAATGGTTTCCGAGCGCTCAGCCAAGGCTTGAGGCAGAACGATCACCGGGTTGATGCTCGACATCTCGGCGAACACCGGGATCGGTTGCGGCCGCGCCGCTGCCATGTCGTAGAGTGCCCGACCGCCCTTGAGCGAACCGGTGAAGCCGACGGCCTGAATCGCCGGATGTTTGACCAGCCATTCACCGACGCCACCGCCGTAGATCATGTTGAATACACCGGCCGGCATCGCCGTTTTTTCGGCGGCACGAATCAGTGCGTCGGCAACAAGTTCAGCGGTTGCCATGTGGCCGCTGTGGGCCTTGAACACCACCGGGCAGCCGGCGGCCAGCGCCGCAGCGGTGTCGCCACCGGCCGTCGAGAACGCCAGCGGGAAGTTGCTCGCACCGAACACTGCGACAGGGCCGAGGCCAATGCGGTATTGGCGCAGATCTGGACGCGGCAATGGCTGACGATCCGGCAATGGCAAATCGATTCGCGCGCCGTAGAAATCACCGCGCCGCAGGACTTTGGCGAACAGGCGCATCTGCCCGCTGGTACGCCCGCGCTCGCCCTGAATCCGCCCCGCCGGCAGCGCGGTTTCGCGGCAGACCAGCGCGACGAAATCATCACCCAAGGCATCCAGTTCATCGGCAATCGCGTCGAGAAATTGCGCGCGACGTTCGGCGCTGAGGCTGCGATAGGCCGGGTACGCTGCTGCGGCGGCTTTGGCGGCGGCATCGACTTCGGCTTCAGTCGCTTGAATGAAATCGTACGGCAGCTGTTCGCCGGCGGTCGCGTCGACGCTTTGCAGTTTCACATTGCCCGCTGCGCTGCGCTGTCCGCCAATGTAGTTGTGACCGAGAATCTGAGTCATGGGAGCTCCTTAAAGGGTGCCGATGCTGTCCGGTTGAAAAGCCGCTGCTGCCGGGGCGATACCGTTGACCAGCGGGGCGCCGAATTCGGCCTGGCTGATTTCAAACCGATCGCCCGGTTGGGTGCGGATGCCATCGGCGAACGACAGGGTCGCGGTGCCGAAAAAGTGGATGTGCACGTCGCCGGGACGCAGGAACTGGCGGTATTTGAAATGGTGGTATTCGAGGTTGGCGAGGCTGTGACACATGTTGGCTTCGCCGCTGAGGAATTCGTTCTGCCACAGCACTTCGCCGTTACGCAGGATGCGGCTGGTGCCAGCCAGATGCTGCGGCAATTCACCGGTGCGCAGTTCCGGGCCGTAGCTGCAACTGCGCAGTTTCGAGTGGGCCAGGTACAGGTAATTCTTGCGCTCCATGACGTGGTCGGAGAACTCGTTGCCCACCGCGAAACCGAGGCGATACGGTTTGCCGTCGTGGCCGATGACGTAGAGCCCGGCCATTTCCGGTTCCTCGCCGGCATCCTCGGCAAACGGTGGCAACGGGAACGCCTCGCCCGGACGCACGACGATGCTGCCGTCGCCCTTGTAGAACCATTCCGGCTGCACGCCCGCCTGCCCCGCCGCCGGTTTGCCGCCCTCCACGCCCCATTTGAAGATGCGCATGGTGTCGGTCATTTGCGCTTCGTCACCGGCCTGCTGATGCATCTTGTCCCGCGCCGAGGCGCTGCCCAGATGCGTCAGGCCGGTACCGCTGACCAGCAGGTGCGCCGGGTCCGGGTGATCCAGCGGTGGCAGGATGCGCCGGTCTTTGAGCAACTGCACATAGTCATGACTGATGCCCAGGCCGTGGGTTTGTACTTGCTGCTCCAGAGTGCCGCCGGCCTCAATCGCGGCCAGCGCGAGATCGCGAACGCTGCGGGCGTCCTGCACTTCGCGGATCAGCCCGTTGTCGACCACGCCGACGCGGCGCTCGCCGTTAATCAATTCGAATTGAACCAGATGCATATGTCCTCTCCTGTTTTAGTGGGAACACCGCAGCCCCCTGTAGGAGTGAGCCTGCTCGCGATTGCGGTGTGTCAATCACCATAAATATTGAATGTGCCGGCCTCATCGCGAGCAGGCTCACTCCTACAAGGGTCGGTACCAGCCAGTCAGGTACGGGTGGCACCGCGCGCACTGGCGGCGAACTGCTCGACCGGCAGCACGTGTTTGCGCTCAAGCACGCGGTAGACGATTCCGGTAAGAATCAAACCGAACACCATCACCCCGCTGAGGAAATACAGCCCCGAAGCCAGATTCCCGGTGTACTCCTTCAACGCCCCGATCACGAACGGCCCGATGTAGCCACCGAGGTTGCCCACCGAGTTGATCAGCGCGATCCCCGCCGCCGCACTCGCACCGGCAAAGAATCGTCCCGGCAAGGTCCAGAACACCGCGGTGCAGGAAAACAGCGCGAACGCCACCAGGCACAGCGCCGCCAGTTGCGCCACCGGCAGGGTCAGCCACGCGCTGAAGAACAGGCCCAGCGCACCCAGTACATAGAGCACCGCCAGATGGCCGTAGCGATCATTCATGCGGTCGGAGCTGCGCGGCACGATCAGCAGGCCGACGATGCCGAAGATGTACGGCACCGCCGAGACGAAACCGGTCACCAGATCGCTGCCGCCGAACTGTTTGATCAGCGTCGGCAGCCACAGGCCGAGGCCATAAATACTCAGGGTCACCGGCAGGTAAAACAGCGCCAGCAGCAGCACGCGTTTGTCCTTGAGTGCATGCAGCGGGTTGCCGTGACGGGTCTGGCCGTATTCCTGCAAATCCTTTTTCAGTTCGCCGGTCAGCCAGTCTTTCTCGGCCTGATCCATCCACTTCACGTTCTGCGGGCCATCGGGCAGCCAGCGCAATACCGGCCAGGTCAGGAGGATCGCCGGGGTGCCGATGACGATGAACAGCCACTGCCAGCCGTGCAGCCCGAGGATGCCGTCCATGCCCAGCAAGCCGCCGGACACCGGGCCGGTGATCATCATCGCGATCGGCTGGGAGAGGATGAACAGGCCGAGGATCTTGCCGCGATGGCGCACCGGGAACCATTGGGTGATGTAGTAGAGAACGCCGGGGAAGAACCCCGCCTCCGCCGCGCCGAGCAGAAAGCGTATCACGTAGAAACTGTGCGGCCCCTGGACGAACGCCATGCCGATGGTGATTGCGCCCCAGGTGATCATGATCCGCGCAAACCAGCGCCGCGCACCGAAGCGTTCGAGCATGAGGTTGCTGGGGATTTCGAGAAGAAAGTAACCGATGAAAAACAGCCCGGCACCGAGGCCATAGGCCGCGTCACCGATGCCGATGTCGGCGCCCATGTGCAGCTTGGCGAAGCCGACGGCGGAGCGATCCACATAGGCGATCAGGTACAGCAGGATCAGGAAGGGAATCAGTTTCAGCGTGATGCGCCGGACAAGCCGCAGTTCCTGGCTCATGGGATCGGTCTCCGATTGTTGTTTTTATAGAACCTCGGGGGACGCCTCTCGCGGAAAACCGCCAGGGCCAATCCCTCCGTCGAAAACGACTATATAGTAATACTAATTAGCCAACAACACTTCCAAAGCGGCGATTTTGCGCTTATGTTTAGCCGTGACTCGCAAACAATAGTCTTACAATAAGAGAACCGATCATGTCTGAGAAGAAACCCACCCTGCGCTCGGCCCAATGGTTTGGCACTGCCGACAAGAACGGCTTCATGTACCGCAGCTGGATGAAGAATCAGGGCATCGCCGACCACCAGTTTCACGGCAAGCCGATCATCGGCATCTGCAACACCTGGTCGGAACTGACCCCGTGCAACGCACATTTCCGCCAGATTGCGGAGCACGTCAAACGCGGGGTGATCGAGGCTGGCGGCTTTCCGGTGGAATTCCCGGTGTTCTCCAATGGCGAGTCAAACCTGCGCCCGACCGCCATGCTCACCCGCAACCTGGCGAGCATGGACGTTGAAGAGGCGATTCGCGGCAATCCGATTGACGGCGTGGTGCTGCTGACTGGCTGCGACAAGACCACCCCGGCGCTGCTGATGGGCGCGGCCAGTTGCGACGTGCCGGCGATCGTCGTCACCGGCGGGCCGATGCTCAACGGCAAGCACAAGGGCAAGGACATCGGCTCCGGCACGGTGGTCTGGCAGCTCAGCGAGCAGGTCAAGGCCGGCACTATCACCATTGACGACTTCCTCGCGGCCGAGGGCGGCATGTCACGCTCGGCGGGCACCTGCAACACCATGGGCACCGCGTCGACCATGGCCTGCATGGCCGAAGCACTGGGCACGTCCCTGCCGCACAACGCAGCGATTCCGGCGGTGGATGCGCGGCGTTATGTGCTGGCGCACATGTCCGGCATGCGCGCGGTGGAGATGGTGCGCGAAGACTTGCGCCTGTCGAAGATCCTGACCAAGGAAGCGTTTGAAAACGCCATTCGGGTCAACGCGGCTATTGGCGGTTCGACCAACGCGGTGATCCACTTGAAAGCCATCGCCGGTCGCATCGGTGTCGAGCTGGATCTGGACGACTGGACGCGTATCGGGCGCGGCATGCCGACCATTGTCGACCTGCAACCGTCCGGGCGTTTCCTGATGGAAGAGTTTTACTACGCCGGTGGCTTGCCGGCGGTGCTGCGGCGTCTCGGCGAAGCCAATCTGATCCCCAATCCCAATGCGCTGACCGTCAACGGTAAATCGCTGGGCGAGAACACCAAAGACGCGCCGATCTACGGCGAGGACGAAGTGATCCGCACCCTCGACAATCCAATCCGCGCTGACGGTGGCATCTGCGTGCTGCGCGGCAATTTGGCGCCGCTCGGTGCGGTGCTCAAGCCGTCCGCCGCCACACCTGAGCTGATGCAACATCGCGGTCGTGCGGTGGTGTTCGAGAACTTCGACATGTACAAGGCGCGGATCAATGATCCGGAACTGGATGTCGATAAAGATTCGATTTTGGTGATGAAAAACTGCGGGCCGAAGGGTTATCCGGGCATGGCCGAGGTCGGCAACATGGGCTTGCCGGCCAAGCTGCTGGCGCAGGGTGTGACCGATATGGTGCGCATTTCTGATGCGCGAATGAGCGGCACCGCGTACGGCACGGTGGTGTTGCACGTCGCCCCGGAAGCGGCAGCCGGCGGGCCGTTGGCGGTGGTGCAGGAAGGCGACTGGATCGAGCTGGATTGCGCCAGCGGGCGTTTGCATTTGGGCATTCCGGATGCCGAACTGGCAGCGCGCATGGCGGATCTGCAGCCGCCGCAGCAGTTGTTGGTGGGTGGCTATCGTCAGCTGTACATCGACCATGTGCTGCAGGCGGATCAGGGTTGTGATTTCGACTTCCTGGTGGGTTGCCGAGGGGCGGAAGTCCCGCGCCACTCCCATTAACAGCAAAAGATCGCAGCCTGCGGCAGCTCCTACCTTGGAATGCATTCCCACTGTGGGAGCGGGCTTGCTCGCGAAGAGGGAGTGTCAGTGCCATATTTTTGGCTGACACTCCGCTTTCGCGAGCAAGCCCGCTCCCACATTTGGCTACTGTGTCTGCCTCAATACAGTGCCGTGCCTGCTATGATGCGCGGCATCTCCATCGCTCAGGATCGCGCCGTTCCCCATGGATTACCGCAAACCTTCCGACCGTAAAAGCATGCACTCGCGCATTGTCCAGGAACTGGGCATGCAGATCGTCTCCGGACGTTTTTTGCCCGACGACAAACTGCCCGCCGAAGCGCTGTTGTGCGAGGAATACGCGGTCAGCCGTCCGGTGTTGCGCGAAGCCACGCGGGTGCTGGTGGCCAAGGGGCTGGTGTATTCAAAACCGCGGGTCGGCACGGTGGTCAAGGCCCGTCGCGAGTGGCACATGCTCGACCCGGACGTGCTGCACTGGCTGATGCAAAGCAGCCCGCAGAATGAATTCTTCAATGTGCTGACCAGTGTGCGCAGCATCATCGAACCGGCCGCTGCCGCCCTCGCCGCCCAGCACGCTACAGAGGCCGACATCGCCGCCATCGGCGAGGCCTATCAACGCATGGAAGCAGCGCCGACACCGGAAGCCTTGCTGCAACCGGACCTGGACTTCCACAGCCGCATCGCCGACGCGACCCATAACGATCTGCTGGCGAACCTGTGCAACATGCTTTCGGTGGCGATTGCCGAGGCGTTGAAGCATTCGAATCAACGGCCGAATCTGCATGAACTGGCGTTGCCGAGGCACAAAGCGATTCTAACGGCGATCGAGAACCGTGATGCGCTGGGTGCAAGGCATGCAACGCTGGTGCAGCTGGATGATGCGCGCAGTGCGCTTAGCGTCGTGCTAGGCACCGAGCTCTCCTGACACACCACAAATCCCCTGTGGGAGCGGGCTTGCTCGCGAATGCGGTGTGTCAGTCGGCACAAACTTATCTGACACACTGCATTCGCGAGCAAGCCCGCTCCCACAGGGGTTCAGCGTGAAGTTCAAGGCATGAAAAAGCCGCAACCCCAAGGTTGCGGCTTCGTCGTTTCAGGCATCCGGATCAGTGAGCAAACAGCGAATTGCCCTTCTGCCCCGCCAGCTTCTCCGGTTTGATCAGGAACTTCGCCAGCGCCGGCAGCAGCCACAGCGCACCGAACATGTTCCACAGCAACATGAAGGTCAGCATCAGGCCCATGTCGGCCTGGAACTTGATCGCCGAGAAGATCCAGGTGCACACCCCAATTGCAAGGCACAGACCGGTGAACAGCACCGCTTTACCGGTGGATTTCAGGGTCTGGTAATAGGCTTCCTGCAACGGCAGCCCGGCGCGCAGGAAACTTTCCAGTCGGCTGTAGATGTAGATGCCGTAGTCCACGCCGATCCCCACGCCCAGCGCCACCACCGGCAGGGTCGCAACCTTGACGCCGATGCCCATGAACGCCATCAGCGCGTTGCCCAGCACCGAGGTCAGCACCAGCGGCAGGACGATGCACAGCGTCGCCGCCCATGAACGGAAGGTGATCATGCACATCACCGCGACGCAGATGTACACCAGGATCAGGATGGTCAGCTCGGCCTGTTTGATCACTTCATTGGTGGCCGCTTCGATCCCGGCGTTACCGGCGGCGAGGATGAATTCAAGACCGTCCTTGTTGTTGGCCTTGGCGAATTCCTGCACCGCGTGTACCGCACGGTCGAGGGTTTCAGCCTTGTGGTCATTGAGGAAGATCAACACCGGCGCCAGCGAACAGCTGTTGTTGTACAGGCCGTCGGCGCGGGCGATCGAGTTGTTCAGCACGTCCGGGTTGCGCGACAGGGTTTCCCATTTCAGGTTGCCCTCGTTCATGCCCTTGATCATCTGCTTGGACACGGTCACCAGCGAGATCGCCGACTGCACGCCCTCGGTGTTCTGCATCTTCCACATCAGCTCGTCGATCGGTGCCATCGCTTCGTAGCGCGAGCAACCTTCGGTGGCGGTCTTGACCATCACCACCAGCACGTCGGAACTGGTGGAATAGTTGTTGATGATGAAGTTGTTGTCCTTGTTGTAGCGCGAGTCCGGACGCAGTTCCGGCGCGCCCTGGTCGAGGTCGCCGATTTTCAGGTTCTGGCTGTACCAGAGGCCGCCGCCGAAAGCGATCAGCGCCAGAGCGATGGAGATCGGTGCGACTTTCGGGCTGGCGAAGTTCGACAGGAAGCGCCAGAACGGATGTTCGCGATTCGCGTCCTTCTTGCTCTTGGCGATGGCGCGCTTGCTGATGCCGACATAGGAAATCGCTACCGGCAGCAGGATCAGGTTGGTGAACACGATCACCGCCACGCCGATGGAGGCGCCAATTGCGAGTTCGCGGATCACGCCGATGTCGATGATCAGCAGGGTGATGAAGCCCACGGCGTCGGCGAGAATCGCGATCATCCCCGGCAGGAACAGTTGCCGGAAGGTGCGCCGCGCCGCAGTCAGGGCGTTGTCCGCCTCACTCGATTGCAGGGCGATCCCGTTGATCTTCTGCACACCGTGGGAAATGCCGATGGCGAAGATCAGGAACGGCACCAGCATCGAGTACGGATCCAGCCCGAAACCGAAGAAGTGCATCAGCCCGAGCTGCCAGACCACCGCCACCAGTGTGGTGCTCAACACCGCCACGGTACTGCGCAGGCAGTTGGTGAACCACAGCAGCAGGATCAAGGTGATGACGAAAGCGATGCCGAAGAACATCACCACCATCACCAGCCCGTCGATCAGGTCACCGACCTTCTTGGCGAAGCCGACGATGTGGATCTTGACGTTGGGGTTCTGTGCTTCGAACTTGTTGCGGATCTTGTCTTCGAGTTCATGGGAGAACTGGCGGTAGTCCAGCGCCAGCAACTTGCCTTGGTCCTGCGGGTCCGGGTAGGACTCCAGCAGCGGGATGTCGACGATGCTCGACTTGAAGTCATTGGACACCAGCCGCCCAACCTGCCCGGATTTGAGGACGTTGTTGCGCAGCATGTCGAGGCTGTCCGGCGAGCCATCGTAGCTCTGCGGAATCACTTCACCGCCGGCGAAACCCTCTTCGGTCACTTCAGTCCAGCGTACGCTCGGGCTCCACAGCGACTTGAGACCGGAGCGGTCGACGCCGGAGATGTAGAACACCTCGTCGTTGATCTGCCGCAGGGTCTCCATGTACTCCCGGGAGAAGATGTCGCCGTCCTTGGCTTCCACCGAAATACGCACGGTGTTGCCCAGGTTCGCCAGGTCGTTGCGGTGCTCCATCATCTTCTCGATGAACGGATGCTTGAGCGGGATCATTTTTTCGAAACTGGTGGACGGCCGGATCAGCGTGGCCTGCCAGAACAGGAAGACGCTGACCACCAGACAGATCAGGATCACGGCCGGGCGGTTGTTGAAAATCAGACGCTCGAGGAGCGTCGCTTTGTCCTGCTGAGGAGTGATCAAGGAAGTCATAGCCCCGCCTTCTTATTATTGATTTCGGCGCCGTTTGGCTGCGTGGTGTGCACGCCGCCCTGCCCGGTCAGAATCAGATTGCCGTCGCCGGCCGCAGTGACCGAGGACAGCGAGATGCGGTCCGGGCGGTTGAACACGCTGAAGGTTTCGCCGTTGTCGCTGCTGCTGATCACCGAGCCGCCGTTGCCGACGATCACAATCGAGCCATCCGCGAGCAGGGTCGCGCCGGACAGACCGAACTCCAGCGCACCGCGCGCGGCCTTGAGTTCGACCTGCTGCCAGGTGCTGCCGAAATCGCTGGAGCGGTAGAGGTTGCCGCGCAGGCCGTAGGCCAACAGAGTCTGCGCCTGCGCGGTGCCGATCACGCCGAACAGCGAGCCTTGATACGGGCCCTGGATTTTCTCCCAGGTCTGGCCCCAGTCCGGGGAGCGGAACATGCTGCCCTGCTCGCCGACGATGAACAGCCCGGCGTCCTTGACGGCGGCGATGGCGTTGAGGTGGAACTGATCCTGATTGTCGAGGCGGTCGCTGACGTCTTGCCAGTTCTTGCCGCCGTCGGTGGTTTCCAGCAGCGCACCGTAAGCACCGACCGCAACACCGTGATTAACGTCCTGGAACCAGACGTCGAGCAGCGGTGCTTCGCGCTTGAGGTCTTCGAACTGTTTGCTCCAGGTCAGGCCGCCGTCTTCGCTGGCGAGAATCTGCGCGTCGTGACCGACCGCCCAGCCGTGCTTGTCGTCGACGAAATACACCGCCGTCAGCAGTTGCCGGGTCGGCACCTTGGCCTGGGTCCAGGTCTTGCCCTGGTCATCGGAATAGAGAATGTGCCCGCGATCACCCACCGCCACCAACCGGGTGCCGGCGTGGACTACATCGAGTATCAGGCTTTTGGCGGCTTTGGCCGATTCGGTGGAATACACCCCGTCGGCGGGCGCTTCGGCGGCCAGCACGGGTGCCGACAAGGCAGCACAGCCCAGCAGTGTGAGGGCTGTGGCCAGCAACGCGGTGTTGCGAAACGCCGGCGGGCGGCAACGACTCATAGACCTTCCCCTATTTATTATTGTTAGGCCATTGGGCCTTAGGGCGCCGCAAGGGTGCTCGTGGTGACTGACAGGTCACAAGCATAGCCGTGAAACCCGCAGTCCAGAGCGCCTTGGGAAGCTGGCTCATCCTATCGGGCTTTGGAAACGTCTGACAATCGGCGCCACGTTATCTTTTGTTAACCGGATGACCCTCCTGTCAGCGGTGATTTCCATCGTGGGAGGGGGCTTGCTCCCGAAGGCGCTGTGTCAGGCACCCGAGATGTCGACTGATCCACCGCTTTCGGGAGCAAGCCCCCTCCCACAGGGTGTAATGGTGTTTGTGAGATTGGGGCTGGCAGTGAATACACCGCCATTCGCCGGATGGATCCGGCAAATCTTGCGTGGGGGACTTGCACGATCGGTATTATGGTATACCATCAGACGCACAGACACTCTCAATCCCCCTACGGAGCAGCTCATGAGTTTCGAAATTCGCAAGATCGTCAGCTATGTCGAAGAAACCTTCATCGAAGGCGGCAAGGCCACCGACAAGCCGGTGACCATGGTCGGGCTGGCCGTGGTGATGAAGAACCCGTGGGTCGGCAACGGCTTCGTCGAGGATCTGAAACCGCAGATCCGCGCCAACTGCTCCGACCTCGGCGCCATGATGGTCGAGCGTCTGGTGGGCATCATCGGCGGCGCCGAGAAGATCGAGGCGTACGGCAAAGCGGCAGTGGTCGGCGCCGACGGCGAAATCGAGCACGCCTCGGCGGTGATCCACACCCTGCGCTTCGGCAACCACTACCGCGAGGCGGTCAAGGCCAAGAGCTACCTGAGCTTCACCAACAAGCGCGGTGGCCCGGGCACGTCGATCCAGATCCCGATGATGCACAAGGACGACGAAGGTCTGCGTTCGCACTACATCACCCTGGAAATGCAGATCGAAGACGCGCCGCGTGCCGACGAAATCGTCGTGGTGCTCGGGTGCGCCGACGGTGGCCGCCTGCACCCGCGCATCGGCAACCGCTACATCGATCTGGAAGAACTGGCCGCCGAAAAAGCCCAGTAATCACAATAAAAAGGCATTGCAGGAGCGCTCCATGATTCGGCTCACCGCTGAACTCACCCCGGCTGGCACCAGTTACCTGGCGACCGGCCAAGGCCAGCCCGTGGTCTTGATCCACGGCGTGGGCCTGAACAAAGAAATGTGGGGCGGCCAGATCGTTGGCCTGTCTGCCCAATACCAGGTGATCGCCTACGACATGCTCGGCCACGGCGCCAGCCCGCGCCCGGCCAGCGGCACCGGCCTGCTCGGTTATGCCGATCAGTTGCTGGAGCTGCTCGATCACCTGAATCTGCCTCAGGCTGCGGTGATCGGTTTCTCCATGGGCGGACTGGTGGCACGGGCGTTTGCCCTGCACTACCCGGAGCGCCTGCAAAGCCTGGTTGTGCTTAATAGCGTGTTCAACCGCAGTGAAGAACAGCGCGCCGGGGTCATCGCGCGCACTGCACAAGCTGCGGAACACGGGCCGGATGCCAATGCCGAAGCGGCGCTGTCGCGCTGGTTCAGCCGTGAATATCAGGCGGCCAACCCGGCGCAGATCGCAGCCATTCGTCAGACCCTGGCCGGCAACGACCCGCAGGGTTACCTGACCACCTACGAATTGTTCGCCACGCAGGACATGTACCGCGCCGACGACCTCGGCAGCATCCAGGCACCGACGCTGATCGCCACCGGCGAACTCGACCCCGGTTCCACCCCGGAAATGGCCGAGCAACTGGCCCGGCGCATCCCCGGCGCGAAGGTTGCGGTGCTGCCCGAGCAACGGCATATGATGCCGGTAGAGTCGCCGCGCCTGGTCAACCAGACGCTGCTGGAATTTCTCGACTACGCACACTCCCGACAAAACCCTATAAAGGGGATCGTTGCATGACACTCGCACGCTTCCAGATGTGCATCGGCGGAGAATGGGTCGACGCCCTCTCCGGCAAGACTTTCGAAAGCCTCAACCCGGCCAGCGCGCAAGCTTGGGCCGAACTGCCTGACGCCGGTGAAGCCGACGTCGAACGCGCCGTGCAAGCGGCGCAGACGGCTTTCGACAGCCCGGCCTGGCGCGGCCTCACCGCCACCGCACGCGGCAAACTGCTGCGCCGTCTCGGTGACCTGATCGCAGAAAACAAGGAACAACTGGCGCAGCTGGAAAGCCGCGACAACGGCAAGCTGATCCGCGAAACCCGGGGTCAGGTCGGCTATCTGCCGGAGTTCTTCCACTACACCGCAGGCCTGGCTGACAAGCTCGAAGGCGGTACGTTGCCGCTGGACAAGCCCGACCTGTTTGCCTACACCGTGCACGAAGCGATGGGTGTGGTTGCCGCGATCATTCCGTGGAACAGCCCGCTGTACCTGACCGCGATCAAACTGGCCCCGGCCCTCGCCGCCGGCAACACCATCGTGATCAAGCCTTCCGAACACGCCTCGGCGACCATCCTTGAGCTGGCACGTCTGGCCCTCGAAGCCGGGATTCCGCCGGGCGTGGTCAACGTTGTCACCGGTTACGGCCCGAGCACCGGCGCCGCCCTCACCCGCCATCCGCTGATCCGCAAGATCGCCTTCACCGGCGGCGCGGCCACGGCCCGGCATGTGGTGCGCAGCAGCGCCGAAAACTTCGCCAAACTGTCGCTGGAACTCGGCGGCAAATCGCCGAACATCATCTTCGCCGACGCCGATCTGGACAGCGCGATCAACGGCGCCATCGCCGGGATCTACGCCGCCTCGGGCCAGAGCTGCGTGTCCGGTTCGCGCCTGCTGGTGCAGGACGAAATCTACGACGAGTTCGTCAACCGCCTGGTCGAACGCGCCCAGCGCATCCGCATCGGCAATCCGCAGGAAGACCGCAGCGAAATGGGCCCGATGGCTACTGCGCAGCAATTGGCGGTGGTCGAAGGTCTGGTCGCCGATGCCATCGCTGAAGGCGCGCGGTTGCGCACCGGCGGCAAGCGTCCGGCTAATCTCGGTGACGGCTGGTTCTACGAGCCGACGCTGTTCGAGTGCGACCGCAACTCGATGAAGATCATGCAGGAAGAAGTTTTCGGCCCGGTGGCTTCGGTGATTCGCTTCAAAGACGAAGCCGAGGCGCTGGCAATCGCCAACGACTCGCAGTTTGGCCTCGCCGCCGGCATCTGGACCCGCGATCTCGGTCGCGCCCATCGTCTGGCGCGGGATGTGCGTTCGGGGATCATCTGGGTCAACACCTACCGCGCGGTTTCGGCCATGGCGCCGATCGGCGGTTTCAAGAACAGTGGCTATGGACGCGAAAGCGGCATCGATTCGGTGCTGGCCTACACCGAACTGAAAACGGTGTGGATCAATCTCTCTCAGGCTCCGATGCCTGATCCGTTTGTGATGCGCTAGGAGTCCTGCGACATGATCGAACCCGGCATTTACAAAGACGTCATGAGCTCGTTTCCGTCCGGAGTCACGGTGGTCACCACCCTCGACCCGGAGGGCGCCATCGTCGGCATCACCGCCAGCGCCTTCAGTGCGCTGTCGATTGATCCGGCGCTGGTGCTGTTCTGCCCCAACTACGCTTCCGACACCTACCCGGTGCTGCGCGACAGCAAGAAATTCGCGATCCATTTGCTGTCCGCCGACCAGACCGCTGAAGCCTATGCCTTTGCTGGTAAAGGCAAGGACAAGGCTAACGGCATCGAGTGGCATTTGAGCGAACTCGGTAACCCGATCCTCGCCAAGGCCACGGCGATCATTGAGTGCGAGTTGTGGCGTGAATACGACGGTGGTGATCACGCGATCATTGTCGGCGCGGTGAAGAACCTGATCCTGCCCGAGCAACCGGTGACGCCGATGATTTATCACAAGGGCAAGCTTGGGCCGTTGCCAACCCTGGCCTGATTAACACACCCAAATCCCAATGTGGGAGCGGGCTTGCTCGCGAATGCGGTGGATCATTCAACATTGATGTCGACTGACACGACGCATTCGCGAGCAAGCCCGCTCCCACAGGGGAAACAGGGTGACAGGAGGAATGATGAGCATCGAAAAGTACGAAAAAGGTCTGAAAATCCGCACCCAGGTGCTGGGCGAAGCCTACGTGCAGCGCTCCATCGACAACGCCGACGACTTCACCCGCCCGCTGCAGGAAATGGTCACCGAATACTGCTGGGGCCACGTCTGGGGCCGTGAGGGTTTGTCGCTCAAGGAGCGCAGCATGATCAACCTGGCGATGATCTCGGCGCTCAACCGCCCGCACGAACTCAAGCTGCATGTGCGCGGCGCCTTGCGTAACGGCCTGAGTCGTGAGCAAATACGCGAAATTCTGCTTCAGGTCGGTATTTATTGCGGCGTCCCGGCAGCCGTGGACAGTTTCCGGCTCGCCCGTGAAGCCTTCGCCGAAGCCGACGCCGAGGCCTCCAGTTAACCCCTCGGCTGTTTAGATGCCCGTCTGGCATGGACAGCCAACTTCAAGAGCGGACCCCATGAAACGCCAGCCACTCGACGACAGCTTCAAGGTCAATCGCAACCCCGTTACCCTGCGCGAAATCGTGCTGGATAAACTGCGTAGCGCGATCATGAATTTTCAGCTCATGCCCGGTGATCGTCTGGTCGAACGCGATCTGTGCGATCGCCTCGGTGTCAGCCGCACGTCGGTGCGCGAAGCCTTGCGTCACCTGGAGTCTGAAGGTCTGGTCGAGTTCGCCGATGCCAAAGGCCCACGGGTGGCGATCATCACCCTCGCCGATGCGGTCGACATCTACGAGCTGCGCTGCGTGCTCGAGGGTCTGATCGTCCAGCTGTTCACCCTGCGTGCCAAGGCCAAGGACATCAAGGCCCTGGAAAAAGCCCTCGACGAGAACCGCAAGGCGCTCAAGGACGGCGAGCTACAACAGGTGATCGACTCGGTACAGGGCTTCTACGACGTGCTGCTCGAAGGCTCGGGCAACCACGTTGCGGCCACTCAGTTGCGCCAGTTGCAGGCGCGCATCAGCTACCTGCGGGCGACCTCGGTGTCCCAGGAAAACCGGCGCGGCGCCAGTAACCACGAGATGGAAAAAATGGTCGAGGCGATCAAGAGCGGCGATCCGCTGGCGGCGCATCAGGCCTGTGTCGATCACGTACGCGCCGCTGCCGCCGTGGCCCTCGATTATCTCAAGCGCAAACAGGAAGAGATCGGCGCCACGCCGAACATCACCCTGCCCATCGCGCTGAAAGAACCGCGCATAGGTCACTGACATGTTCAGCCCGAGCTTTTGCCCGAAATGCGGTGGCCCTGACCTCGGTCAGCAGGTACCGCCGGGCGATACGCACGAGCGCCTGATGTGCCGCGGCTGCGGCTACATCCACTATGTGAACCCGAAAATCATCGC
Source organism: Pseudomonas sp. AM14(2022) (assembly GCF_036346455.1). NCBI lineage: Bacteria > Pseudomonadati > Pseudomonadota > Gammaproteobacteria > Pseudomonadales > Pseudomonadaceae > Pseudomonas > Pseudomonas sp. AM14(2022). The sequence goes on from NZ_JAOTNY010000002.1 coordinate 478,565, forward strand.
CGGCTGCATCATCGAGCAGGACGGCAAATATCTCTTGTGCCAACGGGCGATCCCCCCGCGCCCGGGCACCTGGACGCTGCCGGCCGGCTTCATGGAAAGCGGCGAGACCACCGAGCAGGCGGCGCTGCGCGAAGTCTGGGAAGAAAGCGGCGTGCGCGCGGAAATCGTCTCGCCATACTCGATTTTCAGCGTGCCGAAGATCAGCGAGGTGTACATCATCTTCCGCGCGATCGCGCTGGAGATCACCGGGCAGTTCGGCCCTGAGACCCTCGACTACAAGTTCTTTGCCCCTGAAGACATTCCGTGGGAGCAGATCTATTACCCGGCGATCCGGCAGATTCTCGAGCGTTACATCGAGGAGCGTCAGGCCGGGGTGTATGGGATCTACATGGGCAATGATGACAGCGGCAAGATCCACTTTATCCGCTGAGGATCACCTTCGCCCCTGTGGGAGCGGGCTTGCTCGCGAAGGCGGTGTGTCAGTCGATAGAAATGTTGAATGATTGACCGCCTTCGCGAGCAAGCCCGCTCCCACAGGGGATTTGTGGTGTTGCTTAAAGTGGGGCGATGCCTTCTACGATGACGATCTCCGCCCTCGCCCATTCCTCGCGATAACGTTTCGCCTCCTGATACGCCGCCGAGTGGTAGCACGCCAGCGCTTGCTCGTAGCTCTCGAATTCGATCACCACGCTACGCTGAGGAGTAGCTCTGCCCTCCAGCGCTTCGCTGCGTCCGCCCCGGGCCAGAAATTTCGCGCCGAACGCGGCGAAGGCTGCCGGTGCGCGCTGAGTGTATTGGCTGTAGTGCTCGGCATCGTCGACATCCACGTGGGCAATCCAGTACGCCTTCATAGTGACCTCTTTGTTGAATTTGTATTATGGTATACCAATATTATTTGCAACCAACCCTGAGAGTCCAGCATGGCCTTCAACAGCATCGAAGAAATCCTCGAAGATTATCGCCTCGGCAAAATGGTCCTGCTGGTCGATGACGAAGATCGGGAAAACGAAGGCGACCTGCTGCTGGCCGCCGACTGCTGCACACCCGAGGCGATCAGCTTCATGGCGCGTGAGGCGCGCGGGCTGATTTGCCTGACACTGACTGACGAGCACTGCCAGCGCCTGGGCCTTGAGCAAATGGTGCCGAGCAACGGCAGCGTGTTCAGTACCGCGTTTACCGTGTCGATTGAAGCGGCGGTCGGGGTCACCACTGGCATTTCTGCAGCTGACCGCGCACGCACGGTCGCGGCCGCTGTGGCCAAAGACGCCCGCGCCGAAGACTTGGTGCAGCCTGGGCACATCTTCCCGCTGCGCGCCAAGGAAGGCGGCGTGCTGACCCGCGCCGGCCACACCGAAGCCGGCTGCGACCTCGCCCGCCTCGCCGGTTTCACCCCAGCCTCGGTGATCGTCGAGGTGATGAACGATGACGGCACCATGGCCCGCCGCCCGGATCTGGAAGTGTTCGCGCGCAAGCACGGAATCAAGATCGGCACCATCGCTGACCTGATTCATTATCGCCTGAGCACCGAGCACACCATCGAACGCATCGGCGAACGTGAGCTGCCGACGGTGCATGGCACGTTCCGTCTGATCACTTTCGAAGACCGCATCGAGGGTGGCGTGCACATGGCGATGGTGATGGGCGATCTGCGCCGCGAAGAGCCGACGCTGGTGCGTGTGCATGTGATTGATCCGCTGCGTGATCTGGTCGGCGCCGAGTACAGCGGGCCAAGCAACTGGACGCTGTGGGCGGCGTTGCAACGGGTCGCGGCGGAAGGTCATGGCGTTGTGGTGGTGTTGGCCAATCATGAATCGTCCCAGGCATTGCTTGAGCGCGTACCGCAATTGACCCAGCCGCCGCGGCAGTTCAGCCGCTCGCAATCGCGGATTTATTCGGAGGTGGGTACCGGGGCGCAGATTCTGCAGAACCTGGGGGTGGGCAAGCTGCGCCACTTGGGTCCGCCGCTGAAGTATGCAGGGTTGACCGGGTATGACCTGGAAGTGGTCGAGAGCATCCCCTTCAGCGAATAACCCACGCCAACCACAATTCCAACTGTAGGAGTGAGCCTGCTCGCGATAGCGGTGGATCAGCCAACATCATCGCAGAACGTCACACCGCTTTCGCGAGCAGGCTCACTCCTACAGGGTTTTGCATTTCAATTTAATTCCCTCGAGCTCAAAAAAAGCCCATCCGCCAGATAACCGGTAAGGCAAAGTGCTTGCACAAAGTTTGGAATACCATAATATGATATTCCATAGACCGGACGACCTGAAAAACCGTCCGGCTACTGCTCCCGACAGGCGGGCAACAACGCAAGCCCGCTCAAAAACACAACAATGAGGGCGTAAAAATGGTGTTGAACAAAGCTGCAACCGCGATCTTTTTTGCGGGACTGCTGAGCGTGACCGGCCAGGCTGCAATGGCCGCCGAAAGCGTGAACTTCGTCAGCTGGGGCGGTAGCACCCAGGATGCGCAGAAACAGGCCTGGGCCGATCCGTTCAGCAAGGCCAGCGGCATCACCGTGGTGCAGGACGGCCCGACCGACTACGGCAAACTCAAGGCCATGGTCGAAAGCGGCAACGTGCAATGGGACGTGGTCGATGTCGAAGCCGACTTTGCCCTGCGTGCCGCTTCCGAGGGCCTGCTCGAACCCCTCGATTTCAAAGTCATCCAGCGCGACAAGATCGACCCGCGTTTCGTCAGCGATTACGGCGTCGGCTCGTTCTTCTTCTCCTTCGTCCTCGGCTACAACGAGGGCAAGCTCGGCGCCGCCAAGCCGCAAGACTGGACCGCGCTGTTCGACACCAAGACCTACCCCGGCAAACGCGCCCTGTACAAATGGCCAAGCCCCGGCGTGCTCGAACTGGCGCTGCTGGCCGACGGCGTAGCGGCCGACAAGCTCTACCCGCTGGACCTTGATCGCGCCTTCAAAAAACTCGACACCATCAAGAAAGACATCGTCTGGTGGGGCGGCGGCGCGCAGTCGCAGCAACTGCTGGCCTCCGGTGAAGCGAGCATGGGCCAGTTCTGGAACGGCCGGATTCACGCCCTGCAAGAAGACGGCGCGCCGGTGGGTGTGAGCTGGAAACAGAACCTGGTCATGGCCGACATTCTGGTGATTCCAAAAGGCTCGAAAAACAAGGACGCGGCGATGAAGTTTCTGGCCAACGCCAGCAGTGCCAAAGGCCAGGCCGACTTCTCCAACCTGACCGCCTACGCCCCGGTCAACGTCGACAGCGTGGCGCGCCTGGACTCGGTGCTGGCCCCGAACCTGCCGACGGCCTACGCCAAGGATCAGATCACTCTTGATTTCGCGTACTGGGCCAAGAACGGTCAAGCCATCGCGACACGGTGGAACGAATGGCTGGTCAAATGAAAATGGCGGCCACTGCGCCCCGTCCTGCAACGGTGGCCGGGAGCGCCAAGGGCGCTGCCGGCTCGACCCCCTCCCTCAGACAACGCTGGAAAGGTGCTGGCAATCTCGCCCCGGCACTATTGTTCCTCGGTTTATTCTTCCTCGCGCCGTTGATTGGCCTGCTGTTGCGCGGCGTGCTCGAGCCGACCCCGGGCCTTGGCAACTATGAACAACTGTTCGCCAACTCGGCGTATGCGCGGGTGCTGCTCAACACCTTTTCGGTGGCCGGGCTGGTGACGATTTTCAGCCTGTTGCTGGGCTTTCCACTGGCGTGGGCGATCACTCTGGTGCCGCGCGGCTGGGGCCGCTGGATTCTCAACATCGTGCTGCTGTCGATGTGGACCAGCCTGCTCGCCCGCACCTATTCGTGGCTGGTGCTGCTGCAAGCCTCGGGCGTGATCAACAAGGCGCTGATGGCGCTGGGGATCATCGATCAGCCGCTGGAAATGGTGCACAACCTCACCGGCGTGGTGATCGGCATGAGCTACATCATGATCCCGTTCATCGTCCTGCCATTGCAGGCGACCATGCAGGCCATCGACCCGATGATTCTGCAGGCCGGCTCGATCTGCGGCGCCAGCCCGTGGACCAACTTCTTCCGGGTGTTCCTGCCGCTATGCCGGCCGGGTCTGGCGTCCGGCGGGTTGATGGTGTTCGTGATGTCGCTCGGTTACTACGTCACCCCGGCGCTGCTCGGCGGGGCGCAGAACATGATGCTGCCGGAGTTCATCATTCAGCAGGTGCAATCGTTCCTCAATTGGGGCCTGGCCAGTGCCGGCGCTGCGTTGCTGATCGCGATCACGCTGGTGCTGTTCTACTTCTACCTGAAGCTTCAGCCGGAATCCCCGGTTGGCGCCAGCAACGCGAGGTAAACCGAGATGCTCCTGACTCCCAATGCCATGAGCCGGCGGATGCGTTTCGGCTTGTATGCAATCACCGGACTGATCGGTTTGTTCCTGCTGTTGCCGATCGTGTTCATCGTCCTGCTGTCGTTCGGTTCGTCGCAGTGGCTGGTGTTCCCACCGCCGGGCTGGACGCTGAAATGGTACGGCCAGTTCTTCTCCAACGCCGACTGGATGAACGCTGCGGCGGCCAGCCTCAAGGTTGCCGTGCTGACCACGATTTGCGCCGTGGCCCTTGGTTTGCCGACTGCCTTCGCTCTGGTGCGCGGGCGCTTCCCCGGTCGGGAAATGCTCTACGGCCTGTTCACCCTGCCGATGATTGTGCCGCTGGTGATCATCGCCGTGGCGGTGTACGCGCTGTTTCTCAAGCTCGGTTACACCGGGACTCTGTTCGCCTTTGTGGTCAGCCATGTGATCGTCGCGCTGCCGTTCACCATCATCTCGATCATCAACTCGCTGAAGCTGTTCGATCAGTCGATTGAAGACGCGGCGGTGATCTGCGGCGCCTCACGCCTGCAAGCGGTGTTCAAGGTGACGTTCCCGGCGATCCGTCCGGGCATGGTCGCCGGCGCCCTCTTCGCCTTTCTGGTTTCGTGGGACGAAGTGGTGCTCAGCGTGATGATGGCCAGCCCGACCCTGCAAACCCTTCCCGTGAAAATGTGGACCACTTTGCGCCAGGACCTGACCCCGGTGATCGCCGTCGCTTCGACGCTGCTGATCGGCCTGTCGGTATTGGTCATGGTGATCGCCGCCGCGCTGCGCCGGCGCAACGAAATCAGCGCCTGAGCGCCCAGGAGTACGACATGAGTGCCGTGATCAAAGACGCATCCCAGCAGAACGACAAACCCCTGGTCAGCCTGCGCAATCTGAACAAGCACTACGGCGACTTTGCCGCCGTCGACAACATCTCGCTGGACATCAAGGACGGCGAGTTCCTGACCTTCCTCGGCTCCAGCGGCTCGGGCAAAAGCACCACGCTGTCGATGCTCGCCGGGTTCGAAACCCCGAGCAGCGGCGAGATCCTGGTCAACGGTCAGTCGCTGGTCAACGTGCCGCCGCACAAGCGCGACATTGGCATGGTGTTCCAGCGTTATTCGCTGTTCCCGCATCTGTCGGTGCGCGACAACATCGCCTTCCCGCTGGCGATTCGCAAACTCGCCGCCGCCGAACGTGACAAGCGTGTCGATGCGATGTTGAAACTGGTGCAGCTCGAACAATTCGCCCATCGCCGCCCTTCGCAACTCTCTGGCGGCCAGCAGCAGCGGGTCGCCATCGCCCGGGCGCTGGTCTACGAGCCACGTATTCTGCTGATGGACGAACCGCTCGGCGCGCTGGATAAAAAACTGCGTGAAGACTTGCAGGATGAACTGCGCCAGCTGCATCGGCGCCTGGGCATCACCATCGTCTACGTGACCCACGATCAGGAAGAAGCCATGCGCCTGTCGCAGCGCATCGCGATTTTCAGTCACGGCAAGATTGTTGGTCTGGGCAGCGGTTATGACCTGTATCAGAATCCGCCGAATGCGTTTGTCGCGTCGTTCCTCGGCAACTCGAACTTCCTCAAGCTCAAGGCCCAGGGCAATGCGGCGGCTTCGTTTGAAGGACAGTCATTGTCGATTCGCCTGACCGCAGGCTTGCATACCGATCAGGATGTACTGCTGATGGTGCGTCCGGAAAAGGCGGTGGCGCTGAGCGTGCAACAGGCGAGCGAAGAGCCGTTGGCGGCGGGTTGGAATGAGGTGTCGGCGCAAGTGCTGGAAGTGTTGTTTCTTGGCGAAAGCCAGACGTGCAGCGTGGTGACGTCGGGCGGTACTTCGATGACGGTTAAAGCGCTGTCGGCGGCGGGCATGCCGCTCAAGGCTGGCGACCCGGTGCGAGTGCGCTGGGCGACGGCGGACGCCTGCGTCTACACCGAATGGACCGACAGCGACCTCAACAAAGCCGCCGGTTCTCACTGAGGATCTCGGCAGCACCGCAAATCCCCCCTGTGGGAGCGGGCTTGCTCGCGAAGGCGGTGTGTCAGTCACTGTTTATGTTGAATGACACAACGCATTCGCGAGCAAGCCTGCTCCCACAGGGGTCTGGTGGTGTTCAGGCGATCGGAGTGAAACCTTCAATTTCGTCCGGCCAGGCGGTGAGGATTTCGAAACCGGTTTCGGTCACCGCGACCATATGCTCCCACTGTGCCGACAGCGAGCCATCCTTGGTCAGCACCGTCCAGCCGTCCGGCATGTTCTTCACATGGCGCTTGCCGGCATTGAGCATCGGCTCGACGGTGAAGATCATCCCCGCCTTGAGCTTCATGCCCTGATTGGGAAAACCGTAATGCAGGATCTGCGGTTCATCGTGATACACCTTGCCAATGCCATGCCCGCAGTACTCGCGCACCACGCTGAAACCTTCGCTCTCCGCCAGGCTCTGGATCGCATGACCGATGTCGCCCAGTGTCGCGCCCGGACGCACCATGCGAATGCCCGCGCACATGGCGTCGTAGGTGGTTTTGATCAGGTGCTGCGCCTCAGGCGTCGCCTCGCCGACCACGTACATGCGGCTGGTGTCGCCGAACCAGCCATCCTTGATTACCGCGATGTCGAGGTTGACGATGTCGCCATCCTTCAGCGGCGTGCCCGACGGGATGCCGTGGCACACCACATCGTTGACCGAGGCGCAGACGGTTTTCGGGAAACCGTGATAACCGACGTTGGCCGGAATGGCTTTCTGCACGTTGACGATGTAATCGTTGCACAACCGATCCAGCTCATCGGTAGTCACCCCGGCTTTCACATGCGGTACCAGCATCGCCAGCACGTCGGCGGCGAGTTTGCCCGCCGCACGCGACTTCGCGATTTCCGCAGGGGTGTTGATCTTGATCTGATTTCTCATGCGCTGACGGCTTCCTGAGTCAGTTGATGCAGATCCAGCCCGCCGTTCTGTTCGGCGCGGATCAACAAGCGGCAAATGGCGCTGTGGTCGAGGTTGGGGTGCAGCTCGGCGAGCATGCCGATGCGCATCCAGTGCTCGGCCTGCGCGTTGATCGAGCGGCTGAGGGCGGTGCTGGAGATGCGCAGGTTCTCGTGCATGTCTTCTGAAATCTTTACAATGCCCATATCCGAATCCGATACGAAGTGTATATGGATCGTATATTAGCCAAGGGACGCCCACGATTGCAAACCTTGCGCACGGCTTGCCAAATCGCGGGCAAAAAAAAGCTGCCCAAAGAGGCAGCAAAAACTTTAAGAACACGCGATGTATTGGGGTCAGGATAGTCGCCGGATAATGACAGTGTCATGACAACCAACAATTCACTGAACCGCCCCTGCCCCGTCATCAGGATGTCATCAAGCGCACCGCAGAATCCTCGCAAACCGTCTTGAGCCTTCGACGGATGCTTTGCAGGGATTCCCATGAAAGAAGACGCCTCGCTGTTTGCCGCCATCGACCTGGGCTCGAATGCGTTTCGCCTGATGATCGGCCAGTCGGTTCGCAGTCGAAAAGGCTTCATGATTCAGGAAGTCAAAACCCTGCGTGAACCGGTGCGGCTGGCCGAAGGCTTCGACGGCGGTGCACTGGACGAAATGGCGCTGGATCGGGGCTGGCAGGCGCTGGCGCGGTTCGGCAAGAAACTGCGCGGCTTCGAGGCCGGCAAGGTGCGGGCCGTGGCGACCAGCGCAGTACGCGAGGCCGACAATGCGCAGTTGTTTCTGCACAGTGCCGAACGCCATCTGGGTTTTCGCATCGACGTCATTTCGGGCCATGAAGAGGCGCAACTGGTGTATGCCGGCGTCGCTCATTCCCTGCCGGGGGCGGAGGACATGCGGCTGGTGGTCGACATTGGCGGTGGTTCTACCGAGCTGATTCTCGGCCAGGGGTCGCAACCGCTGCTCACCGAAAGCATCGCCATTGGCAGCGGTAGCCTGGGCGCACGCTATTTCCCCGACGGGCGCATTGCTCCCGGCGCACTGCAAGAAGCCGAACGCGTGGCGATCCTGCAATTCGAAAAAGTCGCCCGCCGCTATCGCGCACAGGGCTGGCAGCAGACCATTGGCTCGTCGGGCACGGCGCGGATGCTGGCGAAGGTGCTCAAGGCTAATCGGCTCAATGACTTCGGCCAGGACGGGATTACCTATGGCGGACTGTTGCGCCTGTCGCTGTTGCTGCTGAAGGTGAAGAACGTTCAGCAATTGAAGCTGGCAGGTTTGCAGCCGCATCGCCAGAGCATTTTGCCCGGCGGATTGGTGCTGATGCTGGCGGCGTTCAAGGTGTTTGGCATTTCGCAGATGGTGCCGTCGGAACCGGGGCTGCGCCTCGGTGTGTTGCACGGTTTGATGAGCCGTCACTGACCGATCACTGAACCCATTGTGGGAGCGGGCTTGCTCGCGAAGGCGGAGTGTCAGTCGAAAATTATTTAACTGACACTCCGCTTTCGCGAGCAAGCCCGCTCCCACAAGGACGGCGTTCTTTGCGCAACTCGGGATTTCGCAGATGGCGCCGTCGGAACCGGGTTTGCGCCTCGGTGTGCTGCATGGTTTGATGAGCCGGCACTGACCGATCACTTAACCCATTGTGGGAGCGGGCTTGCTCGCGAAGGCGGAGTGTCAGTCGAAAATTATTTAGCTGACACTCCGCTTTCGCGAGCAAGCCCGCTCCCACAGGGTTTGGTGGTTGTCTCCTCAGGCCAGTTCTTTGCGCAACTGGCGGGCAGCGGTAACCATGTGCACCAACGCCGCTTCTGTCTCCGGCCAGCCACGGGTTTTCAGACCGCAATCCGGGTTGACCCACAACCGCTCGGCCGGAACTCGCTGAGCCGCCTTGCGCAGCAGGTTGGCCATCTCCGAAGCATCCGGCACCCGTGGCGAGTGGATGTCGTAGACGCCGGGGCCGATCTCGTTCGGGTAGTCGAAGGCTTCGAAAGCGTCGAGCAACTCCATGTCCGAACGCGAAGTTTCGATGGTGATCACGTCAGCATCCATGGCGGCGATGGACTCGATCACATCATTGAACTCGCTGTAGCACATGTGCGTATGGATCTGCGTTTCGTCGCGTACACCGGAGGCACACAGGCGGAACGCTTCGGTTGCCCAGTCCAGATAGTGCTGCCATTGCGCGCGGCGCAGCGGCAGACCTTCGCGGAATGCGGCTTCGTCGATCTGCACGATCTTGATCCCGGCGGCTTCCAGATCCACCACTTCGTCACGAATCGCCAGCGCCAGTTGCCGTGCCTGCACTTCACGGGACACGTCTTCGCGGGGGAACGACCACATCAGCATGGTCACAGGTCCCGTCAGCATGCCTTTCATGACCTTGTCGGTCAGGCCCTGAGCGTAGCGAATCCAGTCCACGGTCATGGCTTGCGGGCGGCTCAGATCACCGAAGATCACCGCCGGTTTCACGCAGCGCGAACCATAGCTCTGCACCCAGCCGAAACGGGTGAATACGTAGCCGTCGAGTTGCTCGGCGAAGTACTCGACCATGTCGTTGCGCTCGGCTTCTCCGTGCACCAGTACGTCGAGGCCCAACTGTTCCTGGATTTGCACGGCGTGGCGGATCTCGCTGTACATGGCTTCGGTGTATTCGGCTTCGCTTAGCTTGCCCTGCTTGAACGACTGCCGCGCCAGACGGATCGACGCGGTTTGCGGGAACGAACCGATAGTCGTGGTCGGAAACAGTGGCAGATCGAGGCCGGCGCGCTGCTTGGCGATGCGCTGGGTAAACGGCGATTGGCGCTGGCTGTCCTGCGCGGTAATGGCCGCCACACGGGCCTGCACTACCGGTTTGTGAATACGAGGCGAGGCGGCGCGGCTGGTCTGTACCGAGCGGCTTTGGGCCAAGGCGCGCAGCACTTTCGGCGCCTCCGGCTCGTTGACCGCCTGCGCCAGCACGGCGACTTCCTCGCACTTCTGCACGGCAAACGCCAGCCAACTTTTCAGCTCGGCATCGAGCTGGTCTTCGCGGCCCAAATCCACTGGGCTGTGCAGCAACGAGCACGATGGCGCGACCCACAGGCGATCACCCAGGCGCTCATGTGCATGCTGCAAAGTCGCCAGCGCATGTTCCAGATCGCAGCGCCAGACGTTGCGGCCGTTGACCACACCCAGCGACAGCACTTTGTAGGCCGGCAGGCGATCAAGGATGGTCGGGTACTGTTCCGCTGCGCGCACCAGATCGATGTGCAAACCGTCGACCGGCAGATTGGCGGCCAGACCGAGGTTCTCTTCCAGACCACCGAAGTAAGTGGCGAGCAGTTTCTTCAGCGGATCACGCTGGATCTGGTTGTACGCACGCTCGAAAGCGTTCTTCCATTCCTGCGGCAGGTCGAGCACCAGAATCGGCTCGTCGATCTGCACCCATTCCACACCAAGGGCGGCCAGCCGCGCGAAGATCTGCCCATACAGCGGCAGCAAACGATCAAGCAATTCCAGCTTGTCGAACTCGGCGCCTTTGGCCTTGCCCAGCCACAGATAAGTCAGTGGACCGATGATCACCGGTTTGACGTTATGACCGAGGGCACGGGCCTCTTCGACTTCTTCGAACAACTGTTCCCAACCGAGCTGGAACTGTTGATCAACGCTGAATTCCGGGACCAGATAGTGGTAGTTGGTGTCGAACCACTTGGTCATTTCCTGCGCATGGGCACCGCCGCAGCAACTGTCGCTGACGCCACGGGCCATGCCGAACAAGGTTTGCAGCGTGGCTTTGCCGTCGTGCGGTCGGAAGCGCTCGGGAATCACGCCGAACATCAGCGAGTGGGTCAGCACCTGGTCGTACCAGGCGAAATCGCCTACCGGCAGCAGCTCGATGCCGGCGTTTTTCTGCAGGTCCCAGTGGGCCTTGCGCAGTTCACGACCCACTTCACGCAGGCCGGCCTCGTTCAGTTCTCCTTTCCAGAACGCCTCTTGCGCTTTTTTCAGTTCGCGGTCGCGACCAATGCGCGGAAATCCGAGGGAATGGGCCAGTGCCATGACAAACAACTCCAATGTCTTGTTGATGGCGGCCATTGTCGAGATCAAGCGCTAGTGAGACAAACTCATTTTAATCTTGATGATCACAAGTTTCTCTCATGATCAGATGTGAGCTGTTTTTCCGCTGAAAACACGGTTTGCCCTGCAGGATATTCATCCGCAGATCAAGCCGCAGGCGAAGCTCACGACGCCCTTTCAATACTCGATGGCGCCTTGATGTAAACCCTCTGAAACCGGGCGCTTGCAGGCTGCGATTCTGTTCTATGGTTAGATCGAAATGGCTGGCGCAGCGGCTGACTAAAGGTTGCGACAGATCATGTCTGCGCCTATGTTGCACGCGAGCTTTTCCCCGCGAATGGAACGCGATCAACACCACTACAAGAGGTGAAGAAATGTCAAAGGATTCACGCCCTGCCGTACTTGGGCTGATCGGCAATACGCCGCTGGTACAGGTTACCCGCTTCGATACCGGCCTCTGCACACTGTTTCTCAAACTGGAATCACAAAACCCCGGCGGCTCGATCAAGGATCGCATCGGTCTGGCGATGATTGATGCCGCTGAACGCGACGGGCGCCTGCAACCGGGTGGCACCATCGTCGAGGCCACCGCCGGCAACACCGGTCTGGGTCTGGCGCTGGTTGGCCGGGCCAAAGGCTACCGCGTGGTGCTGGTAGTCCCGGACAAGATGTCCACCGAGAAAGTCCTGCACTTGAAAGCCATGGGCGCCGAAGTGCACATCACCCGCTCCGATGTCGGCAAGGGCCACCCCGAGTATTACCAGGACGTGGCCGCACGCCTGGCCAAAGACATTCCCGGCGCGTTTTTCGCCGACCAGTTCAACAACCCCGCCAACCCGCTGGCACACGAGTGCAGCACCGCGCCGGAGATCTGGGCGCAGACCGAGCATGATCTGGACGCGATCGTGGTCGGCGTCGGTTCCGCCGGCACCCTGACCGGGCTGAGCCGCTTCTTCAAACGGGTACAGCCGGATCTGCAAATGGTCCTCGCCGACCCGGTGGGTTCGGTGATGGCTCAGTACAGCCGCGACGGCACCATGCCGACGCCCGGTTCGTGGGCGGTGGAAGGCATCGGCGAAGACTTTATTCCGTCGATCACCGACCTCAGCAGCGTGCGCCACGCGTACTCGATCAGCGACGAAGAAAGCTTCGACCACGCCCGCCAGTTGCTGCGCGCCGAAGGCATTCTCGGTGGCTCGTCAACCGGCACCCTGCTCGCCGCCGCGCTGCGTTATTGCCGCGAACAGACCGAGCCGAAACGCGTGGTCAGCTTCGTCTGCGACACCGGCACACGCTATCTGTCGAAGGTCTACAACGACCAGTGGATGACCGATCAAGGCCTGTTGCAGCGCAAACGCTATGGCGACCTGCGCGATCTGATCGCCCGGCGCTTCGAAGACGGCCGCGTGATCAGCGTCGGTCCCGATGACACCCTGCTGACCGCGTTCCAGCGCATGCGTCTGGCGGATGTTTCGCAGCTGCCGGTGCTGGTGGAAGGCAAACAACTGGTCGGGGTGATCGACGAGTCGGACATCCTGCTGCCCGTGCACGAAGACGCTGCGCGCTTCAGTCAATCGGTGTCCAGCGTGATGACCGACAAACTGCAAACCCTCGCCCCCGGTGCCAACCTCGCCGAGCTGGAAGCGGTGCTCAGTCGCGGCCTCGTCGCGATCATCGCCGATGCTTCGGGCTTCCACGGCCTGATTACCCGCACCGACATGCTCAACCAATTACGGAGATCCCTCGCATGAGTCAGCACGACGATAAATCCCAAGGCTTCGCGACCCGGGTGATCCATGCCGGGCAGACGCCTGACCCGACCACCGGCGCGCTGATGCCGCCGATCTACGCCAACTCGACGTACCTGCAAGACAGCCCCGGCGTGCACAAGGGCTTCGACTACGGGCGCTCGCACAACCCGACGCGTTTTGCCCTGGAGCGTTGCGTGGCGGATCTGGAAGGTGGCACCCGCGCGTTCGCGTTCGCTTCCGGGCTGGCGACCATTTCCACCGTGCTCGAACTGATCGATGCCGGTTCGCACGTGATCTCCGGCAATGACCTGTACGGCGGCACATTCCGTCTGTTTGACAAGGTGCGCCAGCGCAGCGCCGGGCATCGCTTCAGCTACGTCGATCTGACTGACCTGGCGGCGTTCGAAGCGGCGCTGCAGGACGACACCCGTCTGGTGATTGTCGAGTCGCCGACCAACCCGCTGCTGAGCCTGTCGGATCTGGCCGCGATTGCGCGCATCTGCCGCGCACGCGGGATCATCAGCGTTGCCGACAACACCTTCGCCAGCCCGTACATTCAGCGCCCGCTGGAGCTGGGTTTCGACATCGTGCTGCACTCGACCACCAAGTACCTGAACGGTCACTCCGACGTGATCGGTGGTATCGCGGTGGTTGGGCAGAATGCCGAACTCGCGGACAAACTCGGCTTCCTGCAAAACGCCGTCGGCGCGATTTCCGGGCCGTTCGATGCGTTCCTGACCCTGCGCGGGGTGAAAACCCTGGCGCTGCGCATGGAACGTCACTGCAGCAACGCGCTGGAACTGGCCAAGTGGCTGGAGCAGCAACCGCAGGTCAAACGCGTCTACTACCCGGGCCTGCCGTCGCACCCGCAGCATGAGTTGGCCAAACGGCAGATGCATGGTTTTGGCGGGATGATCTCGGTGGATCTGAACAGTGATCTGGAGGGTGCACGGCGCTTTCTGGAAAACGTGAAGATCTTTGCCCTGGCCGAGAGCCTGGGCGGTGTTGAAAGCCTGATCGAGCATCCGGCGATCATGACCCACGCCACCATTCCAGCTGAAACCCGCGCCAAACTGGGCATCGGCGATGGTTTGGTGCGTCTGTCGGTGGGGGTCGAAGATCTCGAAGACCTGCGCGCCGATCTGGCGTACGCGCTGACCAAAATCTGACCCTGCAACAACGACAAAGCCCGCAGCAATGCGGGCTTTTGGTGTTCGAGTAGGCGGCCAGTGCTGGTCTCTGGCTTACAAGGTTTATCGGGCCTCTCACAGTACAAAAGCAACCATGGAAAAAGAGCGGTGCTTTGCTGCCTCACACGGCATAAGGGCTGGATCTCAGCGCGGAGATCTTTCTAACCGTGTACCCTTCGGAACGCGCCCCACGTCCCCTTGCTATCCGCTTGCGCATCAGTCTGCGTCTTCGCCTACACCTTTGAGGCTAGCAAAAGCCATCGCGTCCCGGGCAGTGTTTTTAGACTGATTTTCTTCTAGCGCCCCTGTGCAAGGAAGTTAACCGACTATCGCTTGCATGCCGTCGCACCTGCGCCTGCATTTTGCCGATCTATACTTTTCAGTTCGCTAACGCGGTTTCATGCAAAAACGTCGACACCCGTGCGCCCATCGAGCGCGCCCGTGCCAATTGCCAACCTGGTCAACCCCGGGCCAACGAATGCTGTGTGGCTGATGGGTCGTGGAGAAAATCATGAAACACACGCTTTTGTCAGGCGCCATTCTTGCGGTCGCGGCGACCGTGATGTTGCCAACGGTTTGGGCTGCGCAGCCGCAGGCGGTGGCCTCTGATGGTTCGGATCATGTCAGCGCTGGCGCAGTGGCGTCCGATGGTTCCGACCACGTCGGGGCTGGCGCAGTCGCCTCGGACGGTTCCGATCATGTCGGCGCTGGCGCAGTGGCTTCCGATGGTTCCGATCACGTCGGCGCTGGTGCTGTCGCCTCGGACGGTTCCGATCATGTCGGCGCTGGCGCAGTCGCCTCGGACGGTTCCGATCATGTCGGGGCTGGTGCAGTCGCCTCGGACGGTTCCGATCATGTCGGCGCTGGAGCAGTCGCCTCGGACGGTTCGGATCATGTCGGGGCTGGCGCAGTCGCCTCGGACGGTTCCGATCACGTCGGCGCTGGTGCAGTCGCCTCGGATGGTTCCGATCACGTCGGGGCTGGTGCAGTCGCCTCGGACGGTTCTGATCATGTCGGGGCTGGTGCAGTCGCCTCCGATGGCTCTGATCATGTCGGCGCAGGCGCACTGGCTTCCGACGGCACCGACAAGGTCGGCGCCAATCGCTATGCCTACTCACGCGTCGGCGTCGGTTCTGATCGCGTCGCTTCGGCGCTGATGACCGGCAGCTATTCCGACCAGTTCAACTCCCCTCAGTAATCGGCGCGAGGCGACCCATTGGGTCGCCTCTCCCTCCGCCGCACTAGCACATTTGTGCTAATCGACCGCCCCGCCACCCGGCGTTATATTCCCTCGCAACCCCCGATGCTCCCCAACATTGCCGCTGTGCAGTGCGCGGGATCGTCGTGCCTGGAAATCAGAACAACACCAAGGAAGAAACACCATGAAACTGCATTCCAATCTGTGCAAAGTGGCGATCGTCAGCGCTTTGTTGCTTGGCGCCAGCGGCTGCCAGACCGCCAAACCCACCGAAGCCAGCATGAAAGAGCGCGCCCAGACGGTCATCGGCAAGCCGGTGTCGAAAATCGACAACATCCGCAGCGACAGCACCCTCACCTACTACACCGCGTACACCTCCGCCGGCGAGTACAACTGCGAGTTGCCCAGCGGCGCGATTATCGCGGTGGCGAGCATGGGCATCATGACCCCGCCGCTGTCGTGCCTGCCCAAAGGCGCCTCGCCGATTCCGTTCCAGTAAACCTTCATCCCCGGTAAAGGACTACGTTCCATCATGAAAATCCTGATCGCAACTCTCACTCTCACCGCCTTCGCTCTGACAGGCTGCGCCACGCCCAAACAATGGGAAGCCACCGGTGGCAGCAAGAACGACGGCGTGGTCCAGGTCTCCTACGAATTGGGTCAGTTTGAAAGCGGCCAGACCAACGCCGCGCAAGGCCTGACTGTGGCGATGGAGCGCTGCAAGACCTGGGGCTACAAGAATGCCGAGGTGACAGGTTCCGAGAAGAACATCTGCCGCACCATGGGCCAGTTCAACTGCCTGCAAACCACCATCACTCAGGACTACCTCTGCAAGCGTTGAGTCAAACCTGCTCGGCCGGCTCGGTTTGCCGGTCGCGCAGGCTGCGCAAGGTCGCGCGTAGCTCGGCCGGGCGTACCGGTTTGGACAGGATGGCAATTTGGCGGTCGTGCAAGGCCGCCTGTATTTTCTCGATGTCATGCCCGGTGATGATCATCGCCGGCACCGCAAAACCACGCTGGCGCCGCACCTCGTCAATGCACTCGATGCCCGTGGAATGTGGACCCAGATCGTAATCGGCGACGATGATGTCGCAATCGGTGACCAGCCCCTGCCCGCTCAATTCGCCTTGCACCACGCAGCCCCAGCGCTCGAGCAGCGCCGAGGTCGCCAGCAAGACGTTGCGATCATCCTCCACCAGACACACCTTCAGCCCGGTCAACAGGCCGGCCTGCCGCACATCGTCACGCATGACCGGCAACTGCGGCGCCACGGCCACCGGCAAGCCATACAGGGAGACCGCTGTGCCGCGCCCAAGCTGCGAGCGCAAGGCCACATCGACGCCGATCAACTGCCCCAGACGCTTGACGATCGACAGCCCGAGGCCGACGCCTTCCACGTCCTTGTCACGCACCTGACGCACTCGATAAAACTCCTCGAAGACCTTCGGCAGATGCTCCTCGGCAATGCCGTTGCCACGGTCATAAATCACGATGGCCAGCCCGTTGCCACGCTTGCGCACGCCGATCAGTACCGGGCGTTGCGCGCCGTATTTGAAGCAATTGGAAAGCACGTTCTGCACCATGGTCGCGAGCAACGCCGGATCGCTCTGCACCCAGTGCTGGCACGGACGCAGGCGCAATTCCACACCGGCCCAGCGTGCCGCCTCGGCGTTCTGGCGGATCAGGTCGGCCAGCCACTCGCCGAGATTGAACACCTGCAGCCTCGGCAGAATGCGCCCGTTGTCGAGGGTGTAGAGGTCAAGAATCGAACGGAACAACTGCGAGACGTTGAGCAACGAACGGTCGATGTTGTCGACCAGTTGCCGCTCCTGCTCGCCCAGACGCGATTCACGCAGGCACGCCGTGAACAGACCGATGGAGTGAATCGGTTGGCGCAGATCATGGCTGGCCTGGGCGAGAAACCGCGACTTTTCCAGATTGGCCGCGACCGCCTCTTCGGAGGCCTTGCGCGTGCGCTCCAGCAGCAAGTGCGCGTAGAACGGAATCACGGTGCTGGTGAGCATCAACATCAGCACCATGTACGGCTGCGCCTGCCACACCGGCGTCAACCGATAGACCGCCAGCAACGCCAGCAGCGCCAACCCGGTGGCAATCGCCAGATAGCGCGAGCCGTAGCGCATGCCGTTGCCCAGGTTGACCCAGATGATCACCGCGTACAGCGGCAACGCCGCTTCACCGCCGAGCACCAGGCCGAAACAGGTGCCGGTGTAATCGTGGATCATCGCGAATATTCGTCGCGCCGGGTAATGCCCCGGCCAGCGCGCGATGGCCTGGCGCAGGACAATCGACGCCAGCAGAAACAGCGTGATGTAGACCACCACCGGCAGATAGACATCGAAGCGCTGACCCGGCAATACACCGAGCACGCAGATGTAAACCATGGCAATGCTGGCGATGATGATCCGCAGATTGGCCTGATCCAGCTCGGTGTTTTTCTCGAACTTCATGGGCAACGTCCTTGTGCGACAGTCGTCAGATTCAGCAGCGGCCGGCAGGCAATCTGCGTACGCGGTGCTAAGGTGCATGCCGTAAACCACGCTGATCCAGGGAGGGTCACGTCATGACATGCCGCATCATCATAGCCGACGATCACCCGTTGTTTCGCGAAGCCATGCGGCGCACCGTGCAGCGCCTGTTGCCCGAGGCGACTATCGAGGAGGCCGGCGACCTCGACGCCGTGCTGGCCTTGCTGCCCGACGGCAGCGAGCCGGACACACTGATTCTCGACCTGCGCTTCCCCGGCCTGACCTGCATCAGCCAACTCGCCGAACTGCGCCGAAAACTGCCGCGCACCACGCTGATCGTGGTGTCGATGGTCGACGACGAGGCATTGATCGGCGAAGTGATGGCGGCCGGCATCGACGGTTTCATCGGCAAGAACATTGTCCCGGATGAGATCGGCGAGGCGATTCTGGCGATCCGCGAAGGCGAAGTGCTGGTCAGGTTCGCGCCTTCCGGGCTGCTGCCGCTGGAGACCGGCACCGCCCTCACCCCGCGTCAGCAGGATGTGTTACGGCTGATCGCCCAAGGCAAGACCAACAAGGAAATCGCCCGGGAACTGGATATCTCGCCGTTCACCGTGCGCATCCATGTGTCGTCGTTGCTGCGCACGCTCAATGTGCCGTCGCGGGCAGCCGCTGCGGTGAAGTATTCGGGAGGCAGCGGCGCAATTTAAATGAACCCTGCGCGTTTGGACTCACCTAACTGAAAGACCATCAGGAGGTAGCCCATGCAAATTGAACCCGTCTGGATCGTACTCGCCGTCGTTCTTGTGATCGTTGAATTGTGGGCGATCAACCGCGTGCGCAAGAGCGCAGGCAAAGGCAGCAACAAAGGCGTGTGGATTATCGCCATCGTGTTCGTGCCGTTGTTTGGCCTGATTGCCTGGGCACTGGCCGGCCCGAAACACGTGACTCAGGACTGAAGGATTCTTGCGCTGTAATGCCCTGCGCGGTTAATTGTGGGAGCGAGCCTGCTCGCGATGGCTGACCGCCGGGCATCACTGCATTATGGATCAACCTGCGCCATCAGCTCCGGCACCGATTCCGGCCGCTTGGCATAACGCTGCGCCAGCACCGCACAGACCATCAGCTGAATCTGATGGAACAGCATCAGCGGCAGAATCAACACGCCGATGGTGCTGCCGGCAAACAACACCTGCGCCATCGGCACGCCGGTGGCCAGACTCTTCTTCGAACCGCAGAACAAAATGGTGATGCGGTCTTCCTGGCTGAAACCGAACGCCTTGCCCAGCAAGGTCGACGCCAACAGCACCAGCCCCAGCAGGATGCAGCAGACCACCACCAGCCCCAGCAGATCCACTACCGGAATCTGATGCCAGATACCTTCGTTGACCGCCTCGCTGAACGCGCCGTACACCACCAGCAGAATCGAGCCCTGATCGACAAACTTCAGCCAGTTCTTGTTGCGCCCGACCCACGCGCCGATCCAGCGCCGAGCGATCTGCCCGGCAATGAACGGCAGCAGCAGTTGTACGCTGATCTTCAGGATCGCATCCAGGGTCGAACCGCCGTCGCCGTGCACGTTCAGCAGCAGCGTCACCAGCAACGGCGTGAGGAAGATCCCGAACAGGCTCGACGCCGCTGCACTGCAGATCGCCGCCGGGATATTGCCTCGGGCCAGGGAGGTGAAGGCAATTGCCGACTGCACGGTGGCCGGCAACGCGCAGAGATACAGCATGCCCATGTACAGCTTGTCGCCAATCAGTGGTGACAGCAGCGGTTTCAGCGCCAGGCCGAGGATCGGGAACAGCACAAAGGTCAGGCCGAACACCAACAGGTGCAGGCGCCAGTGGCCGGCACCGGCGATGATCGATT
The DNA here is from genome assembly GCF_036346455.1 of Pseudomonas sp. AM14(2022). Taxonomy (NCBI): domain Bacteria; kingdom Pseudomonadati; phylum Pseudomonadota; class Gammaproteobacteria; order Pseudomonadales; family Pseudomonadaceae; genus Pseudomonas; species Pseudomonas sp. AM14(2022). The sequence continues at coordinate 498,356 of NZ_JAOTNY010000002.1, forward strand.
CACGCGACAGTTTCGCGCCGTGGAGGAAAAACAGCAGCGCGATGGCGATATTGGTCAGCCAGCCGAACCCGACCGCGACCTGACCGCTGGCCGGCAGAAAACTGGCCAGTAGCACGACGCCGATCAGGGTCAGGGTGAAGTTGTCGGGCAGGAATTTTGGGCGAGTCATGGGCTTGTTCATCCGGGGGTTGCCAGTACGTGACTGCGACTCTAACGTGAGCAGAAATTACCGACTAACGCCGAAGAGCAAACAGATGCCGCCTAAAGGACATGAGAAAAGCTTCCGACGCAGCATTCCCGGGCTGCCCAGCCTGCCCCGTGCGCTGTATGGGCGCACCGAATCGCTGCCCAATCGCGCACTGACTCGGCGTCACAGCCACCCGTGGGTGCAATTGTCGTACGCGATTCAGGGCGTGCTCGAAGTGCAGACCAGCGCCGGGCGTTTCGTCGCGCCACCCGAGCGCGCGGTGTGGATTCCAGCGGGCGTCCCGCACCGAGTGTTCAGCTCGCCGCACACCGAAATGCGCAGCCTGTACATCGATTGCAGCGTGGCCGGCTGGGCGCTTGAACGTTGTCATGTGCTGGGCGTCAGCGACCTGCTGCGCGAACTGATCCGCGCGTTCAGTCTGGTCCCGGTGGAATACGACGAGAGCGGCGCGCATGGCCGCCTGGCCCAGGTGATCCTCGATCAACTGGCTGAGGCGCCGCAGATCGACCTGATGCTGCCACTGCCCCAGGACAGCCGTCTGCGACAGATCTATCAAAGTCTGGAGCAACATCCGGAACAGCAGACCACACTGCAGCACTGGAGCGAAAAATTCGGCGTCACCGAAAAAACCCTCAGCCGCCTGTTTTTACGCGACACCGGCCTGACCTTCCGCGCCTGGCGCCAGCGCTTGCGTCTGCTGGGCGCGCTGACCCCGCTGGAACGCGGCGAACGCGTCACCGACGTGGCTCTGGCCTGCGGTTATGACTCGACCTCGGCGTTCATCGCGGCCTTCCGGCAACAGTTTGGCGAGACACCGGGGGAATTTTTTCGTTGAGATTGTCGATATTTATCGAATTAGCACATGCCATTCGGCAAAGTTCAGGGTAGAGTTTCGTCTATACGCAATTATCTACACGTTTCGACCATAACCATAATGACCCACCCCTTTAGCGAACCTGTCGGCGGTAACAGCATGATCGAAGTCACTGAAGTCTCCATTGCTCAATTACGCGCGGCGCTCGACGCCGGCCAGACCACCGCGGTTGAACTGGTGCAGGCCTATCTGGCCCGGATCGACGCCTATGACGGCCCGAACACGACCACTGCACTGAACGCCGTGGTCGTACGCAATCCCGAAGCACTGGCAGAGGCCCAGGCGTCCGACGCGCGCCGGGCCAAGGGCGAAACCCTCGGCCCGCTCGACGGCATCCCTTACACCGCCAAGGACAGCTATCTGGTCAAGGGTCTGACCGCCGCCTCCGGCAGCCCGGCCTTCGCCGATCTGGTGGCGCATCGCGACGCCTTCACAATCGAACGCTTGCGCGGCGCCGGGGCGATCTGCCTGGGCAAGACCAATATGCCGCCGATGGCCAATGGCGGCATGCAGCGTGGCGTCTATGGCCGGGCCGAAAGTCCGTACAACGCGGCCTACCTGACCGCGCCGTTTGCCTCCGGCTCGTCCAACGGTGCCGGCACCGCCACTGCCGCGAGTTTTTCGGCGTTCGGCCTGGCGGAAGAAACCTGGTCGAGCGGTCGCGGCCCGGCGTCGAACAATGGTTTGTGCGCCTATACGCCGTCGCGCGGGGTGATTTCGGTGCGTGGCAACTGGCCGCTGACGCCGACCATGGACGTGGTCGTGCCATACGCCCGCACCATGGCCGATCTGCTTGAGGTGCTCGACGTGGTGGTTGCTGAAGACCCCGACACCCGTGGCGATCTGTGGCGCCTGCAGCCGTGGGTACCGATCCCGAGCGTCGATTCGGTGCGCCCGGCTTCCTACGCCGAGCTGGCGGTAAAGTCCGATGCACTGGCCGGTAAACGCCTCGGTGTACCGAAGATGTACATCAACGCCGACCCCGAAGCCGGCACCAGCGAAGCCCCAGGCATCGGCGGCCCGACCGGGCAGCGCATCAACACTCGTGCGTCAGTGATCGACCTGTGGAAACAGGCCCGCGCTGCTCTGGAAGCGGCCGGCGCCGAAGTCATCGAAGTGGATTTCCCGCTGGTTTCCAACTGCGAAGGCGACCGCCCCGGCGCGCCGACCGTGTTCAATCGCGGCATCGTTTCCAAGGAATTCCTCCACCACGAACTGTGGGATCTGTCGGCCTGGGCCTTCGACGATTTCCTGCGCGCCAACGGCGATCCGAAGCTCAATCGCCTGGCCGATGTCGACGGGCCGAAAATCTTCCCGCACGACCCGGGTACCCTGCCCAACCGTGAAGGCGATCTGGCCGCCGGCATGGACGAATACGTGCGCATGGCCGAGCGCGGGATCACTCCGTGGGACCAGATCCCGACGCTGCCCGATGGCCTGCGCGGTCTGGAAAAGACCCGCAAGCTCGACCTCGAAGACTGGATGGACACACTGAAACTCGACGCTGTGCTGTTCCCCACCAACGCCGACGTTGGCCCGGCAGATGCCGATATCAATCCGGAATCGGCAGACATCGCCTGGAGCAATGGCATCTGGGTCGCCAACGGCAATCTGGCGATCCGGCATCTCGGTGTGCCGACTGTCACTGTGCCGATGGGGATCATGGCCGACATCGGCATGCCGGTTGGTCTGACTTTCGCCGGTCGTGCTTACGATGACTCGAATCTGTTGCGTCTGGCCTCGGCGTTTGAGGCTACCGGATCGAAGCGTCAGGTGCCGCCGCGCACTCCGGCGCTGACTGCCGCCAAGTAAGCGAACACGGACGGGATTGAGGCCGCAAAAGGTCTCAATTCCCGTCGCCGCTATTCCCCCTCCCTGATCGCGACACTTCGCTTTTCCCGAACTGTTGCTCAGAAATAAGCGATTTTTCTTGCAACCAAAATCGCCGCTAGCATGGCCCTGCCTGACCCTAATTCAATAAAAGCCAGGGAGCCAGCCATGCCAACCACCAACATCAATATCGGCGAACCATGGATGTGGGGCGCGTTTATCGTCTTCGTCCTCGCCATGCTTGCACTGGACCTGTTCGTCTTCGGCGGACGCAAGGCACACCGCGTTTCAGTGCGGGAAGCGTCCTGTTGGGTGATCGCCTGGTGCGCACTGGCCTTGGCCTTCGCCGGGTTGCTCTGGTGGTACTTGAACGGCGAGTTCGGCGCCGAAATTGCCCAGCGCAAGACGCTGGAATTCCTCACCGGTTATTTGATCGAGCAGTCACTGTCGATCGACAACATGTTCGTCTTCGTGATGATCTTCAGCTACTTCGCCGTGCCACCGGAATTGCAGCGCCGGGTGCTGCTGTACGGCGTACTCGGGGCGATCGTGATGCGCGCGGCAATGATCTTCGCCGGTGTATGGCTGGTGTCGCAGTTCGAGTGGCTGCTGTATGCCTTCGGGGTGTTCCTGATCATCACCGGGATCAAGATGCTGATGTTCGCCGAGCAGCAACCGGACCTCGACAAAAACCCGCTGCTGCGCTGGGTGCGCGGGCACATGCGGATCACCCAGGGCTTTCACGGCGAGCGCTTTTTCGTGCTGCAGAACGGCGTGCGCTGGGCCACGCCGATGTTCCTCGTGCTGGTGCTGATCGAGGCCAGCGACCTGATGTTTGCAGTCGATAGCATCCCGGCGATCTTCGCGGTCACCACCGATCCGTTCATCGTGTTCACCTCGAACATCTTCGCGATCATGGGCCTGCGGGCGTTGTACTTCCTGCTGGCAGACATGGCAGACCGCTTTCATTTGCTCAAGTACGGACTGGCAGTTGTGCTGGTGTTCATCGGCGGCAAGATGACGCTGATGCCTTGGTTTCACATGCCGGTGGAATGGTCACTGGCGGTGGTCGGCGGGGTGATTCTGGGGTCGGTGGTGTTGAGTCTGATCGTCACTCGCAAGGAAAACCTCCAACGCACCGAATGACACAACATCTGCAGGAGTGAGCGTGCTCGCGATGGCGGCGTGAGATTCAATGGAAATGTCGGCTGAGCGGACGCCTTCGCGGACAAGCCCGCTCCCACAGTGGATTGGCAGTGAATGAAAGATCTGCGACTCGCCGAGATCCAGGGTGGGAGTGGGCTTGCTCACGAAGGGGCCGGTGCATCCAGCATCAATGTCGGCTGACACGACGCATCGCGAGCAGGCTCACTCCTACAGGTGACCGCGGCGTTACTTGTCGGACTTGATGCTGGTCCACACTCGCGTGCGTACGCGTTCGAGTTTTTGCGGCAGTGGCTGGACCACGTAGAGGGTTTTCAGGGCCTCAGGCGTTGGCGTCAGGTTCGGGTTGCCGGTGATGTCCTTGTTCACCAGCGGCATCGAATCCTTGTTCACGTTCGGGTAGCCGAGGAAATCACTGATCGGCGCAATGACTTTCGGATCGAGCAAGGTGTTGAGGAATTCATGCGCCTCTTCGACGTTCTTCGCGCTCTTCGGAATGGCGAAAGTATCAAACCAGATCGGCGCGCCCTCCTTCGGCAAACGCCAGTCAACCACCACACCGTTGCCCGCCTCTTTCGCGCGATTACCGAACTGGTAGAAGCTGCCGGAATAGCCGATGGCCACGCAGATGTCGCCATTGGCGATGTCGGTCATGTACTTGGCCGAGTTGAAGTAGGTCACGTACGGGCGAATCTTCAGCATCAGATCCTTGGCCTTTTCATAGTCGGCCGGGTTCTGGCTGTTCGGATCGAGACCGAGGTAATGCAGGGCCAGCGGCAGAATTTCCGACGGCGAATCGAGCATCGCCACGCCGCAGGATTTGAGCTTCTCCATGTTCTCCGGCTTGAACACCAGATCCCAGCTGTCGACCGGCGCGTTGTCGCCGAGGGCAGCCTTGACCTTGGCCGGGTTGAAACCGATCAGCACCGTGCCGTACATGTAGGGCACGCCGTACTGGTTACCGGGGTCGTTGGCGTCGAGCAACTTGAGCAGCGCCGGATCCTGATGACTCCAGTTCGGCAGTTTTGACTTGTCGAGTTTCTGGAACACCCCGGCCTTGATCTGAGTGTCGATGAACTGGTTCGACGGCACCACCAAGTCGTAGCCGGAGTTGCCGGTGAGCAACTTGGCCTCCAGCGATTCGTTGGTGTCGAAGGTGTCCCAGGTCACTTTGATGCCGGTCTTCGCGGCGAAATCCTTGGGCACCGACGGCAGAATGTAATCCGCCCAGTTGTACACCCGCAGTTCGCGCTGTTCGGCGTGCACCGCGCTGGCCAGCAGCGTCAGCCCACACACGGTGGCACCCAAAATGCGTTTCATCGTGACCATGGTTGTTTCCCCGGAATGCGACGTGAGATCGATGGTTTTTATGTTCTGTACACGGCAGCGGCTGTAAAGGTAGCCAAGGGCAAGGAAGGTTCAGCGTTTCGTTATGGCTTTGATTCTTGCCGACCGCGGGGCCGCGGCACAGTGGTTGACGGGCCAAAAGGGGATCGAAATGGCCAATTTGAATGTCCGCTGGAATGCACAAGGGCTAAGGAAACATCATTTGTGGCGAGGGAGCTTGCTCCCGCCGGGCCGCGCAGCGGACCTCGCTCTTCGATTTAGAAAAGCAGGGCCTGCTGCGCAGTCCAGCGGGAGCAAGCTCCCTCGCCACAGTTTATTGATGATTGGTCAGTCGGTATAACTCAACCGCGCCGCCCTGCTCTGCCGGGTCTGCCCACGTGTGGCGAGGCAGTAATACAACGGCACCGTCACCACTAGGCCGAACAGCCATGACAGATCGGCGCCGTCGACCAGATTGGCGTACGGCCCGACGTACAGCGACGTATTGGCGAACGGCAGTTGCACAATGATCCCGATGAAATAGGCAATGATCGCGTGCGGATTGAAGCGCCCGTAAATGCCGCCGTCCGCGCGAAAAATCGAGCCGATGTCATAGCTGCCACGCTTGATCAGGTAGAAGTCGATCAGGTTGATCGACGCCCACGGCACCAACACCAGCAGCAACGCCAGAATCAGCCCGATGAACTGCGAAATGAAATCCGCCGAGGCACCCAGCGCTACCACGCAGCAACCCGCCAGCACCACACTCGACAACAGCACACGCACCTTGATGCTCGGCGTCCACTGACTGGCAAACGTCTGGATCGAGGTGATGATCGACAGCACCGCGCCGTACAGATTCAGCGCGTTGTGGCTGATGATATTGAGCAGAAACAACACCATCAGAATCGGCCCCAGCCAGCCGGTGGACTGCTTGACCGCCGCCATCGCCTCGGTGCCTTCCGGGGTCGCCAGCACTGCCACGGCGCCAAAGCTGAACGACAGAATCGTCCCCAGCGTCGCCCCCAGATAAGTGGCCCAGAACGGTTTGGCGATGCCGATATCCGCCGGCAGGTAACGCGAATAATCGGACACGTACGGCGAGAAGCTGATCTGCCAGATGATCCCCAGCGACACCGTCGCCAGCCAGCCCGACAGGTTGAAGCTGCCGCGCGTCAGGAAGTCTGCCGGCAAGTCGTGGGCGAAGATGTAGATGAAACCGGCGAGCAGCGCGCTGCCCATCACCCAGGTGCCGATGCGGTTGAGCGTGTGGATGAAGTTGTAGCCGATCACGCCAATCGCCGTGGCCGCCAGTGCGCCGATCAGAATGCTCAGCGGCGCCGGTACCGACGGTGCGATGCCGACAATCGACTTACCGGCCAGCACGATGTTGGAAATGAAGAAACCGATGTAAATCAGCGCCGCAAAATACACGATCAGCAGTGCGCCGTAACGCCCGAACTGACCACGACTCTGAACCATTTGCGGAATGCCCATGCGCGGCCCCTGCGCCGAGGCCAGTGCGATCACCACGCCGCCGATCAGGTGCCCCAGCGCAATCGCCAGCAGCCCCCAAAGCAAGTCGAGATGGAACACCTGAACCACCATGGCGCCGGTGACGATGGGCAGTGGCGCGATGTTGGTGCTGAACCATAAGGTGAACAGGTCGCGGGCCTTCCCGTGGCGTTCCGCGAGTGGGACGTAGTCGACCGTGTGATTCTCGATCAACGGATCTTGCCGGGACATCTGGGACATATGCATGAACTCGAGTTTGTCTGTTCTTATCTTTGTATGAAGCCAAACCGGGGGAACTCTGGGTCGCCCCTCAGATGCAGACCATATTATGGTATTCCAAACATTTCACAAGACTGATACGTAGTTTGCGGCGCTATCTGATCCACCATCCTCACTGATACCGTGGCCTGCAGGCCAGCCGAAAGCCCAATAAACGCTGAGTTTCCGACGAAAGCACCACGTTTATCGGTTCAGCCTAAAAGCCCTTGCAAAGAAAAAATACTGGTATACCATCAGACCAACAAATACATAAAAATCGCGTCACAACACCCGAGGACCGTCCAATGATCGATGCTGCCATCTACAAACAAGTCATGGGCTCGTTTCCGTCCGGCGTCACTGTCATCACCACACTGGACGATGACGGCCAGATCGTCGGCCTCACCGCCAGCGCCTTCAGTTCACTGTCGATCGACCCGGCCCTGGTGCTGTTCTGCCCCAACTACAGCTCCGATTCTTATCCCGTGCTGATCAAGAACAAGCGATTCGCGATCCACGTCCTGTCCGGCGGCCAGCAAAGCGAAGCTTATGCCTTCGCCCGTAAAGGCAAGGACAAGGCGCAGGGCATCGAGTGGACGTTGAGCGAGCTGGGCAACCCGATCCTGGCCAACGCGACGGCTATCATCGAATGTGAGTTATGGCGCGAATACGAAGGTGGTGACCACGCGATCATGGTCGGCGCGGTGAAGAATCTGATCGTCCCGGAGCAGCACACCGGGCCGCTGGTGTATTGCCACGGCAAGATGGGCGCCCTGCCCGTTCTGGCCTGAGCAAAACTTCAACCCCACACAAATCCACTGTGGGAGGGGGCTTGCTCCCGAAGGCGATGTGTCAGCCACCAGAGATGTCGATTGACTCACCGCTTTCGGGAGCAAGCCCCTCCCACACAGTTTTGTAGCCTCAACAACAAAAGATCCGAGGAAGCGTCATGAAATTTTCCCTGTTCATCCACATGGAACGCTGGGACGAAAGCGTCAGCCACCGCCAACTGTTCGAAGACCTGACCGAACTGACCCTGATGGCCGAGGCCGGCGGTTTCAGCACCGTGTGGATCGGCGAACACCACGCGATGGAATACACCATCTCACCCAGCCCGATGCCGCTGCTGGCCTACCTCGCCGCCAAAACCACCACCATTCACCTCGGCGCCGGCACCATCATCGCGCCGTTCTGGCACCCACTGCGGGTGGCCGGTGAATGCGCATTGCTCGACGTGATCAGTAATGGACGCATGGAAGTCGGCCTGGCGCGTGGCGCCTATCAGGTCGAATTCGATCGCATGGCCGGCGGCATGCCCGCCTCCAGCGGCGGCCAGGCCCTGCGCGAGATGGTCCCGGTGGTCCGCGCCCTGTGGCAAGGCGACTACGCCCACGACGGCGACATCTGGAAATTCCCGACCTCGACCAGCGTGCCAAAACCGATTCAGAAACCGAACCCACCGATGTGGATCGCCGCCCGCGACCCGGATTCGCACAATTTCGCCGTGGCCAACGGTTGCAACGTGATGGTCACGCCGTTGATGAAAGGTGATGAAGAAGTTGTCGACCTGAAGAACAAGTTCCAGGCCGCCTTGGATAACAATCCAGATGTACCGCGTCCGCAATTGATGGTGCTGCGCCACACCCACGTGCATTCGGCTGACGACCCAGAAGGCTGGAAAGTCGGCGCTAAAGCGATCTCACGTTTTTACCGCACGTTTGATGCGTGGTTCGGCAACAAGGAGGTGCCAGTCAACGGCTTCCTCGCTCCGAGCCCGGAAGAGAAGTTCGCCGGGCGTCCGGAGTTTGAATTGGAGAGCCTGCACAAGACGGCGATGATTGGTACGCCGGAGGAAATTATTCCGCGGATCAAGTATTACCAGGAACTGGGGGTGGATGAGTTCAGTTTCTGGTGTGACAACAGTCTGCCGCATGAGGAGAAGAAGAAGTCGCTGGAGTTGTTTATCAGGGATGTGGTGCCGGCGTTTCGTTAAGTCATTGCTGACTGCCCGCCCCAAATAAAAAAAGCCCCGAGTAGTTCGGGGCTTTTCAGTTCAGCATGCAAATAATCTTCTGGGATATTCCACCGCCAAATTGAGTAGATTTGTGGGGATCCCTCAGGGTCTGTCCCCATTTATCACAGGTCCACCTTCATAGAAACAATTGAAACCCGGCCTAATAATTTCAATCACAAAAACACTTTCCTAACAGTGTCCATATCAGACTGGATGATCTCTAATTCTTTATCATCAACGCCGATCTCTATAAGACTCTCAACGCTGCACTTTTCGTACGTATCTGCCAAAACCTCCAACATATCAATCGCGTATTGACTTTCCCTTGACAGCCTTAGTCCACGACGAATGCCTTCCAAATAAATAGCAGTCTGAAGAACAGCGTTAGCGCCAGGAGCATCCTTTCGCATAAGACGCTCCAATTCATCTTGAGTATACGCAAACGCTTGTTCCGGACGAAAACCAAGCTCATCAATCGCGTAGCTGTAGTTCCCTGCAACCATAGCTCTAGCCTGACTAAACATACTATCGACTCGCATATTCAATTTTCCACTGTCAATACATTCAATTGAATTTTTGAGGGTTAACGGGGACAGACCACATTTTCGGAGTGCTTTCTAAACGTGGACTGTCCCCATTTACCTTTATTGCATTACCTATTGCCCTAAGTAGATAGAACAACACCGGCGCGAGGCCGGTGCAATTCAAATCACTTTTACAGCAAACATCAATATAGGTTATGCAATCGAGGCTAGGCAAAATGTCTAAACATCAAGTTATGGATATATGCCGAGCCGCTCAAGCTCAGAGAAAAAATACTCCATACCTTCCCGCACGCTATCTGTATCTTTCCTTATTACAACATTATTACTTGTCGACATATTTAAAACAAAAGTATAAACATTACTCTCTCTTTCACCATCCACCTTAAAGATGAAAAACCCCTTATTTTTCATCGCCACCAACTCTAGTATTTGAATAAACTCCTCTAGCCCGACGCTATTCATACTTGGCGAACCGAAACGGGCTGCATACTTTTCAGAAAGCTCATAGAAAGACATTAATCCAGCCCTCTTAATGCTTTTGAAATATCTTGGACATTAGTCAGTTCCCCTGTCGCAACTTTATCCACCACATTCCAAATAATTTGTTTTGGCGGGCCATCCACGCCGTTTCTTATAATCAACTGCTCAACCACCTCGACGGCAGTCCGCTTGTTCCCATTATCAAACAGATGCCCGCCAGCAATATCCCTGATCATTGAGCCAACCTTATTATAAAAACCATCATAATTGGCAGCATTTGCAATAGCCGTATCAACTTCTCTAAATGAAACCGAACCGCCAAACTGTGAATTTATAGCAGTGATGTCGTCTGCACTTAAGCCGACCTTGAAACCACCAAGGCCTGTTCCACTTGGAAGGTTTGACCCTGAACTTAAGCCACTGGTAGCTAGATCATCCACCTTTCCGACAGTGCCACCAGTTACTTTGACACCACCTGCGCCATCAATAATTGCTTCTGCACCCCCCACTGCTTTGGAGGCCGTAAGGACTGGGAGAATCGCACCCGCGATGGCACCACCATCTCCTAACGCATCAAGAAAAAGTTTACCCCATTGCCCTTGCAGCAGGTATTGCGACTTTTGAGTTTCTCCGGCTGTTTCTCGCAAACACGAGATAGTGCCACAGCTCAGGTTCGCCATTTTTACGCTGACTAAAGTGAAAGCCTTACAGAAATCCGACTGACAATTCAGCAGCAATTTCTCTCCCAGGGTCTTGCTGGCCTGGTCAAATTGAGCCTGCTCAGCCTCATTGAAACCATTCTGGCTATCGGCTATAGGCTTCCACTTGTTCAGCTCATTTTCCTGACATTGCACATCCTTCCCGCACGCCTCTACCAATTGCTTGGAAATGGCCTCTTTCTGCGCATGGGTCAAGTAGTTATTAGCTGTAGCCTGCTGTGCCACCCATCCTGCAACTTGTTGATCTTTATCGCTTCCTCCCGCTGCGGCAGCTACCGTCATGCCCAGCAGTTGAGAGGTCATGGCCAGTACTTGATCGTGCGCAGCACCCGGGAATATTTTCTCCCCGGCTAAGTCAATGAGTGCCTTGTTCGCGCCGGCAGCCAATGCGGAGGTTGCAAAGTCTCCACCGGCAGCTTCACCGATCAATCCACCGACAATCGCATGCACGGCGACTTTGGTTGGTAAACCACTGCCAAGAAGGCTATCACCGACTTTTTCGTAAATGGCACCGCTCAAGGCATCTGCCGCCAGGCCGATTACCGCCTGACTCAAGTTGTCTTTGAACTTCCCACCGTTGACAACAGTTTTCAGTGCCGAATTAACCGCCAATCGAACACCAATAGCCTGACCCGCAATGCCACCACTAACCCCAGCCGCTACATAATTTTTCAGACTGTCGGTTGAAGTGACATCCTTGATAACTGCTCCCAGATTCCCTCCATTATTGATCGTACTGATCACTGCGCCACTGGCAGCAGACGTCAACACAGCAGTTGCAGCAATATTCGCCCAACCGGCGGCAGTCGCAGTGCCTGCAAGCGAAGTTCCTGCAGCCGCCATGGCGGTTCCCGACCCTGCCGTCGCTCCAGCCGCCGTACCTACAGCGGCACTTGCTGCACCCGCAGTCAATGCGGTCACGATGATGATGATCGCCAACATCGCACCCTGACCAAGTCCAGAGTGGCTGTACTTGAAGCTCTCATGAGCCTCCTGCACCTTGCGCCAATCGACATCTCCGCGTTGCTCGGCGTCCTTCAACCAAGCTAACTGCGGATTAGCCTGCACCATTGTCTCAATGGTCTGGCTCACCGTTTTCTGGTCGATTTGCCTGATATCAATCTTCAGTCCATCGACCGCTCTGATCACCAGATTCCCTTCCGCGGTCAATTCACTTTGTCGCAAGGTTTCGTCGGTGTGCCCCTTACCCTTCATGGAGTTCCAGGACAGGCTGCTACTGCTTTTTTCGTGACTTTCCTGCTTGAGGTCCTTTACCCCTTCAAAGGTCACGGAACCACCGCTTTGCACCATCAGGTTGTTACCGCTATCAAGCTTCGCCACTTGATAGCGCTGATCACCACCACTGACCAAAATCAGGTCTCCACCTGTGGTGATTTCAGTGCCGACATGAGTGACGCTAGTGACTTCGTCGCGCTTGGTTTTTTTGCTGCCGAAGCTGCCCTTTTTCTTCATGTCATACAACGAGTAATCCGTGTCCTGCGCGGCAAGGATATCGATACGGTCCCCGGCCACCAGATAAGCCTCATCCCCTGAGGTGATGCGGCTGGAGATCACCGCAAGATTCTGGCCCGCAGCCAACGCCACATCACCGCCTGCGGTAATACCGGACATGACCTGGCTGACGTGATCTTCCTGACGGGTAACTTTCTTATTCTTGGATAAAGAATGTTCTTCATCAGCAGCCGAACTAACAGTCAGGTTTTCCGTGGCTGACATCGCAAGGTCACGCTTGGCGTCGATCTGACTGGCGATGACTGTGAGATCACGACTCGCATCAGCCTTGAAGTCACGCCCAGCATCAATGTCAGCGCCCAATTGGGTGATGTCGCTGCTGTTGTGCCGATCGTCATGGAACACGCTGTTGGTGACTTGCACCGAGGACACGTTAATGTCGCGCCCCGCATTCAGAACCATGTCCTGGCCGCTTTTCATCACGCCGCCGGTGATGTTGATGTCGTTGGCCGCTTTGACGGTCAGGTCATTGGCCGCTTCGATCCGTGCGGCGTTGTCGGCGTAGTCATGATGCTGGGTGCCGAATCGGGTGCTGTTGTCGGACGAGGTGATGGTCCGTTCGTTGATCACATCCCCGGTGCGAGTGGTCAGGTTCACATCGCGCCCGGTGATGATCCCGCCGGACTTGTTGACGATATTATTGGTCGCCAACAGATCAAGTCGATTGCCCGCCTCAATCACGCCACTGTTGACCAGATCCTTACCCGCCGTCGCCGACAGATTATTCGTCGCCTTCAACGTCCCGACGTTATCCAGGTTTGCACCGGTAATCAGCGTCACATCATTACCGGCAATCAGCGCCCCGGTAGGACCCAGACGACCATTGGCCTGCGCCAGATAAACCACCGGCACCAGCACTTTTTCGCCGTTCACTTCGTGCTCTTCGAGCCAGACGATGTCGTGCGTCAGCGCGGCAACTTGCTGCGAGGTGAGGCCGACGCCTACCGACAGATTGAGGGCGTCCTTGCTGGCGATGGCGTTGTTCATCAGGTACTTGAACATGCCCTCGTTGGAGGTCTGGCCATCAATGAATGCCTGGCCAGTGCGGGCGGTCACGGCTTGCTGGATCAGGCGTTGCTCGTAGAGGCCGTCGCCGAGACGCTTGGCGCTCTGGTCGGGGTCGTAGCCGAGTTTTTCCAGCAGGTAGTCGGAGCTCATGAACGACTTGAGGTCGGTCAGCACCGGGTTGGTTTCGATCAGGTATTTGTGCGCGCTGGACGGCGCCTTGGTGTCTGGCAGACCGGTGACACGGGTCACCGGACGGGTGTCGATCGACTCCTTGGCGTCGTTGCCGCGGTCTTTCATGCCCGGGCCGGCGGCGTTCACCGGCACGTTGACGTCGACCGTGCTGGCCACGGCCTGAACGACGCTCGGGGTGCGGTGGAACGTATCCACTGCGCGCGTGCTGTCGGAGACCGCAGGCGGCGCGTCAATGAAAAGGTTACGCGGGCCACCGCTGCTGCCAGCCACGACGTGAGCTTCCGTGGCGACGGTTTGCCCGCCCACGGTCCAGGTCGGCGCCGGGCCGGTCGCGGCGACTGGCGCGGTATCAGCGGCGCCCTGGCCGCTCAGGCGGAACAGACCGTTTTCCCCGGTTGGCAGGGAAAAGCCTGGCAGGGACAGCGGGTTGACCTGCTGCTGGGCGAGGTCCGGCGGCAGTTGGCTGTTGATCCGGATGACGGTGGTGCCGGTGTTGCCGACGTTGGTGTTACCAACTTTGTTGGTGCCTCCCGCCGAACCGTAGTCCTGGTGGATAACGCTGTTTTCCAGTTCCTTGGCAGCCGTGATCGAAACGTTACCACCCGCCTGGATGACTGCATTGCGGCCAGTGTTGGTGCTCGCGGCACCGGTGCTGTCCACAGCGACCTCATTGACAGACTCCGCTTTGTACTGGGTCAACTGGCCGGGCAGTTCAACCAGATTGTTCGGGTCATACAGGGAGGGAGTTGTGGTTTCAAAGCCGTAATTCAGGCCTGGTATCGCGTTGCCCCATCCACGCAGCTTACTGACGACCGCGCCGGTTTCGCTGTCCTTGAGTGTTACAACGTCAAACCACTCGCCGTCGCGCCCCCCTTCTCTGATACGCGTGGACTTGGGAACGGCCTTACGTATGCTGCCTCCCGCTCCGATGTAATAAACAAACGGAAAATCAGGGTTATTGCGCTGGTTGTAAGGCGTCACGACACTGTCAAAGAACCGCTTGGTACCACCGTCGGTCATGCTGAGTATGTAAGTACTTGTGCGTTCGATGGTGCCGCTTTTCGCCCCGATGTTTTTGAGACTGTCAGCGGTGATATTGATATTGCCGCCAGCAGCGACGGTGCTTTTGCTATTGAGAAACGTACCTCCCTGGAAAACAAAATCCTTACCGACATTGAGCACTGCCGAGGCGCTGCTATCAGTGTCCGTACTTTGATAAAACTCTTTGGCCATCAGCGTGAAGACATAATTGTCACCCTGGCAGTCATTGCAAATATTGGCGATATAACCCGAGATCAATTTGCGATCGCCGGACATTACCGCGCCTTCGGTACGGTTCTCGAAAACATCGGCGTTGATCTCGAACCCGCCACCGCTCTCCATCGAACCGGAGATGTTGTAGACCCCAGCAGCCCGCGCGGCGCCGCCGTAACCCTTGATGGTCACATTCCCCAACCCGTAGAAATCACCGTTCTGGTTGGTCAGATTACCCACACTGAGCGTCATGTCGTTGCCGCTGAAAATCAGCCCGCGATCATTGAGCAACGAAGGCGTGTTGATGTTCAGGTTCTGCGCCGCCCCGAGGGTGCCGTAGTTGGTCAAGCTACCGGCATTGACGGTCAGGTCTTCGCCGGAAGTGATGCGCCCGGCGTTGACGAGGGCCCCGCCCACACTGATGGTCGAGGTCGTACCCGCGGCGAAGCTGCCGTTCGCGCCGATGTTCATCTGTGCAGCAGAGAGGTAAGTCCCGCGCTGGCTCGACAGTCGGCCATTGCCGCTGTAGCCGCCGCTCAACTGCATATCGATAAGGCCATCACTGGCGATCAAGCCGTCGTTGGTCCAGTTGCCGCCCCGCAGCTGTAATACATCCGAGGCGAGCAACTTGCCGTTGGCACTCTGGCTGAATTGCCGGACATTGACGTTCAAGGTTCCGGCCTGAATCACGCTGGAGTTGTTCCAGGTATCAGCATTGAGTTCCAGCAACCCACCAGTGGTGATGCTGCCACCCGCACCGATCACATTGGCCGTGGAAATTTCGAACTTGCCGCGGCCGACGTGGTTGAGTTGCCCGCCGTCATTGAGGAAGCTGCCGACGTTGATGGTCATGTCGGTGTTGGCGGTTTCCAGTACACCGTTGCGGTTGTCGAGTTGGCCGCCGATCTGGAAGTCGGTCTTGCCCCAGTTGCCCAGCGAACGCAGACGACCATTCTGGTTGTTGACACTGGCCGCCCTGACGGCGAGTTGCGTGTTGCTTTCAATGACACCCGCAACGTTGCTCAGTGCGCCGCTGAGGCCGAAGTCGATACGCTCACCGGCAATCTGCCCGGCACCGTTGTCCAGATTGGTGCCGCTGACGCTCACCAGACCTTTGGCATAAAGCACACCGTTGCGGTTATCGAATCCGGCCGTGGTGATGTTCGCGTCTGTCGCTTGCGCGGAGATGCGTCCGCCGTTGTTGTCCAGCCCGGCCAGTGCCGACAGCTTCAGACCCTGTGCCTGAATGATGCCGCCCTGACGGTTGTTGTTGAGGTCGTAGCCATTGCGCAGCACACCTACCGTGCGCGCTTCGAGCGCGCCTTTGATGCTGGACAGAGTCCCGCCACGGTTATCGATATTGGCGGCGTTGATGCTCACATCACCGTTTTGTGCGATGACCTTGCCGCTCTGGTTGTCGAGGTCGCCGCTGACATCCAGGGTCAGGCCGTTTTCGCTTTGCAGCGCACCCTTGCCGTTGTTCAGGCTCGCCGCCTTCAGTTGCAGCGCGGAGTTCTGGCTGTAGATCAAACCATCAGCGTTGTTGCGCACTGCGCCGCTGGCGGTGATCTGTAGCAGATCATTGGCGGCGATGGTGCCCTTGTTGCTGTTGTCCAGCGTGCCGGTCGACAGGTTCAGATTCTTCTGGCTGGCGATCTGGCCGTTCTGGTTGCTCAGATCAGTCACGCCCTTGATCAGCACGGGGCCCGCGCCAGCCAGTCGGCCACCGTTGTTGTTGAGGTCGCCGCTGAGGTTGAGGGTGATCGCGTCGTTGCTGGCGATCTGGCCGACACTGTTGTCCAGTCGCGAAACCGTGGCGGTGATCGCTTGCTGCGCATTGATCGCGCCGCTGACGTTGGTCAGCGCCATGCTCAGCAGATCCAGCGCACCGTCGCTGGCGATCAAGCCGCCCTGACTGTTATTGAGCGCGCCGCTTAGCGTGAGCGTCTGCCCTGCTCCGCTGCTCAAAATACCTTTGTTGCTGTTATCGAGGCCGCCGGCCTTGACGGTCAGGCTGCCCTCGGCGACCAGCGCACCGGCACCGCTGTTGAGCAATGTGTCTTTGAGCTCGACCGCGACATCGCCGAGCTTGCTCGAGAGTGTGCCGCTGTCGCGGTTGTCGAGGCTGTCGCCGCTGACGCTCAACCCCTGCCAACCGGACAACAAGCCCTTCTGATTGGTCAGTGTGGTGCCACGCAGCAAGAGTTTTTCGCCGCTGATCAACTTGCCGGCGTTGTTATTCACGGCACGAGCGATGACGTCAAAACTCAGGTTGCTGGAGATCTCACCGCGCTGGTTGTTCAGGTCGCGCAGACGCTTGAGGGTCAGCGGGCCTTTGGCGGTGAGCAGGCCGCTCTGGTTGTCGAGGTCGCCATTGGCCAGGTCCAGCGTGATGGCTTGGTCGCCCAACAGGCGGCCGCCGTTCTGGGTCAACGAAGTCAGGGTCAGATCGATGTCACCCGCGGCGGAGACTTCACCGCCATTACTGGAGTCCAGACTGGTCGCGGTCAGCGTCAGATTGCCCTTGCTGTTGATCAAACCACTGTCACGGTTGTTCAGCGCCATCGCATTGAGCGTGACCGCGCTGACACCCAGTAGCATGCCGCTCTGGTTGTTCAGATCGGCACTGCCGATGTTCAGCGCCTGCGCAGCACTGATCAGGCCGCTGGCATCGTTGCGCAACAGGCCATCGACCGTAAGTTCAAGATCGCCACGGCTGACCAGGCTGCCACCGCTGTTGTTCAGGCTGCCCGCCCGCACATCGATCGACGCCGCGCCGATCAGGCCCTTGACGTTGTCCAGCGCATTGGCGATGCGCAGGGTCAGGCCCTGATTGCTCAGGAGTTTGCCGTTGCTGTTGTCCAGGCTTTGCGCGGTCAAGGTGAACGCTTCAGTGCTGGAGATCGTGCCGCCCTGGTTGTTGACGCCGTTGAGTTGCTTGAGCAGCAGAGTGCCGGGCGCGCTGATCACGCCGTTGATGTTGTTCAACTGGCCGTGGTTCAGGTCCAGGCTCAGGCGCGTGTTGCTGAGCAGCTTGCCGCCCTGTTGATCGAAGCCTGTCACCGATGCGGTCAGTGCGCCCTGGCTGCCGATGCTGCCGGCATCGCTGTTGGTGACCTGGCCGGCGACGAGGTCGAGCGTGTCGGCGCTGCTCAGCGAACCGCTGCTGTTATCGAAATCACCGGTCGTGACCGTGACCGCGCCTTTGCCGCTGAGGGTGCCCTTCTGCCGGTTATCCAGGCCGGTACTTTTGAGCACGAGGGCGCCATCGGTGACGATCCTGCCTGCCTGGTTATCGATGTTGCCGCTGCTGTCGAGGGTCAGATCCGCCGCGCTGGACAGGCTGCCACCGGTATTGCTCAGTTGCGCAGTATTGACGGTCAGCGCGCCTTCGCTGCTGACTTTGCCGAGTTGGTTGGTGAAGTCGCCGCTGAGGTTCAGCAGCATGTCCTGCTGGCTGAGCAATTCACCGCCGCTGTTGTCCAGCGTACGACCTTGCAGCTTCAGCAGCGTGCCCGTGTCGATCAGGCCCTTGTTGCGGTTGAGCAACTGATCGACGGTGAGCGTCAGTGCGTTGCTGGTGAAGACCTTGCCGCCATCGCTGTTATCGAGTTTTTTACCGGTCAGCAGCAGATCGCTGTTGGTGGTGATTTCGCCGCCACGGTTGTCCAGCGCATCGACCGTCAGGGTCATGGCTTTGGTCGAACCGAGCAAGCCACCCTGGCGGTTGTCGAGGGTCTCGGCGCTCAGTTTGAGCATACCGGTGGCGATCAGTTTACCGTTCTGGTTGTTCAGGTTTTTGACCTGAACACTGGCATCGGACTTGCCGGCAATACTGCCCTGCTGGTTGACCAGCGTATCGGCGGTCAGCGCCAGTTCACCGTCGGCGATGAGAGTGCCGGACTGGTTGTTCAAGGTCTTGTCGGTGGTCAGCACCAGGGGGCCACGACTGCTGATCAAGCCATCCTGGTTCTCGAGGCTGACAGAATGGCTGTCGAGTGCCGCCGCAGAAATAACACCTTTGAGGTTATTCAAGACTTGAGCAATGCGCAGCGTCAGCCCTTGCTGGCTGATCAACTTGCCGTTGCTGTTATCCAGGTCATTGGCGGCGAGGGTGAATGCTTGCTGGCTGGAGATCTCGCCACTGTGGTTGTTCACGCCATTGAGGTTTTTCAGCAGCAGCGTGCCGGGCGCGTTAATCAAACCGTTCTGGTTGTTCAACTGACCGTTGTTCAGATCAAGGGTCAGGTCTGCCTTGCTGAACAGCTCGCCACCCTGCTGATCCAGCCCGGTGACCGATACGTTCAACGCTTGCTGGCTGGCAATCCGGCCAGTGGCGTTGTTGACCTGAGCGGCCTTGAGCGTCAGAGACGCTTCACTGGTGAGTTTGCCGCCCAGGCTGTTGTCGAAGTCGCCGGTATCGACATGACTGGCGCCTTTGGCGCTGATCAAACCTTTCTGGCTGTTATCGAGGCTGGCGCTGGTCAGGGTCAACGTGTTGTCGGTGCCGATCGAACCCGCCCGATTGAGTACCAGGCCACGGCTGGTTACCGACAAGACGCCGGCTGTGCTCAGGCTACCGGCACTGTTGTCGAATCGGCCGAGATTGGCCGTCAGCGTGCCCTCGCTGCTGATAGTGCCCTGCGCGTTGATCAAGGCATCGTCGAGGGTAATCACCAGACCGTTGAGACTGTTGAAGCGGCCGCCGCTGTTATCCAGGCTGCTACCAGTCAGCGTGGTTGCGCCCTTGGCGCTGATCAGGCCTTTATTCAGGTTGATCAGCTTCGCCACGGCGAGGCCCAGATCGGTGCCGGCCAGCAGCTTGCCGCCGTCGCTGTTGTCCAGGCGCTGGCCCTTGATGTTGAGCAGCAGACTGCTGGAGATTTCGCCGTTGCGGTTGTCGATGTCGTCGACTGTCAGGGTCAGCGCTTTTGTGGTGCCGACCAGACCGCCATTGCGGTTGTCGAGCGTCTTGCCGGTCAGGCTCAGATTGCCCTGAGCGACCAGCGCACCACCCTGCTGTTGCAGCAACCCGATGGCCGCAGTCAGATCACCTTGGCTGGAGATCCGACCTGCGGCGTTTTGCACTTCGCCCGCGTTGAGGCTGACCGGACCGACCGCACTGATGAGTCCGCCGCTGTTGTCCAGACGTGTACCGGCGTAAGCGATACCGGACTTGCCGGTGATCTGGCCCTTGTCGCGGTTGTCCAGGCGATCAACGTTGAGCGTCAGTTGCTGATCAGCCTGGATCACGCCTGTGCGGTTGTCTGCCGCATCGCTGCGCAGTGCCAGTGTGGTTTTGCCGATGACTTTGCCGTCGCGGTTGTCGAGGCTGCCGGTTTGCGCATCGATGGCGCCCTTGGCGGTGATCTCGCCTTTGTTGCGGTTGTCGAGTGCGCCGCGCAGACGCACGGTCAGGCTGCCGTCGCTGACGAGCATACCGCCATCGCGGTTATCCAGGCTGGCCGCCTGCAGACTCACCCACTGGCCGGAGCCGAGCACGCCATCACGGTTGTCCAGCGCGCCGCTGAGGTCGATATTCAGCCCCAGATCGCCGAGGATCTGACCGCTGCGGTTGTTCACCGTTGCCGCGTTGAGCCGGGTGACGCCGTTGCTGGAAAACTCGCCGTTGCTGTTGTCCATCTGACCGAAACTACCGGTCAGATTGCCCGAGCTATGGATCACCCCTTGAGTGTTGAATAGCTGATTGGCGGTGACGTTCAGCGTCGCGTTGCCGAGCACGCGTCCCGCATTGCGGTTGTCCAGTGTGCCCGCCATGATCGCCGTGGTTTGTCCGCTGAGCGTACCGCCCTGGTTGCTCAGGGTTTGCGCAGTGCTGACTGTCAGATTGCGGCCGGCGATGAGGCTTTTGCCAGTGTTGTCGAGGTTTTGCGCACTCAGGCTCAGATCACCGTTGGCGTTGCGCCCGCCGTCGGCGTTGACCCCGGCCTCGATGACTCCGGCGTTGGTCAGCTGACCACCGGCACTGAGGTTGATACTGTCGCGGGCAGCCAGGGTCTGGCGGTTGGTCAGATTGCCTTGGGTCTGCACGTTCAATGCCGTGCCGGCATACACCTGCCCGCGCGCATCGAGACTGGCCGCCTTGACGTTGACCGCACCGGTCGCCGAGGTATCAACCAGGCTCAATTGACCATTGGCATCAAGCTGAATATCGCCACCGCTGGCGATCAGTTTACCGTCGAGCTTCACGCCGACCCCGGCCTCGGTGCCAACCAGTTTGATCGCCCCGGCATACATCCCGCCGAGTGCCGAGGAGTCAATCGCCAGTTGCGGTTTGGCGCTGCCATCATCGGCGCGGGCCGTGACGTTCAAGGTCTGCGCGTTGACGTCGTTGCGCCCGGCAACAATCGTCAGGTTCTGCGCCTGGAGCTCAGCGTTGATCTTCGCGCTGCGGGTGATGATTTCGAAACGGTCAACGTTGTTGGCGTTGAGGCCGGCGCCTTCGATGGCGACGCTGCCCTGATCAACTTGAAAACGATCCAGCCGCCCCGCGCCATCCAGCACCGGTCTGCCGGTGGTCAGCGTGACCCGTGGCGAGTTGATGAAGCCGCAGCCATTACAGGTGATGCCATACGGGTTGGCGACGATCACCCGCGCTGACTGCCCCGCCACCTCGGTGTAACCGCGCAACTGGCTCGGGTTGCCGCTGATGACTTCGTTGAGAATGGCTTGCGCCGAACCGCTGTTTTTCAGGTTCGGGTTGCCGATGATGTGCCCGGCCAACTGGGTGTTCGAGGTTTGCGCCGAGCCGTTGTTGAGGATGACGCCCTGCGCGCCGACGTTGTAATCGTGGAACTGGTTATGCGACAGGCCGCTGCCGTTGGGCGTGGCGATGTTGATGATCGGCACGCCATTGCCGGCCCGGTCCAGCGCGGTGTTCGGGTTGGCCACGACAATGCCGTCGGCCTGCGCCCACATCGGTTGCCAGAACATGACGTTCGCCAGCAGGAACGCCAGCCCGCGCTTGGGCATGCCCAGAAACGACTCACGGTTTTTTACGGCCGCAGAAGGCTGGCCTGCAAGGAAGGCGAACTGACGAACATCCATGTCGATGGTCTCGAAGAATTTGAATTAGATGAAAAAGTCGAGGCGGAAATAGATCGGCGCTTCGCGCTCGGTCAGCACGTCCGGGCGTTCGAGGGAATGCGCAAAAGTCACGCTCGCGGCCACATGCTCGCCACGGGCGAACAGTTCCAGCGAGTTGCTCGACATGCGTCCGTGCTGATCGCCGTTGTAACGATCGCCACGAATCACGCCCTGGTCGTAACCGAGGCTGGTGCCGTATTCAGCGAACACCGGGCGCAGCCATTCGGCTGTGACCGGTCGGCTCCAGCGCAGATCGTTGCGCCAGTAGCCGCCGCTGTCGCCGGACAACGACTGATCCTTGTAGCCACGGATCGACGACAGCCCGCCGAGGCTGGTGCGTTGTGAACTGAACAGCACGTCCTCGCTGCGCTGGCCGGTCATCAGGCTGCTGAAGCTGAAGGATTCGCCCCACACTTTGAACGGTTGCAGGTAGCTCAGGGTCGCGGTGTATTTACGGTAGCGTGCGTCCGGTTCGCCCGGGCCTGGATCGTGGCTGCCCTGCGCATCGAACGCGCCGATGCCTTCCTGCATGCCGGCGTCGAAGTTGACGAAGGCGCTGCCGATGCGGCGACCGTGGTTGAAACCGAACTGTGCTTCGCCGATGCGGTTGCTGCTCAGCTTGAGCTTGCTGTCTTCGATGTAGTTGTTGGTGCGCAGGTAGGACAGGCCGGCGCTGAGCGAGGTCTTGCTCACCGAGTCGCGATGGATCACCCGCTCGGCACGCAGCTGATGGTTTTCGCTGTCGCCGGTCTGCTTGAAGTTGTAGCCGTTGGCGGCGATCTGCGAGCGGTAGTCGCTCTGGCTGTAGGTGTAGCTGAAGTTCCACCAGCCCCACGGCAGGTTGTAATTGAGCATGGCGTTGCTGGAGGTGTGCTGGTGATCGGTCATTGCGTCGTGACCGCCGCGCAGGCTCAATTGATCGGCTAGGCCCAGCGGACTGTCCCAATCGAAGGTGGTGCCCCACTGCTGTTCGCCGGTGCTGCGCTGGCCGTCGTTGCTGCGCGACAGTCCGGCACGCCATGGCTTCTGCGGGTTATTGGTGACCAGCACCTCACTGCCGCCGACGTTCTTGCCCGGCGCCAGCTCCATCTTGGCCTGATTGGACGGCAGGCGATTGAGCTGATCGACCATTTGCTCGATCTCGCGCAGGTTGACCAGATCGCCGGACTTGCCGGGAAAGGCCATCGCCAGCTCACGCTCCGAAAGCTTGCTGTTCTCGGCGCCTTTCATGCCTTCGAGCTTGCCTTCGACCACCAGCACTTTCAGATGCCCGCCAGACAGATCCTGCTGCGGCAGGTAGGCGCGGCTGGTGACCAGGCCTTTCTCGATGTAATGGTCGGTGATGACTTTCAGCAGCTCGTTGAGTTGCGGTACACCGAGGCACTGGTCGATGTAGGGCTTGAGCAGGCGGGTTTTGTCGCTGTCGGACAGACTGTCGGCGCCCTTGAGTTCGATGTCCTTGATCGGGAAACAACGGGTGTCGGTGGGCGCCGCTGGTTGCGCCGGACCTGCCTCTTTGCCGGGCAGATTTTTCAGGTCTTCAAGACGCCGCTGCTGCTCTTCGAGCAAGCGATTCTGGCGATCGCGGATCAGGTCGGTTTCACCGGGAGTGGGTGCAGCGAAGGCAATCTGGAGTGGAGACAGGCACAGCAAAGCTGCGCACAACCTCGCCGCGAGGGCGGGTGGGTACATGTTCGATCCCTCGATACGGAATGACATCAAAATAGTGGCGCGATATTAGATGGCCATCATTTTGACGTCAAACAATCGTTTCATCCTTTTGTCGGGTTTGTAACAGGGATTGAACAATCGACGCGGCTGCGGTTTTCCGAGGGGAATCCTTGGTTCAGTGCGCAACGCCCAACTTCGTCGCCACGTCCTGAGGTGCCAGTAAGCGGCCATCCGCTGAACGCAATTCCAGTTTCCTGATCGGCTGCCGCTGCTGCGCATCAACCATCACCGAACCCGGCTCACCCGGCGCATACAGGTGCTCCCCGCCCCACTGCGAGAGCGCAACGATCACCGTCTGCAAGGCCTTGCCGCGTTCGGTCAGCACGTATTCCTTATAGGCACCGCCATCGGCGGCCGGCACCGTTTGCAAGATCCCCTGCTCGACCAAGGCCTTGAGCCGGGCGCTGAGCATGTTCTTGGCGATGTCCAGATTCTTCTGAAAATCGCTGAAGCGGCGGATGCCCTCCAGCGCATCGCGAATGATCAGCAGCGACCACCAGTCACCGATCAAATCCAGCGTACGGGCGACCGGGCAGGCGTTGCCGTGCAGGCTTTTGCGCTTCACAGGGTGTTTCTCCATCAAGACCGGGGCGTGGTTGCATCTTACAACTGTGACGCTGGAAAAGAACCACACCCCCGCCTTGGCAATTGAGCACTTGCGTACAAGTGACTTCAGCGGTTTGCGCCGATAGTGATGGGCGGCCATTGCGGCATCCGGCCTTCCTGAACGATCGCCCACAGCAAGGAGTTTCCATGAGCACATTCACTACCGATGACGGCACACAGATCTATTTCAAGGATTGGGGCAGCGGCAAACCTGTGCTGTTCAGCCATGGCTGGCCGCTGGATGCCGACATGTGGGAATACCAGATGGAATACCTGAGCAGTCGCGGCTATCGCACGATTGCCTTCGATCGCCGTGGTTTCGGGCGCTCCGATCAACCATGGACCGGCTACGACTACGACACCTTCGCCGATGACATCGCGCAACTGATCAACCACCTCGACCTGCGCGACGTCACGCTGGTCGGTTTCTCCATGGGTGGCGGCGACGTCAGTCGCTACATCGCCCGCCACGGCAGCGAGCGCGTTGCCGGGCTGGTACTGCTCGGCGCAGTGACGCCACTGTTCGGCAAGAAAGCCGACTACCCGCAGGGCGTCGACACCTCGGTGTTCGACGGGATCAAGGCCGGTCTGCTCAAGGATCGCGCGCAATTCATCGCTGATTTCGCCGCGCCGTTCTACGGCACCAATCAGGGCCAGAAAGTCTCCGACGGCGTGCTCACGCAAACCCTGAACGTCGCCCTGCTCGCCTCGCTGAAAGGCACCGTGGATTGCGTTACCGCGTTCTCCGAAACCGACTTCCGTCCGGACATGGCGAAGATCGACGTGCCGACCCTGGTGATCCACGGCGACGGCGATCAGATCGTGCCGTTCGAAACCACCGGCAAGCAAGCCGCCGCGCTGATCAAGGGCGCTGAGCTGAAAGTCTACGCCGGGGCACCCCACGGTTTTGCCGTGACACACGCCGAGGCGCTCAACGAAGACCTGCTGGGTTTCCTGAACCGCTGATGTTCGTCGGCGCGACAACCTTCTAAGAGTAGTTGTCCGCCTGCTTCAATCTGCCATCAACGCTGCCAGTGCCAACGCGTTACCCAGCGCGGCACCACTGGCAGTGTTGTCGAAGATGCACCAGGCCGCGGCACCCTCTGCTGCCGCGACTTTCATTTGCTCTGCCAGCGCTTGCAGATAGCGCTCATCGTAGGCGCTGTGGTAAATGCGTGGCGAACCGTGCAGCCGCCAATAACGCACATCCGCCCAGCCCTGCGCCGAACCATCGGTGCTGATCCGCGACGGATCGACCACGACCTGGGAAATCCGATACGCCTGCAGCATCGGCGCCGCCACCCACGACTCATGCCGTGGCTCAAGCACCACGGCACCGGCGAAGCGTTGGCGCAACGCCACGAAAAACGCCTCTGTGCGTGCCGGCTCAAAGGCCAGCGACGGCGGCAGTTGCACCAGCAAACACCCCAGCCGATCGGCCAGGCCTTCGCACTGCCCGAGAAACTCATCCAGCGCTTGCTCACAGTTTTGCAGACGCAACTCATGAGTAATCTGCTTCGGCACCTTCACTGAAAAGCGAAAGCCCGGCGGCACCGAATCCGCCCAGCGCGCATAAGTCTGACGCCGATGCGGGCGATAGAACGAGCTGTTGATTTCCACACAGTTGAACTGCGCGGCATAACGTTGAAGATGCGTGCCCTCGGCCGGAAACTGCGGCCAATACTCACGCCCCAGACTCCAGCCTGCGCAACCGATGAACATCAAAAAAGCACCCTCGCCGCTTCACGCATGAAAATCTCCACAGTCTTCGTTCACAGATTTCAGGGATGGCGAAATACCTGTGGGAGCTGGCTTGCCAGCGAAGGCGTCGTCACATCCACAATCCACTGCGCCTGACGCAGCGCTTTCGCGAGCAAGCCCGCTCCCACAGTTTCGGCGATGCCCACAGACCTGGAGCACGACAAAGGATCTGTGGGAGCTGGCCTGCCAGCGAAGGCGTCGACACATCCACAATCGCTGTGCCTGACACACCGCTTTCGCGAGCAAGCCCGCTCCCACAGATGTCGACGGCGCCCAACAGATATGAGCACATGGGGGTTACTTTTTGCCGGGCAGGACGCTGGCCAGCACCTGCTTGGCGGCTTGCACGATCACGCCCGCTTCGTCGGGGTCGCCCTTGAGCAAAGTGGTGGCAAATTTCTTCGCCTGTTCGAGCTTGATGTGCGGCGGCAATGGCGGCACGTTGGGGTCGGTCTTGAATTCGATCAGCACCGGTACGTCCGAGGCCAGTGCCTGCTCCCAGGCGGCGGCGACGTCTTCTTCGCGGTCGACGAAAATCCCTTTCAGGCCGATGGAAATGGCGAACAGGTGATACGGCACGTCGGGAATGCTTTGCGACACTTCAAACTTTGGATCGCCCTCCATCACCCGCTGCTCCCAGGTGACCTGATTCAGATCCTCGTTGTTGAACACCGCACAGATCCACCTCGGGCTGCTCCACTGGCGCCAGTATTTGGCGACGGTGATCAGCTCGGCCATGTTGTTCATCTGCATCGCGCCGTCACCCACCAACGCAATCACCGCGCGTTCGGGATGGGCGAACTTGGCGGCGATCGCGTACGGCACGGCAGCGCCCATCGAGGCCAGGCCACCGGACAACGAACATTGCATGCCGCGGCGAATTTTCAGGTCACGGGCGTACCAGTTGGCACAGGAACCCGAGTCGCTGGTGATGATCGCCTGATCCGGCAGGCGCGGTGACAGTTCATACACCACCCGCTGCGGATTGATCGGATCGGCTTTGGACATCGCGCGTTTTTCCAGGGTCTTTTCCCAGGTGCTGCGCCAGCCTTCAATTTTCTTGCGCCATTTGTGCGAAGTTTTCTGTTCGAGCAACGGCAGCAGTGCAGCAAGGGTTTCGGCGGAGTCGCCGACCAGATTGACATCCATCGGATAACGCAGGCTGAGCATGTCGGGTTGCAGATCGATCTGCACGCCACGCGCCTGACCTTCCTTGGGCAGGAACTCGGCATAGGGGAAACCCGAGCCGATCATCAGCAAGGTGTCGCACTCGTGCATCATCTTGTAGCTCGGTTCGGTGCCCAGCAGGCCGATGCTACCGGTGACCCACGGCAAATCGTCCGGCAGCGCAGCCTTGCCGAGTAACGCCTTGGCGACGCCAGCACCGAGTTTTTCCGCAATGGCGATCACTTCATCCGTTGCCTGCAGTGCGCCGGCGCCCACCAGAACCGCGACTTTTTCACCGCTGTTCAGCACATCAGCGGCGCGCTGCAGATCCGCCTCATAGGGTAGCACTTTCGGCTTGGTGTAACCGACGCCAGAGTGCGCGGTGCCATGTGCCCGCGCCGGTGGCTCGTACTCGAGATCCTGCAAATCATTGGGCAGGATGATCGCCGTCACCCGCCGCTCGCCAACCGCCGTGCGCACGGCGCGATCGAGCAGATGGCGCACTTGTGACGGCGCTGAGGCCTGCTGCACAAAAGCCCCGGCCACGTCCTTGAACATCGAGACCAGATCCAGCTCCTGCTGATAGTGACTGCCGAGCGCCGTCCGCGCCTGCTGGCCGACAATCGCCAGCACCGGTTGATGATCCATGCGTGCGTCGTATAACCCGGTGATCAGGTGCGAAGCACCCGGTCCCGAAGTGGCGATGCACACGCCCAACTCGCCCGTGAACTTGGCGTGGGCCGAGGCCATGAAAGCGGCCATTTCTTCGTGCCGGGCCTGAACGAATTCGATCTTGCCATTGGCTCGGGCGAGCGCGCCGAACACACCATTGATGCCGTCTCCCAGATAACCAAAAATCCGCGTGACGCCCCATTGGCTGAGCCGCTCAACCAGAAAATCTCCCACTGTCGTCGTCATCTCGTTCCTCGCCTGTCACCTGTGCATGAAGCCTGCCCGGCGAGATATCCGCCGGGCGGTACATGGGTCTGGACAGCTTGGGAGCGCGCGAAGTTTCGATTGTTTTTACCCGACGGCGTTGCCGAGCCGCTCCCTGTAGGAGCTGCCGAAGGCTGCGATCTTTTGCTGTTGTTTTTGAAGATCAAAAGATCGGGGCTCATCAACGATGCGGATGCACCGTCATCGCCACCAGTTTGATCACGATCGGCCGCACCACGAGGATGCAAAGGAAAGCCACCGGCATCGCCAGCTTGTAGGCGTGCAGCGCATTACTCAGGTAGTCGTTATCAATCCCGGAGTTGGCGGCGGTGATCACCAGCGACATCAGGAACGCCATGATCGTCGCCATGTACAACGCAAACACGTACGGCGTTGCACGCGGCGACAGCTTGCGCCGTGTAGGATACAAGGCATCGGTAGTGGTTCTTTGATTCATATGGCTTTTCCATCCATTGACAGGGAGCCGGCACCTTAGCAAAGCCCCCTGCCCTCAACTAGACGGCTTGCCACAGGTACTTTATAAAGCACAACTTACGAATCAAACCAACGCGGCGGGACACGGATGAATCTGTTGGCGGCGATTGCCAGTTTTATCAAAGTGGTCGAAGCCGGCTCCATCGTCGGCGCCGCCAAGACCCTGGGCGTCAGTGCGGCAGCGGTCAGCCAGACCCTCAGTCGCCTGGAAACGCATCTCGGCGTACGTCTGCTGCAGCGCACCACACGCAGCATGGCGCTGACTGAAAACGGCGCGCTGTATTACGAAAAGGTGCGGCGTATTGCGGCTGATCTGGAGTCGGCACAAAGCGCAATCATCAACGCTGAAAGCGAATTGCAGGGCCGCTTGAGCATCGCCTCCACCAGCGCATTCGGCCGCCACGTATTGGCGCCGTTACTCGCCAGTTTTGCCGCACTGCATCCGCGCCTGCTGGTCGAGCTGTCGACCACCAACGGCAAAATCAATCACATCCAGAACGGCATTGATCTGAGCCTGCGGATCAAACCACAACTGGAAGACGGTATCGTGGCGCGCCGGATCGTTTCCCTGCCCTTCATCTTCTGCGCCGCCCCCGCCTACCTTGCGCGCGCCGGCGTGCCGCAATCACCGCAAGAGCTGCAACACCACGCCTGCCTCGCGTTTCGCTATCCACTGGATGGACGCTTTCTGCGCTGGGGCCTCATCCGCGACGGCCAACGCTACGACGCCCCGATCAACGCCACCGCCATCAGCGACGACATCGATGCCCTGGCGCAAATGGCAGTCAACGGCGCAGGTGTCACGCGCCTGGCCGAATTCGTCGCTGCGCCCTATCTCGAGAGCGGTCAACTGGTGCAACTGTTCGAAGATCTTCCGGGTGAAACCCACGGGCATGTCGAACCGATGGACATCTATGCATGCGTGCAGGAACGTGCAGCGATGACGCCGAAGGTCAGAGCCTTCATGGATTATTTGACGGAGCACTTGAATAGGCGCTGGCCCGTGCAAGCTGGTTGATCCACAGCAGCTCTTGCACTTTCAAGGCTGCAGATCACCCCCGAGCCATTGGCTGCACGCACTCATCTGCTGGGTAATCCACTCGCGAAAAAGCATGGCATTGGCGCTCTGTTCGAAGGGTCGCGGTGACAGCAGGCAATAACTCGAACCGTCTCGCACAAAGCCGAACGGCGCGATCAACTGGCCGGATTTGAGTTCGTCCTGCACCATCAGAAACGACGCCATTCCGACGCCCAACCCGGCCAATGCGGCATGAATGCACAGGTAGAAATGCTCGTAATCGACCCGACTGCCCCCTGCCGCGCTGATCCGGGTCTGTCGCATCCAGTTGTCCCACGCCTGCGGGCGGGTCTTGCTGTGCAGCAGGCAGGCGCCGCGTAAGTGATCGCCGTCAGGACGACTGGACGGCACGCAGACCGGGCCGATCCACTCTTCGCAAATGGTCACGGCGTGCACGGTCTCGTACCAATGGAAATCATCGCGGCGGATCGCCAGATCCACGCCTGAACGAGCGAAGTCGATCGGCCCGCCGGCCGTCAGTAACTGCACCTGCAACTGCGGATGGGCGCTGTGGAAGTCGGGCAAACGCGGGATCAGCCACTTCATGGCGATGGTCGGCTCGCAGGACACCACCAGCACATCGTCGTGGACTTCACGCTGCAGGCGATAAACCGTGTTCTGCAATTGCTCGAACATCGGCGCGGTGACGTTGAACAGCAAGCGTCCCGCGTGATTGAGAAAAATCGCGCGGTTACGCCGCTCGAACAATTCGACCCCGATCGCCTCCTCCAGCAAGCGCACCTGACGGCTGACCGCGCCGTGGGTGACGTGCAGCAACTCAGCGGCCTTGACGAAACTCTGGGTCTGGGCGGCGGTGTTGAAGAAGCGAAAGGCAGCCAGCGGAGGCAGGTTCATATAGACGATGATTTCTCACAGATTTTCGCGACTATAAATCGTTTTTTTTGCCAAAGACACTTCTCCATCATTTCGCCACTCAGGGCCTGTTAATTCCATCCACGCTGTTGGCGGCGATGCTGCAGGCGCTGTATCTGTGAATTCAAGTAGCGCAAATAACGCGATGGAGCGTATGGATGAATGAATTGTTTCTGGTAATCGCCATCACTGTTCTGGCGGTGATCAGCCCCGGCCCGGACTTTGCCATGGTCACTCGCAACAGTTATGCCTACGGGCGGCGCAGTGGTTTGCTGGCTGCGCTGGGCATCGCCTGTGGCGTGCAGGTTCACGTGTTCTACACGGTGTTCGGGGTGGCGCTGATCATCACTCAGTCACCCATGTTGTTCTGGATGATGAAGCTGCTGGGTGCCGGGTATCTGGTCTACCTGGGCATCAAATCCTTTACCAATAAATCTGTACTGACATTTGCCGAGGCGAGCGCTTCGGCACCCCGTGCCTGGAAGGTGTTCTGCTCAGGTTTTCTGACCAATGCACTGAATCCGAAAACCATGTTGTTCGTGGTAGCGGCGTACAGTCAGGTGGTGGAGCCAGGCAGTTCGCTGACGTTGAACTTCGCCTATGGCCTGTTCATGTCGGTCATTCATTGGCTGTGGTTCAGCCTGGTCGCGCTGTTTTTCTCCACCGAACGGTTACGCTGGCGCCTGCTGGAAAAACAGCGGCTCCTCGACAAGGCCATCGGGATCGCGTTGATGGGGCTGGCGGCATGTTTGATCATTCCGGGGGTTGCGCAGTCTTGAGCTAGAGCGTTTATGCTGTCTGGTCTGATACCCGTCAGGTCATCCTCGGCAAGTTCACCATGAGGCCCATTTCATGAGTAAAGCGCCCTACGTACCGCCCAAAGTCTGGAAACACGAAGCCCCGTCCGGCGGCCAGTTCGCCAGCATCAACCGCCCGATTGCCGGGCCGACGCATGAAAAGACCCTGCCAGTGGGCAAACACCCGCTGCAGTTGTATTCACTGGCGACGCCCAACGGCGTCAAGGTGACTATCCTGCTGGAAGAATTGCTCGCACTGGGGCACACCGAGGCCGAGTACGACGCGTGGCTGATCCGCATCAACGAGGGCGATCAGTTCTCCAGCGGTTTTGTCGAGATCAATCCGAACTCGAAGATTCCGGCACTGCTCGACCGCAGCGCACAGCCGCCGATTCGGGTATTCGAATCCGGTTCGATCCTGCTGTATCTGGCAGAGAAATTCGGCGCCTTCCTGCCGAAAGATCCCGCCGGCCGCACGGAAACCCTGAACTGGCTGTTCTGGCAGATGGGCGCGGCACCTTATCTGGGTGGTGGCTTCGGGCACTTCTACGCGTATGCGCCGGAGAAGCTCGAATACCCGATCAACCGCTTCACCATGGAAGCCAAGCGTCAGCTCGATGTGCTCGACCGGCGCCTTGGCGAGAGCCGCTATCTGGCGGGCGACAGCTACACCATTGCGGACATCGCGGTCTGGCCGTGGTACGGGCAACTGGTGCGCAATAACGTGTATTCGGCGGCCGAATTTCTAGCGGCCCACGAATACACCCACGTGCAGCGCTGGGCAGAAGAAATCGCCGAGCGCCCGGCAGTCAAGCGTGGCCAGCGGGTCAATCGCACCTGGGGTGACGAGGCGAGCCAGGTTGCGGAGCGACATCAGGCCAGCGATCTGGACTGACGCCACATTCCCACAAAGATTTGTGCTGGACAGGGGCATCTCGGTTCACAGCAACCTTTGTGGGAGCGAGCTTGCTCGCGAAGGCGCCAGGTCAGTCAACACTGACATCACAGTCCTACCGCTTTCGCGAGCAAGCCCGCTCCCACAGGGAATTCGGGTTGGACATGAGAATTTGTGAACCTCAGCAATTACATTGAGACCACACCACCACTGTCGTCAAAGGATCTGCAATGCACCCTGGAAAACGTGAACTGGCACGGATCGAGCGGCGCTTGATTGCCACGCTCACCGACGCATGTGAAACCGCAAAAAGCGAAATCAAAGGCTTCACCTGGCTGACCCACACCGCTGACCTGAACGCGTTGGCGGCGACCCTGAATGTCATTTGGGTGTTCGACACCGAAGCCGACAAAAACCTCGCACTGACTGATGCCAGGGCACGCCTGCTTGAGCTGACGGCCATTGCGCTGAAGGAGGCCGATATCGACCTGCTCCCATCAGAGCGCAACGTGCATTTCGACTCCGAGGAGGAATGCCAACGCACGCACGGTGGCAACTGGCGTGAGCGTCTGAAACGGTACTCCTGACCTTTGCGTTGCCGCTGAGACTGCGCTTCAGGTCCATCTGCTCATAGGCGCTGGTACGAAGCGCAACCCGCTGTTGAGCGAGACGGCGATCCAGCGCCGCCTCAGACCACCTCTTCGTCAACCGGCAACGAAGCCAGCATCTCCGCGCGGCACACCTCAAGAATCTCGTCAGCCAGCGCGGAATCATCCGGACAGGCACGCGACAGCACAATCGCGCCGACAGCCCGCGACAACAGGTCGATCATTTTCTTTCTCCCCTCGCCCGCCACGGCATCCGGCCCGGTCGGATATTTGTCTCCGAGGGTCTGCAGGGTGCGCTCGATCCCTTCGGCAAACGTCGTTTTCACCTCATCCGATTGACGCGCCGCGTCGCCACACAGCGCGGCCATGGTGCAACCGCTGCCACGTCCGTCGCGATGTTCTCTCGTCACATAGACATCGATGAAGCCTGGCACGTCGAGTGCTTCGGCACCTGCCAGCGACTTGGCAAGACTGCAGGACGCGGCTTCAGCCATCAGGTCGGCCTTGGAGCCGAAATGCTTGTAAAAACCACCGTGGGTGAAACCGGCAGCCGCCATGAGATCCGCCACACCGACGCCGTCAAAGCCACGCTCACGGAACAGCTCGGAAGCGGTCTCGACGATGTGTTCTCGATTGGCCTGCGCCTGGGCCTTGGTCACTCGCACGTGCAGTACCTCGTGTTCATTGGGAATGCTTGCGCCAATCATACATAGATGCTGGTCATAATCAAAACCGTTGACAGTTTAGATTTCGATCATCATCCTAATTGCACGCACACCGATCTCCACCAACGGGCACGGAAGAAATACCAGATGAGTAACCTGACTCTGTTCACCCCTTACACACTTGGCGACCTGACGCTGTCAAACCGCGTGGTTCTCGCACCGCTGACTCGCAACCGTGCAGGCGCAGGCTTTGTACCCAGCGAGTTCGCGGCCACCTATTACAGCCAACGCGCCAGCGCAGGCTTGCTGATCAGTGAAGCCACGCAGATTTCCCGACAAGGTCAGGGCTATCAGGACACCCCGGGAATCTACACGCCGGCGCAGATTGACGGCTGGCGCCAGGTGACCGATGCAGTCCATGCCAAGGGC
The DNA here is from genome assembly GCF_036346455.1 of Pseudomonas sp. AM14(2022). NCBI lineage: Bacteria > Pseudomonadati > Pseudomonadota > Gammaproteobacteria > Pseudomonadales > Pseudomonadaceae > Pseudomonas > Pseudomonas sp. AM14(2022). The sequence goes on from NZ_JAOTNY010000002.1 coordinate 532,424, forward strand.
GGAAAAATTTTTCTGCAGCTGTGGCATGTCGGCCGCGTATCGCACGTTGATCTGCAGGAAAACGGCGCCGCCCCCGTGGCCCCTTCTGCGCTGCGCGCCGCCACCAAAGTCTTCGTCAACAATCGCTTTGAAGATGTCTCGGCGCCGCGCGCGCTGGAGACCATTGAACTGCCAGGGATCGTCTCGGATTTTCGCCAGGCTGCGGCAAACGCGATTGCCGCCGGGTTTGATGGTGTGGAAATTCACGGCGCGAACGGCTATTTGCTCGATCAATTCCTCAGGGACAGCGCCAATCTGCGAACCGATGCGTATGGCGGCTCGATTGAAAACCGGGCGCGTCTGTTGCTTGAAGTGACCGCGGCCGTCGTTGATGAAATCGGCGCCAATCGCACCGGTGTGCGCCTGTCTCCGGTGTCGCCGGCCAACGGCGTCTCCAGCAGCGATCCGCAGGCGCAATTCGATTACGTCGCCGAGCAACTCGATGCCCTCGGCGTGGTTTATCTGCACGTGGTCGAAGGCGCGACCGGTGGCCCGCGCGACGTGGCGCCCTTCGATTTCGGCGCGCTGCGCCAGCGTTTCAAAAACACCTACATCGCCAATAACGGCTATGACCTGGACCTGGCGACCTCGAAGCTCGCCGAAGACCAGGCCGACCTGATCGCCTTCGGTCGCCCGTTCATTGGCAATCCGGATCTGGTGGAGCGCCTCAAACAGGGCGCGGCGTTGTCCGCGTTCGATCCCGCCACCCTCTATGGCGGCGGTGCGGCAGGCTACATCGACTACCCGACGCTGGCTGAATCGAGCGTCAGCGCCAGCTGAGCGCGTTCCGTTTCTCACACCCTGAAAGAGAGATCCCCCATGAGCACCCGCCCTACTGTTCTGATCACTGGCGCCTCCACCGGCATTGGCGCGGTCTACGCCGAGCGCTTCGCGCAACGCGGCCATGATCTGGTTCTGGTTGCCCGCGACCAGGCACGCCTGGACACACTTGCAGCCCGCTTGCGCAGCGAACACGACGTCACCGTCGATGTGATCCCGGCGGACCTGACCCAACTCGCTGATCTGAGCACCGTTGAAAACCGCCTGCGCGACGACGCCCGTATCGGCATCCTCGTCAATAACGCCGGCGCCGCCCTCTCCGGTAACTTCATCGACCAAAGCACCGACAGCGTTGCGCAACTCGTTGCCCTCAACACTACCGCGCTGGTGCGCCTGGCCAGCGCCATCGCTCCACGTCTGGTCAAGACTGGTGACGGCGCGATCATCAACGTCGGTTCGGTGGTGGGCCTGGCGCCGGAGTTCGGCATGACCGTCTACGGTGCGACCAAGGCCTTCGTCCTGTTCCTGTCCCAGGGACTGAGCCTGGAACTGTCACCTCAGGGCGTCTACGTGCAAGCCGTACTCCCCGCCGCCACCCGTACGGAGATCTGGGATCGCTCCGGCATCGACATCAACACCTTGAGTGACATCATGGAAGTCGGCGATCTGGTGGATGCCGCTCTGGTCGGTTTCGATCGCCGCGAACCGGTGACCATCCCGCCGCTGCACGAAGCGCAACGCTGGGATGATCTGCAAGGCGCACGTCAGGGCCTGATCGGGCAAATCCGTCAGTCTGCGGTTGCCCAGCGCTACCTGGACCCACAGTGATTGTCTGGTAGCGAACACGCGCGGCGGATTCGATGCAGGCGCAAGTCACTGCATCGAATCCGGCCCGCGATCCGGAGCAGAAATGAATCAAACCCTGGCAAATAACCACACTGGCGCGTCGACGCCATTCAGCAACGCGGCGAACCAGTCGATCACGGTCAACGGCGTTCGCTTCGCTTACCGCGACATCGGCCCCGCGATCGGCGTGCCTCTGGTGCTGTTCAACCATTGGGGCGCCGTGCTGGACAACTTCGATCCCGCGATCATTGATGGCCTGGCACGAACCCGACGGGTCATTACCACTGACTATCGCGGTATTGGCGGCTCTGGTGGAACCGCGCTACTGACTGTCGGTGAAATGGCTGACGATGCCATTCAGTTGATCCGGGCGCTGGGCTTGGAAACCGTTGATGTACTGGGATTCTCGCTCGGCGGCTTCGTTGCTCAGGACATCGCCCTGAAGGCGCCTGATCGGGTGCGTCGCTTGATTCTGACCGGTACCGGTCCGGCCGGTGGCGACGGCATCGACAGAGTCGGTGCGGTCACCTGGCCATTGATCCTCAAAGGCTTGCTGACCTTGCGCGATCCCAAGGTCTACCTGTTCTTCACCTCGACAGCCAATGGCCGTCGATCTGCGTCGCAGTATCTGCAACGCCTGAAAGCACGCAAAAACAATCGCGACAAAGGCCCGACACCGAGCGCTTTTCTGCGCCAGTTGAAAGCGATCACCGCGTGGGGCCAACAGCCGCCGCAAGACCTCGGACGCTTGCGCATACCCACGCTTATCGTTAACGGCGACAGCGACATCATGGTGCCCAGCGTCAACTCGATGGCGCTGGCCAAGCGTATTCCCAACGCACAACTGGTGATTTATGAGGATGCCGGGCACGGCGGGATTTTCCAGCACTGCGTTGATTTTGTCGCCAAGGCGCAGGCATTCCTCGACGCCTGACGACACGGCGCAGCAACACCGCAACGCGCCAGCTACCCTCCTTACAACCGCCAAGAGCCGCACTACGATGAAAGCATTTCTGATTGATCGCTATGGAAAGAACACCGGGCGCATTGGCGAAGCGTCTGCCCCTGTGGTGGGTGCCCGTGATGTCTTGATCGAGGTACACGCCAGCAGCGTCAATGTGCTGGATTCGAAGATCAGCAGTGGCGAGTTCAAGCTGATTCTGCCCTATGCATTACCGCTGATACTGGGCAATGATCTGGCGGGTGTCGTGGTTGAGGTTGGCTCACAGGTGACGCGGTTCAAACCGGGAGACGAGGTTTACGCTCGCCCGCCGGAAACGCGGATCGGAACGTTCGCCGAATGGATCGCCGTGGACGAAAACGCGGTCGCACGAAAACCTGCCAATACCAGCATGGCACAAGCCGCGTCCCTGCCTTTGGTCGCGTTGACGGCGTGGCAAGTACTGATCGAAACCGCACAACTGAAAAAGGGTCAGAAAGTACTGATTCACGCGGGATCCGGTGGGGTTGGCAGCATTGCCATCCAGTTGGCCAGACACCTCGGCGCCTTCGTCGCCACGACCACCAGCACCGCGAACGTCGAATGGGTCAAAGCACTGGGGGCCGATCTGGTCATCGACTACAAACAGCAAGACTTCGAAAGCGTCCTGCACGACTACGACGTGGTGTTGAACAGCCTTGGCCCGGACGTTTTGCAAAAATCACTCAAGGTCCTGAAGCCCGGCGGCCAGCTCATTTCCATCTCGGGCCCGCCCACTGCACAGTTCGCCCAAGAACAAGGCTTGTCCTGGCCATTGCAACAGGTCATGCGCCTGTTGAGCTTCGGTATCCGGCGCAAGGCGCGCAAGCAGGCGGTCAACTACACGTTCGTCTTCATGCGGGCCAATGGTGCGCAACTGCAAAAAATTGCCACGCTGGTCGAGGAGGCAATCATCAGACCGGTGATTGACCGCTGCTTCTCGTTTGCCTCGACGGCAGAGGCGTTGAAGTACGTCGAGCAGGGGCGCGCCAAGGGCAAGGTCGTCGTTACGCTCAAATGACAACGTGTCCCTCGTCAGCCGGCCGCGTTCGACTCGACCAGATGAACTTCAGTCGCACTGCGACCGGCGCACCAAGCGAGCACCGACGCAATCACCAACACCGCCGCGCTCAGTTCGAAGGTGGCTTTATAACCGCTCAGATCAAACGCCAGTCCACCGACGATGGCCCCTCCGGCGATTGCCAGTTGCACGATGGCCACGAGCAGCCCGCCGCCGGCTTCGGCATCCTCCGGCAGCGTCTGCGCCAGCCAGGTCCACCAGCCAACGGGCGCCGCCGTGGCGACCAGTCCCCAGAGTCCGAGCAGCACCGCAGTCAGCAGCGGCGAAGCGCCGAAGTTGACCAGCGCCAGCGCAATGACCGCCATTATCAGCGGGATAACTGTCAGCGTGCGGTACAGGCCAGTACCGAGGAATCTTTCGATCACAAAGGTCCCGATGAAACCGGCAAGCCCCAGCCCCAGCAGCATCAACGACAGGGTTGCAACACTGACCCCGGTGACGACCTCCAGAAAGGGCCGCAGGTAGGTGAACAGCATGAATTGCCCCATGAAAAAGACGCTGACAGCGACCATCCCCAAGGCGACTGGCCATTGCTTCATCAGCCGCAGGGCGTTGCCGCTACCGGCCTGACGCTCAAGCTTGAAGGACGGCAGACTGATCAGCAGCCATATGGCGGCCAGCGCGGCGACCGGAACCACACAGAAGAACGCGCCGCGCCAGCCTATCAACGCGCCGAGGAAACTCCCCGCCGGAGCGGCGATTACCGTCGCCAGCGCGTTTCCGCCGTTGACGATCGCCAGCGCCCGGGACACTTGATGAGGCTGCACCAGACGCATCGCGGTTGCCGCCGACAACGACCAGAAACCGCCGATCGCGATGCCGATCAGGGCCCGCCCGAACATGAACGAAGGGTAGCCCGGCGCGAACGCGACCACCGTGCCCGAGACGATCATCAGCAACGTCAGCCCCAACAGCAACTTCTTGCGCTCGACACGAGCGGCGACCGCTGCAATCACCAGACTGGTCATCAGGGCGAATGCACCGGACACGGAAATCCCCTGCCCAGCCTGACCTTCGCTGATGTGCAGTTCGGCGGCAATCGGCGTCAGCAGACTGACCGGCATGAATTCTGAAGCGACCAGGGCGAAGGCGGCCAGCGACATGGCCAGCACGGCGCTCCAGCCGCGTTGTTCTGTAGAAAGGGAAGTCATGGGAACTACCTGTATTGCGAGAGGCGTCCGGGCGATTACCCGGACGCACTGTTTTTCACGGTGCGAGGATCGCGTTGTCGAATCGCGGCTCTCCTGTAATGGTTTGACACATTCTCCCGGTCGATTCACCTCTGCCCTAGTGCATTCCTCTTGAATGCTTGCCTGATCCTCTGAGGATGCAGGGTGGTGTATAGGAATCGCCTGTGCAGCGGATTAGAGTTCGTTCAACAGGAGTTGCCCGACATGATCCCTACCCCGCTGCGCCACCAATCACCTCTGGCGTTGAACATTGACTCGCGCGTGAGCGTAGCGGGTGACTTCGCCACGTCGATACCCGGCCTGTCGCTGTTTCGTCGTGATCAGCCGGCGCCACCGACCGTGTGCATGATCGAGCCGAGCCTGATTCTGGTGGGCCGTGGGGAAAAGCGCTTGTGGGTCGGCGGTGAGGGTTACCGCTACGACCCTTCGCGGTTTCTGGTCACCTCGCTGGATCTGCCCGCCAATTCCGAAGTGATGCTCGCCAGCCCCGAACAGCCCTGTGTCGGGCTGGTGCTGAGACTGGATGTCGGCATGCTCGCCGAGATCCTCAGCAAAGGTGGCTTGCCTGCGAAACGGCAGCCGTCGACGAACACCGGCGCTGGCATTGGCAACCTGTCGTGCGCGCTGGAAGGCGCGCTTGAGCGCCTGCTGGCATTGCTCGACGAGCCCGAGGCGATCCCGGTGTTGGCGCCGCTGGTGCTGCGGGAAATCCACTATCGGCTGCTCCATACCGATCAAGGCGCGCGGCTGCGGCAGATCACGGCCGTCGATGGCCAGGGTTATCGCATCGCCAAAGCCATCGACTGGCTCAAGGTCAACTACACCGCGGCGCTGCGCATCGATGAGCTGGCGGCGCGGGTGCAGATGAGCGCACCGACCTTTCACCATCACTTCCGCCAACTGACCGGCATGAGCCCGCTGCAGTACCAGAAATGGCTGCGATTGAACGAGGCGCGCCGGCTGATGTTGATGGAGCGCCTGGACGTTTCGCGAGCGGCGTTTGCGGTCGGTTATGAAAGTCCCTCGCAGTTCAGCCGTGAATACGCACGCCTGTACGGCACCGCACCCAGTCGTGACATCGCGCTACTGCGTGGCGAACCCTTCGCCGCAGAAGCACTGGGCAACGCGGCCAGTTGAGCAAAGAACACGCTTTACCGGTGAGGCGCCACGCAGCGTTTCACCGCTTATAAAAATGCACGTCAACCGATGATCGAGCGGGTGAACCATGGAACTACGAATCAACCAGAAAACCTATCAGGTCGATGCCGACGCCGATACGCCCCTGCTGTGGGTGATCCGCGATGATCTGGGCATGACCGGCACCAAGTACGGCTGTGGATTGGCGCAGTGCGGCGCCTGTTCCGTGCTGGTGGACGGCAACGTGGTGCGCTCATGCGTCACGCCGGTGGCCGGCGTGGTCGGCCGCGAGGTCACCACCATTGAGGCGATCGAGGCCGATGATGTCGGCAAACGCGTGGTCTCGACCTGGGTTGATCTGCAGGTCGCCCAGTGCGGCTACTGCCAGTCCGGGCAGGTGATGGCGGCCACGGCGCTGCTCAAGCAAAACCCCAAGCCGAGTGACGCGCAGATCGAGGCGGCGATGGTCAACCTGTGCCGCTGCGGCACGTACAACGCCATTCATGCAGCCGTGCATGAACTGGCCGGCAAGGGAGACGCCTGATGAACGTGCGTATCGATCCTGCTCAGGAAGCATCAGCACTGGCTCTGCACGAACCAATCAACGTGTCGCGCAGACGTTTCCTGGCCGGCACCGCTGTCGGCGCACTGGTGCTCGGTTTCGGCCTGCCGCTGGGCACGACTCGGGTGCAAGCGGCAGTGGCGGCCGCGACTGCCGAGCGCGGCACGCAGGTGCCGGCGTTTCTGGAAATTCGCCCGGACAACCGCGTGCGCCTGCTCTGCCCGTTCATGGAAGGCGGACAAGGTACGTTCACCGCGATGGCGCAGATCGTCGGTGAAGAACTGGATGCCGACCCGTCGACATTCCTGGTCGAAGCCGCGCCGCCCGGCGAAGCCTATGTGGTGATGGAGAACGGTATGCGCATCACCGGCGGCAGCATGTCGGTGCGCATGAGTTACCCGGTGATGCGCCGCCTCGGCGCCCTCGCCCGCGCCATGCTGCTGCAGGCCGGTGCGCAGAAACTTGGGGTGCCGGTCAGCGAACTGAGCACCGAACCCGGCAAAGTCGTGCACGCCAAGTCCGGGCGTTCGGTGGCCTACGGCGAACTGGCCGAGCACGCCATGGATCTGCCGGTGCCCGATCCGGCCTCGGTGCAGTTGCGTGATCCGAGCCAGTTCCGCTGGATCGGCAAACCGGTGAAGCGCGTCGATGCCTACGACAAGTCCACGGGCAAGGCGCTGTACAGCATCGATCTGAAGGTCGACGACATGCTCCACGCCGCCGTTCAACATGCCCCGCGTCTGGGGATGACCGTGGGCAACCTGCGCAACGAAGAGCAGGTCAAAGCGATGAAAGGCGTGCATTCCGTGCATCGTCTGCCGGGGGCCGTGGCGGTGGTCGCCGAGCGCTGGTGGCACGCCAAACGTGCAGTGGAAGCAATACAGGTCGACTGGCAGGAACCCACAGCCGACAGCCAGGTACGCTCGATGCCTGCGGACTTTTCCAGTGACGCCTGGCTCCAGCGCCTGGCTGACGACAAAGGCCCGGCCAGGGATGATGAAAATGAGGGCGACGTGGCTGCAGTTCTGGCAAGTGCCAAGACCCGGATCGACGCCACCTACCACAACCAGTACCTGAACCACGGTCAGTTGGAGCCGCCGTCGGCGCTGGCCCGCTTCAATCCCGACGGTTCGCTGGAAGTCTGGCTGCCGAATCAGGCGCCGGACATGTTTCGTGCCGACATCGCCAAACGCACCGGGCTGGATCCGTCGCGCATCACCTTGCATTCGCCATTGCTCGGGGGCTTCTTCGGTCGGCATTTCCTCTACGATGCCGCCAGTCCCTACCCGCAGGCGATCGAGTTATCGAAAGCGGTTGGTCGCCCGGTCAAACTGATCTGGAGCCGCGAAGAAGAGTTCCTGCGCGATGTGCTGCGTCCTGTAGCCGCCGTGAATTTCCGCGCCGCGCTGGACAACGACGGCTGGCCGCTGGCAATCGAAGCGATCAGCGCCACCGAAGGCCCGACCGAGGCGCTGGCCGGCAAACAGGGTGAAAAACTCGACCCGACGGCGCTTGAAGGCTTGTCGGGCAAGTCCTATGCGATCCCCAACAAGCGCATCGCGCAGATCTACGCCAAAGGCCCGGCGATGCTGGGTTACTGGCGTTCGGTGGGCAATTCGCTCAACGACTTCTTCTATGAGTCATTCCTTGACGAACTGGCTGACAAGGGCGGCAAGGACCCGTTCGAACTGCGCCTGCATCTGCTGCGCGACAACCCGCGACTGACCACGCTGCTGCAAGCCGTGGGCGAGCTGTCGGGTGGCTGGAAGCGTGGGCCGTTCACCGCGGCGGACGGCAGCAAACGTGCGCGAGGCGTGGCAATGGCTTCGCCGTTCGGTACCCAGACGGCGGTGATCGCCGAGGTCTCCATCGAGAACGGTCAGGTCAAGGTGCACGACATCTGGCAGGCGATCGACCCCGGCAGCATCGTCAATCCGGCGATTGTCGAAGCACAGGTCAATGGCGCGGTGGCGCTGGGCCTGTCGCAGACCCTGGTGGAGGAAGCCGTGTGGATTGATGGCAAACCGCGCGCGCGCAACTACGACCTGTATCCGATCCTGCCGCCTGCGCGGATGGCCCGGGTCCACGTGCGTGTTGTCGAGAGCGGGGAAAAAATGGGCGGCATCGGCGAACCACCGTTGCCCGCTGTCGCGCCCGCCGTCGCCAATGCGGTGGCAACGCTGACCGGCCAGCGGGTGCGCAGCCTGCCCATGAGCCGCCACACCTTCACTTGATCAGCGCCGGAGCGTCCATGAATAACAGCCGATTCGCAAGAACCGCAGGCTGGCTGGCAGTGCCGTGCCTGGTCGCGGCAGGCCTGCTGGCCTGGTATGTCACCCGCGAGCCTGTCTCGCGCCTTGAAAACAACCACACCGCCGTGGCCGATATCGACCCGGCGCTGGTCGCTCGTGGCGAATACGTCGCCCGACTCAGCGACTGCGTGGCATGCCACAGCGTGCCGGGCGGTGCGCCGTTCGCTGGCGGCCTGGAAATGGCTACACCACTGGGCGCGATCCACGCGACCAACATCACCCCGGAGCCGGAAACCGGCATCGGTCGCTACAGCCTGGCGGACTTCGACCGTGCGGTACGCCACGGCGTGGCACCCGACAGCCGTCGTCTGTACCCGGCGATGCCCTACCCGTCCTACGCCAAGCTCAGTGACGATGATGTGCGGGCGCTGTACGCGTTCTTCATGAAAGGCGTGGCACCGGTCAAGCAAGCGAATATCCCGAGTGCGATTCCTTTCCCATTGAACCTGCGCTGGCCGATTGCGTTGTGGAACGGTGTCTTCGTCGATACCGAGCCTTACGTGGCCAAACCGTCGCAGGATGCCGTGTGGAATCGCGGCGCTTATCTCGTGCAAGGCGCCGGGCACTGCGGCAGTTGCCATACGCCGCGCGGTCTGGCGTTCAACGAGAAGGCTCTGGATGAATCCGCCACGCCGTACCTCGCCGGCGCCTTGCTTGATGGCTGGTACGCGCCAAGTCTGCGTGACGACCACAACACCGGTCTGGGCCGCTGGAGCGAACCGGAGATCGTGCAGTTCCTCAAGACCGGGCGTAACAAACATGCAGTGGTTTATGGCTCAATGACCGAGGCGTTCAACAACTCGACGCAGTTCATGAGCGATGACGATCTGACCGCGATCGCCCGCTATCTCAAGTCATTGCCGGGGGACCGTCAGCGCGACGGCCAGCCATGGCAGTACCAAACGGTTTCGGCGACGGAACGTCTGGACGCGCCCGGTGCTCATACCTACGTCACGCGCTGTGCTTCGTGCCACGGTTTGGACGGCAAGGGCCAGTCGGAATGGATGCCGCCGCTGGCCGGCGCCACCTCGGCACTGGCCAAGGAAAGTGCCTCGGCGATCAACATCACCCTCAACGGTTCGCAGCGGGTGGTGGCCGCCGGAGTACCGGACGCCTATCGCATGCCGGCATTCCGTGAACAGTTATCGGATCAACAGATCGCCGAAGTGCTGAGCTTCATGCGCAGCACCTGGGGCAATCAGGGTGGTGCCGTTGAAGCGCAGGCGGTCAACAAACTGCGTGAACGCACGGATCCGGCCAGCAGCAGCCCGATCATCCTGCAAATGCGTTAGAGGAACGTTTGATGGAAAGCATCGACTTGCTGGTCCTGCGCACCGCGCGGGACTGGCTCGCCGCCGGCGAGCGAGTGTTGCTCGCCACGGTGGCGCGCACATGGGGCTCTTCGCCGCGCCCGACAGGGTCGATGATGGCCTTGCGTAACGACGGGCGCGTGGTCGGCAGCGTGTCCGGCGGCTGCATCGAGGACGACCTGATCCAGCGCTACACCACCGCGCATGGCGGCAGCGGCCTCAAGGACAGTGCGCCCGAGGTGGTGCGCTACGGCGTCAGTGCCGACGAAGCGCATCGTTTCGGTTTGCCCTGTGGCGGCACGCTTGAGCTGATTCTTGAGTTCAATCCCTCATGGCAGGTGCTGGACGAACTGCTGGTGCAACTGGATGCCGGGCAACTGGTGCGCCGCTGCCTGGCACTGGATAGCGGTCGCGTCATGCTGGAAACCACGGCCACCCCGGAGCAATTCAGTTTCGATGGCCAACGGATGCTCAATACCCTCGGGCCGGGGTATCGGCTGCTGATGATCGGTGCCGGCGCGCTGGCCGAGTATCTGGCGACCATGGCCCTGTTCAACGGCTTCAAGGTCGCGGTGTGCGACCCACGTGCCGAATACATCGACACCTGGGCGGTGAACGGTGTGGAGCGGATCATCGGCATGCCCGATGACGTGGTGCGCGACTTCGCGGTTGATCTGCGCACCTGCATCGTCGCCTTGAGCCATGATCCGCGACTCGACGATCTGGCGCTGCTCGAAGCCCTGCACAGCCCGGCGTTTTACATCGGCGCCATCGGCTCGCGGCGCAACAGTCAGCTGCGCCGCGAACGTCTGATCGAGCATTTTGGTGAGACCCAGGCATCACTCGAAAGGCTGCACGGGCCAATCGGCATCTACATTGGCAGCAAGACACCGGCGGAAATCGCTGTCAGCGTGATGGCCGAGATCCTGGCCGCGAAGAATGGCGCCAGCCTGCCGAAGGCGTTTTCGATTGCCAGAGCCAAGGCGCAACAGGGTCTGGCGCAATCGCATTGAGCCCCGTTGCTTGGCTCTGTGCCTATATCAGGCGACTTTGATCACCACTTTGCCAAACGCGCCCTTCGCCAGATGTTCGTACGCCTCGCGCGCTTTCTCGAACGGATACACCTGATCGATCACCGGGCGAATCTTGTGCTGGTTGAGGAAGACGTTCATCCGGTCGAAGGATGAGCGCGGTGCCACGGCGATACCGCGAATGGTGGTCTGGCGGAAAATCAGCGGCATCAGATTGAGTGCAACGGTCTGCCCGGTCAAGAAACCGATCTGTGCAATGCGCCCGGAAGCCTTGGTCGCTGCAACCGACTGATTGATGCCGTTGCCACCGGCCACGTCGAGCAGCAGATCCACGCCTTTGCCGTCAGTCAGCCGCAACACTTCATCGGCCCAGTTCGGTGTCGTTCTGTAGTTCACGCCCGCGACCGCTCCCAGTTCCTTCACGGCTTGCAGATTGTGCTCGCTACTCGATGTGGCGATCACTTTGGCGCCCAGCGCCGTGGCGATCTGCACGGCAAAAATCGACACCCCGCCCGTGCCTTGTACCAGCACGGTCTGACCGGGCTGGATCTGTCCAAAGTCGACCAGTGAGTACCACGCCGTGAGCGCAGCAATCGGCAACGTCGCCGCCTCTTCGTCGCTCATGTTGTCCGGCGCGGCAACGGCGCTGTCTTCGTGGATGATCATGTATTCGGCCAGTCCGCCGGGCAGCGGCGAACCAAAGCAGTAGTCCGGTTCATTCGGCCCCGGCTCGCCATCCAGCCAGCGGGAATACAGATGCGAGTTGACCCGATCGCCGACCTTGAAGCGGCTGACGCCGTCACCCACCGCGACCACGGTGCCCGCTGCGTCGCTCACCGGAATCAACGGTTTGGGCACCATGTGCGGCTCGTAGATGCCGTCAACAATCGCCTTGTCGCGAAAATTGAGGGACACGGCGCCGACCTTTACCAGCAATTCGCCGGACTGTGGCTGCGGGGTCGCTGTCTCTTCCAGGTGCAGATTGTCGAGGCCGAAATCTTTCAGTAACCAGGCTTTCATTGCGAATCTCCAAAAACGGATCAATGGCTGCAAACCACCAAGGATTTGCCTGGGCACATCTTTCGCTGTTGGGCTCGCGCAATAAATACGCAAAAAGGCACATGATTATTCTATCCTCAAGCAACAATTGAATTCCGTCAGGTCCCGATCATGGAATTGCTGCAATCGATGCGACTGTTCGCTCGGCTTGCCGAGCTCGGCAGCTTCACTAAAGCCGCCGAATCGCTGGACATCGGGCGCCCCCAGGTCACCCGTTACATCCAGGAGCTGGAAACATCCCTGGGTGTGCGTCTGTTTCAGCGCACCACCAGAAAAGTCGCGCTCACCACCGAAGGCCAACTGTTCTATGAGCGAGTGCAGGAAATTCTCGCGGATATCTCGGCCGCCACTTCGATGTTCGACCGCAGCGGAGCAACGCTCGAAGGCCGGCTTCGGGTCGATATCCCAACCGCGTTCGCGCAGCTGGACTTCATCAAAAACCTGAAAACCTTCACCAGCGCCTTCCCCGGGATCGACATGGTGCTGGGCGTGACTGATCGGGCGGTCGACCTGATCGGTGAAGGCATCGACTGCGCGTTACGAATTGGCGAGTTACCGGACTCGACCTTGATCGCTCGCCCGATCGCCATGGCAACCATGGTCACGTGCGCAGCCCCCGAGTATCTGCAGGAACACGGCGAACCGCGGACACTCGACGATCTGAATGCCCATCGCGGGGTGAATTTTCTTTCCGGCCAAAACAACAGGACATTACCCTGGCACTTCTCGGTCAAAGGCAAAGACCGCGCGTTCATCAGCAACGCCGGCATCACCGTCACCGAGTCGAATGCCTACGTGCAGTGCGGCGTAGCGGGCTTTGGAATCATTCAGGCGCCAGGCATCACCGTGGCCGAATATCTGGCCAGCGGCACCCTGGTGGAAATCCTCAGCGCCTATCGGCCCACCCCGCGCCCGGTATCACTGCTGTACCCCAGCCGCACGCACCTGGCTGCGCAAGTTCAGGTATTTGTCGAATGGCTGCAGCAGCACTTTGTGCAGATCTATCCTGACTGGCTGGAACAATAACGATCAACAGCGCCGTTCGCGGCTTGCGCGTAATCAAGGAGCACCGCACGACATGGAACAAATCACTTACCGCACCGCGACGAGCGCAGACGCGTTGAGCATGTGTGAGCTGGGGCAATTGCTTAACGACGTGCATCACACTGCCCGCCCCGACATCTATGCCCCTCCCACCGCGGACTTTTCCCGCGACCTGCCCCACTGGTCAGCGCTGTTCGAGAAACCCGGTCACGTTGTGTTCATCGCCCATGTCGACGATCAACCTGCGGCGTTTATCACGGCCAGCCTGTCGGCCAGTTCAGGGCCGTTGATGCAACCGCAGAATGTCGTTCGCATCTGCTCGGTGTGTGTCGCCAAACAGTTTTCGGGACAGGGCATCGGCCGTGGGCTGATGAATCTGGTGAAAAACTGGGCGATCGAACAGGATGCCCAGGATCTGCGTTTGAACGTCTGGCCGTTCAATAACCGTGCCGCGCGGATGTATGCGGAGTTCGGCTTTGAGACTCGAGCTGTCGAAATGGGCATGCGTTTGTAGTGGTTTGCCCTTGGGGTAAGCAGGACTCAGCCCAGTCGCATCGACAGCTCGATGTCATCAGCAAATGGCACCGACAGGTAACCGTTCTGTGGCGCACGCACGTGGGCCAGATATTCCGGGCAATAGTTGGTGTTATCCGCCACCACCAGTGCGCCAGGCTTCAGGTGTTTTTCCACCAGCCTCAACACGTCGCCGTACAACGCCTTGGCCCCATCGAGCAGGAGCAAGTCGACTGACGGCGGCAGGTCGCTGGCGAGTGTGACGAGCGCATCGCCTTCGCGGATTTCCACCAGATCGCTGACGCCGCCCTCGATGAAGTGATGGCAAGCCAGGGCGATTTTCGACGGTTCGAATTCGCTGCCGATCAGCACGCCGCCACCGTTGTCGCGCAGTGCCGCCGCCAAGTGCAGGGTGGACAGGCCGAACGAGGTGCCGAACTCGACAATCGCTTTGGCCTTGGTATTGCGCGCCAGCATGTACAGCAGTTTGCCGGTGTCGCGCGAGACCGGCAGCCACAGGTCCTTGAGCATGGCGTAGAGTTGCAGGTACTCGGTCTTGCTGTGCATCAGGCGCTCGCGCTCCTCGCCCGACACCGTTTCCAGCACCGGGCTGGTGGCGGCGCTGGCCTGGCTGTAGAGGCGTTCGATCAGGCTGGCCAATGGTTCAGAAGTCAGGGTGGTCATGATTGCTTTCCGTCAATGGGGGATTAAGATGCGAGTGATTCGTCGCATTTAAATGATGCGAGTGATTCACTCGATCCGCTATTCGCGTTTCCCCCGAGGCCCGAGCCGCCCATGAGCAATCGTCAGACCGCCCGTATTTCCTCGCGCAAACAGCCGCAGCAGGCACGCTCGACTGACTTGGTCGCGGCGATTCTGCAGGCGGCTATTCAGGTTTTGACCGAGCATGGCGCGCCCCGATTCACCACCGCACGGGTCGCGGAAAAGGCCGGCGTGAGCATCGGCTCGCTGTACCAGTACTTCCCCAACAAGGCGGCGATCCTGTTCCGATTACAAAGTGATGAGTGGCTGCACACCACGCAGATGCTGCAGCAGATTCTGGAAAACCATCAACAGCCGCCCCTGACGCGCCTGCGCACACTGGTGCAGGCTTTCATCCGTTCGGAGTGCGAGGAAGCGCAGATGCGCGGTGCGCTGAATGACGCGGCGCCGCTGTATCGCGATGCGCCCGAGGCCCACGAAGTGCGCACGGCCGGACGGCAGATCTTCGCCACGTTCATGCAGCATTTGCTGCCGGAATCCGATGAGCCAACCCGCATCGCGGCCTGCGATCTGATCCTGACCACGCTCAGTTCGGTGGGCAAAGACTTTTCCGGCACTGCGCGCAGCGATCTGGAAATCACGGCTTTCGCCGACCGGCTGGCGGACATGTTCAGCGCCTACGTGATGCCGCTGAATCAACCTTCAGCGTGAGACGGCTGTTCGGGTGAATTGCTGTTCCGTCACCACGCTGCCCCACTGACTGCCCTGCTCTTCCATGGTCAATTCGAACCCGGCCGCTTCGTACAGTCGGCGCGCGGCGTCTAGGCCCTTGAAGGTCCAGAGCTGGATCGCGTCAAAACCCTGCTGATCGCAAAACTCCACTGCCGCGCTCAGCAGTTGCCGGCCGACGCCACTGCCGCGGCAGCCGTCGTCGAGGATGAACCAGCGCAGATGCGCCTGATTGTTACCCAGATCCTGGCCGTCGATTGCGATTGAGCCGACGATGCGCTCATCAAGCGTGGCTACCCAGATCTGGTTGCAGGGTTGATCGAGACGCCCGACAAACTCCGCCGTTTCACGGGCGACGCGACTTTCAAAGATCGCGCCGAAACCGGAATGCCGCGAATAATAATCCGCATGCATTTGCGCCACGCGGCCGATCAGCCCGGGGCGATAGCCGGCGCTGATGTGCAGGTTCGGCGTGAGTGGCCGGTCGGCGCCCAGACGGATGGTCTTGAGCGCATGCGCGTAGGTTGACAGGCCCTGCGCCACGCTCTGTTGTTGCGACGGATTGAGCGTGTCCAATGCCTTGCTGACCTGGGCCTGGCCGTAGGCATGAATGTCGGCGACGGTCTGCCGGCCCTGCGCCGTCAGGTGCAGATGCTTGACCCGGGCGTCCTCGGCGGCACGCTCCTCGATCTCCCCGGCCTTGATCAGTTTGCCGACCATGCGGCTGACACTGGACTTTTCCAGACCAAGGCTTTGCGCCAGTTGTGCAGCGCTGACGCCGTCCCCGGCTTCGATTTCCAGCAAGGCGTGCACGCCGGAGGCGGAATAGTCGGTCGCCGCCAGGGTGGCGCGCAGGAAACCGAATTCACGCACCATCGTGCGCGACGCTGTACGGATTTCTTCGATCAAGGCTGAAGGGATACTCATGACACATCACCGCTGAAATTTAGTTGTACTATACAACCATATTCCCCTTCGCCGACGCAAGCAGCCGACCACGCCGGGCAAACGTCAGCGTGTCGACATCAACACCGCAGCAAACGTCAGACAAAAAAAGCCCCGCAACCGAATGAGGTGCGGGGCAAAGTATTGGCTGGTTGCGGCCAACCAAAGGAGCTCGGTTAAAACGGTTTGCGCAGCCGGTCAGATGCAGTCCTGGGCGGCGCGTTCAAAACTGGAAGGCAGGAAATTCGAGGCCAGCAAGTGGCGCTCGTAGATGAACACCTTGCCGCCGTTGCCGGCCTTGTAGGCTTCCAGCACGTTGTCTGCCGACACCTTGCTCGGCACCACGATCCGGTAGCTGCGCTGGGTCTGCGAAACGGTCGGGTTCAGCGCACTGCCCTGCAGCTTCGGCACCACGCAATCGGCGTATTGCGCCGGAGTCTTGTTGGTCTGCAAGGTCAGCGTCGGGTCGTTCGGTGCGGAGGCGCAACCGGCGAGCAGCAAGGAAGCAACGGCCAGGGTCGGGGCAAACAAAGCACGCATCGGGGTCATCCTGAAAATAAAGGTTCGGTTCATCTGGCAGCGATTCAGCGTCACGGCGCCGCCGCTGCCCTTTTGGTTTTGAGTGTTCAGCTGGAAGCCACCAGCGCCTTGAGCGAGGCATCGAACTGCTTCAAGGCATTGAGTTGCAGGTCACGTTGCTGCTCGATCTGCGCGGCAATCTCGTGCGCCGCTTTGTCGTGTACCCAGACCGACGAAATCTGTTTCTCCACCGAGCCCTCGGCTTTGCCGATGTACTGCAGGTCGGCATCGTAGAAACGCGCGATGAAATGCGCCTCGTACAGGCTGTTCTGCTGAGTCAGCAGGCGATTGAAGGTGTCGAGTTTCACCACAATGTCCGGATGCGCCAGAATCAGTGCATCGAGGTTGTCGTAAACAGTCACCGACATGAACTGGCGCTGCAACGAGCTGAGCAACCAGTCGATCGCCAGTTCCGGGTCGGAGCTGCTGACAAAGGCGGCGCGGATTCGCGAATCCAGTGCATCCTTGGCACCGTGCAGCGCCATGTCGTGGTAGCGCGTCAGGTATTGCAGGTTTTCCCGGGTGTTTTCGCTGTACAACACACCCACGGTCTGTGAATGCTGCAAAGTCGCGCTGCTGCCGGCGATTGGCTGAAGATGACACGCACAGGCGTCGTCGGCGTAAGACGGTGCCGTGGCTACCATGCCGCTCATCAGCAGAGCGGTCAGCGCCAGTCGGGTCAGTGTCTTCATCGCGCAATTTCCTTGAGCTGCGTTTTCAATGAAGGCAATTTTCCGCCTATTGCCAGCAAAGCTGAACTTGCGTTTCGTGATGGTCACTATTACTTCTAGCGATAGTTGCGCACGATAAAGACGGGTACACACTCATCCCCAATGACTAAAACAACAGTGAGGAAGCCGATTTGAGAACCTTTGACCTGATCCGCGACGCGGTTCTGCCCGACTTTCGCGAGCGGGTGGCGGAATACCTGGTGCAGTACGAAAGCGTGTTGCTTGACAAGGCCATCACCGATGCGCGTCTCAAGCGCGATACCGCCAATCAGTTGCGCGGCTATTTGCGCGGGTTGAACACCACGCGGGTGCTGGGCATGGCTTATTGGGAAGAACTGGACCGGCGGGTCGTCGACACCTGGCTCACGCCTCACGAATGAGCGTGGACGCCGGTCGGTGACGATCGTATGCGGCGCCTGCCAAAACGGCCCCGAACGCTTACAATCGGCGGCCTTACCGACCTTCTGACAGGCTCCCCCGGAAATGCCGCTCGACCCACCAACGATGCTGACCATCTCGATCGCTCTCGCAGCCGCCGCCGCGCTGTATCTGGCGGTCGAGTGGCGCAGTATTCGTGAGCCTTCGCTGCTGTTCTGGAGCGCCGGTTTCGCCACCATCACCATCGGTTCCACCCTGGCCCTGCTGCGCAGCAACGGCTTTTTGCTGATCGGCATCTGGTTCGCCAACGGCTTGCTGGTGACCGCGCACTTCCTGTTTCTGCTGGGGGTGGCGCGCTTTACGCAGATCCGCCTGTCACGCGCCTGGTACCTGATTTTCGTCACCTGGCTGGTTTTGCTGTTGCTGCCGGACGGGCCGTTGTGGTCGAAAGTCATGCTGGCCGCCAACTCGCTGCTGGTCGCTGCCTCGACGCTCAAGGCCAGCCTGCTGCTGCGCCCGCATGGCAAATCGCTGAGCGTCGGTGCGGTGCAATTGCGCTATGTGCTGCTCGGTCACGGCATCTTCTATGTGGCCAAGGCCCTGACCGTGGTGATCCCCGGCACGCTGATCGACCTGGCTGCATTCCGTGGCGTAATCATCCAGATCTCGCTGGTCGAGGGCGCGATGGCGATCATGCTGATCGCACTGTCGATGACCGGCACCGAACGCTACCGGCGCGAGGAGCAGATCGCCCGACTGGCCGCCCGCGATCCACTGACCGCGCTCTACAATCGCCGCGCCCTCGACATGCGCGCGCCGGGCCTGCTGCGGGGCGTGTCTGCGGCGCATCCCGGCGCCCTGCTATTGATCGATATCGACAACTTCAAATCGGTCAACGATCAGTACGGCCACAGCGCCGGCGACCGTTTGCTGGTGGCGTTGAGCGAAATGATCCGCGCCGAGACCACCGACGAGGCGCTGGCCGCCCGTTTGGGCGGCGACGAGTTCGTGATTTTGCTGAGCAACGCGCCGAGTGATCACATCGTCAGACTGGGCGACGCCCTGCGCGATCAATTTCAGCGCAGCGCCGCCCAGACCTTCCCCACCGCCGAACCGGTGACACTGAGCATCGGCGCCACCCTGTTCAACCAGCCTCCGGCCAGTCTTGCGGCATTGATCGAACAAGGCGACGCCGCGCTCTACGAATCCAAGCGCGGTGGGCGCAACCGCCTGCGCCTGACCGGACTCACCACTTCAGGATGATCAGACCCATGACCCGTTCCGAAACGCCTCTGCAAGACCTCGCCGCCCCCGAAGGCGTCTGCTACGGCTGCGGCGGCCGCAACCCCCATGGCTTGCACGTCAAAAGCTACTGGCACGAAGACGGCGTGCACGTCATGGCCGAACACCTGCCGGACGACAAATACTGTGGCTGGCCGGACCTGGTATATGGAGGCCTGCTGGCAATGCTGGTCGACTGCCACTCCAACTGGACCGCGATGGCTTACCACTACCGCGCCGAACAGCGTGCACCGGGCAGCCTGCCGCGCATCGACTGCGTCACCGGCAACCTCGGCATCAAGTTCATCAAACCCACACCGATGGGCGTCACCCTGACCTTGCGCGCCTGGGTCGAGGGCGACGTCGGGCGCAAAACTCGGGTGATCTGCGAGGTGTACGCCGGAGAAGTGCTGACGGCGGTGGGCGATTCGGTGTTCGTGCGGGTCGATACCGGGCAACTGGCGGACGCGGCGCACGGCCGCTGACTCCACACGCGCCCCTGCGGCAGCTCCTACAGGGCATGGTGCTCGAATTAACCCGGGCGCTGGCCCGAAAGACTGCAAGACCGATTTGCGGCCCACAGCAGCGATGGCAGACAGACGTCTAAACGCCTCGGCAATCGTAAGATTCACTTACATGTTTTTCCGCTTGTGGTGCACATTGCCAACCCTTATAAGAGCGGCTCTCACTCGCGAATTGAAGGATGCACCCATGAGCAATGCCTGGAACGAAGGGTATTTCACCGACGAGGGCTACACCTACTCGTACAGCCGGGAAATCAACCCGGTGTTCCAGCGTTTTTGTTTGTTGTTGCGCGGTTTTGCCACCCTGGAAGGCAGCGGCGGCTACCACTGCGAACTGGGCTTTGGCCAGGGTGTCTCGATCAACATCCACGCCGCCGCCAACCCGGGCAACTACGTCGGCACCGACTTCACGCCCTCTCAGGCCGCGCATGCCATCGCATTGGCGAACGACTGGAACAGCCAGGCCCGTCTGTATGACGACAGTTTCGAGCAACTGCTGGCCCGCGATGATCTGCCGGCGTTCGACAGCATCAGCCTGCATGGCATCTGGTCCTGGGTCAGCCGCGACAATCAGCAACTGATCGTCGAGTTCGCCCGTCGCCACCTCAAGCCCGGCGGAATGTTGTACGTCAGCTACAACTGCTTCCCGGGCTGGTCGCCTTCGGCGCCACTGCGCAATCTGTTCAGCCTGCACAATCGCTTTGCCAGCCAGGCCTCGACCAGCCCGGCCAAACGCATCGATGCCGCGATGGAGTTTTCCGAAACGCTGCTGGCGGCCAATCCGAAGTACGCCAGAGCGGCGCCGGCCCTGGGTGCCCAGTTGCAGAGCATCAAGGGCCAGAACCGTCAGTACGTGGCCCACGAGTATTTCAACCGCGACTGGGACTGCAAGTATTTCATCGACGTGGTCGATGCCATGACCGCAGCCAAACTCGACTACGCCACTACGGCCGTACCGCTGGACACCGTGGCTGCGCTGAATCTGAGTGCAGAGGGCATGGACTTTCTGGAAGGTATCGAGCACCCGATCATGCGCGAACAGGCGCGCGACTACTTCATCAATCAGAACTTTCGCCGGGATCTGTACGTACGCGGCGCCAATCGGCTGTCTGCCGCCGAGCAGCGCGATGGGCTGCTGAGAAGCCGTTTTGTCCTGCTGCAAGCGATTGAGAGCATTCCCGGCACGGTCTCAGGCCCTGCGGGCGAAGCGTCCTTACAGGCGGACATTTACCGCCCGGTGCTCGCCGCGCTCGCCGCCAATGCCTACGAAGCGAAAACCTTGCAGCAGTTGTCGATGGCCGTCGGCGCCGTGTCTTATGACGACCTGGTGCAGGCCGTCACCGTGCTGATCGGTATGGGTGTCGCCGCCCCGTGCCAGAGCGAAGCCGCCGAAAGGCAGGTGCAGGAACATTGCGACACTCTCAACCTGCAACTGTGCAAACGCGCGCTGTTCAACAACAACATTCAGGTGCTGGCCAGTCCGGTCACCGGCGGTGGCGTACCGATCAGCCGCGTGCAGCAGTTGTTCCTGATTTCGATCAAGCAAGGCATGACCGACCCGCAAGACTGGGCGCAGTTGGCGTGGGCCGTCATCGGTGATCAGGGCGAAGTGCTGCACAAGGGTGACCAGCCGCTGCTCACGGCCGAAGAAAACCTTGCCGAGATGACCGAACAGGCCCGGGCATTTGCCCAGACACCGCTGGACATTCTCATGGCGCTGAAGATTGCTTGATCCAGATATACGCCGGACGACTGGCCGCGATAGAGCCCGGCCAGTCGTCTGCGTGTATGCCCCTGACTGCCGCCTCCTGAGCAATCCTGCCCCCGCCTGCCACGCAGCACCCCGTTAAAAAAGCAAAATTGCCATGTGTTTCCGTCGTTCCTTCTTGCGTCGCACTGTTCATTGCCCGTTCCTGTCTGCCTGGAGTTTCTTCGATGCCGTCACCCAAATCCCTGCCCTCTGCCCTGCTGGGCCTGGCCCTCGCCTGCCCGGTCATGGCCGAGGAACCCAAAAGCATGGAGTTGGGACAGGTACTGATTTCGGCTGAAGAACAAAGCGGTGCAGATGCCTCCGTCGCTGAGGCCCAAGCGCGTCTGGCGCAAGTGCCCGGCGGCAGCAATGTGGTCGACATGCGTTCGCCGTTGCAGGGCCGGGTGGCGAGCAATCAGGATGTGCTGGCGTATCAGCCTGGGGTCTACGCGCAATCGGCGGGTAATGAAGGGGTGAAAATCTCGATCCGAGGTTCGGGGATCAACCGCGCACCGGGCGCGCACGCTTCGGGGTTGTACACGATGCTCGACGGCCTGCCGCTGACCGGCCCCGGCGGCACGCCTTACGAATTGCTCGAACCGCTGTGGCTCGACCATGTGGAGGTGCTGCGCGGCGCCAACGGCTTTGATCGCGGTGCACTGGCACTGGGTGGCGCCATCGATTACGTCAGCCACACCGGCTACGACGCGCCGAAATTGCAGGTGCGCTATGCCACCGGCAGCCACGGTTATCAGCAGCGTCAGGTGAGTTCCGGGCAGGTGCTGGGCGACTTCGATTACTACGTGTCGCTGACCGACTCGAACGCCGACGGCTATCAGGATCACACTGCCAGCGAGAGCAAAGGCGTGATCGCCAACTTCGGTTATCGCTTCAATCCGAACCTGGAAACCCGCTTCTACTTCCGCTATCGCGAGACCGACAACGACCTCGCCGGCCGCGTGACCAAACACTCGATCGAGCACACTCCACGGGCGGCCAACCCGGCCTACGTGACGCGCGATGACAGCCGTAAACAACCGGGCAGCACCTTCATCGGCAACAAGACCACCTACTACATCGACGACGATTCGAGCATCAAGACCGGGCTGGTCTATCACGACTACCCGATGGACCTGCGCGAAGGCCCGAACCGTCTGAAAGTGGCCTACACCGACGTCAGCGGCACGTTCGATTACAAGCGCCGCGACACCCTGTTTGGCATGGAAAGCCGCAGCACTGTGGGCCTGCGCACCACCAAACACCTGCCCAACGACGGCGCCAGTGAGTTCGTGCGCATCCCGTCCGGCAACACCGCCGCGTATGCCCCGGGCACCCGCATGCGCAACTTCACCTATCAGGGTTCGGACACCGTTCTGCACGTGGGCAACGACCTGGAAATCGCCGACGACCTGTGGCTGACCACCGGTCTCGCCGCCATCTACACCCGCCGCGAAAGCGCCGTCACCTACCCGCAAAGCGGCGGCAAGACCAGCCTGAACGACTGGGATTACGCGCCACGACTGGGTCTGCGCTATCAGGTCACGCCGGACCTGCAACTGTTCGGCAACCTCAGCCGTTCGGTCGAAGCACCGCACCCGTGGTCGCTGATCTACAGCTCGAACATCCGCTTCCCGGCCGGCAACGGTGCGGCGACCGGCACCCAGAGCGACCCGATCAAACTGCAGAACCAGACCGCAACCACCCTCGAACTCGGCGGTCGCGGCGACAGCACCCTCGGCCAGTGGAGCCTGGCGTGGTACTACGCGCAGGTGCGCCACGAATTGCTGTCGGTACTGCCGGATGCCAACGCCGTCACCCCGTACGAACTCAACGCCAGCCCCACCGTGCACCAAGGCGTGGAAGCCAGCCTGCAGAGCACGCTGTGGTCAGCCGCCGACGGACGTAAATTGAGCCTGCGCCAGGCCTACACCTTCAGCGATTTCCACTACCGCGACGACCAGCGTTTCGGCGACAACCGCCTGCCCGGCCTGCCAATGCACTACTACCAGGGCGAACTGCGCCACGACTGGCCACAAGGTTTCTTCGCAGCGGTCAACACACAACTGGTGTCCAAGGTCGCAGTGGATTACGCCAACAGCTACTACGCCGATCCCTACGCATTGTTCGGCGCCACCGTCGGCTACAACGCGCCGAAAAACGACTGGCAGACCTGGCTCGACCTGCGCAACCTGACCAACAAACACTACGCCGCCACCGTCACGCCGGGGTATGACGACAAGGGCCTGGATGCGGCGCGGTCTACGCCGGGTGAAGGGTTGGGGGTCTATGTCGGGGTGTCGTGGAGTTTGCTTTGACGGCATGACCTGACCAGACAAACGCAGCGGGTCAAAACGGCCCCTGCGTCATCACCCGCGTCTCGATGATGCTGCGCAGGGCAACGACGCGCTTCTGATACAGGTCAGTCAAACAATCGACCTTCGCACCACAGGCCTTGCGGCTTTTGAGGAAGGCCTGCTGCTCACCGATCAGAGCATCGCGCCCGCCCATCGGCAGCAGGCGTTTATCGAGGCTGAACAGCTCGCCCATGGTCACGTCCAGATCGTTCAGCGTGCGGCTGGCGCAGACGGCTTTTTCGTCCGCCGCCCGGGCCTTGGCGCAGTCGAAACTGGCGGCGTGTGCCGAATTGGCAGCGATCAGCAGCGCACAGCCGAGGGCGGCAGCGGTCACCCGTGAAATTTCTCGAACTCGCGTCATGTCGTCGTATCCAACGTTGTAAGCCAATGGAGGTATGAAAAATGAAAAACACCGATGACCGCAAGCCTGCAACCCCTCATAACGCACCACCGCTCGATGCGGCGGGTAAACCGGTGGATGTGGTTCGCCGGGATCTGCAGGACAGTGACGACGACACCAAAGCAGTAGACGAGGTGCTGACGCCAACTTCGATCCGCACCAAGGAACAGGAGGCCGAGGAACTCAAGCGCAAGACCGATGCGATCGAACGCAAGGTTGCCGACGGCAACTGACGCGACACTCCCCCCTCCTTAAAGGAGAAATTTTCCTTGTCTGTCCCGGGTTTTCCCGCCCGGGACAACCCGCCCCTGCCCTGCAAGCCGCGTTTTTACTGGCTTCACCCCTTCTGCTTCAGCAATTTGTATTCACATCCCAGCTTAATAATATTTTACCGATACCCCCCTCCTGCCTAGTCTGACCGCAAGCAAAACGGACAAGCCTGAAGCGATCCGAATCCACTTGCCTTGCCAGGAAGGATGTAGAAATGACCACTGAAATAATAAAAACAGACACGCTTGTCGTGGGGGCCGGACAGGCCGGTGTGGCGATGAGCGAGCACCTGAGCAAACTCGGTGTGCCGCATCTGGTGCTGGAACGCAGCCGCATTGCCGAACGCTGGCGCAGCGGGCGCTGGGACTCGTTGGTGGCCAACGGTCCGGCGTGGCACGACCGCTTTCCGGGGCTGGAATTCGATGATGTCGACCCCGATGGTTTCGCCCCCAAGGAGCGCGTCGCGGACTATTTCGAAGCCTATGCGAAGAAATTCAACGCGCCGATCCGCACCGGCGTCGAGGTCAAAAGCGTGGTACGCAATGCAGGGCGTCCGGGCTTCACCGTCGAGACCTCCGAAGGGGTGATCGAAGCCAGCCGCGTGGTTGCAGCGACCGGGCCGTTCCAGCGCCCGGTGATCCCGCCGATCGCCCCGCAAGACCCGCGTCTGTTGCAGATCCACTCCGCTGATTATCGTAATCCGCAGCAACTGCCCGCCGGCGCGGTGCTGGTGGTGGGTGCCGGATCGTCCGGCGTGCAGATTGCCGATGAATTGCAGCGTTCCGGCAAGCAGGTCTATCTGTCGGTAGGTGCGCATGACCGTCCGCCGCGTGCCTATCGCAACCGTGATTTCTGCTGGTGGCTGGGTGTGCTCGGCGAGTGGGATCAGGCAGCAATGAAACCCGGCCGTGAGCACGTGACCATCGCGGTCAGCGGCGCGCATGGCGGGCGCACCATCGATTTTCGTGGTCTGGCCCATCGCGGCATGACCCTGGTAGGCGTGACCGAGTCGTTCAGGAACGGCGTGGTGACCTTCAAGCAGGATCTGCGCGACAACCTCAAGCGTGGCGACGAAAACTATCTGGCGCTGCTGGATGCCGCGGATGCCTACATCGAGCGCAACGGTCTCGACCTGCCGGAAGAACCTGAAGCACGCGAAACCTATGCGGATCCCGAGTGCGTGAAAAATCCGCTGCTCGATCTGGATCTGGCCAAGGCCGGGATCACTTCGATCATCTGGGCCACCGGGTTCGCCGTGGACTATTCCTGGCTGCAGGTCGCCGCGTTTGACGACAAGGGCAAACCGCAGCATCAGCGTGGCGTGTCCAGCGAGCCGGGGGTGTATTTCCTTGGGCTGCCATGGCAGTCGCGGCGCGGTTCGTCGTTCATCTGGGGCGTGTGGCATGACGCCAAACACGTGGCCGACCACATCGCCACCCAGCGTAAATACCTCGATTACAAGGATGCCGAGCAGCGTGAAGCCGCCCTGCATTCGAGCGCCAACACCAAAGCCGCCGACACCGTCGACGCCTGATTTCCCTCTTTCGCGGCGGTGCCCGGTGCGCCGCTGAACACTCAGTCTGGAGCTGTACATGAGCAAGCCAACCCACACCCGCATCCGTATGTTCAACACCAAGGACACCTACCCTAACCAGACCCTGGACAACGATCTGTGCCAGGCCGTGCGCGCCGGCAATACCGTGTATGTCCGGGGTCAGGTCGGCACTGATTTCGACGGCAATCTGGTGGGCCTCGGTGATCCGCGTGCGCAGGCCGAACAGGCGATGCGCAACGTCAAGCAACTGCTGGAAGAAGCCGGCAGCGACATGAGCCATATCGTCAAGACCACCACCTACCTGATCGACCCGCGCTACCGCGAGCCGGTTTATCAGGAAGTCGGCAAGTGGCTCAAAGGCGTGTTCCCGATCTCCACCGGGCTGGTGGTGTCGGCACTGGGGCAGCCGCAGTGGCTGATGGAGATTGATGTGGTGGCGGTGATTCCCGAGTAAGTCGGAAGACCGAGTCGCGGCCATCGCGAGCAGGCTCACTCCTACAAGGGCACGCATTTCAAGGTAGGAGTGAGCCTGCTCGCGATGAGGCCAGTCAAGACACACAAGGAGTAAACAGATGACCTTTTCAATCGCAGCCCGTTGCCCCGAAACCGGCCAGTTCGGTGTCGCCATCAGTTCCTCCAGCATCGCCGTCGGCGCGCGTTGCCCGTGGCTGTTGCCGGGTGTCGGCGCGGTGTCGAGCCAGAATATCACCCTGCCATCCCTCGGCCCGGAAGTCCTTGCATTGATGGAGCAAGGCCACGCGCCCGACGCTGCGCTGGACCAGGTGCTGACTCGCAACGGCTACAGCCAATACCGGCAGATCACCGCGATCAACCACCTCGGCCAGACCGCGCATTTCAGCGGTGCCCAAACCCTTGGCGTGCACAACGCAGTCTGCGGCGAACAATGCGTGGCCGCCGGCAACATGCTCGCCGGGCGCTCGGTAATCGAAGCGATGGTGAGTGCCTTTGAGGACGGCGAAGGCCAGTTGGCCGACCGCTTGCTCAAGGCCTTGCACGCCGCACAAGCCCTCGGTGGCGAAGCCGGGCCGGTGCATTCGGCGGCCGTGGTGGTGGTCGGCGAACAGACCTGGCCGATCGTCAATTTGCGCGTTGATTGGGCCGACGAAGACCCGATCGGCCAGTTGCAAAAACTCTGGGACGCCTATCAGCCGCAGTTGCAGGACTACATCGACCGCGCACTCGACCCGGCCAAGGCGCCGGGTTATGGCGTTGCCGGTGATGATCGATGAACAGCGTCGGGTTGCTCAGGACGCTGGTGGGCTTCGACACCACCAGCCGCGAATCCAACCTGCAACTGATCGAGTTCGTGCGTGATTACCTCGCAGGCTTCAATGTGCCGTGCGAGCTGATCTACAACGCCGAGCGCAGCAAGGCCAATCTGTTCGCCACCATTGGCCCGGCCGGGCAATCGGGCATTGTGCTCTCGGGTCACACCGATGTGGTGCCGGTCGACGGTCAGCCGTGGACTGTTGCGCCGTTCGAACTCAGCGAGCACGACGGCAAGCTGTTCGGGCGCGGCACCGCCGACATGAAGGGCTACATCGCTTGCGTGCTGGGGTTGGTGCCGGCGCTGGTCGCTGCAGAGCTGCGCATGCCGGTGCACATCGCCCTGTCTTATGACGAAGAAGTCGGTTGCCTCGGCGTGCGCTCGTTGCTCGCCGAGCTGCAGCAGCGCCCAGTCAAACCGCTGCTGTGCATCATCGGTGAACCGACCGAGTTGAAACCGGTGCTCGGCCATAAAGGCAAACTGGCGATGCGCTGCGATGTGCACGGTCATCCGTGTCATTCGGCCTACGCACCGCTGGGGGTCAACGCCATCGAGTACGCCGCCGAGCTGATCGGTGAGCTTGGGCGCATCGGCCAGCAACTGAAAGCACCCGAGCATCACGACGCACGTTTCGATCCGCCCTACAGCACGGTGCAGACCGGAGTGATCAGCGGCGGTAAAGCGCTGAACATCGTCCCTGCCGACTGTCGCTTCGACTTCGAAATCCGCGCCCTGCCCTCGCAGGATCCAACCCAGGTCGCACAACAGTTGCAGGCTTACGCCGAGCACCAGGTGCTACCGCGAATGCGGGCAGTGAGCGAGCACAGTGCGATTCGTTTCAGTGAGCTGTCGGCTTATCCCGGCCTGGCTACCGATGCGCAGAGTCAGGCGGCGGAGCTGATTGCGGCGTTTTGCGGTTCACGGGAATACGGCACCGTAGCGTTCGGCACCGAGGGCGGGCTGTTCGATGCTGCGGGTATTCCCACCGTGGTCTGTGGCCCCGGCAGCATGGATCAGGGGCACAAACCGGACGAGTTTGTCAGTCGTGCGCAACTCGATGCCTGCGATGCGATGCTGCAACGGATGCTGGCCTCGATTCGCGCCTGATCCTTTCGGCCTGACTGCCTGCCTTCAGGCGTGCAGTCGGGCCAACTCCTCCCGGCAATGATCAACGAACAACTGCACCGGTTTGGTCAGTTGCACCCGACGCAGCCAGGCTGCCGACAAGCCCGAGCCGGTCACGGTTTCCGCCAGCGGCACGCACACCACTTTCTGCCCGTCGTAGGTGTATTCGCCGAACGGTCGGGTCACCAGAATCGAAAAGCCGAACCCACGCCCGACCATGCCGCGCACCATCTCGATCGACGGCGAGCTGAAGACGATGTGCGGGGTCAGTCCGCGCTCCTCGAAAATGCTCACGAAGTAGGTGCGGCTGGGCACCACGTCGAGCAGGATCATCGGCTCCAGCACCAGATCGTGCAGCGAGACTTTAGCCTGTTGCGCAAAGCGGTGGTCGGCCGGCAGCAAGGCGTAAGGCTGCTGCGGCGGCATCAGCGGCGTGGTGTCGATGGTGGTGTCGAGGTCATGTTCAAACAGCATCGCCACGTCGATGCTGCCGGCGGTCAGCGCCTGCACCAGTTCCTGTTGCTCGCCATCGCGAATGCGGATTTCCACGCCCGGCCAGCGCTGCTTGAACCCGGCGATCAGGCGCGGCAGGTACAGCGGCGCGACGGTTTCGAAACAGCCGATATCGATCTGCCCGGAGACCACATCGTTATCCGCCAGCGCGTTCTGCTCGAACTCATGCGCCACTCGCAGCAATTCCAGCGCCTTGCGATAGAAACGCGAACCACTGGGCGTCAGCGACACGCCTTGGGCGTGATGGCGGATGAACAGCTGCACGCCGAAGCTTTCTTCCAGATGTTTGATCGCGGTGGAGACCGACGGTTGCGCGATGTAGAGCTTGCGCGAGGCTTCGGCGACGCTGCCGCAATCGGCGGTGGTGACGAAGTATTTGAGCTGGCGCAGGTTGTAGGCGGCCATATAAAAACCTCTGCAAGTGAGACAACGCTTTTGTGGTGAGGGAGCTTGCTCCCGCTTGAGTGCGCAGCACTCACAATATCGGGGGAATGGTGCCGTTTGGGGCCGCTTCGCTGCCCAGCGGGAGCAAGCTCCCTCGCCACAGGAAAGGGTTCGCCTCTGAAAGTTTTTGTTATTGATCACTGTTGAACATACCGGACAGCCCCCAGACCCGGGGCATATATTTTTTAAGGTCTGAAGCAACAAACTTACTAATTTATCTATCCCGGGCCTTTGCACATGATCGCTTCAACAAGAAATGCGCCGTCCGTGTCGGCGCTTACCGAAGTACGTCCACGTACTCATCCTTGCCTTGGAGTTCGTCATGTCCACCTCTGCAACAACATCCGCGCCGCTCATTGAAAAACACACGATAGGATACGTGCCCCCCGAAGATCGCCACGGAAAGGTCAGGGATCTGTTCACGCTGTGGTTCGGCGGCAA
This sequence comes from Pseudomonas sp. AM14(2022), assembly GCF_036346455.1. Classification (NCBI taxonomy): domain Bacteria; kingdom Pseudomonadati; phylum Pseudomonadota; class Gammaproteobacteria; order Pseudomonadales; family Pseudomonadaceae; genus Pseudomonas; species Pseudomonas sp. AM14(2022). The sequence goes on from NZ_JAOTNY010000002.1 coordinate 562,337, forward strand.
CATCGCGCCGTTGCCCATCGTCACCGGCGCGCTGGGCGTGCAGTTGTTCCACTTGAATCTGGTCTGGGGCATCGTCGCGATTCTGGTCGGTCATCTGGTCGGCGGCGTGCTGATGGCGCTGCACTCGGCGCAAGGCCCGCAGATGGGCATTCCACAGATGATCCAGAGCCGCGCACAGTTCGGCTCGCTCGGCGCGCTGCTGGTGGTGCTGATTGCCGGGGTCATGTACATCGGCTTTTTCGCCTCCAACATCGTGCTGGCCGGCAAGTCGCTGCACGGCGTGGTCGACAGCGTGCCGGTCCCGGTCGGCATCGTCATCGGCGCTCTCGGGTCGGGGATCATCGGCATCATCGGCTACCGATTCATCCACGTGCTCAACCGCATCGGCACCTGGGTGCTGGGGATCGGCATCGTCGTCGGTTTCGGCTACATCTTCACCCACATTCAAACCAACGACTTCCTCACCCGCGGCAGCTTCAACCTCTCCGGCTGGCTCGCCACCGTGTCGCTCGCCGCGCTGTGGCAGATCGCGTTTGCGCCGTACGTGTCCGATTATTCGCGTTATTTGCCGGCGGACGTCAAAGTCTCGTCGACATTCTGGACCACGTATCTGGGTTCGGCGCTGGGCTCAAGTCTGGCGTTCATCTTCGGTGCCGTCGCCGTGCTCGCGACACCCGTGGGCATGGACACCATGGATGCGGTCAAGCTCGCCACTGGCTCGATCGGCCCGCTGATGCTGGTGCTGTTCCTGCTCAGCGTGATCAGCCACAACGCCCTCAACCTGTACGGCGCGGTGCTGTCGCTGATCACTCTGGTGCAGACCTTTGCCTATCGCTGGATTCCGACCGCCAAGAGCCGTGCGGTGATCTCGATCATCGTGCTGCTGGCCTGCTGCTTCGCCGCCGTCGGCGCGTCGAAGGACTTCATCGGCCACTTCGTCGACATGGTGCTGGTGCTGCTGGTGGTGCTGGTGCCGTGGACCGCGATCAACCTGATCGACTTCTACGCCATTCACAAGGGCCAGTACGACATCCAGTCGATCTTCCAGGTCGACGGTGGCATCTACGGACGTTACAACCCGCAGGCGTTGCTGGCCTATGCGATCGGCATTGCGGTGCAGATCCCGTTCATGAACACCCCGCTGTACGTCGGCCCGGTGTCGGCGCACATCAACGGCGCCGACCTGTCGTGGCTGGTGGGGCTGCTGGTGACCTCGCCGCTGTACTTCTGGCTGGCCAGTCGTGACAGCGCCTATCGGCGGCGGATGATGGGCGGAAAACTGGTGGGCAGTCACTGAGATTGATTCGATGTAAAAAGAAGGCCCGCCATGCGCGGGCCTTCTGCGTTGTGGTGTGGTATTTCTTGATGCCCCGACAGGCACCCACGAGACAGGGAAAACTCATGCTGCGAATTCTGGGCAAGGCGTCATCGATCAACGTGCGCAAAGTGCTGTGGACCTGCGCTGAACTGCAGATCCCGTTCGAGCGTGAGGATTGGGGCTCGGGCTTCAAACCCACCGACACCCCGGAGTTTCTCGCCCTCAACCCCTGCGCCATGGTGCCGGTGATTCAGGACGGCGATTTCACCCTGTGGGAATCGAACACCATCATTCGTTATCTGGCGGGCAACTATGGCGGCGCTGACCTCTACCCCGCCGAGCCGCGAGTTCGTGCGCGGGTCGATCAGTGGATCGACTGGCAGGCCTCGGAGTTGAACCGGTCGTGGTCGTATGCGTTCATGTCGCTGGTGCGCCAGTCAGCGAATTATCAGGACAGCGCCGCTCTGGCCAAGGGCATCGAGCAGTGGTCGCAGACCATGGGCATCCTCGATCAACAGTTGCAGAAGACTGGCGCGTACGTCAGTGGCGAGCAGTTTTCCCTCGCCGATATCCCCATCGGGCTGTCAGTCAACCGCTGGTTCGAAACGCCGCTCGCGCATCCGGACTATCCCGCCGTCAGCGCGTATTACCAGCGTCTGAGCCAACGCGAAGGCTTTCGCCTGTACGGCAGAAACGGTACGCCGTGACAATCAGATCAACAGATCTTCATAAAACGCGCCGAACGGTCGCTGCGGGTGGGCGATCTGGATTTCCAGAATCCACACCCCGGCATTTGGCGTCTGGTCGAAATCGCCGAGATTGCCGCCGCGATGGATCGCGTGAGGGAAATCGCTGACGCGGTGGCCCTTGATGTCGAGATTGAGTTTCCAGCCCATGGCTTCAGCCTGATCGCTGGCATAGCGATAAAGTTCGACACCGCTCACGCCTTGGCGCCACAGTGCCTCGACACGCTTGAACAGCTCCTTGGACGCCGCCGCGCAGGCGATCATTTCCGGATCGGAGCCGGTGGTGAAGGTTGCGCCGGCATCGCCTTCGTGCCCCTGCCAGACCACGCCCATGTCAATGAAGAAAATATCGTTGTCACCGAGCACCGGATCGCCTTCGGAACGCTCCTTGAACGCCTTCAGCGTATTGGCGCCGAAGCGAATCAGCAGCGGATGCCAGATGCGGTCCATGCCCAGTTCGGCGAGGATCTGCTTGCCCCGCTCCTGGGCTTCGGACTCGCGCATGCCGGGCTTGATCACCCTGGCGATGGCATCAACGGCGTTCCAGGTCAGGCCCTGCGCATGACGCATCGTTTCCAGCACAAACCGCTCACCGACTGCTTCTTTTCCGCTCAGGGCTGCACTCATTTGCTTGTTCCTCATGGCTACGCTGTATAGTTTTTTATATTGCGAAACGCCGATCAAGATACAGTCATGACACAACGTGTCAATTACTCTTCCGCACGCACCACCCCGCGCTCCTCCAGCAAACGCACGAACATGCTCAAGCTGCGCGACACCGTGCCCCGGCGCCACACCAGCCAAGTGGTCAGATAGCGAAAATCCGCCGCCAGCGGCCACACGCTCACGGTTGCGCTGCCAGGCATGCTCTGCAGCATCTTGCGCGGCATCAGCGCCAGCCCGGCCCCGGCGCTGACGCAGGCGAGCATGCCGTGGTAGGACTCCATCTCGAAAATCTTGCCCGGTACGGCAGCGTCGGTGCTGAACCATTTTTCGAAGTGATGCCGGTAGGAGCAGTTGGAGCGGAACGCGTAGATGTTCTCGCCGTTCACATCCGCCGCGCGCCGCACCGGGGGGTGATTGAGCGGCGCGATGATGACCATCTCTTCCTCGAACGCCGGCACACCTTCCAGCGCCGGGTGCAGCACCGGGCCATCGACGAAGGCCGCCGCCAATCGTCCGGAGAGTACGCCGTCGATCATTGTCCCGGACGGGCCGGTCGACAGATCCAGATCGACCTTGGGATGCAACTGGTTGTACGCCGCGAGCAGTTCGGGGATGCGCACTGCGGCGGTACTTTCCAGCGAACCGAGAGGAAACGCGCCCTGCGGCTCTTCACCAGCGACCGTGGCCCGCGCTTCCTGCACCAGATCGAGAATGCGCCGCGCGTATTCGAGAAAACTCCAGCCAGCCGGTGACAGACGCAAACGACTTTTCTCGCGAATGAACAGATCGACGCCCAGATCCTGCTCCAGCTGTTTGATCCGCGTGGTCAGGTTCGATGGCACGCGATGAATCTGCGCCGCAGCAGCGCTGATGCTGCCGTGCTCGGCAACGGCCTTGAAGATTTCCAGCTGCACCAGATCCACAGTCATTCTCCAATCGTGAAAGAAACGATCTTTATTATTCAGTTTCCAGAAAACAAACGCCACCCTACTCTAGGCCCATCCACTGAACTCGCAGGAGCCAGCCATGAGCCAGATTTCCAGCCAGACCCACGCCATCTCGATCAACCCCGCCACCGGCGAGCAGATCGGTCACTACGCCTTTGAATCCGCCGAAGCCCTCGACGCTGCGCTGACCCGCGCCGCGTTCGGTTTCTCGAAATGGAAACGCAAGCCGCTGCAGGATCGCTCCCGCGCCCTGACCGCCCTCGCCAGCGCCCTGCGTGACAGCGCCGAAGCCATGGCGACCATGATCACCCTGGAAATGGGCAAGCCCATCGCCCAGGCCCGTGGCGAAATCGAGAAATGCGCCAAGCTTTGTGAGTGGTACGCGGAAAACGGCCCGGCCATGCTCGACGCCGAACCGACTCAGGTTGAAGGCGGCAAGGCGCGCATCGAGTACCGACCACTCGGCCCGATCCTCGCGGTGATGCCGTGGAACTTCCCGATCTGGCAAGTGCTGCGCGGTGCCGTTCCGGCGCTGATCGCCGGCAACACCTACGTGCTCAAGCACGCGCCAAACGTGATGGGCAGCGCCTACCTGCTGCGCGACGCGTTCAAGAACGCCGGTTTCGCCGACGGCGTGTTTGAAGTGATCAACGTCACCCCCGAAGGTGTTTCCACCGCCATCGCCGACTCGCGCATCGCCGCTGTCACCCTGACCGGCAGCGTCCGTGCCGGTATGGCCATCGGTGCCCAGGCCGGTGCCGCGCTGAAGAAGTGCGTGCTGGAACTGGGCGGTTCCGATCCGTTCATCGTGCTCAATGATGCGGATCTGGATGAGGCCGTGCAGGCTGCCGTCATCGGTCGCTACCAGAACTCCGGCCAGGTCTGCGCCGCGGCCAAGCGCCTGATCATCGAAGAAGGCGTGGTCGAAGAGTTCACCCGCAAATTCGTCGAGGCCACGCGTCAATTGAAAGTCGGCGATCCGCTGTCCGCCGACACCTACATCGGGCCGATGGCGCGTTTCGATCTGCGTGACGAACTCGACCAGCAAGTGCGCGACACCCTCGAAGAAGGCGCCACCCTGTTGCTCGGCGGCGGTAAGACGCAAGGCCCGGGCAACTACTACGAGCCAACCGTGCTGGCCGATGTCACCGACCGCATGACCTCGTTCAAACAGGAACTGTTCGGCCCGGTGGCATCGATCATCACTGCCCGCGATTGCGCCCACGCCGTGGCCCTGGCCAACGACAGCGACTTCGGCCTGACCGCGACGATCTACACCGCCAACGTCGCGCTGGCCCAGCAACTGACCAGCGAACTGGACACCGGAGGCGTGTTCATCAACGGCTACTCCGCCAGCGACCCGCGCGTGACCTTCGGTGGCGTGAAGAAAAGCGGTTTCGGTCGCGAGCTCTCGCACTTCGGCGTGCGCGAGTTCTGCAACGCGCAGACGGTGTGGCTGGATCGTAAATAATCAGGACTCCAACACGCACTGGTGGGAGTGGGCTTGCTCACGAAGGGGCCGGCATGTTCAGCATTGATAGTGACTGACCTGACGCCTTCGCGAGCAAGCCCGCTCCCACACTCGAAAATTCCGCACACACCGCTATAGCAAGTCGGGCGCTGTTTTTTGCGGCTGCGTAACCGCCCGATCCTTGCTCAACAGCCCAAGCACCACTGCCGCCGAAGCTAGAGTGATCCCGGTCAGGACGTGCAGCAGGTACTGAAACGCCGTGGCATAACCCTGCACCAGACGCTCTTTGGTCAACCCAGGAAGCGTGTTGAGCGCATGCGCCATGTCCCCCGTGGTGACCCAGTGCGCGGTCTCGGCAATCAACGCCGCATCGACACTGCCTGCCACTGCCCCCGTCAGATCGGTATGCAGCAGCGAAGTCAGCACTGCGCCCACCACCGCCAGCGCAATACCCTCACCCGCCACGCGCACGGTATTGAAGATCCCCGCCGCCATCCCCGCGCGCTCTTTCGGTACGACGCTGACCGACAGACCATCCATCAAGCCCCACGGCAAACCGGTGCCAATCCCGATCAACAACGTCGCAATGACCAAGGCGGATTTTGGCTCGCCGACGTTGTACAGGCTCAACCCGTGCAAGCCCACCGCAGCGATCAGAAAACCGATCCCCGACAGGATTCCCGCCGAGACAAACCGGGTCAGCGACGCCGCCAGCATCGGTACCACCAGCATGGGCGCCGACAGCGCCAGCAACAGCAGGCCGGCATCGATTTCGCTCAAGCCTTCCACGCCGATAAAGCGCAATGGCAACATCACCACCAGCACGATGTAGCAAAAACAGGTGCCGATCGGCAGCATCTGCACGCCGATGAAGCGCGGAAAACGCAACAGGGTCAGATCGAGCATCGGATGTTTGACGCGCCTTTCGATCATCACGAACAACCCCAGCAACAATGCCGAAGCGCCCAGCAGACCGCCCACCAGCGGGCTGCCCCAACCGCTTTCCGGCGCCTGAATCACGCCGAAGGTGAACAGCGCCAGCATCGTGCTGAAGGTGATCGTACCCGGCCAATCCAGTCCCGTGGCATCCGGGTTGCGGCTTTCGCGCATGCGGGGCAGGCCGAAGACCATGGCGATCACGCCGATCAGCGCGGTGATAACAAAAATCGCCCGCCAGTTGAACGCCTCGATCAACGCGCCGGCCAGCAGCGGTCCGAAAGCCAGACCGATGCCGAATGTGGTGCCGAGTACGCTGTACGCGCGGGTCCGCGCATGGCCTTCGAATTCCTGCGCCAGCGACGCTGAACCGCTGGCCAACGCCGCAGCACCGGCCACGCCCTGCACCGCACGCAGCCCATCCAGCCAGTACACCGACGGTGCCAGGCTCTGCGCAATCGATGCTGCGGTGAACAGCAACATGCCGAAGCTGAACAGGCGTTTACGCCCATAGACGTCGGCCAACGCTCCCGCCGCCATCAGCAAACTGCCGAATGACAACATGAACGCATTGGTGATCCAGGTCAGGGCCACGGGGCTGCCGCCCAGATCACGGCCAATGGCGGGCGTCGCCACCGCGCCACCGGTAAAACTCAAGGGCAGTACCAATGCCGACAGGCACACGGCCGCGAGGATCAGCAGCTTGTTACGCGCGCCTGGTTGATGAGAGACCGTTGTCATGCATTCATCCTTTAAAGAAATGGCCAGGCTGCGACTTTAAGGCCGTTAGATTGATGCGATAATCCCAGCAATTTTGCATGACTTTGTGAAAGGCATTCACAGATGAAATCACCCTCAGCGGCAGACCTTTGCGTATTTCTCTGTACGGCGCAGCACTTGAATTTCAGCAAGGCCGCCGTCGAACTCGGGCTCACCCCGTCAGCCCTGAGCCATTCGGTAAAGGCTCTGGAGAATCGCCTCGGTGTGCGTCTGTTCAATCGCACCACCCGCAGCGTGGCGTTGACCGAGGCCGGTGAGCGCTTTTACGCGCGCCTGAAACCGGCGTTCCGCGACATTGACGATGCACTGGAAGACCTCAACCATTTTCGCGACAAACCCACCGGCAACCTGCGCATCACTTGCGGACGCCAGGCGTGCGAGCTGGTATTGCTGCCGATTGCCAGCGAGTTTCTGCAGACGTATCCGGACATTCGCATGGAGGTGGTCGAAAGCGAAGCGTTGCTGGATATCGTCGCCGGCGGATTTGATGCAGGCGTGCGCTTTGGCGATCGACTGGAGGCCGACATGGTCTCGCTGCCGATTGGCCCGGCGATGCGTTCGGTGGTGGTGGCTTCGCCGGCATTCCTTGAACGCCATCCTGCGCCGCAAAAACCCGAAGATCTGCACGACTTGCCGTGCCTGCGCCACCGCTACCCCAGTGGCGCCCTGTATCGCTGGGAATTCGAACGCGATGGCATTGCCCAGGAAATCGAGGTCAACGGCCCGCTGACCCTGGGCGACGTCAGCTTGATGGTCGGCCCTGCACTGCAAGGCCTGGGATTGGCGTATGTGTTCGATGACATGGTCAGCGAACACTTGGCATCGGGGCGTCTGATTCAGCTGTTGGCCGACTGGTGCCCCTACTATCCGGGCCTGCATCTGTACTACCCGAGCCGGCGCCACGTACCGGCGCCGCTCAAGGCTTTTATCGACTTCGCGCGCGAGCGCAGTGGTCACTAGGGCTTACAGATATTTCAGCCAGGCAATATCGCGGCGCCGCGATTTCAGCGCGGAAAACCAGCGCACCGCCGGGTACAGCGCAACCGCCAGCAGCACCGACACCAGCCAGATCGCCGCGACTGAATCGAAGCCGAAATAGCTACCGTGGTTAAGGCCGAACAGCGCCACGGCAATCAGATACAGCACCTTCAGCACGTACAGGTGCAACAGATAAAAGAACATCGGTGCCGAACCGAAGACCGTCAGCCAGCGAATCCAGCGGCGCGTCTGCAGCCGTTCGAACAGCAGCAACAACAGCAATCCGACGCTCACCGTCAGGCTGATGAACAGCAGCGATGGCGGGTACTTGGTGATGTTGAAAAACGCCATCAACGTTTGCACGGTCGTGTCTTCGACCGCCCAAGGCTTTTCGCCGTATCCGTTGAGCAACCGCAGCCCGACGAAACCCAGCAGTCCGGCGATACCAGCCAGCAACAGGCACTGCTGACGAACTCCGGCGTCGGCCGCACGGGCAAACCACGGGCCCAGCGCATAACCCAGACCGATCACGCCGATCCACGGCAACAGCGGATACGAAGTGCGCAAGCGCAGACTGTCACCGACCTCGATCCAGCCCCGATCATGCAGGATCGCCCATGGCACATGCAGTGCTGACTCCGGCGCGAAATGCAGCCCGTCCAGCAGGTTATGCCCGGCAATGATCGCCAGACTCAACGTCAGCAACAGCCAGCGCGGCAACCAGACCAGCAGCGACAACGCGATCATGCTCAAGCCAATCGCCCAGATCACCTGCAGATAGATCACGCTCGGCGGCAACTGAAACGTCCATGCAAAATTCACCAAGGTGAATTCCAGCACCACCAGAAACAGCCCACGCTTGAACAGGAAGGCACTGACATCGGCCTTGCCCGCGTACTTCTCGCCGAACAGCCACGCAGACAATCCGGTCAGCAACACGAACACCGGTGCGCACAGATGCGCCAACGTGCGACTGAAAAACAACGCCGGCTCGGTGTTGGCGATGTCCATCGGGTCGGACACCTGACGGTGCAGCAGAAACGTCTCGCGTACGTGATCCAGCAGCATGAACAGGATCACCAGACCTCGTAACGCATCAATGGACAGCAAACGGCCGGTCGGGGGCGGGTTGGAACGGGCACACGTAATCGTCATGGACATTTCGCCATCGAGTCAATGAATCGGGGTCGCAACTGCACGTCCCGCCAAAAAATGGCGTTACTCTATAACATAAAAAGTCGATTCCCAAGCCAAACGACATTTGCCCAATCACGTCAGGCTTCTATAGTGATCAGGCGCCCCCTGCCCTTTGCGCCAGCTGTCGAGCGTTGCCCATGACCTCAACCGAACACTTGATCATCTGCGAGCATTGCGACTGCGTGTACGAAAAGGTCGTGCTCGGCAAACACCAGAAAACCCTCTGCGTGCGGTGCGGCGGCGTGCTGCAGCGCTACAACGGCTTGACCGTCGAGCAGCGGCTGGCCCTGAGTTTCACTGCGGCGATGCTGTGGCTGTTCGCCAATTTCTATCCGGTGATGAGCATCAGCATGAAGGGCCTGAAGAACAGCGCGACGCTGTGGGATTCGGTACTGGCGCTGAGTCAGGGGCCGATCACCTTCATGGCGATGGTCGCGGCGATTTCGATCATCATCGCCCCGGCGTTTCAACTGGTGCTGTTGATCTGGGTGCTGAGTTTCGCCTTGTCATCGCGCCGGGCGCCGGGCTTCAAGCTGTGCATGCGCTGGCTGGAAACCCTGCGCCCTTGGAGCATGCTCGAAGTGTGTCTGCTGGGGGCGATGGTGGCGGTGTTCAAACTGGCCGGGCTGCTCGATGTGCTACCGGGCATCGGCCTGTTTGCCCTGGCGGTGCTGAGCCTGATGATGATCCGCATTGCCGGCCGTGACATTCGTGATCTGTGGGACATTCTATGAAGCGACCCGCGACCGCCAGCGAACTGAATCTGTGCCTGTGCCACAGCTGTGGGCTGGCCTGTGACATGACCGACGAGCCGCACGAGTGCCCGCGCTGCGATGCGCCGCTGCATCGGCGCAAGACCAACTCCCTGACGCGCACCTGGGCCTATCTGTTCGCCGCGTTGGCGTTTTACGTGCCGGCCAATCTACTGCCGGTGATGAACACGGTGATGCTCGGCAACGGCGCCGACAGCACGATCATGAGCGGCGTGCTGGAGTTCTGGGAGGGCGGCGCGTGGGACATCGCGCTGATCATTTTCATCGCCAGCATCGCGGTGCCGGGGATCAAATTCGTCGCCCTGTCGCTGCTGCTGATCACCGTGCAGCGGGGCAGCGACTGGGCGCGCCGTGAGCGTTCGAAGCTGTACCGTTTCGTCGAGCTGATCGGCTACTGGTCGATGCTCGACGTGCTGGTGGTCGCCCTGGTCGCGGCGCTGGTGAAGTTCCAGGCGCTGGGCGATATCGAGCCACGCCCGGGCATCCTGTTTTTCGGCATGGTGGTGGTGTTCACCATGCTCTCGGCGATGAGTTTCGACCCACGGCTGATCTGGGACAACGCCCCGGACGACGAACCGCTCAGCGACGCACCACCTCAAGCAGCACCTGCAACGGATGGCGCAGTGCCCGATCCGACTGGCGCTTGACCTGACTGCGGCACGAATACCCGGTGGCCAGTGCTTCGCCCTGCTCCGCCGGGGCCTCGACCTGCCGCGCCCACGATTGCGCGTAGATCACCGCCGAAGTTTCGCGGTTGCGCGCTTCATGGCCGTAGGTGCCGGACATGCCGCAGCAACCGGTGGCCTGCGTCGCCAGTTTCAACCCGACTCGCTCGAACACTTGCTCCCACTGGCGGGTGGCGGCCGGCGCGTTGGTTTTCTCGGTGCAGTGCGCCAGCAGACGGAATGACCGGGCCGCGTCGGCAGCGGCCTGCTCCGGCATCACCTTGAGCAACCATTCCTGCACCAGCGCGACTTCCGGGCATTGGTCCATGCCGGGCACTTTCAGGTATTCCTGGCGATAGACCAGCGTCATCGCCGGATCCAGCCCCAGCAGCGGTACGCCAACGTCCGCCAGCTCGCGCAGTTGCCAGGCATTGCGCAACGCCGCGCGGTTGAACGCCGAGAGGAAGCCCTGCACATGCAGCGGCTTGCCGTTGGCACTGAACGGTGCCAGATACACCTGATAGCCAAGTCGTGAAATCAACTCCAGCAGATCCGCCAGCAGCGGCGCCTCGAAGTAACGAGTGAAGGCGTCCTGCACCAACACCACACTGCGTTCGCGCTGGGCCGGGGTCAGCGCCGACAGCGTGGAAACCGTCGCCGGCTGCACCTTCCAACGGCGCAGCGCAGCGTGGAAATCAAAGCGACTGAGCAACGGCACATCGACCATGCCGCCAAGACGCTCCAACTGTTTGCGCACAAAGGTTGCGCCCATCAAACCGTTGTACAGCGCCGGAATCCGCGCCATGTACGGAATGCTGTACTCCAGCGAGGCAATCAGATAATCCCGCGCCGGGCGCAGATAACGGCTGTGATACAGCTCAAGGAAACGCGAACGGAATTCCGGCACGTTGACCTTGACCGGGCACTGTCCCGCGCAGGATTTGCACGCCAGGCAACCGGCCATGGCGTCATACACCTCATGGGAAAAGTCTGCATCCTGCGCGCGGCTGTTGCGCCAGCGTGTCCACAGGTTGCGGAAAAATGCCGGACGACGGATCGCCTCCGACAGCACATCCACCCCTGCCTCGCCCTGCAAACGCAGCCATTCGCGGATCAGCGATGCGCGACCCTTGGGCGATTGCGCACGCTCGCGGGTGGCTTTCCACGATGGGCACATGGCGTCGTCGGGATCGAAGTTGTAGCAGGCGCCGTTGCCGTTGCAATGCATGGCTGCGCCGTAGCTCTGCCAGACCTTTTCGTCGATTTGCCGGTCGAGTTCGCCGCGCAGGGTCACTTCGTCGATTTTCAGCAACGCCGCACCGGTATTGGCCGGGGTGGCGATCTTGCCCGGGTTGAACTGGTTGAACGGGTCGAACGCGGCTTTCAACGCTTGCAACGCCGGGTAGAGTTCACCGAAAAATGCCGGCGCGTATTCCGAGCGCAGGCCTTTGCCGTGCTCGCCCCACAACAGGCCGCCGTAACGCTGGGTCAGCGCCGCAACGCCGTCGGACACCGGACGCACCAGCGCCGCTTGCTGCGGATCCTTCATGTCGAGAATCGGCCGTACGTGCAACACACCGGCATCGACGTGGCCGAACATGCCGTACTGCAAACCGTGGCTGTCGAGCAGTTCGCGCAGTTCGGCGATGTACTCGGCCAGGTGCTGCGGCGGCACTGCGGTGTCTTCGACAAACGGCTGCGGCCGCGCTTCGCCGGCAACGTTACCGAGAAGGCCGACTGCGCGTTTGCGCATGCCATAAACCTTGTTCACTGCCGCCTGGCCGACCGCCAGGGTATGGCCGAGGCGTTCGACGGTGGTGTCGCTGCTCAAGTGTTCGAGGAAGGCTTCGACCCGGCGCTGCAGATCCTCGGGATCGTCACCGCAGAACTCCACCAGGTTGATCCCCAGTGTCGGGCGCTCGGCGCTTTCCGGGAAGTATTCGGCGACGCCGTGCCAGACGATGTCCTGCATCGCCAGCAGCAACACCTTGGAATCCACGGTTTCAATCGACAGCGGCTTGAGCGCCATCAGCGCCCGGGCATCGCGCAACGCATCCATGAACCCGGCGTAGCGAATGTTCACCAGCATCGTGTGTTTGGGGATCGGCAGTACGTTGAGCTTCGCCTCAACCACAAACCCCAGCGAGCCTTCGGCGCCGCACAGCACGCTGTTGAGGTTGAAGCGGTTGTCGGCCTCGCGCAGGTGCGCCAGGTCGTAGCCGGTCAGGCAGCGGTTGAGATCGGGGAAACGCTGTTTGATCAGCTCGCCCTGCTCGTCAATGATCTGCCGTGCACAGCGGTAGACTTCACCGACGCGATCTTCACGGGCGCACAGCGCTGTCAGTTCGTCTTCCGCCAGCGCTGCGCCGTGCAGGCGTTCGCCGCCGCGCAGGACCATGTCGAGTTCCAGCACATGGTCGCGGGTCTTGCCGTAGGTGCAACTGCCCTGGCCGCTGGCGTCGGTGTTGATCATGCCGCCGACGGTGGCGCGGTTGGAGGTCGACAGCTCCGGGGCGAAAAACAGCCCGGCGGATTTCAGTGCGGCGTTGAGCTGATCCTTGACCACCCCGGCCTGCACCCGCACCCAGCGCTGCTCGACGTTGATTTGCAGAATACGGTTCATGTGCCGCGACAGATCGACGACGATGCCATCGGTCAGCGACTGGCCATTGGTGCCGGTGCCACCGCCACGCGGAGTGATCACCACTTGCTGATAAGCCGGCTCGGCGATCAGCCGAGCGACCCGCGCCACATCCTCCGCATCCATCGGAAACACCGCCGCTTGCGGCAGACGCTGGTAGATCGAGTTATCGGTGGCCAGCACTACGCGGCTGGCGTAATCGGCACTGATCTCGCCACGAAAACCGCTGGCCTTCAAGGCTTTGAGGAATTGCTGGTAATCGGCGGTCAATGCAGTGGCGGGCGACAGCTGGGCAATCATCGGTCGGGAAATCTCGGTCAAAATCGGGCCGTGTGGCGGTGAACAGTTGTGCGCAAGGAATGATTGCGTCACGCTCCCGCCATCTCATGGTGTTTATGTTCATTGCTTGGCGCTATCGGGACAAACGTAAAATCGACCCGTAATCCATGACTAAAACGAATGAATCCGCGAACCCTCACCCCTTCCATGTCGTTGTTGCTGGCCTTTGAGGCTGCCGCACGCCATGAAAGCTACACCCGCGCTGCCCACGAACTGTCGCTGACGCAAAGCGCGGTCAGCCGTCAGGTGCAGATTCTGGAAAAGATGCTCGGCATGCGCCTGTTCAGTCGCGAGGGCCGGCAAGTGGTGCTGACCGATGTCGGGCGCATGTATCAGCGCGAACTGGCCGAAGCCCTCGGGCAGATCCGCAGCGCGACGTTGCAGGCCATGGCGTTCGGTTCCGGCATTCATAGTTTGCGTCTGGCGACGCTGCCGACCTTCGGCTCGAAATGGCTGCTGCCGCGACTCAAGGACTTCTACACCGCACATCCCGGCATGACCGTGCACTTGCATTCGCGCATCGAAGCGATCGACTTCGACACCAGCGAGATCGATGCGGCGATCTGCGTCGGTGCGGGGGATTGGCCGGGGCTGAGCGCCCTGCCCCTGCACACTGAAGAGCTGGTGGTGATTGCCAGTGCGCAGTTGTCATTGGCCGAACGCGACGAAGCCGAACAGCACATCGCCGGGCAGTTACTGCTCAATGTCAGCAGCAATGCCCAGGCCTGGGCGGAATGGTTCACGCATCATGGTTTGCCCCACCGCAGCATGCGCATCGGGCCGAGCTTTGAAATGACCTCGCACCTGATTCAGGCGGTGCGGACGAATATTGGCGTGGGGCTGGTGCCACGGATTCTGGTGGAGGATGAATTGCTTAACGGCGAGCTGCTGCAACTGGGGGAGCCGATCACCAGCCGCCGCAGCTACTACCTGGTGTATCCGCCGCGTAATGAGGCGTTGCCGTCACTGAAAGCGTTCAGGGACTGGTTGGTGGATACGCTCTGACCGCAGCCCCCACAAATGCAAAACATAACGAAACGCCGTTCGATGAGCGGCGTTCAGTCAATCCCGGTACTGGCGCTTTAGCGGTGGCGGCGCACTCGGCCCCTTGACGAGGGGCTTGGCCAGCAGCTTGCCATCCGGGCCATAAAACAGGCGCCTGACGCTGGGCGGCATGGGAGTAGGCTCTTTTGCGCTCATGATGAAACCTCTTCGACAGAACTGAATTCGACCCACTGGACTTTCGAGGAATCTATCACCAATAGTTCGGCGCCAAAAGGCAACGCCACGCCATCCTCCCCCAGCCAGCCTGGATTCAGCATGATGAACTGCCCCTCCAGCGGGCCGGAAGGCCACTCGACGGGCCAGCCGAACAATCGCCTTTCATCCGTCAAATGCAGCGTTACCAGGCGATTGTGGCGGGCAAAGGTGCTGTACCACTCGCTGGGATATGAGTTTTTATTCGTTACATTTTTACTTCGTAACCATTTGTGCAATTTGTCATTCGACGCCAGAGCACACGACAACAAGCCGAGCGCCATTGAGACCATGAACGCCCACACGGCCTGGGATTTGCCATCCCACTTTCCTACAGAAAAGCCTTTCGAGCCTACCCATAGACCAATAGCGCCGATCCCCAACACCACCCCATGAATCACAAACGTAAAGATCAACGCCTGCACAATCTGCCCAAACGTATCAGGCCGTTTGAATGAAGTGAGCGTGTAGAAAATCCAGGTAGAAACAAATCCGGGAATCAGATACTGCAACAACGGAATAACTTCTTTGACCAGATCATCCATGATCCGTGGCTCCTTGAAAGGCATGCCCCTCCGGTTACCGGGCGGCACTCAAAAGCCTAGCGCACACTGGGGATACGCCTCGTGCCGATCTGTCACAGCGCATTTCGCAAAGCAAAAAAAAGCAGAAACCATTGATCCGGTTTCTGCTTTTTGTGGGGCTGGCTTTTGCAGCGGAGGCTGGGCTTTACAGGCAGTCACGCACCGATTTGCGCAACGACCCGGACTTGGCCCATGGCGGTCCCTGATACAGGGAAACGCGGCTGCCGTCCTTGTATTTGATGATGTCGAGAATCTCGTCGGCGGTGACGAGGCTCGGCGCCTTGATCCGGTAGCCGTTGGAAATGGACGTCTGCGTGGTCTTCGGAATGTCCTGCTGCCACAACGGCAACAAGCACGCGGCATAGTCTTTAGGCGCTTTGGTGGTGGTTTTGCTGAGATTTGGCTCGCCCGGAACCAGCGATGCTGGCAATGAGCAACCCGCCAGCAATGCCAACGCCAAACTCCCGATCCATATCCGCATGGTGTTTCCCTGATCTGAAAAAAAGCGAATGTAACGTGTAACCGGTTGTACATCCATCCCGACGCCGCGCTACAAGGGCATTTGGACAAATATTTACATGCATGCAGCCCGGTGGCAGACGAGCTGCGCATCATCGAAGAAAAATGCGACTACTCTGTTCTACCGAGAATGTTCCGGAGGTGATCATGCGGCTCAATGAATACGAACACGAACTTCAGCGCGACCTGCAAGCCGTTGCATCGGATCTGAGATGGTCGGCGGTCGACCTCAAACGCATCGCCGAACAGCTGCGCAAGAGCGGCAATGAAGCGGATGCCCAGGCGGTACTCAGGTCCTGCGAGGTGCTGCAAAGTGATGAGGAACGCCTGCAGCTGTATGCCAGGGAAGTGAAGACGCGCTCCATCAGCCGGACCAAAGTCCACTGATACCACCCCCTGCCCCCAACAAAAGCCCCGGCAATCACCGGGGCTCTTTCGTTACATTTGCTTCAATTTGCAGTGTGACTTCGCGCTCGCACCGAGCGTTTTCTGTAACCCGGCAACGCAGCGGCATAGGCCAGCGCTTCCTCTCTGCTACCGAACGACGCAAGCCGATCGCCTTGAGTACAAACCCGCCACGGGCCGTTGTTCACGCTGAGTACGTCGTAGCCGTTCATGTGCATTTTGTTCAAGACCGGAATGCTCATGGGTACCTCCTTTTTGCCGACGGTGGAGTCAGCTCTGCCTTTTTAACTTACACCCGGATGCCGCAGTTGTGCCGACCGGGTGTCGCCATCGCGATGCGCCAAGGCTCTGGCACTTTCAGCCAGGCCAAACACTCAAAACCCCAAGGGAACCTTTGAATCCGGGCCCGGCTCGAATATTGCAGTTTTATTTCATTTATGTGACACGCAGTAAACAGGTAACAGATGAAAGTACGCGCCACCGTTATTTGCGAGCAGGATCGACACGTTCTCCTGGTGCGCAAACCCCGCTGCCGTTGGACATTGCCCGGCGGCAAGGTCGAGCCTGGGGAAACCAAAGCCGGGGCGGCGACGCGCGAGCTGCAGGAAGAAACGGCACTGGATGCCGAGCAGATGTTGTATCTGATGGAACTGCACAGCGGCAGCACCCAGCATCATGTCTACGAGGCGTCGGTGCTCGATCTTGAGCAGTTGCGCCCGCAAAACGAGATCACCGAATGTATCTGGCATCCGCTGGACGCGGTGCAGAATCTACCCACCAGCGAGGCGACGTTACGTATCGTGCAGGCGTTTCAACGGCGCTTGTAAGGTATCACCCGGCGAATGCCCGGCGCCCGGCGCTCATTTCCGTGCGCAACTCACCAATGAAGTTGGACAGATCGCGGATCGTCACCAGATGTTCCGGCGACACACCATTGAGCAACAACTCGACTCGCCCGGACTCAGGCTCATACACCTTGATCCGCAGCAGCCCCTGCTCCACTTGTGTGCATTCGCATTCAAGCGACGGAAAGCCGGATTCGACAATCCGGCAGATGTCGGCAATGGCTAACATGGGCGCACGCCTCGCAGGCGATGAGTCGGTCGACCGATTCAGCATAGATGAGCGATCAATAATCTGCCGCCCAAGCAAGTGCCAACCCGATCACATTTCCATCGCGGCCTCAGTGCGCGTCATGATCCCAGATCCAGTTCCACATTCCCGGCAACTGCACCGGCTGCGAACTCTGCTGAACCGTGCGCGCCAGCGCCGCTTTCTGCAGCGCCGCGTGATCATCGTAGAACGGTTTGTCCGCCAGTCTCACGCCCGTGGCGGCGGCGCTGTCGAGCAGGATCTGCAGGTACTCGCGGGTATGCCGCGCGGTGTAGCGGTTGAGGTCATGAAAGGTCACCACTACCGGAATCACCCCGTCTACGGTCGGAAATTCGCCGAGGGCAATGCGCTCGCGGACTTCCGATAGCTGGCGCAGCATATTCGCCCGACGTCGGGGACTGGCGTTGAAGCCCCAGATCTTGCCGTCATTGGCGCTCAAATCGGTCAACAACACGTGCAAGCCATGCTGCTGATACGCGGCGAAGGTGCGCTTGTCGTAATTCCAGAATGGCGGGCGCAGCAGGATCGGTGCTGCTCCGGTGATCGCGGCGATATCCGCCGTGCCGTTGCGCAACGACTGTTCCAGTTCTTGCGGATCGAGCGAGCGATGATTGGTGTGCCAATGGGTGGCGGTGTGGAATCCGAGGATGTGCCCTTCGGCGTGCTCGCGCCGCATGATGCCGCGACCAATGTCACTGTTACCGGCGCGAGGCGCGCGGGTCTGGACGAAGAACACCGCTTTGATGTCCGGTTGCACCGGGTTGACCTTGAGGCTATCGAGCACGGTCGCCGAAGGGTTCCAGAAACTCGAGGCGCTGGGGCCATCATCGAAGGTCAGCAGAAAACGCACCGGGGCCTGGGCCTTGAGCCGGGTTTCGGTTTGCGCGGTCATCTCGATCGGCGCGGCAATGCAGCCGGCCAGCCCAAGCGCGATGGCCGCTGCACAGAGAAGATTGAACGCGTATTTCATGTTTTGCCTTGCGCCTGACCGTTGCGGCCCTGTTGTCGACTGGCAAAACTCCCTCGCCCTGATCCATCCCTGCGCCCGGCTTCGCGAGCCAGGTCTGGATAGGGTACACAGGCTTTGGATCCGGCGCTCGCTCAGTCAGCCAGAGCCTGTTGAAACGAGGTATCGATAACCCCGGCGGTGGCCAGCGGCGCCGGCAGTGCCTTGACCTTGAACAGGAAGTCCGCGGTGCCTTGCAGGTCGACCGCCGCCTGCTGATCCACCGGCCCGACAGTCATGTGCGCCTGACGCAACCAGTGCCGTGAAACCTGCTGATCGAGATTGGCTTTCTTCGCCCACAGGTCCGCGTATTCGTCGGTGTGGCTGTCGACCCAGGCCCGCGCCTGTTTCAAACGCCCGAGAAAATCGGCGATCGCTGCGCGTTTGCTGTCGATCGAAGGCGCCGACGCGGCAATCGCGCTGAGGCCCGGCATCAGGTTTCTCGCGGTGAGAATCGGCCGCGCATCGGAGAACACAATTTGCTGGGAGATGTATGGTTCCCACACCGGGAAGGCGTCGATGCTGCCCTGTGGCAATGCCGCCGCCGCATCAATCGGCATCAATTTGACGAAGTCGACGTAATTTTCCGGCAGACCGCCCTGCTCCAGGGCGCGCAAGGTCAGCTGCTGGCTCCAGGCGCCGGGCCAGTAGGCGACTTTTTTGCCCTTCAGATCAGCGATGGTTTTCACCGGCGAATCTTTCGGCACCAGCAAGGCGATAGTGTCCGGGTTCTGCCGCGACACACCGATCAGTTTCACCGGCGCCTGTTTGGCGGCGAGAAACAGAAAACCCGAATCGCCAAGAAAGCCCAGATCCAGCGAGCCGGTCTGCAACGCCTCGGCCAGTGGCGCGGCGGCCTGGAAGTGCTTCCAGTCGACGCTGTAAGGCGCGTCTTTCAACACGCCGGAGGCTTCGACCGAAGCGCGGATGTTGTAGTAGTTCTGGTCACCAACATGCAGGACCAACGGCTCGGCGGCGTGGGCAAGCGGTGCGGTGAATAATGCGGTCATCAGTGTGCTGCGGAGCAAACGAGAGAGCTTCATGGGAGGTCCTGCGACGGGATTTTGCATAGACCATAACGCTGTTGATAAACCGATTTTAAATTCGATTAAGGCATAAGCTCAGCGCCCGGAATGCTCACTGTCCGCTGCGCAACAGTGCCTTGCCACAATGTTTCCCAAGCAACAGTTGAAAGGCGCTAAAACCGGGGAAAACCCAGTAAACATGGGTCGAAACGCACATGGCACAGAGCCTGCAATATTCCATTCATGCAGGACGCAGCCGATAAAAATATATTTTTGGACATAACAACCAGTGCCTTTGCCGGAGCGCCCCATGACATCGTTCTTACCGTTTACCCGCCTCAAAACGCTGCTGGTCGCCAGCGCCATGGCATTGAGCCTGCAACCGCTAGCCGAAGCCGCCGAAGCGCCGCCCGCGGAAGTCCATCTGGATTACGCCTACTACTCACCCGTGAGTCTGGTGCTCAAACATTTCGGTTTTCTTGAAAAGGCCCTGCCACAGACCAAAGTCAGTTGGGTGCTGAGCCAGGGCAGTAACCGTTCGCTGGAATATCTGAACAGCGGCGGCGTCGATTTCGCCTCCAGCGCCAGCCTCGCTGCGGTGCTGAGCCGGGCCAACGGCAGCCCGATCAAATCGGTGTACGTTTACAGCCGCGCCGAATGGACCGCGCTGGTGGTGCGCAAGGATTCGCCGTACCAGAGCGTCGCCGACCTCAAGGGCAAGAAAATCGCCGCCACCAAAGGCACCGATCCGTATCTGTTCACCCTGCGCAGCCTGCAACAGGCCGGGCTGAAGAAAGACGACGTGGAACTGGTGCACCTGCAACATCCGGACGGGCGCACCGCGCTGGAAAAAGGCGATGTCGACGCCTGGGCCGGACTCGATCCGCACATGGCCGCCAGTCAGGTGCAAGCCGGTTCGCGTCTGCTGTATCGCAACCCGGCGTTCAACAGCTACGGCGTGGTCAGCGTCACCGAGCAGTACGCCAAGGAGCATCCGCAAACCATCGATACCGTGATCAAAGCCTACGAGCAGGCGCGCGAATGGGCGCTGAAAAATCCCGACGAGTTCGCTGCCCTGCTTGCCAAGGAATCCGGTCTGCCGCTGGACGTGGCCAAACTGCAGTTGTCGCGCACCGACCTGAGCAGTCCGCAACTGACCGCCAACGACGTGCAAGCGTCGAAAGCCGCAGCACCGATTCTGGTCTCCGAGGAACTGGTGCGGCGTGGAGTGAATGTTGATCAAGTCATCGATCAGTTGCTCGACAGCGGCGTGCAGCAAGCTGTCGCCCGCCAGTAACCGACCAGACTCACAGCCCATCCGCGCCCGACGCGGATTCGCTGTGAGCGGAGCCCACGTATGAGCACTCGCAGTAACGAACTGCCCGCGCCGCCTCGCAGCTTGTCGAAGCCGCGTCCTTCATCTCTCAACCCGACATGGCGCCGGCGCCTGAAAGGTCTGGCCCTGCCGCTGCTGATCGTGGTCGCCCTGGAGTTCATCGTGCGTCTCGGCTGGCTGCCGTCCTATCAAATGCCTGCTCCGAGCGAGATCGCCCTGACCCTCACCGACCTCGCCGAAGGCGCCCTGTGGAAACACATCAGCGCCAGCCTGTTGCGGGTGTTGCTCGGTTTTGCAATTGGCGCCAGCCTGGCGCTGGTGTTCGCCGCGTGGGTCGGGCTCAGTCGTGATGCCGAAGCGTATCTGGAACCGACATTCGCCGCGCTGCGTTCGATT
This sequence comes from Pseudomonas sp. AM14(2022), assembly GCF_036346455.1. Taxonomy (NCBI): domain Bacteria; kingdom Pseudomonadati; phylum Pseudomonadota; class Gammaproteobacteria; order Pseudomonadales; family Pseudomonadaceae; genus Pseudomonas; species Pseudomonas sp. AM14(2022). Next base: position 583,435 of record NZ_JAOTNY010000002.1, read on the forward strand.
CCGAGTCTGGCCTGGGTGCCGCTGTTGCTGCTGTGGCTCGGCATCGATGAAACCTCGAAGATCGTGCTGATCGCCATCGGCGCGTTTTTTCCGGTGTACGTCAACGTGGTCGCGGCGATTCGCAACATCGATCGCAAACTGGTCGAGGTCGGGCGCATCTATGGCTTCAGCCGCTGGCAACTGGTGCGGCGGATTCTGCTGCCCGCCGCTCTGCCCGGCCTGTTCACCGGACTGCGCAGCGGCATGAGTCTGGCGTGGATGTTTCTGGTGGCCGCCGAGCTGATCGCCGCGACCAAGGGCCTCGGTTATCTGCTCAGCGACGGCCGCGAAACCTCGCGACCGGACATCGTGCTGGCGGCGATCATCGTGCTCGCCTTGCTCGGCAAACTCAGCGACGGTTTGCTCGCAGTGCTGGAACGCCGCTGGCTGGTCTGGCGCGACACGTTCACCGGTCAGGAGGCGCAGGATTGATTGGCCAGAGCCAACTATGCTGAAAGCGTCCAACCGGAGATTCGGCGCATGTGCGGAAGACTCTCGCAGTACCGCGGCATTCACGACTTTGTCGCGGTGCTGAGCATTCCCGATGCGCTGATCAATCACGTCGGCGACGCTGCGCTGGAGCGATACAACGCGGCGCCGACCACGTCACTCGCGGTGCTCCATCAACATGATCAACGCCTGTATGCCGACAACCTGCGCTGGGGCTGGCGCCCGCACTGGGCCAAAGACCGCGCGGCGCCGATCAACGCGCGCGTGGAGAAAGTCGCCCATGGGCCGTTCTTCCGGGCGATCTGGCGTCATCGGTTGATCGTGCCGGTCGACAACTGGTTCGAATGGGTCGACGGCCCGGATAAAACCCGACAACCGTGGCTGATCCGTCGTGCCGATCACGGGCCGCTTTTCTGTGCCGCCATCGGACAATTTCCGACACCCGGCAGCGATGGCCGGGAAGACGATGGATTCGTGATCATCACCGCCGACAGCGTCGGCGGCCTGCTCGATATCCATGATCGAAGACCCGTGATATTTCGCGCTGACATGGCTGCCGAGTGGCTCGACAGCGCCACGCCTGTTGAACGCGCCGAACAGATGCTGCTGTTTGAAGGCGAACCCAGTGATGCCTTCGCCTGGCACAAGGTTGGCAAAGCCGTCGGCAATTCACGCAATCAGGGTGCCGGACTGATTGACGAAGTGGCTTAAAGATCCGTGATCTCACGCGTTTACCCTGTAGGAGCTGCCGCAGGTGATAACAGGTGACACTCGATCTTTACAGTGAGTGTTTCATCGCTGAGACAGCCCGGAAAAAACAGTCGTTTGAGCGAACCAACCGCCTGTCTGACATTTCAACCGTCATACATACATTTACATGCACTACGGATAGCATGCGCGCCGCATTTCCATTTGGCATACCAGTTGACCAAAGAGTCATCAAAACCAGGAATCCCCTACAACTTTAACAAGCCTTGCAGAGAACTAAGTTGCGCGACGATTTTGCAATCAAACAGGCCAACGGCCTGGAGTGTATTTATCTGTCCATGACAGAACGCTTTCAACTCGACTGTTTTATCGGCCACTACATCAAGACCCGAAACCTGCGTTCAGTGCCGGACATCGAACGCATCCTGCGCACGACTCTCGAAGGCTATCCCGGGCACCCACCGGTGATGGTCAACGAACTCAATGCGTGGATCGACAAGACCCTGGGCTATCGGGCGTCACATCCGGACTTCCCGCACCTGGAAGACCTCTGAAAAAAAGAAGCCCCGCTGCTGCGGGGCTTCTTGCATGTTGTCAGAGTTTCACGTCAGGCCCGGTGAGTTCCTTGCCATCGTCGTGCTTCCACGTCTGTTCCTTGCGTTTCTCGCGCTCGATTTCTTCTTCGCTGGGCTCGTCTACTTCTTCGTCTTCATCGGGACGCTTTTGCTCGGTCGTCATGTGCACCTCGCCTTGTCGAAAATAGTCATCCAACAAGCGTAGAACAGTTTTTTCCTGGCAACTTACAACCACCAGCGCAGCAAAAAGAAAAACGCCATGCTCAAAAGCATGCTGAGCAAGGTATTGCGGGTGTACAGCACCAGCCCGATCGCTACGAGCGAACTCAGCAAATACGGATTATCCCACTGTAAATTCAACTGTTTGTCCGGCATGAACACGATCGGCCCGCAAATCGCCGTGAGCATGCCCGGTACGGCAAACCCGAGAAACTGCCGAGCATTACTGCTCAAACGCAGCGGCAGGCGCGGTTCAAGAAACACGTAACGGTTGAGGAACACCAGAATCCCCATGCCGAAAATCACTGCCCAGACCATCATGCGCGCCCCCGATACAACTTGTTGCAGACAAATCCTGCGGTCATCCCGGCCAGCCCCGACAACACCAGTGCCGAGCCCCACTGCCAATAACTGAACAGCACCGAGCAGAACAGCGACACCCCCACGCACACCACGGTCGGCACGTTACGCACCACCGGGGTGATCAATGCAATGAAAGTGGCGGCAATCGAGAAGTCCAGCCCCAGGTGCTCAAGCCCCGGAATGCTGCTGCCCAAGACGATGCCGGCCAGGGTGAACAGGTTCCAGGCGATATAGAACGTCAGGCCGACGCCCAAGGCGAACCAGCGGTTGAACTGCTGACGGTCATGCTGACTGGTCAGGGCGAACAGTTCATCGGTGAGCAAAAAGCCCAGGCCGATGCGCCAGCGCCCGGGCAGCGGCGAGATTACAGAGCGCATGCTCATCCCATATAACAGGTGCTGCGAGGTCAGCAGCAGCGTGGTCAACAGGATCGAGAAAATCCCGGCACCGCCCTTGAGCATGCCGATCGCCACCAGTTGCGCTGCTCCTGCAAACACGATGGTGGACAGGCCCTGCCCCTGTAACGGCGTGAGGTTGGCTTCGATCGCCATGGAGCCGGCCAGCAGCCCCCACGGCGCCGTCGCCAGTGATAACGGCATGATCGCCGCAGCGCCGCGAAGAAACGCACGGCGCGGCATAAGTGAGTCAGACATAACGCTCTTCAACCGAGGAAACGGTCGCAGACTCTGCCAGCAATTGGCCTTTCATGGCTTGAACAATCTTGCGCACTTGCGCTAAATCGCAGCGCCCCGGCGTCGCTGTCGGCGTACCATGGAGGCCTTCACAACCACGTCAGGGAGACGACATGCTGTACCGAATCGCAGCCGACGGGCTGGTGCTGTTCCATCTGTCATTCATTCTGTTTGTGCTGTTCGGCGGGCTGCTGGTGCTCAAGTGGCCACGCCTGATGTGGCTGCATCTGCCGGCGGCTGCATGGGGCGTGGCGGTCGAGGTGTTGCACCTGACTTGTCCGTTGACCTACTGGGAAAACCTGATGCGCCACGCCGCCGGGCAGACCGAATACGCCGGCGGCTTCATCGAGCACTACATCTGGCCGATCATCTACCCCGCAGGTCTGACGCCGCAGATCCAGTTGGCGCTGGGCAGCGTGGTGCTGGTGATCAACCTGCTGGTCTATGCACGCCTGATCCGTGCGTGGAAACTGCGCCGCGCCATCCGTATTCCGTTTTAACGCGCGGCGGGTTTCAAGGCTTGCAGCCAGGCCGGATCCAGGCGCTTCTGGTCGATCTCCAGACCCAGCGCCTGCATCCGCTCTTTGTGCGCTTCGACTTCCCGGTGCAACTGCGCATGATCGCTGGAGTTACCGTCCAGTTCGTGCATCTGGGTCAGCCCCAGATGATAGAAGCGCAAGACTTTCATCGCGGTCGGATCGTTCTGTTCCACCGCAGCGGTCACCTGATGCATCACGTTGGTGACGCTCATCAGGCTGCGCTTGAGCCGCCAGCTATAAACCGCCGGGGCCATCCACGCCTGCTGCCAGAACTGCCCGCGCATCAGCGCCGCTGTCAGCAGGAAAGCCACGAACACCCCTCCGACATTGAACCGCAGGTTATCGCCGCCGGGCTCGCCGAACAGCGCCACTGCCGCCGTCGAAAGCACCATCGCCAGCACCAGGAACAGCACGGCAATGATCAACGTGCTGCGGCGCGTCTGCTGGCGAAACGTTGCTGGGTCCATCGGCTGGATCTCGAACATCAGGCATGACTTCCTTGAGCGATAAAAAGGGCAACGGAAAAAACTCGCTGCGCATTATCGCCTCTCTCGGGGATTTAGCTATGCTGGGGGCCCTTTTCAACTTTTCAGCGTCCAACGGGGACATGGCGGTACAGCGCAGATCGTGCCATCTTCATTCATGGATACACACTATTCGGATGCCATTTGCCTGCCATTGGAATGACATCGTTTTAAGGATCATTGCATGACCCAACGACACGTAATCAACGCCTCGGTCAGCCCGAAAGGCAGCCTGGAAACCCTTTCTCAACGTGAAGTTCAGCAACTGAGCGAAGCCGGCTCCGGCAGCACCTACACCCTCTTCCGCCAGTGCGCCCTGGCCATCCTCAATACCGGCGCGCATGTCGACAACGCCAAGACCATCCTCGAAGCCTACAAGGACTTCGAAATCCGCATTCACCAGCAGGATCGCGGCGTGCGCCTCGAACTGCTGAACGCCCCGGCCGACGCGTTCGTCGACGGCGAAATGATCGCCAGCACCCGGGAAATGCTGTTCAGCGCCCTGCGTGACATCGTCTACACCGAAAACGAACTCGACAGCCAACGCATCGACCTCAGTACCTCGCAAGGCATCAGCGACTACGTGTTCCACCTGCTGCGCAACGCGCGCACCTTGCGTCCGGGTGTGGAACCGAAAATCGTCGTGTGCTGGGGCGGTCACTCGATCAACACCGAAGAATACAAATACACCAAGAAAGTCGGCCACGAACTGGGCCTGCGCAGCCTCGACATCTGCACCGGTTGCGGCCCCGGTGTGATGAAAGGCCCGATGAAGGGCGCGACCATCGCCCACGCCAAGCAGCGCATCCATGGCGGGCGCTACCTCGGCCTGACCGAGCCGGGGATCATCGCCGCCGAGGCGCCGAACCCGATCGTCAATGAGCTGGTGATCCTGCCGGACATCGAAAAACGTCTGGAAGCGTTCGTGCGTGTTGGCCACGGCATCATCATCTTCCCGGGCGGCGCCGGCACCGCCGAAGAGTTCCTGTACCTGCTGGGCATCCTGATGCACCCGGACAACGCCGGCCTGCCGTTCCCGGTGATCCTGACCGGGCCGAAACATGCCGCGCCGTATCTGGAGCAACTCGACGCGTTCGTCACCGCCACCCTCGGCGATGCGGCGAAGCAGCACTACGAGATCATCATCGACGACCCGGCCGAAGTCGCGCGGCAGATGACCGCCGGCCTCAAAGCGGTGAAGCAGTTCCGCCGCGAGCGCAACGACGCGTTCCACTTCAACTGGCTGCTGAAGATCGACGAAAGCTTCCAGCGCCCGTTCGATCCGACCCACGAGAACATGGCCAACCTCAAGCTGCACCGCGACCAGCCGCCCCACGAACTGGCGGCCAACCTGCGCCGCGCGTTCTCCGGGATCGTCGCCGGCAACGTCAAGGACAAGGGCATCCGCTTGATCGAAGAGCACGGGCCGTACCAGATCCGTGGTGACGCGGCGATCATGCAACCGCTCGATGCGCTGCTCAAAGCCTTCGTCGCCCAGCACCGGATGAAACTGCCGGGCGGCGCGGCGTATGTGCCGTGCTATCGCGTGGTGGCGTAACTCTCCCGGCCCCCCAATGTGGGAGCGGGCTTGCTCGCGAAAGCGGTGTGTCAGGCAACATTGATGTTGACTGAAACGACCTCTTCGCGAGCAAGCCCGCTCCCACAGGTTCTGGTGTGTGGCGCAGAGGGTATTGCCAAGCGGAGTCCCCTTTGGGAGCGAGCCTGATCGCGAAAGACCACCCTCAACCTTATCCCGCCAATCGCGCCGCCAATGCTTTGGCCTGCAACGCCACATCCGTCACCGCCGTGCTCTCCCACCACATCCCGCGCAGCGGTGGCCCCATCGCGAACAATCGGCTGCCGGCCCGCCCTTCAGCGTCCAGCACCGCACCGTCCACCGCCGCCGCAATCCCCAACGCCAACGGCCCCGGACGCACCAGCCCACGCGCCAGCAACTGCTGCGGCAGCGGGCGCGCGACGCGGCGCCAGTCGTACTCGATGCCACTGGAATTGATCAGCGCTGCACCTTGCACCACACAGGTTTGCGCCTCGCCGCGACGCCGAATTCGAATGCTCACACCCTCGCCCGTCATCGGCTCAAGCCCTTTGAACGACGCCGCCTGAATCCGCAACCGTCCTTCGTTGTGCAAGCGCTCAACCAATGCTGCACTCAGCGGCGGCGACCGGTGATGATGACTCTCCCACCACGGCCGCACATGGCGTACGAATTGTCGACGCTGCACGTCAGTCGCCTGACTCCACAGCCGTCCGATATGGGCCCGCACCGTGTCCAGCGGCGCCTGCCAATCGATGCCCTGAGCGATCGCCTCGCGGCAATGCCGGCGCAGCTCGCGCAACAACTGTCGAGGTGTGCGAATGCTCTGATCTTCGGCAAGAAAATCCACCCACGCCGGCGGTTGCCGACGCACATGGGGCAACAGTCCGTGACGGGAAAACACTTCGATCGGCCCGCGATGCCCGGCTTGTTCCAGCGAAACCACCGCATCGACCATGGTCAGGCCGGAGCCGATGATCAGCACAGTCGACTGCGGATCGAGCTGACGCATGGCGGCGACATCCCACGGATCAAGCGCTGCGGCGTTCAGGCCGCTGGACTCCTTCTGCGGCGTGCGCGCGGCGGGGAACATGCCCGTGGCGAGCACGGCGTAGGCACCGCGCAGAGTCTGCCCATTGCTCAAACTCAGTTGCACCGAATCGGCCTCGCTTTGCAGATCGACGACTTCGGCGCAGATGTGCTCGACCGTCGAACCGTGCTGCGCACCAACGACCCGCGCTTCGGCCAGACGCTGCTGTACATACACGCCAAACAATCCGCGTGGCGGGAACAGCTCACTGATCGGCACATTCTGCTCGGCAGATTCCGGCCAGCCACCGGCAGCGATGTGCGCGGTCAGCCATTGAGTCAGGTCATCGGGGTTATCGGGGTCGACACTCATTCGCGCCGCATTGCCGTTGAGCGTGTGGCCCAGTTCGACGGCGCTGTAAGCTTCACCGCGACCGAGTTCGGCGCGCGGTTCGATGATCAGGATCCGACGCTGGCCGGGCAGTCGCAGCAATTGCACGGCCAGCATCGTGCCGCTGAGGCCACCGCCGATGATCAGGATGTCTGCGTTCTGGCTCATTCAAATCACCACATTGCGCACAAAGCGCACCGCCACCGGCCCGTCATTGCGATAGCCGTGGGGCTGGTTGCTGGCAAACATGAAAAACTCGCCGGTCGCAATGGTATTGGTCACATCCCCCACCGTTAACGTCAGGCTACCTTCGAACACATAAATCTGCTCGCTCCAGCCATCGGCATCCGGTTGTGAGGGATAGACCTCGCCCGGCTGCAGGCACCATTCCCACTGTTCGACTTCACGGGTGGCGGAGGCCTTGGAAAGCAGCACCGCTTTGCTTCCGGGAATGGAGCCTGCCCATGCTACTTCGTTGATGCGGCTCGGGTCGCGCGCGTCGGGGGCCTGGATCAGGTCGCTGAAGGCCACGTCGAGCGCGTCGGCAACGCGATCGAGGGTGGTCAGGCTGACATTCTTTTCCCCGGCCTCGATCGCCACCAGCATGCGCCGACTGACGCCGGACTTTTCCGCCAGCGCGGTCTGGCTCATGTCGGCAGCGTGGCGCAGGCGCCGGACGTTGTGACTGACGTGTTGCAGGACGGACGCCCGTTGGCTGGAATCTTTGTGCACTATATTGCTCACTCGGTGGGGTTGGGCAGTATACTGCGCAACGTTGGGCGCATTGTGCGTCCTGCCTTTTATAGTGCGCAAGGACATGACGTCAGTGAACAGCTCCCCCACGCCTCTTCGCTTCTCCCGTTTCAGCAAGGCCGAGTGCGTGCTGGTGCTGATCACCATGGTCTGGGGCGGTACGTTTCTGCTGGTGCAACACGCCATGACCGTCAGTGGGCCGATGTTCTTTGTCGGCCTGCGCTTTGCCGCTGCGGCCGCCATTGTCGCGCTGTTCTCCTGGCGCCACTTGCGTGAACTGACCCTGTTCGAGATCAAGGCCGGATCGTTCATCGGCGTGGCGATCATGCTCGGTTATGGCTTGCAGACGGTTGGTCTGCAAACGATCCCGAGCAGTCAGTCGGCATTCATCACCGCACTGTACGTGCCCTTCGTGCCGTTGCTGCAATGGCTGGTGCTGGGCCGTCGCCCAGGGCTGATGCCGAGCATTGGCATCATGCTGGCGTTTACCGGTCTGATGCTGTTGTCCGGGCCGTCCGGCGCTTCGCTGAATTTTAGCCCAGGGGAGATTGCCACCCTGATCAGTGCCATCGCGATCGCCGCCGAGATCATTCTGATCAGCACCTATGCCGGTCAGGTCGATGTGCGCCGGGTGACCGTGGTGCAATTGGCGATGACGTCGGTGCTGTCGTTCCTGCTGGTGGTGCCAACCGGTGAAGCGCTTCCGGATTTTTCCTGGACGCTGCTGGTGACCGCACTGGGACTCGGCGCGGCGAGTGCGGCGATTCAGGTGGCGATGAACTGGGCGCAGAAAAGCGTTTCGCCGACCCGGGCAACCTTGATCTATGCCGGTGAGCCGGTGTGGGCCGGTATCGTCGGGCGGATTGCCGGGGAGCGCTTGCCGGCGATTGCCTTGGTGGGCGCAGGGTTGATCGTGGCGGCGGTGATTGTCAGCGAGCTGAAGACCAAGGGTAAGGTTGTCGAAGACGACGCTGAGCTGGAGCGGGAGCCCCAAGGTTAATCCGCAATATCTTTAGTGCCTGAACCGTAGCTATCGCGAGCAGGCTCACTCCTACAATTGAAATGCGTTTCCCCTGTAGGAGTGAGCCTGCTCGCGATGAGGCCATTCCAAGCAATATCCATCTACCTGAAACAATGCCAAACAGAAAATTCCAGACTACTTTGTAGGATTCTGAGACATCCTCGGGTTTGGTAATCAGGGAGCTGGCACGTATGATGCTTCACAAACTTCCGCAGATTAGAAGCCTATGTCCCTGATAGTTCTACTGCTTCTGCCATTCATTGGCAGCTGTCTGGCAGCGGTGCTGCCACACAACGCGCGCAATACCGAATCCCTGTTGGCAGGTCTGGTCGCTCTGATTGGCACCGTGCAGGTCGCGCTGTTGTACCCGCAAATCGCCCACGGCGGGGTGATCCGCGAAGAATTCATGTGGCTGCCCAGCCTCGGTTTGAATTTCGTCCTGCGCATGGACGGCTTCGCCTGGTTGTTCTCGTTGCTGGTGCTGGGCATCGGCGCTCTGGTCTCTTTATATGCGCGTTATTACATGTCGCCGGACGACCCGGTGCCGCGCTTCTTCGCCTTTTTCCTGGCGTTCATGGGCGCCATGCTCGGGCTGGTGATCTCCGGCAACCTGATCCAGATCGTGTTCTTCTGGGAGCTGACCAGCCTCTTCTCGTTCCTGTTGATCGGCTACTGGCACCACCGCTCGGATGCCCGGCGTGGCGCTTATATGGCGCTGATGGTCACCGGTGCCGGGGGACTATGCCTGCTGGCGGGGGTCATGATCCTCGGCCATGTCGTCGGCAGCTATGACCTGGACAAGGTCCTGGCCGCCGGCGATCAGATTCGCGCACATGCTCTCTACCCTGTTCTGCTTCCTCTCATCCTCATTGGCGCGCTCAGTAAAAGCGCCCAGTTCCCCTTCCATTTCTGGCTACCGCACGCGATGGCGGCGCCCACTCCGGTTTCGGCCTATCTGCACTCGGCGACCATGGTCAAGGCCGGGGTGTTCCTGCTTGCGCGCCTGTGGCCGTCGCTGTCCGGCAGTGAAGAATGGTTCTACATCGTCAGCGGCGCCGGTGCGTGTACGTTGTTGCTCGGCGCCTACTGCGCGATGTTCCAGAACGACCTCAAGGGCCTGCTGGCCTACTCGACCATCAGCCATCTGGGCCTGATCACCCTGCTGCTCGGCCTGAACAGCCCGCTGGCAGCGGTCGCTGCGGTGTTCCACATTCTAAACCACGCGACCTTCAAGGCGTCGCTGTTCATGGCAGCCGGGATCATCGACCACGAAAGCGGCACCCGTGACATCCGCAAACTCAGCGGCCTGATCAAACTGATTCCGTTCACCGCGACGTTGGCGATGGTTGCCAGCGCGTCGATGGCCGGCGTACCGCTGCTCAACGGCTTCCTGTCGAAAGAAATGTTCTTCGCCGAAACCGTGTTCATCAACGCCACCGCGTGGGTCGAAGCAGCGTTGCCGATTGTCGCGACCATCGCCGGTACATTCAGCGTCGCCTACTCGCTGCGCTTTACCGTCGACGTGTTCTTCGGCCCGACCGCTACCGATCTGCCACACACCCCGCACGAACCGCCGCGCTGGATGCGTGCGCCGGTCGAGCTGCTGGTGTTCACCTGTCTGGTCGTCGGGATCTTCCCGGCGCAAGTGGTCGGCCCGCTGCTCGCAGCCGCCGCGCTGCCGGTGGTGGGCGGGACGCTGCCGGAATACAGCCTGGCGATCTGGCACGGTCTGAACGCGCCGATGATCATGAGCCTGATCGCCATGTCCGGCGGCATCGTGGTCTATCTGCTGCTGCGCAACCAGCTCAAGCGGGGCCGCTTCAAATACCCGCCGCTGGTGGGTCGCTTCAACGGCAAGCGCCTGTTCGAGCGCAGTCTGGTGCTGATGATGCGCATGGCCCGTCGGGTAGAACGCCGACTCGGCACCCGCCGCCTGCAAATGCAACTGTTCCTGATGGTCCTGGCGGCAGTGCTCGCCGGCCTGATCCCGATGTTGCACAGCAGCCTGAGCTGGGGCGACCGGCCGAAGATTCCGGGTTCGATCGTGTTCGTCACCCTGTGGCTGCTGGCGATTGCCTGTGCCCTCGGCGCCGCATGGCAGGCCAAGTATCACCGTCTCGCCGCACTGACCATGGTCAGCGTCTGCGGACTGATGACCTGCGTGACCTTCGTCTGGTTCTCGGCGCCGGATCTGGCCCTGACGCAACTGGCGGTGGAAGTGGTGACCACGGTGCTGATCCTGCTCGGCCTGCGCTGGCTGCCCCGGCGGATTGAAGAAGTCTCGCCACTGCCGTCGAGCCTGCGCAAGGCCCGCGTGCGGCGCTTGCGCGACTTGCTGCTGTCGATTGCCGTCGGCGCCGGCATGGCGCTGTTGTCCTACGCAATGCTGACGCGGCAGACGCCCAACGACATTTCCTCGTTCTACCTCAGCCGGGCCATGCCCGAGGGCGGTGGCAGCAACGTGGTCAACGTGATGCTGGTGGACTTCCGCGGCTTCGATACCCTCGGTGAAATCACCGTACTGGTGGCCGTGGCACTGACCGTGTTCGCCCTGCTGCGACGCTTCCGCCCGCCGAAAGAAAGCCTGCAACTGCCGGCCCAGCAACGCCTGCTCGCGCCGGACGTGGTCACCGATCTGGTCAACCCGCGCAGCGCCAGCGACACCGCGCTCGGTTTCATGATGGTGCCGGCGGTGCTGGTGCGCCTGTTGCTGCCGATTGCGCTGGTGGTGTCGTGCTACCTGTTCATGCGCGGCCACAACCAGCCGGGAGGTGGTTTTGTCGCCGGACTGGTGATGTCGGTGGCGTTCATCCTGCAATACATGGTCGCCGGGACGCAGTGGGTCGAGGCGCAAATGAGCCTGCGACCGCTGCGCTGGATGGGCACCGGGCTGCTGTTCGCCACCGCCACCGGCCTCGGCGCGATGGCGGTCGGTTATCCGTTCCTGACCACCCACACCTGGCATTTCGCCTTGCCGCTGCTGGGCGAGATCCATATCGCCAGCGCGCTGTTCTTCGATATCGGCGTGTACGCCGTGGTCGTGGGCTCGACGCTGCTGATCCTCACCGCCCTCGCCCACCAATCGGTGCGGGGTCACAAGACCGCGTCGCTGCCCAAGTCCGTCGCCAGCAAAGGAGCCGTCTGATGGAAGAAGTCATCGCAATCGCCATCGGCGTGCTCGCCGCGTCCGGCGTGTGGCTGGTATTGCGGCCGCGGACATTTCAGGTGGTCATGGGCCTGTGCCTGCTGTCCTACGCGGTCAACCTGTTCATCTTCAGCATGGGCAGCCTGTTCATCGGTAAAGAACCGGTGATCAAGGACGGCGTGACCCAGGACCTGCTGCACTACACCGATCCGCTGCCGCAGGCCCTGGTGCTGACCGCCATCGTCATCAGCTTCGCCATGACCGCGCTGTTCCTGGTGGTGCTGCTGGCGTCGCGGGGCCTGACCGGAACCGACCACGTCGACGGCCGGGAGCCCAAGGAATGATGGCGATGACTCACCTGATCGCGGCACCGATCCTGCTGCCGCTGCTGACCGCCGCCATCATGTTGATGCTCGGCGAAAAGCACCGACCGCTGAAGGCGAAAATCAATCTGTTCTCCAGCCTCGTCGGCCTGTTCATTTCGGTGATGCTGCTGCAGTGGACGCAAACCACCGGCGTGCCCGGTTCCATCGGCGTGTACCTGCCGGGCAACTGGCAGGCGCCGTTCGGCATCGTGCTGGTGGTTGATCGCCTGTCGGCCTTGATGCTGGTGCTGACCGGGATCATCGGCGTCAGCGCCCTGCTGTTCGCCATGGCGCGCTGGGACGGCGCGGGATCGAGCTTCCACGCGTTGTTCCAGATTCAGTTGATGGGCCTGTACGGCGCCTTCCTTACCGCCGACCTGTTCAACCTGTTCGTGTTCTTCGAAGTGCTGCTCGCGGCCTCTTATGGTCTGTTGCTGCACGGTTCGGGTCGGGCGCGAGTGTCGTCGGGCCTGCATTACATCTCGATCAACCTGCTGGCCTCGTCGCTGTTTCTGATTGGCGCGGCGCTGATCTATGGCGTCACCGGCACGCTGAACATGGCCGATCTGGCGCTGAAGATTCCGCTGGTGCCGGAAGCCGACCGCGGCTTGCTGCACGCCGGCGCGGGGATTCTTGCGGTGGCATTCCTGGCCAAGGCCGGCATGTGGCCGCTGAACTTCTGGCTGGTGCCGGCCTACTCCTCGGCCAGTGCGCCGGTGGCGGCGATGTTCGCGATCATGACCAAGGTCGGCGTCTACACCCTGCTGCGCCTGTGGACGCTGCTGTTCTCTGGGCAGGCCGGGGCTTCGGCGTTCTTCGGTGGCGACTGGCTGATCTACGGCGGCATGGCGACCATCGCCTGCGCGGCGCTGGCGATTCTCGCCGCGCAACGCCTGGAGCGCATGGCCAGCCTGAGCATTCTGGTGTCGGCGGGGATTCTGCTGTCGGCGGTGGGTTTCGCCCAGCCAAACCTGATCGGCGCAGCGCTGTTCTATCTGGTCAGCTCGACCCTGGCACTGAGTGCGCTGTTCCTGCTGGCGGAGTTGATCGAGCGTTCGCGTTCGGCCAACGAAATCCCGCTGGAGGACGAAAGCGAGTTGCTGCCGCGTCCGCAGGAATCGCTGCAACCGCCCAAGGGCATCAACCTCGACGACGAGCAGAAAGCCGTGGTCGGTCAGGTCATTCCGTGGACCATGGCGTTTCTCGGCTTGAGTTTCATTGCCTGTGCGCTGCTGATCATCGGCATGCCGCCGCTGTCCGGGTTCATCGGCAAGCTCAACCTGATCGGTGCGCTGCTCAATCCGCTGGGGCTGGGCGGCGAGGCGCCGATCTCGAACGCTGCATGGGCGTTGCTGGCGCTGCTGATCCTCTCCGGACTGGCCTCGTTGATGGCATTCGCGCGCATGGGCATCCAGCGTTTCTGGACGCCCGAGGAGCGCCCTTCGCCGCTGCTGCGCAAGCTTGAATGCGCACCGATCTTCCTGTTGCTGGGGCTGAGCATCGCGCTGACCTTCAAGGCCGAACCGCTGCTGCGTTACACCGAGGCCACCGCCGACGCGCTGAACAACCCGCAGCAATACGTGATGGCGGTGCTCGGCACCCGCGCCGTGCCCAGCCCTGAAGCCAAAGCGGCGATGCTGGAGGTGCAGCCATGAAGCGCGTATTTCCGGCACCATTGCTGTCCCTGGCGTTGTGGGTTTTGTGGCTGACGCTGAACCTGTCTGTCAGCCCGGGCAACCTGCTGCTCGGCGCGATACTCGGGTTCGCCGCACCATTGATGATGCGCAAGCTGCGCCCGAAACAGGTGCGCATCCGCCGTCCGCTGACGATTTTGCGCCTGTTCGTGATGGTCGGTCGTGACGTGATCCTCTCCAATCTGATCGTCGCCTGGGGCGTGCTCAACGCCGGTCGCCGCCCGCCGCGCTCGCGCTTCGTCAAAGTGCCGCTGGACCTGCGCGACGCCAACGGTCTGGCGGCGCTGGCGATGATCTGCACCGTGGTGCCGGGCACCGTATGGTCGGAGCTGGCGCTGGATCGCAGCATTCTGCTGCTGCATGTTTGGGATCTGGATGACGAGGCGCACTTCATCCACCACTTCAAGACTGCCTACGAGCAGCCGTTGATGGAGATTTTCGAATGAGCTCGCTGCTGTCGAATGCGATTCTGCTGACGCTGTTCCTGTTCTCGCTGGCAATGGTTCTGACCTTGATTCGTCTGTTCAAGGGGCCGTCGGCACAGGATCGGGTACTCGCGCTGGATTACCTGTACATCGTCGCCATGCTGATGATGCTGACGCTGGGCATTCGTTATTCCAGTGACACTTATTTCGAGGCGGCGCTGCTGATCGCGCTGTTCGGCTTCGTCGGCTCGTTTGCCCTGGCGAAATTCCTGCTGCGTGGCGAGGTGATCGAATGAATGCTGAATTATCGCTGTGGGTGGAGATTCCGGTGGCGATCCTGCTGGTGCTCAGCGGGGTGTTTGCACTGATTGGCGCGACCGGATTGCTGCGCATGAAGGATTACTTCCAGCGCATGCATCCGCCGGCGCTGGCCTCGACAATCGGCGCGTGGTGTGTGGCGCTGGCGTCGATCATCTGCTTTTCGGCACTCAAGTCCGGGCCGGTGATGCATGCCTGGCTGATTCCGATTCTGCTGGCGATCACCGTGCCGGTGACCACGTTGCTGCTCGCGCGGGCGGCGTTGTTCCGCAAGCGCATGGCCGGGGATGATGTGCCGGCTGAGGTGAGTAGTCGCAGGACCGAGAGTGGTAGTTGAAGTTTTATATAGTCTGCAATGACGCCATCGCGAGCAGGCTCACTCCTACAGGGGAACGCATTCCAAATGTAGGAGTGAGCCTGCTCGCGATAGCAATCTCCAGATCACCTCAAACCTCAGACCCAAGCTACCGCCAACAACCCGGCCCCCAACACCAGACACAGCGGCGAATACACCCAGGTGTCCAGCCGCGCAAAGCGCGACCCCTTCACTTCCTTGAAAAACCCCACCAGATTCGAATCGCCGATCGCCCGGGCAAACATCAACAACGCAATCGCACTGATCACCCATTGCAACGCTTTGTGATGCACCGCCGGCATGCCCCAGCCGACGCGCATGCACACCAGCGCGGCGATCACCAATAAAGCTGCCGCTACCAGCAAGGTAATCCAGCCTGACGGTTTGAACGCCGGTCGCACCGTCGCCACCAGTCCTCGCACCGGCACTTGCGGTACCGCCGCCACCGCCGCCCATTGCCCACCCAGCGCCCAATACACGTGTACCAGAGCGATTGCCGCAAATATCGTCACCAGCCATTGAGCCAACACAAAGGTCATGGTCGAGAATCCTTTCAAGGGATTTGAACAAAACATCCTAGTTGGCATTTTTTGAAGTGCACGACCGATCAGCGGTACGGTAAAGTGCCGCCCCATGAAATTCACCCGTTCCGATCGCTCACTGCTGGCCTGGATGCTTTATTGCTGCGTCCTGTTCAACGTTTTCGCCTGCAGCATCGGTCACGGGCAAATGGTCGGGATGCAGCTCAACGGCATCGGCGGGCAGTTCTGTACGGTCGACCCGGCCACCCAAGCGCCACTGACCAGCAATCCCAGCGAAGAACAATTGCCGACCCTGTCCAAGGCGTTCGGCTGCCCGCTGTGCTCGGTCGGCGGCGGCATGGGCCCGGCGTTCAACTCCAGCCTGACCCTCGCGGTTCTGCCCGAACAGCACAGCCCGCCACTGGCGCCCATCGTCAGTGCCGACCTCCCTGCCCGCTTCACCTGGCCCTCGGCCAACCCTCGCGCCCCACCGCTCGCCTGAGTGTCTTTGCCTTTTTGATTTTTCAGCCCACTGCGCCAACGCGCGGCGTTCGCCTGTGCGCTGATTCCCAGACAAGCATTCAGGATTCAACGATGAAACATATTCCTCTGCTGGCGAGCCTGTGCGGCTGCCTGTCCCTTAACGCCTGGGCGCAATCCACCGTGGATTTGGCGCCGATCACCATCGACGGCGAATCCACCAGCGAACCGGGCCTGAGCCTCGATCAATCCAGCGGCATGGCTTCGCGTCTCGGCTTGAGCGTGCGCGACACCCCGGCCTCGGTGGCCGTCGCCAACCGCAACGACATCGAACGCCACGGCGCACAAAACTTTCAGGACGCCGCCAACACCCTGCCTGGGGTCAATGCCAGCGCGCCGCCAGGCTTTGGCGGCTTCGTCTCCTATCGCGGTTTCACCAGCAGCCAGATCACCCAGATGTTCAATGGCATCAACGTCTCCGGGGGCCTCGCCCGACCAGTGGATTCGTGGATCTATGATCGAGTCGAACTGGTGGGCGGCCCGTCGTCGCTGATCAACGGCGCAGGCTCGGTGGGAGGTTCGCTGAACTACGTGACCAAACTGGCAACTCGCGACGAACAAGCCGCTGAAGGTCGCGTCAGCTACGGCAGTTACGACACCACGGAAACCGCGTTCGGCCTCAACCACGCGCTGACCGACCCGGGCGCCGACGTGCAGCACTACGCGCGACTCGATGTCAGCCACAACACCAGCAACGGCTACATCGACCGCCAGGAACGCGATGCCTGGAGCGTGGCGTTTTCCTTGCTCAGCGACCTCACGCCGGATCTGTCGCACACCCTGGCCCTGGAATATCAGGACGAACACGAAGACAGCCCGTACTGGGGCACGCCGGTACTCAACCCCAAAGCCGGCGAGTTGAAAATCGACAAACACAACCGCTTCAACAACTACAACGTCGAGGACGGGCGCTACGAACAGCGCACGATCTGGGTGCGCTCGATCATCGATTACCGGATCAACGACAGCACCACCCTGCGCAACACGCTGTATCACCTCGACAGCCAACGCGATTACCGCAACCTCGAGACCTATCAGTACAACGCTGATAACACCGCGGTTAACCGCTCCACCGCGTATCAGGTACGGCATCAGGGCGAGCAGAACGGCAACCAGTTCGAACTGCGCCACGACAACACCCTGTTCGGCCTCGACACCACCTGGTCCGGCGGTTTCGAGTACAAGGTCAACCAGACCACCAACTCGCCGCTGAACATCAAAGGCGCAAGCACGGTCGACCCGAACAACTACCGGCCGGGGCATTTCTACGATATTCCCGGCACCAACCCGACACTGATCAGCGACAAGACCAACGAGGTCACCACCAAGGCGCTGTTCGTGGAAAACCGCCTGGCACTGACCGACAAACTGGCGTTGCTCACCGGCCTGCGTTACGACGACATCGACCTCGACGTGACCAACCATCGCACCGTGACGGCCGCCAATCCCAAGCACCTCAAACGCAGTTGGGAGCCGGTCACCGGGCGCGTCGGCCTGACCTACCAGTTCATTCCATCCGCCAGCGTCTACGTGCAATACAGCACTGCCGCCGAGCAACCGAATGGCACGCAGGACTTCGATGTTTCCACCGGCAAGCAATGGGAAATCGGCAGCAAGTTCGACTACCTGGATGGCCGTGGCTCGGCGACAGTTGCCGCCTACACCATCGAGCGCAAGGACTTCGCTGTGACTGATCCGCTGGACCCGACCAGCAGCATCCCGGTAGGGCAGCAAACCTCGAAGGGCATCGAGATCGCCAGCTCCCTGCGGATTACCGACAAACTGTTGGCCGAAGGCAACTTCGCCTGGGTCGATGCGCAATACGACGACTTCACCGAAAAGAACGCCGCCGGCGTGGTGGTTTCACGCAAGGGCAACACGCCGACCAATGTCCCGGACCGGGTCGGCAATCTATGGCTGACTTACGATTTTTCGCCGCAATGGCAAGCTGGGGTCGATGCGCGGTATGTGGCGTCGGTGTATGCGGACACGGCGAACACCATGACCGTGCCGTCGTACACGCTGTTCGGCAGCTTCCTCAGCTACAAGGTCGACTCGCACACCACCGTCACCGGCCGGGTGCGCAACCTGACCAACGAGGTGTATGCCGAGTTTGCGCATGTATCGCCGGCTTACTATCTGGGTACGCCGCGCACCTTTGAATTGGCGGTGCAGACGAAGTTCTGAGTCGACACTTATCCTGTGGCGAGGGAGCTTGTCGAATCGTCGCACCGTCCCGCTCGGCTGCGAAGCAGTCGCCGATTTGGGGCTGCTTCGCAACCCAGCGGGAGCAAGCTCCCTCGCCACAGAAGCCCATCTCATTTCAGATCAGCCGCCACCTTATCCGCCACCTCCTTCGGCACCCACGCCTGCCACACTTCCGGATGCGCCTTCATGAAGGCCTCAGCCGCCTGCCGTGGTGCGGTGTGTTTCTCGCTCATCTCGGCCAACGCCTTGTTCAGCGGCTCGATCGGGAAATCCACCTTGCTGAAGAAATCCGCGATCTGCGGATACTGCTTCTGGAACGGCGTAGACACGCCAATCGACAGCTTCGATGCCAGCGAACGGGTCGGTTTCGGATTGGGGTTATCGGCATCGGTCAGGGTCTTCCACGCCTCGGCATCGAACGGTGGCTCTTCCAACTGAACCAGTTTGAATTTGCCCAGCAACGGCGTCGGCGACCAGTAATAGAACAGCACCGGTTTGCCCCGACGGATCGAAGAGCTGATCTCGGCATCCAGCGCCGCGCCCGATCCACTGCGGAAATTGGTGTAATCGTCCTGCAGGCCGTAAGCGGTCAGCTTCTGTTTGTTCACCACTTCCGAGGTCCAGCCGATCGGGCTGTTGAGGAACCGACCCTTGCTCGGATTTTCCGGGTCCTTGAACACGTCCTTGTATTTCTTCAGATCACTGACACTGCGCAGGTCCGGCGCCAGCGGCTTGATGCCCTTGGCCGGGTCACCCTTGATCACGTATTCCGGCACCCACCAGCCTTCAGTCGCACCCTTGACCGTATCGCCGAGACTGACGACCTTGCCCTCCGCTTCAGCCTTGACCCACACCGGGCTGCGCCCTGCCCACTCTTCGCCAATGACCTGAATGTCATTGTTGGCCAGCGCGGTTTCCAGGGTGATGGTGGTGCCGGGCAACGTATCGGTCGGCAGGCCATAGCCCTTCTCGACGATGATCCGCAGGACATCGGTGATCAGGCTGCCGCTTTCCCAGTTCAGGTCGGCAAAATGAATCGGTGACTGTGCCGCCGCTGCCGGCTGCGCGGCCGTCAGTACACCGAACGAAACCACGCTGGCGGCCAATAGCCGTCGAATTCCTTTCATGCTTTGCACCTCGTGCTGTTCACAGCAATAGCAGGATGGCCTGGCAGAAGACCGCAAGCCTCTGAATACTCAGTCAACTGACTGTAGCCGAGGTTCCTGCTTTTTCCGGGGGCCAACCCCGGCGAGGTTATGTTTCAGACTTTTCCTGCAAGCTTTGCAGCTCGCGTCTGACCATGCTGGCGTATTCCGCAGGCCGCAAGGTGTAGAGCTGCGCTGCCACCCAGCTCAGCCACGCGCCCTGCAATTCGGCTTTGGCGTTGAACAGGCGCAATGCCTCCTCACGCGCACGGTCGAGGTTCTGCGAATGGAAGTCGGCGCGACTCACACCACCAATCACTCGCTGGCCTTGAACGTGATCAGTTCGCCCTTGCGCCACTTCGCCGCTTTACCGGTAACGGCTTTCAGGGTCTTGGTCAGGCCTTCCTGCAGTTGCTGGTGTGCGGCAAACACCGTCACCACGCTGTGGCCTTCCTTGAACAGGATCGCGTGGCCGTCCGCTGTATCGACAAAGGCGTAATCGCCCAGGCCGTACACCGTGAGTTTGATTTCGCGAAAGCGGATGTCCATCTTGCCGCCTTCACGGCTGGGCAGCACGGCCGCGCTGAAATGATCGCCGACCTTGAGCTTGAGCCCCGGTTTGTCATCGACTACCAACGCACTTTCGGTGTCGATCTCGGCCACGTAAATGCCTTCGGCGTTCTGTTCGGTGATGTAAACAAAACGCGACTGGAACAGCTTGACCAGCTTTGCACGCAAATCACCCAACACGAACAAAGCATGCATATCGAGGTTACTGACTGCCAAAGAAACATCCCCACATCTGAAAAAGTACCCGGCGCCAAAACGCGCACGGCAAAAAAACGGCCAGGCTGATGCTGTTACCGAATGACTTCAGTACACCTGAAACAAGCGGAGCGCCCATACATCACAAGTTCGCAAGACTACTGGAAAGTCAGGCGAGAAACTTGCCTCGATGTTCGCCAGGCCTTGAAGGAAAAATCTTCATTGAAGCGCAACGAAGACGGACTACAAACTTTAGGGAAAAAACTGACGAAAAAAAGCCCTTTTCCGACATATCGCCGGTAAAAAATTGCTTTAGATAGGCACCTGTCGCCAACAGACACTGGCGATTCTAGAGCAGCGATGCTGCTTCCGACTACCCGAACCGACCTGTAACCGTCGGCTATCTCATGAAAAGGA
Organism: Pseudomonas sp. AM14(2022); assembly: GCF_036346455.1. NCBI lineage: Bacteria > Pseudomonadati > Pseudomonadota > Gammaproteobacteria > Pseudomonadales > Pseudomonadaceae > Pseudomonas > Pseudomonas sp. AM14(2022). The sequence continues at coordinate 604,191 of NZ_JAOTNY010000002.1, forward strand.
CTTCATATGTGCACTCTGACTCACTTTGCCCAGCCCTCCAAACCAGTCATGGATACGCCTTTCGTGCTGCACGGCACTGATTTGCCGGAACTTGCGCAATACGCACAAAGCGTTCAGACCCCACGATTTCAGGTGGTCCCGGCAGGTAACGCGTTCTTTCATATCAAGGAATCTTCCACCGGTCGTGTAAGAGGTTTCCGCGAAGACCATAACGAGGCGTGCGCCCTCGCCCGCTTGCTTGAATCACGGATCGAACTCTTGTCCAACGGCTGCCTCAGATAAAGAGCGAGCGACAGCGCCATTCCGGCACACGCAAAAGGAGTACACGATGGAACTGCCTGCATATGATCTGAAAACCCTGTTCGACCAACTGGGCCTGCCGTCGGAAAACGGGGCAATCGACGATTTCATCGAAGCGCATCCGCTGGACGCCAAAACCAAGTTGATCGATGCCGACTTCTGGACACCGCAACAGGCGCAACTTCTGAAGGAGTGGCTGCGCGCCGACGGCGAAGAAGCGGTGATGGTCGATGAATTGAACGTACGCCTGCACGACGGACGTTAATAAATGTCAGTGCAGGCTGTCGCCAGGCTCGGCCATCAGTTGCGCGAGCCAGGCAGCCTTGCACTCCTCCGCCTCGTCGCGACTGGCGAACGCGGTGCCACGCCGCTCACCATTGAGCAACACCACCCAGCAGACGCTCTGGCCCATCGCGCGCAATCCGGCGGGCACACCACTGCCAATCATCACCGCGACATCGACTCTGCACATACTGACCTCTCGATTTCATTAGCTACCTAACTAACGGCCATGTTAATGACTTCATCGCAGAGGAAACAGCAACGCCCGTGCACAGATTCATTGCGCGAGCGGTAACAATCGATCAGCGCGGATTCTCCGGTTTATAACCCAGGCGCAGTCCGCCCCAATGCCGGCCCTTGACCATGATCGGCACCGACAAGTCGTGCATCAGCTCCCCGGTGTCACGGGTGTAGGTCTGCAGCAACACCGCCTGTTGATGGCTGCCGCAGCGGATCCCGGTGCGGTCGGCGAACTTGCGTTTGGTACGATTACCCACCGCGTCGATCTGCTGGTCACCAGTCAACGGCTGACTGAACGCCAGGTTGTGCGTCGGCACATAACCCTGCTGCGTGCAGGCAATCGCGAACACCAACCCCTCATGACGCGGCAGCAACGGCTCCTGGATCGCCGGCAGCACCTGATCGGTGTAGCGGTCGAAACGGGTCTGAAACTTCGCCGGCTGCGTCCCGGGAATCGGTTGATATTGACGGTCGAACAAATCCTCAAGACTGATCCGCCCCTGCTCGACATCCGCCTCGAACCGCGCCGCAATCTGACTCGCGCCCTCACGCGCCAGGTCATAGACGCGCTGGTGATAGTCATCCAGACCGACTTCGGCCAGACGCTCGCTGATGGTTTCCGCCTGCCCTTCCATCTGCACAGCGGCCTCGGCCAGACGCCGGGTTTGTTGATCGCTGATCGCCAGATCACTGCGCATCTGCTCGATGGCCTTGAACAGACTGTCGAGCTGCTCGCGATTGGTTTCCGCGCCACGGGCGATTTCACCGACCTGGGTTTCCACCCCAGCCGCCAGCCGTGCGATGTTTTCCAGATGCTGACCGGTATTCTCGACCTGCTCGACACCGATCTGCAGATCGCTGGACAGCTCGCGGATCTGCTCCACCACTTGCGCCGTGCGCTGCTGAATGTCGGCAACCATCTCCCCGACCTCGCCGGTCGCCGAGGCAGTCCGCGCTGCCAGACCGCGCACCTCATCCGCCACCACCGCAAAACCACGGCCATGCTCGCCAGCCCGCGCCGCTTCAATCGCCGCGTTCAGGGCGAGCAGATTGGTCTGGCTAGCGATGGACTGAATCACCAAGGTCACCCGTTGAATATCATCGCTGCGCAGACTCAGGGCTTCGATCAGCTCACGGCTGGCGTTGGCGCGTTGACTGAGTTGGTGCATGCGCGCAATCGAATCCACCAGTTCGGTGCGCCCCGTCGCGCTGCTGTGATGCGCCTCGCTGGCGGCGTCCAGCGCTTCACGACTGAGCTGCGAAGTGGCGTGTTCGGTGGCGATCATCACTTCGGCGTTGCTGACAATCTGCGCCGCCGCGTCGAGTTGCGATTCGAGTTTGCTCGCCAGTTGCTTGACGGAAAACGCCACACCGGCGGCTGACAGCGCGTTATGACTGGTGGTGTAGGAAAGATCGCGGGTGAGTTCGGAAATCGCGCTGCCGGCATCGACAGGCGCAGCATCAGGGGTGGCCCGCGAACGCAGGCGCGGCAGCCAGACAATCAGCACCGCCAGCGGCAGGCCGATGTACAGCGACCCTCCACCCAGCGTCATGCCGGCGAGCAACAGCATCAGGGCGATGCTTTGCAGGGTCGGAGCGATCCAGCGGTTTTTCGGCAACAGCACTGGTGCGGGCAAAGCCCCAACCAGAGATCCATCTCTCGTCATATCAACACCCCACGCTTGTTCTCATTGTTGTGACTGCATTAAACGCCACTAGAACGCCATTATCCATGGTCCGTTAGTCGTGGAGTCTGCAGCAAGTCAATGGAACGACGCGCAAAATATCGCAGACGAGCAAAAGCAAAGATCGCAGCCCCGTCAGCTCGTGGAGGAGCTGCCGAAGGCTGCGATCTTTTGCAGGCGCCCCCGATTCAGGGGGCAGCCATGGAATCAGGCCTGACGCTGGTGCTTGTCGATCTGCTCGTGACGCTCTTGAGCTTCGATGCAGTACTTGGTGGTCGGGCTGATCAGCAGGCGTTTCAGGCCGATGGCCTCGCCGCTGTCGTCGCACCAGCCAAAACTGTCTTCCTTGATGCGCTCAAGGGCTTGTTCCAGTTGCGGCAGCATGCGCTGGTCGCGATCGATCGCGTTCACCAGCCAGGTGCGCTCTTCTTCAACCGAAGCCGCGTCCGCCGGGTCGGCCGGAGTGTCCAGGCTTTCGATGGCGATACGGTTTTGCTCAATGCGCTCGTGGGTTTCGACTTTCATGTTCTGCAACAGCTCGGTGAAGAAAGCGTGTTGCTCGGCATTCATGTAGTCATCTGCCGGCATGGCCAGCAACTTGTCCTTTGTCATTGATATCTCTATAAAAAAACGTGCATTAAGGCGAAATAGGGAGCGTTCCGGCGAACCGTGTCCGGTCGACGAAAAGGCATCGTTTATTGCAAACGCCACCCGGCACTCAATTTACGAAGGGGCGGCAGTCTAAGGCTCGTTTGAGGCCTCAGCAACTGTAAATACCGGTAATTTGTCCGACAACAGCCGTAAACGGGTCTGACACAGGCTTCATGGCGGTCATCGGAGTGCGTTTATAGCAAGAAATTCAGTCCAACGGCTGTATATAGAAGACAAACGGCTAACCGAGCGGCAGTTGGTCGCATTTTTTCAGCCATGCCGCCCGCGCAGTGCATCGTTTCAGCTGCGCAGGCGCCGAAAATCTCCCCTGCCAACTGCCCGCACCCCGCCTATCATCAGGCACACCGCAAATAACTGTGGCGAGGGAGCTTGCTCCCGCTGGGTCGCGAAGCGGCCCCCAATTATTGGGCCTGCTGCGCAGTCCAGCGGGAGCAAGCTCCCTCGCCACAGGTTGAACGATCAGCCCGAAGGATAACTTATGCCCCGCCCCGATCTGCCGGCCAACGACGAGCGCCCCCTCGCCAGCCCCCCGATCAATGCCGAGCGTCTGCTGCAACTGATCACCGACGAATACGACACCCTGCCGCGCCAACTCAAGCGCATCGCCAGCTACATGAGCCAGCAAAGCGACCGGATCATGGTCGATCGCATCAGCGACATCGCCCGGGAATGCGAGGTGCATCCGTCCGCCATCGTGCGCTTCTCACAGCGCTTCGGTTTCAGCGGCTTCAGCGAAATGCAGGCGCTGTTCCGCGCCGCCTACACCCACAAAGCCTCGCCGGTGCACAACTACCAGCAACGCATCCGCAGCATGATCGCCAACCAGTCGCAGCAGGCCAGCGACGGCGACCTCGCCCGCGAATGCATCGACGCCACCCGCTCCGGCATCGAACGCCTGGGCCGCGAACTCGACGACGTCGCGTTCGAAAAAGCCGTCGACCTGATCGTCAACGCCGACAACATCTATGTCGTCGGCGTACGTCGCTCCTTCGCCGTCGCCGACTACCTGGTTTACAACTTGCAACACACTCACAAACGGATTCACCTGGTTTCCGGTCTGGGCGGCAGTTATCGCGAACAGATGCGCAGCGTGCGTAGCGGTGATTTGGTGATCGCCATCAGCTTCACCCCCTACGCCAAGGAAACCCAACACTGCCTGCGTTACGCCCGCCAGCAACAGGCCAACACCCTGATCCTCACCGACAGCCACCTCTCGCCTTTGGCCAAAAACGCCAACAGCCTGCTGCTGGTGAATGAGGGCAGCGCATTGGCCTTTCGTTCGCTGAGTGCGACCTTGTGTTTGTGTCAGGCGTTATTTGTGGCGGTGGCGTATCGGCTGGAATTGAATGTGGATGAGATTCACGAACAAGCCGGTTTTGACGACTGACATTTGCTTCAGGCTCGGCTAGGTTATGCCTTCCCACCGGTTCGACTTGAAGGAACGCGTCATGAAACTGATCGGCATGCTGGACTCCCCTTACGTGCGCCGCGTGGCGATCTCCGCCAAACGCCTCGGCATCGACCTCGAACATCAATCGGTCTCGGTGTTCCGCCACTTCGAGCAATTCCAGCAGATCAACCCGGTGGTCAAGGCGCCCACGCTGATCCTCGACGACGGCGTGGTCCTGATGGACTCCACCCTCATCCTCGACTACCTCGAAGCCGTCAGCGGCAAAAGCCTGTTGCCGACCGACCTCAAACAACGCGCCCACGCCCTGCGCCTGATCGGCCTCAGCCTCGCCGCCTGCGAAAAAGCCGTGCAACTCTATTACGAACGCAACCTGCGCCCGGCCGACATTCAATACCAACCGTGGGTCGAGCGCGTCGAAGGCCAACTCGCCGCTGCCTTCACCGCCCTCGAACAGGAACTGGAAAAAACCGGCCTGCCCACCGACGGCACCCTCACTCAGGCCGGCATCAGCCTCGCCGTCGCCTGGAGCTTCACCGACCTCGTCGTCCCCGACCAGATCGACACCCGCCGCTACCCGCACATCGCCCAATACACCGCGTACGCCGAAACCCTCGAAGCGTTCGTCAGCACCCCGATGACCTGACCATGAGCACCACCGACACCGCCGCCCCAGCGTTAAAGGAAATCTTCAACGCCGAGCGCCTGCAACACATCGCCAGCGAAATGAGCGCCGTGTACCCGGCATTCAAGGCCAAGGCGTTTCTCAAGCACGCCAACCAAGGGCTGGCCGAACTGTCGGTGATGCAACGCATGGCCCGCGTCAGCGAAAGCCTGCACGCCGTGCTGCCGCTGGACTACGAAGATTCCCTCGAAGTCCTACGCGAACTCGCCCCCCGCCTCAACAGCGGATTCGTCAGCATGTGCCTGCCGCACTACGTCGCCAGCTACGGCGGCCACGCCTTCGATACCTCCATGCAAGCGCTGAAATACTTCACCACCTTCGGCTCCTCCGAATTCGCCATCCGCCACTTCCTGCGCAGCGACCTCGAACGCTCGCTGGAACTCATGCACGACTGGACCCAAGACCATAACCACCACGTCCGCCGCCTCGCCAGCGAAGGCACCCGCCCTCGCCTGCCCTGGTCATTCCGCCTGGAAGCCGTGCAAGCCAACCCGCAACTGGCCGCCGGCATCCTCGACCGGTTGAAAGCCGACGAGAGTTTGTACGTACGCAAGTCCGTGGCGAACCATCTGAATGACGTGACCAAGGAACATCCGGAGTGGGTGCTGGACACGATTGAAGGCTGGCCACTGGAGAACAAGCACACGGCGTGGATTGCCAAGCATGCGCTGCGCAGCTTGATCAAACAGGGCGATCTGCGTGCGCTGACGGTGATTGGTGCGGGGGCCAAGGCTGAGGTTGAGTTGCTGGATGTGCGGGTTGAGCCGGCGGTGGTGAGGTTGGGTGAGGCGATTACGTTGTCGTTTACGGTGAAGTCGACGGTGGCGCATGCACAGCGGTTGGTGATTGATTATGCGATTGACTATGTGAAGGCGAACGGCGGGGTTTCGGGGAAGGTTTTCAAGTTGAAGACGGTGGTGTTAGCGGGGTTTGGGGAGGTGGTTGTGGGGAGGCGGCAGGTGATTCGGGATTTTACGACGCGGAGGCATTTTTTGGGGCGGCATGGGGTGAGGGTTTTGGTTAATGGGAAGGTTTTGGGGAGTGTTGCGTTCGACATCGTTGCTGATTGATACCGCTAATGGGATCGACAGCACTCGGCAAGAAGCCGACACGCGCTATTTCCTTATTGATACAGAGCCTGGCACTGAATGCGGACTACGACTTCAAGATGCCGGCGCCGAAGACGCTTGAATCATGCTGACGAACAACGGCATAGTGGCAATTGAGCATTTTGCCGTTTTGCTACACCCCGCGAAATGGCATGATGAAACATAGCCACATACTAAGGAGTAGCTATGGCTCGGAAGTCACCACAACCCCTGATTGTTCAACCAAAGGTTAACTTGACGGCAGATCAGCTGCAGAAAGGAATTGACCGGCTTGAGCAAAGAATTGCGGATCTTGATGCGTTTGATCTCAACACATTGGAGAGCGGGACATCTCCCGAGCTCCAAGCTCTAGAGCGCAGTATTGAAGATACTTTGGAGCGCTATTTCGGAGTAAACACTACCGCAGCCAATCGCTATAAACCGGCGCAGGAGCTGCATTACCATCAGATGGTTTGGGTATCTGGAATGCCTGAGCCCAACTACATAGCACACACGAAAACAAATATAGAAGCGGCGAAAGCGCTGTTAGGCCAAGCTATAAATGCCTTAAAAGCGGACCTCGAAGACCTTGGACCTAGCCTTCTTGCGCCAGCAATGAAAGCTAGTTCATCAGCGGGCTCCTCCCGAGTTTTTCTCGTTCATGGGCACGATGAAGCTGTCCGTGAAACCGTTGCACGCTTCCTAGAGAAGCTCGGCCTTCAGGTGATCATCCTCCACGAGCAGGCCAATAGTGGGCGCACGATCATTGAAAAAATCGAGCGCAATTCTGATGTGGGAATGGCCGTGGTGCTGCTAACGCCCGACGATGTTGGCTGCAAAGCGGGCGGCCAAGTGGAACCTCGCGTGAGGCAAAATGTTCTACTGGAGCTTGGTTACTTTATTGGTGCGCTGGGCCGTGACAAAGTCTGCGCGCTGAGATCTGGAAAAGTGGAAATACCTACTGACTTTGCCGGGGTAGTTTGGACAGAGATGTCCGGCGAGTGGAAAACCGCACTGGCACGCGAGTTGAAACAGGCGGGCTATGCAATCGACTGGAACAAGGTTATGAGCTGAACAATCTCAGCCTAAATCCGTGTTTCCTCATGACACTCTGTAAGATAAAGGGACTTTCTTCGTGTCCATAGAATTCCTGGATAACACATTCGACAAGGTAAGCTACCTACAAAACCTCTTGGTAGCCCGAGCTACGGGCAATGCTGCGGATCCGAATGAGTATTTCCATCTTCGACGTGAACTGCTGAGTGATCCTGCAATGAGCGCTGCACTCCCAGCATTCGTGAGACAACATGGTTCCCTTGATACTTTTTGGACTTGGATAAAGGGGAAACACCAAACGTATGCCGAGCGGAGAACATTCCTTTCAGAGCAGTTCACCCCGCTCTTAGACTCGCTGGATTTCCCTCCGCCCTCGCGTCCGACTTCCCCTCCTCAGTTCATACAGCCGAACGGTATTGGCCCCTCAACTACAGCTCCATTTGTTACTCCGGCGCCAGTTGTTGCCAGGAACAAGCGGAAAGTATTCATCGTTCACGGAAGAGATGATCTCGCGAGAGTTGAGGTCAGTCGGTTTATCGAAAGCCTCGGTCTTGAAGCGATCATACTGCACGAGCAAGCCAACGCAGGCATGACGATCATCGAAAAAATAGAGCGATATACCAACGATGCCGATTTTGCACTTGTCCTCTATACGCCATGCGATCAAGGCCGTGGATACCATGAAAGAAACGCTCTTCCAAAGGACCGCGCTCGACAGAACGTTGTCTTTGAGCATGGCTACCTCATGGCGAAGCTTGGTAGAGAAAATGTCTGCGCTCTGGTGAAAGGCGATATCGAGACGCCAAATGACATTAGTGGAGTGGCCTACGTCCTTCATGACCAACATGGCGCATGGAAGCTTAAAGTAGTTACGGAGCTTAGGGCCTGCGGCTATTCAATCATCATGTGATGATTCAGCAACGGTGGACTAGGCAGCTTCCCGCAGTATTCGAGATCGCGGCTCAGCGCCCCCATCCCATCTGTTCCCCCTACTCGGAAGGGGCCGTTAAGCCGTCATATGGGTTTAACATGCCATGCGGACACATTCCGCTTCTCCGTAGTGGCAGCAATCGGCAAGGAGCAGCTGCTCAAGATGAACAATAAACTTACCAACTTTTTGCAACCACTATATTAATCCAGAAAAATAATTCACATATACATCTACATGCCAGTGAAGCTGACACGCTCTATAGGAGAGACAAGTGCAGGAAAGTACAACCGACGACGAGATTCTTAACGCAGAGAAAGAGATCGATGCTGAGTTCCAGCATTCCCCACTCATGGAGATTGGTTACGACCAAGCCATCTGGACTTTGCTTTCAACATTGGAAGATCTTTATCTAAAAAACAGCGTTATACACCCTTTAAAGCCTGAACTTTTCCACGCATATGTCGACACCGTAATTAATGCAACTGCACACACCGTCCGAAGTCTTTTTTCACAGAAAAAATCCTCTGATAAAAAACTTATAAAATCAATGTTTGACGAGCACTATGCATGGGCGCACCAGTGGATTGACGAGTCACTCGACTACAACTCATTCAATCTGATATTTCCACTTTGGCACAAAGAAAAAATAAATCTATCCATAAGGGGAAAATATATTGACCCGGGCGACCTAGAGATAACTAGCAACAAATATGACTATGAAGCTTACAATCGAATTGTACGAAAAGACGGAGCACTGGAAGATACCCACTTTGATGTGGAGTCCGTATTTGATGAAGTGGCAAAAAATACAACTATATCCGGCGACAAATTTAGCCTAAATTTTAATCCAAGGCTAGTTGAGACACTTCAGAAAGCTCATAACAATAGCTTGAGCGGGAGACATGTCCTACCATCAGACTGGAGGATTGGCGATATTACCTTCAATGATTTCAAAAAAATACTCACCACAATACAAGCAATGATGCACGGCTTGTTTATAGCGAGAGTGCATGCTATAAACAAGAAAATACCAAACTACGGTTACTCCTCTTCCATTTTGGTAATCACGCGCCAAGAACTAGTTAAAAGACTAGCTAGATACACATCTCTTCAAGAACTTACAGTTAGCACAGTGCTGGAGTATCTATCATTTTCGAGTCATGACATTCGATATCCCGATATTGCGATTCAACCACTAATTGAGCTTAGTGACAAAAAGCTACTATTATCACCTTTCATATTGATTAATATTAATGCCGAAAGAAATTTCTGCACGCTACTAAACAAGATTCCCTTAGCTCGCGAAGCATATCTTAGTCTCACTTTGAAAAAGGAAAGAATACTTTTTGAAGAGTTGAGATCTGTGTTAGAGCGATTAGGTTACGAAGTTACTCATGGCAGCCTATCCACCACCGACCTTGACATTGCCATTATAGATAGAGCAAACAAAGTCTGCGCCTGCATCGAACTTAAGTGGTTCATTGAACCAGCCGAAATAAGGGAGGTCATTGAGCGTTCAATTGAATTGGCAAAAGGAGTAAAGCAGTGCAAGGCAATAAATTCATTATTCAGCAAGCGCGACAAACGACTTACTCGAGACATATTGAACATTGACGAAAGCTATAGAACATCAACTTTTGTCGGATCTAGGAACTGGATTGGTCACAGTGACATATGGAGTCTTGACATACCAGTCGTTAAAGTCTGGCATTTCGTGAAGGAGCTTATCAATCAGGGTAGCTTAGCTAGTACGCTGGACTGGGTCGAATCAAGAAATTATTTGCCCGTTAATGGAAGGGACTATTGGATTGTGCCCGTCGATATTAAAACTGGGTCGTGGAAAAGCCAATGGTATGGCGTTGCAACCTGGCCTCCAACTCACCAAGCTACGACAGCAGAGGTCTCTGAAAAATTATAACCCTCACTTGCCTGGCTTGTGAGCTTGAATGCGAGCCAAAAGAGAAAGGGAACCAGAAAAAGCAGAGAAAGGGGACGAATTCATTTTTAGGGCTGACCGTCAGCTTCTGGCCGAAAGCGGTCCTTTGTTGGCCGCATTGACTCGACAAAAGGACAGGCAGGAGAAGTGTCTTCTTGCTGCCTCCTACCAACTTCCGTACGGAATGCCGTACTTGTCGATGTAGCGCTTGGCCTTCTCACTCACCGGATAGGCATAGCGCCCGCTGTGCTTCCCCTGCTCCGGGCCTAACGGTTCAAGTTCGCCTTGGGCATGAGCGACTTGGACCGGACGATGGCATGAGTCTCTGACCCAAGCTCGTAGTGCCCCCCCTGGGGCCAGGCCCACATACAGCGAGGCCATGTATCGAGCAGTCTTTTCTGGAGTTTCCGGGCAACGCTGGTGCGTTGATTCCACCATCAATTGCCTCGCCGATTCTGGAATCTCAATGAAACCCTTGTAGGTCTTCTGCTCTGATATGGACTGCCAACGAACGAAGATGAGTTTGGGAAGATCGGCACCGGTTACCGGAATACCGGAACCACTGACCGTGCCCCAACCACGGGCTGACTCTGTGCCATCTTCTGGTTCGCCTCCGGCGGCGGTGCTTCCGCCCGCCTTGAAAAAAGTCCTGTTTTTGATGTCCAGGACTGAGCTGTCTTCTACCCAAACCTTCATGTAGTCCGGTTCTGTGAAAGCCAGCCCCCACCAATCCGATCTCGGATCGTTCTCGGCTGAAAGTGGGTCAGTAGTCTGGCATCCAGCTACCAGTAAAACGCTCAAGATTAATATGACTTGCTTCATTGGCGGATGGGTTACCAACTCCCGTACGGTATGCCGAATTTATCGATATACCGCTTGGCCTTTTCGCTGACAGGGTATGCATAACGCCCTTCGTTCTTACCCTGACTCGGCCCTAATGGCTCGATCTCGGCTTGCGCCCGAGCGACCTTGACCGCGTGATGGCATGAGTCTTTAACCCAAGCCTGCACAACTCCACCGGGAGCGAGTCCCAAATAGACCGATGCCATAAACCGGGCTTCTCGGTCAGGCGTTTCCGGGCATCGTTTGTTGGTGGATGACACCATCAATTGCCTTGCTTGCTCTGGGATATCTACCCAGGCTTGCCAGGTTTTCTTTTCGACGATCGATTGCCATCGAACGTATATGCGGACGGGAAGACCGGCCCCGACCACTCGCTTTCCGCTGCCATCAACGATGGACCATCCGCGGGCTGACTCGGTGCCATCTTCAGGCTCCCCCCCCGCCGCAGAGCCTCCATTTGCTTTGAAGAAAACTTTGCCGGTGACGTCCTGGACAGAACTGTCTTCCACCCAAACCTGCATATAGTCAGGCTCAATGAAGGCAAGTTCCCACCATTCGGACTTGGGATCGTTTTTGCCGGATAGCGGGTCAGCAGACTGGCAGCCAGTCATGAACAACACGCAAATCAGGGTGACAAGTAATTTCATTACCAGAGCGTCCAGTCAGGTACGTGGGGGTGTTGCACACGAATCGAGTCGGTCGTAGGTGCATTGATATAGACGGCTCTTACACCGCTCCCATCTCTGCGACCCAAGGGATGGTTCCAATTTGCCGAGGTGTGAATGTACTTCAGCTTCAGCATCTCATCTTCTTGGGCAGTGACACTGTAATCACCTGCCAAAAAACGATCACATAATGCTTGAAGCTCTGAGGGAACGGCCAGTTCAGGTGTCTCTGGGATGTCCTTAAAGCGGACGCCCTTCTCTTTCGCCAACTTGTGCATCACTCGCAAGTAGACCCTGGACAATAGGCCGCTCACGGGGCGTTTAAGTTGCAGAGCGGCATAAATGCGTTTCATGCGTGGGCCGAAATCGTTTTTCGCTGAACCGGTCAAAAGAAGAGGATCAGGGGTGACGACCTCCAGCATTTCCGCAGGCCACCCGTTTGCAAGCCATTGTTCTCTGATTGTCACCGCGTCACGGTAGATCGAAGTAGAAGCCACCTCTGTGTATTGGGGTACCTCGAGGGTTTGCATTGGGCTGACTAGAACATTCTCTAGGGCATCTTCAAGGTAACCGCCGCCAATGTCGGAGTGGACACCCGGCAGAGTAATCTCAAGATGATCAGGTTTTACGCGACTCAAAGCGAAGTTGGCTCGACATTCGTCACGGGCCGTTAGCTGAACAACATCAGTGAAAAAACGCCGGTCCAGATACAACTTTATTCCCGTCGCCACTGGGCTTTGGATGTTGCCCAGATTGGACCAGCCAGCAACTGAAGGCACGGTGTCGAATAGACCAATAAAGCCCATGTTGATGCTGCTTTTGTATTGGTCATTGAAGGTTGAGCTGAAATCTCTGGCGTTGCTACGCAACACCTCCCCGAGAGGGCCTTGCTTACCGCGTGCAATTTCGTTGGCAAAGTGTCGCGCGGCGGCAGCCCCCCGACTGAACCCGAACGTGTCGAACGTCAATGAGGTAATTTCACTGTTGGGGTGGCTAGCCAACAGCCCCTCAATACGCAGCTTGATTTCTGAAAAAGAGAATTGCACACGACCGGCCACACCTGTTTCGCCTCGGCCAGTGCCAGCACCGAACTTGCTGTCTTCTTCACCCGAACGGGTACCGATGCCTTCGATATACACCACGCGGAATGCTTGCTTTTGCGCGCCATCACCTTCGGCACCTTGAGGGGCGTAGTACAAGTCACTCAGTTTTTGCACATTGCTGGTGTCATTGCCGTAGCTGCTGTCCGGGTCTTTCATGAACGGCTTGCAACTGGCGTCAATATCTTTGGCAGCAATGGGATGATGTGCACCGCAGAGCAACCCGGCGGCAGCGTTGTTGGCGTTATTGCCTGTGCCGTCGAAGAAAACTCCAATACGCAGTGCAATGCCAATTTTTTCACGCGCCGATGAAGGCTCTTTCCCATGCTTCTCATACTCAGCCCAACGCTGGGCATGAATGTCGACGGGTTTGGCTTCTTCGTAGCGGTAGTTTTTCGGGGGGTTGGGAACGTAGCCACTCAATCCTTGATTCCTTGTTCTGATCCTTGAAGAACGGGCCGAAGGGTGACAGCCGGGGCCTGGAGGCGCAAGGCGTGGCTCTGTGCCAGCTCGGTTGAAATTGCTGGGTGCGGCGAGGGTTTGAGCTCGTCGCACCGGGTGGTTAATGGGCGATTTCGACGTTGTCGAGGGCCTGGTTTACGGCGAGTTCGCCGAGCATGACGACCTGGGCGATGCCCAGTGCGGTTTTGCGGTGGGAGGTGTCGAGCGTGGCGGCGAAGTTGTTGAGCATTTCGCTGGCGGAGCCGAGGGTCTCGCTGGCGTTGGCGAGCAGGGATTCGGTGTCGCACTTCGGGTTAGCGAGGTACATGGGTTCGGGTTTGTGCGGGCTGGCCATGATTTGGGTGGCCGGGGACAGGTAATGGTCGAGGGCGCGTTCGGCGGCTTCGTGGAGCTTTTTGGAATCGAGGGATTCGTAGGGCGATGCGAGGTCGGTTTCTGGCGGGTTGGGTGTTGGTTTGATCATGGTGAAGCTCCTACGTCAAAAAAGGGAGCCATCACTCTCGCTACCAAACGAGGGTGGCGGCCATGCGCAGGTTGGTAGACCGGGACGTAGAAAACCGGCGCGCCCGAAGACGCCCTGTGCATGACCACCATGAAGCCGTGTCGAACAGACACTGCGGAACATGATGCTTATGCAATCTACGAGAACTCAGGGCTACCAAACCCGATCACTGTTTTTCAGCGACCGACAGACGATAGAACCCGCGCCCTAGACGCACAAGCCGGCGGATTCTGGCGTACTCGTAGGCGATGGCGCAAGGCGTTGTAGGGCTTCGGTGGTAACGGCAGGCTTCATATAAACATCCCGATTATTTCCTGTTTATCCGCCGGTTGAACGGGCTACCGATCCAGCACCCAACCCGCAATGATCGGAATGCACTGTTCCGTTCAAAAAAGTCATTTACGCACCTACCTCGCCGTCGCCCGGCTCGCTAGAGTGCAGCGCTCTTTTCAACTGGCTGAGGTACTGATGAATCTGTGGTTTCGACTGCTCTGCATGCTTTTTCGCCGACCGTGGCGCAAGCCGGTCAATGCGCTGGAATCCACCGTGATCCGCATGCGCGCGTGGCCGCTGGATCTCGATTTGAATCGGCACGTCACCAATGGTCGCTACTTCACCATGGCGGACGTCGGGCGCATGGATTTTGTGTTGCGCAGTGGCGCGTTTCGGGTGGCGCTGCGCGCTAAAGCGCTGCCGATCGTTGGCGATACCTGGGGCAAATTTCGGCGTGAGCTGAAGCTGTTTGAAGCGTTTGAAATTCACAGCCGGATGCTTGGCTGGGACGACAAATGGAGCTTCATGGAGCATCGCTTCGTGAGCAAGGGACGGGTGATCGGCGTGGTGGTCATGCGTGGGCTGTTTCGTTCGGCGAAAGGCACGATTGCGCCGGGTGAGTTTGTCAGGGAGTTGGGATTGCCTGAGCAGTCGCCCGAGATGCCGGAGTGGTTGACGTCGTGGTCGACGAGTTGTGATCTGATGAGTCGTCAGCTCAGGGGTGAGGAGGTTTGAGTGATTGGGTGGCTGGGCGGGCGCCATCGCCAGCAGGCTAGCTCCCACAGGGAACTTGGCTGGCTTGGGAGTGGGGTTGGCTGGGCTGGCGTCTTCGCGAGCAAGCTCGCTCCCACAGGTTTTGGATCAGACTTGGGAAGGCGTTTGGCCGGGCTGGCGTCATCGCGGGCAAGCCCGGCTCCCACAGGGATTGGGGGATGGCTATTGTCGGTGGCGGGTCATGTTGATCAGGGCTGCGCGTCTGCCGCCCGGGGCCGGGCGTTCTTCGATGGAGAACGGCACGAAGCCGAGTTTCGGGTAAAGCAACAACCCCGCCGTGTTTTCGTTGAAGCAGGACAGCTGCACTTCCCTGGCCTGATACTTTTCGAAGCCGACGGCGGTCATGGTTTCGACAATGTAGCGAGCGACACCCTGGCCCCGGGCATATGGCGCGACGATGACGTTGCCGATACAGCAGACGCCGTCGTGCTCGGCACGGTAGAAGTTTGCGAAGCCGACGAACTCGCCGTTGGCCAGAAATGCCGTGGAGTCGAAGCGTTGGCTGATCGCGGTGTGCATTTGTTCTTCCGTCAGCGGGTACTGCGCTTTCGGGAACATGAAGTACAACTCTTGAACGCCCTGCGGAAAGCCGCACAGGGTTTTGACGTCGTCGGCCGTCACTGGCCGGTGGGAGAAATTCATCGCTGCCCTGCCCTCACTTTTTAACCGTCAGATGATGCGCAACCAACGCGTTGGCATGGCCGTGGCCCATGCCGTGTTCCTTCTTGAGCCACGCCACCAGTTCCATGTGTTTCTTGTCGGGGATGCCGGCGAGCAGGTTCAGCCAGTGCTCGATGGGCTGGCCGTATTTCTTTTCGATGGAGGGGAAGTACGACGCCGGGCCTTTTACCTTGTTGTCTTCGCTCATGCTCAAGCTCCCTTGGGTCACGACGGAGGGTCGGCGGACGCTCCTTGTCGGCAGGTCATAGAGTGGACGCGGGACGCTGTTCCGGCAAGTGGCCCATATAGGCAGTTCGGGATACGCCGCAGGACTTATTTTCTTGATAGCGCCCTGAGTCGTTCCCTTTCGGTCAGCCCGTCTGTCCTGACGCTGGCGATGGTCGCGTGATTCTTCTGCTCTGGCGGCAAAATCGGATCACCAGGAAATCGGTAATCGCTAAAGCCTTGCAAGACCCTTTGGTCGATCACGCTGCTGCCACAGCTTTGCTGCAGCGAGATCACTGGCACTAACGAGCCGGGGGCGTAAATCAGCTCGAGGAGCACTGGTTTGCGCTCGGGGGTCGCCAGTTTTTCTTGCGCCAGACGTTCCTCGACCTCTCGCATCTTCTCTCTGACGCCGGACTGCACCTGACGGACGTAAATCTTGTTGTACTGCTGTTGTTGCTCGGTCGTCATTACCACGCCTTTGGCGCGCAGGCGTTGGAGGTTGTCCCAGGCGCTGGCTTTGAAGTAGAGCTTTAGCGCACCTTGAAGATCCTGCGGGCCACCTCTGCCGTTTTCCAGGAAATCGGCCACTTTGAGTTCCATTTCGGTATTGCCGGGTTCAGCGATGGAACGCTGATAAAAATCCCGTGCCGCCACCAGATCCACCGGCCCGCCGACACCCGCTGCAGCCATGTCGCCAAGTCGGCTATAGACATTCGGCGCTCTTCGGGCCACCGACTCATAGATATCCTTGGCCTTGCCGACGTCCTGCGGCACACCTCGGCCCTGTTCGTACATCTGGCCGAGAATCACTTTGCAATTGGCGTTCTGGGTACTGAGATAGCGAATTTCAGCGACTTGCTGCTCGCTCATCGCCGCTTGTTTGAAGTAGTTGGCGCAGCGGAAAGAGGGAAATTCCTGATCCGCAACCTGAAGATGGTTAAGGGATTTACAACCTACGATGAGGGCGCTGAGCGCCAGTAGAGCAACAACCTTGTTCATGAACGGCATCCGTTGAAATCGTGCAGATTTCATCGGCAGGCAGATGCAAAACCTAAAGCCCGAGCACTCAAACACACAACAAAAACCTGTGGGAGCGAGCCTGCTCGCGAAGGCGTCGTGTCAGCCGGCATCATCGCTGACTGACACACCGCCTTCGCGAGCAGGCTCGCTCCCACAGGGATTGGGGGTTGAAGGAGGTCAGGGTTATTCGGTGCGGCCCGGCAACATCCGCACCAGCGTGTTATCCCGCCCCCAGTAGTGGTGAAACAGCCCCGCCGCCGCGTGCAAGCCGATCAGCCAGTAGCCGGTGCTGCCCAGTGTTTCATGCCAGTACTTGAGCTGTTTGGCGAAGTCCGGGTCGATCGCCACCGGTGCCGGGACGTGGAAGCCGAAGTATGGGAACGGTTTGTCGGCGGCAGCGAGCATCAGCCAGGCGAGGATCGGCGTGGCGATCATCAGCACGTACAGCGCCAGGTGCATCAGGTGCGAGATGCCGGTCTGCCAGGCTGGCGGCTTCGGAGTGATCGGCGGGCGTGGGCTCAAGCGGCCGAGGAGACGCACCCACACCAGCACGAAAATGCTCGCGCCGAACAGGCCGTGGAAGCCCATCAGCAGGCCGCGTGCTTCGCCGCCCTTGGGCATGTAGCCCTTGATTTCGACACATAGACGCCGACGAACAGCGCCAGCATCAGCCAGTGCAGGGTGATTGAGAGTTTTCCATAACGGGTGACGGCGGTGTCGCGAGTCATAACGTGCCTCGTGATTGTCGTGAGCGACGGTCTCGTCGCAATGGCAGGGCGAACCGATTGCACCACCCTGCCCTTGCAGCCTCAAGACCCCTTGCAGATTGCCCGCTCATTATCCTCACTTCACCTGCAAATTTTGTGAACAAAACCTCTGTTATCTCACTCAACGCCTCGCCTCAGTTGTGCAGCAACGCAGCAGCGGATGACACCACCAGCAACACCGCCAGAATCCGGTTCAGCCACTGCAACTGCGCCGGATTGCTCAACCAGCGCGCAGCACCGCGACCGAGCAACGCCCACAGCGCCAGACACGGCAACGACACCAGAAAGAACGCCAGGCACAACGCGTTCAAGCCCTGCCCTTGCGCGGTAAACACGCTGATCACGGCAATCGCCATCATCCACGACTTGGGGTTGACCCATTGCAACAGCGCGGCACCGAGCAGGCCCAGTTCGGGTTTTTCCTCGCCGCAAGCGGGATCGATGGCAGTGGCCGGCGCGGTGAAAATCTGCCACGCCAGCCACAGCATCCAGCCCATCCCCAGCGCACTGATCACCGGGCGCACACCGGGCAGCATCAGCGTACTGGCGCCCGCACCGGCGACCCACACCAACGACGCAGCGCCCGCCCCCGCGCCGAGAATGATCGGCAGGCACGGTCGCCAGCCGCGTCGGGCGCTGGTGCTGAGGACAATGAGATTGGTCGGCCCCGGGGTGATCGAGGCAACGAAGGCAAAGAGGATGAACGCAAGCATGGCACGGCCCTGTAGAAAGTCAGGGCCTACTGTGATGGCTGAGCAGCGTGGTGGTCTTGAACGTTTGTTCAGCGTCGAAACGTGCCAATGGCGCGTTGCTGATAGGCGCCCGGCGTGATGCCGTAGGCGCGCACGAACCAGCGGCCCAGATGGCTCTGGTCGGCGAAGCCGAGGCGGCTGGCGACTTCCACTGGCTGCATACCGGCGGCGAGCATCTGCCGGCCACGGCTCAGGCGCAGCTGAATCAGCCACGCGTGCGGCGCCAGACCGTAGGCCGCCTTGAACGCGCGGGTCAGGCGAAAGCGGTCGGTGCCGCAGACGTCGGCCAGGGTTTGCAGGCTGATGTCTTGCTCGTGGTAGGCCACCAGGTAATCGCGTGCCTGCCGGGCGATCAATGGCGCGCGGTTGGCAGCGGTCGGTTGCGGTCGCCGGTACAGGTGAATCGCCAGTCGCTCCAGCAACGCATCCAGCGCCACATCGCGCACCATGCGCACGTCCTGCTTATGCAGCGCATTGAAGGCAAACAAGGTGGCGCGAGCCAGTTCGGGATCATCGTTGAGCACACTGCCGATTCCCGGCAAGCCGCTGCCGTAACTGCCCAGATGCAAACCGTCCAGCGCCTGCTCCAGCCATGCCGGTTGCAGATACAGCATGCGATAGGTAAAGCCGTCCGGGCTCGGCGCATCGCCGTCATGGATGTCGCCGGGTTCCAGCATGAACACCTTGCCCGGCGTGCTGTCATGCCGCGCCCGACGGCTGTTGAAGCGCTGCACGCCTTGCTCGGTGAAGCCGATCAGGTAGGTTTCGTGCCAGTGCGGGTCGTAGGCATGCGCGTGCCCGGCGAAATGCGCGTGCAGGGTTTCGATGCCGGTTTCCCGGTCGCGGGCAAGGTCGATCCAGTTGCTCATGGCGTGCGTACAGTGGTGGGCTGGGGCCAGTAATCCACAATTGGCGGGTTGAGGCTAGAAGGTTTGTGCATTTCAGATCGAGCGTTGATTGACCCGCGCCATCAGTTGCTCGGCACTTTCCTTGCGCTCGGAATAGCGATCCACCAGAAAATCCTGGCGCTCGCGCAGCAGCACGGTGAACTTCACCAGCTCTTCCATCACATCAACCACGCGGTCATAAAACGCTGACGGTTTCATCCGCCCCGCCTCGTCGAATTCCGTGAACGCCTTGGGCACCGAAGACTGATTGGGGATGGTGAACATGCGCATCCAGCGCCCCAGTACGCGCAGTTGATTGACCACGTTGAACGACTGCGAACCGCCGCAGACCTGCATCACCGCGAGAGTTTTGCCCTGGGTCGGACGCACCGCACCGAGCTCAAGGGGAATCCAGTCGATCTGTGCCTTGAACACCGCCGACATCGCGCCGTGGCGTTCCGGCGAACACCAGACCTGACCTTCCGACCACAGCACCAGCTCGCGCAGTTCCTGGACTTTGGGATGGTCGACCGGGGCGTCGTCCGGCAACGGCAGACCGGACGGATTGAAGATGCGCGTCTCGGCACCGAAGTGCTCCAGCAAGCGTGCGGCCTCCTCCACCAGCAGACGGCTGAAGGAGCGTTCGCGGGTCGAGCCGTAGAGCAGCAGGATGCGTGGTTTGTGTTCGTGCGAAGGTGATGTGATCCGGCCTTCGAACAGCGTGTGATCAAGATTGGGCAGATGCTCTGACATACGTCCTCCGGCTCAGAGGGAGCCGATGCGATCCAGTTCGCGCTGAAGCTCAACGCGGCTGAGTGATTTGAAAGGAAGACCGAGGAAGGTTGCGCAGCGGCGCTCGATGATCGCCAGCGTGGCACGGAACGCGGCATCCACTGCGGCCTCGTCCCCCGTCACATCGGAGGGATCTTCCAGCCCCCAATGGCATTTGATCGCCGGGCCGAAGTACACCGGGCAGGTTTCGCCGGCTGCCTTGTCGCAGACAGTGATGACGATGTCCGGCGGGTTGCTTTCGAAAGCGTCGTTGCCCTTGCTGTACAAACCGTCGATGGAGATACCGGCCTGTTGCAGCGTCGTCAGGCTGCGTGGCAACACCTGGCCCTTGGGGAAACTGCCGGCGCTCACCGCCTCGAAGCCCTCGCGCGCCAGATGATTGAACATGGCTTCGGAAAGGATGCTGCGGCAACTGTTGGCCGTGCACATGAACAGGACACGCATGGATAGCTCCGGGGATAGTTGAATTTCAGCAGCACGCGGTTTCGCGGGCAGGACGGCCGTCCATGTTGTGCAGGCGACAGGCATTGTCCTTGAGCCAATCGGCATTGGCCGTCGCGGTGACCTTGAGGATCTGGTGAACCCAATCCGGCAGATCCGGGTTGAGCCGGTAATAGACCCACTGACCCTGACGGCGATCGAGCAACAACCCATTGCTGCGCAGTTGCGCGAGGTGGCGGCTGATTTTCGGCTGGCTGTCGTCGAGTGCACACATCAGCTCGCAGACACACAGCTCACCCTGCTCGGCAATCAGCAAGGTGGCGCGGACACGCGTTTCATCGGCCAGGCTTTTGAACAGTTCGGTGGGGGTGAGCATGGAGGGGCGGGCTCGAACATATGGAAAACCGAATATACGGATATCCATATATTATTCAACCCCAGATGCGATCCCTTGTAGGAGTGAGCCTGCTCGCGATAGCGGTATGTCTGTGAAGCAGAAGTCGCCTGATACACCGCTATCGCGAGCAGGCTCACTCCTACAAGGGAATTGTGTGGGCAGGATCAGCCGCGTAACAGGCCTTGCTCCACCTCGCAAAGGCCGACGACATAATCCCAGACCACCCGCAACCTTACTGACTTGTGCAACTCGCGCCGGGTACTGATCCAGTAAGGCAACAACCGCATAACCCTGTGGGAGCGGGCTTGCTCGCGAAGGCGTAGTGTCAGTCGATATTTACGTCACAGACATACCGCCTTCGCGAGCAAGCCCGCTCCCACAAGGGGATTTGTGTGGGCTGGACTATCCGCGTAACAGGCCTTGCTCCGCTTCGCACAACCCCACCACATAATCCCAGACCACCCGCAGCCGTACCGACTTGTGCAACGCGCGCCGGGTGCTGATCCAGTAACTGCGCTCGATGCTGTCATCCGGCAGCAACCGCAGAACCCTGTGGGAGCGGGCTTGCTCGCGAAGGCGTAGTGTCAGTCGATATCTACGTCACAGACATACCGCCTTCGCGAGCAAGCCCGCTCCCACAGGGGGGGATTTGTGTGGGCGGGACTAGCCGCGCAACAGGCCCTGCTCCGCCTCGCAAAGGCCGACGACATAATCCCAGACCACCCGCAACCTTACTGACTTGTGCAACTCGCGCCGGGTGCTGATCCAGTAACTGCGCTCGATGCTGTCATCCGGCAACAACGCCACCAGATCCGGATCCGACGCGGCCATGTAGCAAGGCAACACCGCAATGCCCAATCCCGAGCGCGCCGCTTCCTGCTGGGCGATGACGCTGGTGCTATGGAACACCACGCGCGGACTGCGGCAGAAGCTGTTGAGGAACATCAGTTCCTGACTGAACAGCAAATCATCGACATAACCGATCCACGCATGCCGCGCGAGGTCTTCGCGGCTGCGCAACGGCGGTGCGTTGTCGAGGTAGCGTTGGCTGGCGTAGAGCGCCAATCGATAGTCGGTGAGCTTGCGCGTGACCAGCATGTCGGCCGCCGGGCGCTCCAGATGAATGCTGATTTCCGCCTCGCGGTTGAGGATGCTGACGAAGCGCGGCACGGCGACCAGTTCCACTTCCAGCCCCGGATAACGTTCGAACAGGCCGATCATCCGGCTGGCGAGAAACTTGATGCCCAGCCCTTCGGTGACGCCGACACGGATCTTGCCCAGCGGTGCGGTGGACTGGGTGATTTCTTCCTGGGCCAGCAGCGCGACGTTCTCCATGGCTTCGGCGTGCTTGAGCAGCGCCTCGCCTGCCGGGGTCATTTCATAGCCCTGGGCGTGCTGGACGAACAGCGCGGTGCCGAGGCTTTTTTCGATGGCCTCGATGTGTCGGGCCACGGTGGCGTGAGTAGTGTTCAAGCGCCGGGCAGCGGTGAGCAGGCGGCCGCTGCGTTGCAACTCCAGAAAGAACCGCAGGTCATTCCAGTCGAACATGGGGTGTCCTTGTCAGCTATCGTCAATCCAGGCTGTTTGAAAACGCACAGCGGCTGCGCAAAAACTAACATTCTTTTAACGAAAGCTAACAACTAGAGTGTCCGACAATAAAAACAAAAAGCGAGGTCAGGGAATGCAGACTTCCCTTGAAGAATTCGACTACATCGTGGTCGGCGCCGGCCCTGCCGGGTGCCTGCTGGCCAATCGACTGTCGGCAGACAAACAGCAGCGGGTGTTGCTGCTCGAAGCCGGCGGACGCGACAACTACGCATGGATTCACATCCCCGTGGGTTACCTGTTCTGCATCGGCAACCCGCGCACCGACTGGTGCTACAAGACCGAAGCGCAACCCGGCCTGCAAGGTCGCAGCCTGAGCTATCCACGCGGCAAAGTGCTCGGTGGCTGCTCCTCGATCAACGGCATGATCTACATGCGCGGTCAGGCCGGCGACTATGACGGCTGGGCGGCCGAAGGCAATTCGGGCTGGGCCTGGAACGACGTGCTGCCGCTGTTCAAACAGAGCGAAAACCATTTTTCCGGCGCCGCTGAATTTCACGGTGCACAGGGTGAATGGCGGGTCGAGCAACAGCGGCTGTCATGGCCGATTCTCGACGCGTTTCGCAGCGCCGCCGAACAGAGCGGCATCGCCAGCATCGACGACTTCAATCAGGGCGACAACGAGGGTTGCGGCTACTTTCAGGTCAACCAGAAGGCCGGGGTGCGCTGGAACGCGGCCAAGGCCTTTCTCAAACCGATTCGCGAGCGGGTCAATCTGACGGTGCTGACCGGGGTTGAAGTGGATCGGGTGCTGCTGGAAAACGGTCGCGCATCGAAGGTCAGCGCCCGTCACGAAGGTCAGGTGAAAAGCTTCAAGGCGCGCAAGGAAATCATCCTCTGCGCCGGCGCCGTCGGTTCGCCGAGCATTCTGCAACGCTCCGGGATCGGCCCGAGTCCTTTGCTGGAGCGTCTGGGCATCGGGGTGATTCATGAGTTGCCGGGGGTCGGCGGCAATCTGCAGGATCACCTGCAACTGCGCCTGGTCTACAAACTGCAGAACGCCCGCACCCTGAATCAGATCGCCGGCAGCGTCTGGGGCAAGATGGGCATGGGCCTGCGTTATCTGTATGACCGCAGCGGGCCGCTGTCGATGGCGCCGAGTCAGCTCGGAGCGTTTGCCCGATCCGGGCCGGAGCAGACTTCCGCCAACCTTGAGTATCACGTGCAGCCGCTGTCGCTGGAGCGTTTTGGCGAGCCGCTGCACAGCTTTCCGGCGTTCACCGCGTCGGTGTGTGATCTGCGTCCGCAGAGCCGTGGCCGCATCGAAATCCGTTCGGCAGACCCGCAGGAAGCACCGCTGATTCAACCCAATTACCTCAGCCATCCTGAAGACCTGCGCGTGGCCGCCGACGCGATCCGCCTGACCCGCCGTATCGTCAGCGCCCCGGCCCTGCAAGCGTTCAAACCGGTGGAGTATCTGCCCGGCGACAGCCTGCAAAGCGAAGAACAACTGCACGAAGCGGCGGCGCGCATCGGCACGACGATTTTCCATCCGGTCGGTACCTGCCGCATGGGCAATGACGCTGAAGCGGTGGTCGATGCGCAATTGCGCGTGCATGGCGTGCCCGGCCTGCGCATCGCCGACGCCTCAATCATGCCGCGCATCACCTCGGGCAACACCTGTTCGTCTACGCTGATGATTGCCGAGAAGGCGGCGCAGCTGATCCTTTCAGGACCTGTTCACAGCCCCAATGTGGGAGCGGGCTTGCTCGCGAAAGCGGAGTGTCATTCACCCATGATTTGACTGACACGGCCCCTTCGGGAGCAAGCCCCCTCCCACAGGAATCAGCAGATTCAAGGCATCACGCAGTACCCGGACACGCAACACCAGTGGAACAACAAAAACAATCACTGTGAGGGATACCGACATGTCAGAACACGCTCAGCCGCTGGACGCCGCGAGCGGCGCCAGCACCAGCAATGCTACGCAGAAAGTCATCTTCGCCTCGTCCCTGGGGACGGTGTTCGAGTGGTATGACTTCTTCCTCTACGGCGCCCTCGCGGCAGTGATCAGCAAGCAGTTTTTCGCCGGGGTCAACGACACCACGGCGTTCATCTTCGCGCTGATGGCCTTTGCCGCCGGGTTTATCGTGCGGCCGTTCGGGGCGCTGGTGTTCGGTCGGTTGGGGGACATGATCGGGCGCAAATACACCTTCCTAGCGACCATCATCCTGATGGGGATCGCCACGTTCTGCGTCGGCCTGCTGCCGACCTACGCCAGCATCGGCATTGCCGCGCCGATCATTCTGGTGGTGCTGCGCATGCTTCAGGGTCTGGCCCTGGGCGGTGAATACGGCGGTGCTGCGACCTATGTGGCGGAACACGCGCCCATCGGCAAACGCGGCTTCCACACCAGCTGGATTCAATCCACTGCAACCCTCGGCCTGCTGCTGTCGCTGCTGGTGGTGCTCGGTTGCCGCTACTTCACTGGCGATCAGTTTGAAGTCTGGGGTTGGCGTATTCCGTTCCTGCTGTCGATCGTGCTGCTGGGCATTTCCACCTGGATCCGCCTGAGCCTGCACGAGTCGCCGGCGTACCTGAAAATGAAAGAGGAAGGCAAAGCCTCGAAAGCGCCGATCCGCGAATCCTTCGGCAAATGGGAGAACCTCAAGGTCGTGCTGATCGCGCTGTTCAGCATCAACGCCGGGCAAGCGGTGACCTTCTACGCCGCGCAATTTTACGTGCTGTTCTTCCTCACCCAGTTCCTGAAAATGGACCCGGCGGTGGCCAACAGCCTGCTGATCATCAGCGTGGTGATCGGCGCGCCGTTCTTCATCATTTTCGGCTGGCTGTCGGACAAGGTCGGGCGCAAACCGGTGCTGATGGTCGGCCTGCTGCTGGCGACGGCGCTGTACTTCCCGATTTTCAAATCCCTGGCGCATTACGCCAACCCGGCAATCGATCAGGCCAGCCGTCAGGCGCCGATCACCGTGCTGGCCGATCCGGCGACCTGCACCTTCCAGTTCGACCCGGTGGGCAAGGCCAAATTCGACAGCCCGTGCGACAAGGTCAAGACCTTCCTGGTCAAGCAGGGCCTGCCCTACTCCAGTGTCGCCGCTCCGGCCGGCAGTGGCGTGCAGGTGAGCATCGGCGACGTGAAGATCGACGGCTACGACGAATCCGCCCTGCGCGGCGCGGTGACCCTCGCCGGCTACCCGCAACAGGCCGACCTGCAACAGATCAACAAACCGATGATCGTGGCGCTGATCGTCGCGCTGATCATCATCTCGGCCATGTGCTACGGCCCGCTGGCGGCGCTGATGGTCGAGCTGTTCCCGACGCGCATCCGCTACACCTCGATGTCCCTGCCGTATCACATCGGCAACGGCTGGTTTGGTGGATTCCTGCCAACGGTGTCGTTCGCGCTGGTGGTGTACACCGGGGATATTTTCTATGGGCTGTGGTACCCGGTGCTGATTACCGGGGTCAGCCTGGTGGTGGGGATGATCTGTCTGCGAGAGACGAAGAATATCGATCTGGACAAAAACTGATTCCAGATCAACTCAGCTTACCTGTGGCGAGGGAGCTTGCTCCCGCTCGACTGCGAAGCAGTCGCAAAACCTGTAACCGTGGTGTATCTGATGCACTGTAATTGCAGGGTTTAGGGTCGCTTCGCAACCCAGCGGGAGCAAGCTCCCTCGCCACAGGTGATTTACTCGGTCACAGACTTACGTGTCAGACGTCAGCCTTGATCACCTCAAACTTCACCTGGTCCGGATAAAACGCCACGTAGTCCTTGATCGCATCGACCGAGACTTTCGGATTTTCGTAAGTCCACACCGCATTCGCCCCCTCATGCCCCGGCACTTGCAGGCTGAAGTAATTGGCATCGCCCTTGTACGGGCAGTAACTGGTGTGGTCGGTGCGGGCGAAGTATTTCTCGTCGATGTCTTCGCGGCGCACGTAGTACACCGGCGGGTAGTTGGCCTCATGGAGCACCAGCACATGCGAGGACGCCGCGACCTGGATGCCGTGGAATTTCACCAGCAGGCAACCGGGGAGTTCTTCGAGGGTGATGACGGGATTGAGGCCGGTGGTGCTCATGGGGGTTCTCCAGGGACAAATGAACAGTGGCGAGGGAGCTTGCTCCCGCTGGGCTGCATAGCAGACCCAAATCCGGAAATCGCGCTGCATCAGGTATAACGCGATTTCAGGTTTTGCGACGGCTTCGCCGCCGAGCGGGAGCAAGCTCCCTCGCCACAAGCGTCAGGTTGGCCCTGTCATTTCACATCAAACCACGATATCAGTCGCCACCGCCTGCCCCACCACACCCACGGCAAAGTCAACCTGCCCCTGCCCGGTCAGATCGACCAGCAGCCCGGTCTGACCGTTCTGCGCGTAGTAAGTCAGGATCGCATCGCCCGCGTGGCCGGTGAAACTGCTGACAAAGTTCAGTGACGCCGCCCCCGTGGCAAACGCGGCGATGCCCGAGAGGTCGATCTTGTCCACGCCGCTCTTGAAATCCATGATCCAGTCCGGCTGGTTGTTGGTCGAGTCGCTGGCCGCACCGAACACGAAGGTGTCTGCGCCCTCGCCGCCCCACAGCACATCCGCGCCGCCACCGCCGTAGAGGATGTCGTTGCCGGCACCGCCGAACAGATGGTTAACCGCCGAGTTGCCGATCAGCAGGTCATTGCCCGAACCGCCAACCGCGTTTTCCACGGTCACGCCATAGGCAATCGACACGTTACCGACCAGACCGCCGACATCAGAGAACGAACCTTCGTTGAGGTTGATCTTCTGGTTCTGGGTGAAGCCGGAGAAGTTCAGGGTGTCATTGCCGCCACCGTCCCATACCGAGAACACCACTTTCGACGCCGCCGACGTGGCGCTGTAGAAATCGCGGCCGGCGTTGGAGCCGAAACCGTAGGTGGTGTCATCGGCGCGGGTTGCATAGTTGGCGCCGTAGAGTTTCTGCACCGCCACGATATCGTCGAGCAACGGCGCCGAGGCGTAGGCGCCGCTGCCGTCC
This sequence comes from Pseudomonas sp. AM14(2022), assembly GCF_036346455.1. NCBI lineage: Bacteria > Pseudomonadati > Pseudomonadota > Gammaproteobacteria > Pseudomonadales > Pseudomonadaceae > Pseudomonas > Pseudomonas sp. AM14(2022). The sequence goes on from NZ_JAOTNY010000002.1 coordinate 631,614, forward strand.
TTGCTGAAGTTCTGGTCGGTGTTGGCTTCGCTCCAGTAGCTCATCAGGCTGTAGCCACGGGTGTCTTCGGCGTACTTGGCGTCGTTGTAGGTCGGGCTGCCGTTGCCGGCGTTGTAGGCGCCCGGGTGCGACAGGCCAAGGGTGTGGCCGATTTCGTGGGTCAGGGTCTGACGCCCGTAGTTGTTGGTGTCCGGGGTCTTGTTGACCTGATATTGATTGTTGATCAGGTACCACGACTGACCGTCATAGCTGCCGCCGCTCGGCAGGTAGGCGAACGCCGCGCCGCCGGTGCTGACGTCGTAGTTGCCGAAGGTCATGTGGCCGTCGCCGCCCTTGCCTTCAGTGAACGTGACCTTGGCCACGTCGGCCCAGGATTGCATGGCCAGCACGGCTTGAGCTTTCTGCTGCGCGCTGAACTGGCTGAAGTTGCCGAGGTTCGGGTTGTAGTTTGCCGGTTTCTCGGTGAGGAAGGTGTAGGTCAGGGAGATTTTGCCGTCGCCGTTCTTGTCGTGCCACGACAGGTTTTTGCGCAGGATTTCGTCGGTTGCCTGATCGGCGGTGAACGACGGTTTGCCGTTCACCAGGCCGACGCCACGGTCGTACAAGTGGCTGAAGGCGTTCACTTCGTCATAGGCGCTGCTGGATTTTGCTTTGGCTTGAGCCATGGTGGGACTTCCTTGTTTCAGAGTTGGCAGTACGCGTCGAGCACGGCAATCCACGGCGAGATTGTCCGGTCACTCGCGTTTCTGAGAAGCCCGGTGAACCTGACACGGGCGTCAATCGCCCTGCCAATCGATTTCTCGATAGCCGCTCGCGACGTCCCGGTAATACCGGTCATTCCCGGCAATGTTTTGATCTGTATATCCATACAGATAAAAGTTGCCCCGAGCGCCAACTGCAGCCATCCTGTGCACCTCCAGTGAACTGATCGACGACGGTGGTTATGCGGCTGTACCTCTGTGAAAAACCTTCCCAGGCCAAAGACATCGCGGCCGTGCTGGGCGCCAGGCGTCGGGGCGACGGCTGCTGGCTGGGAACGGACGTCACGGTGACCTGGTGCATCGGCCATCTGCTGGAAACCGCGCCGCCGGATGCCTACGACGCGCGCTACAAGCGCTGGGTGCTGGCGGATCTGCCGATCATTCCCGACAAGTGGAAAATGACCGTCAAGCCGCGCACCGCCAGCCAGTACAAGGCGGTCAAGCGCCTGCTTGGCGAGGCCAGCGAACTGATCATCGCCACCGACGCCGACCGTGAGGGCGAGATGATTGCCCGGGAACTGGTCGAGCACTGCCGCTATCGCGGGCCGATCCGCCGCTTGTGGCTGTCGGCGCTGGATGAAGCATCGATCCGCAAGGCTCTGGCCGCGCTGAAGCCAGGGGCGGAAACCTTCAGCCTGTATCACTCGGCGCTGGGGCGCTCGCGGGCCGACTGGCTGATCGGCATGAACATGAGTCGCCTGTTCACACTATTGGGCCGGCAGTCCGGCTATCAGGGTGTGCTACCGGTCGGTCGGGTGCAGACGCCGACACTGCGGCTGGTGGTGGATCGCGACCGCAGCATCGCCGACTTCGTGCCGGTGCCGTATTGGGCGATCGATGTGCAACTGCTGCACGATGGCACGCCGTTCACCGCACAATGGCGTGCGCCCTCGGACGTTTGCGACGAGCAGGATCGCTGTCTGAATCAGGCGCTGGCCCAGCAGGCAGCCGCCGCTCTGAACAGCGCCGCCAGTGCGCGGGTGGTCAAACTGCGCACTGAACGCATGCGTGAAGTGGCACCGCTGCCATTCGATCTGGGCACCCTGCAGGAGGTCTGCTCGAAGAAACTCGGTCTCGGCGCCCAGGAAACTCTCGACATCGCCCAGGCCCTTTACGAAACCTACAAGGTCATCACCTACCCGCGCAGCGATTGCGGCTTTCTGCCGCTGAGCCAGCACAGCGAGGCGCCGGGGATACTGGCGGCACTGCGTCAGGCCGACCCGAGCCTTGACGTGTTGAACGGTCACCTCGACCCGCAGCGCCGCTCGCGGGCGTGGAACGACGCCAAGGTCAGCGCCCACCACGGCATCATCCCCACAGCGGCAGCCAAGAATCTCGAGCGTCTGAGCGGTAAACACCGGGCGGTCTACACGCTGATTCGTGCGCGTTATCTGGCGCAATTTCTGCCCAACCATGAATACGATCGCACCCAGGCCGACTTCGATTGCGCCGGGGAAGCGTTGCGTGCCGTCGGCAAGCAGATCATCGAACCGGGCTGGAAGCGCGCCTTGCCCGAAGCCCTCGCCCCGGCCAAGGGCCGTGAAGCGCCAGCCCCGCAAACCCTGCCGGCGCTGAGCCAGGGTATCGATTGCGCCGTGGCCGGCGTGAATCTCAAGGATCTGTGGACCCAGCCGCCGAAGCCCTACACCGAGGGCGACCTGATCAAGGCGATGAAGAACGTCGCCAAACTGGTGGAAGATCCGCTGCTCAAACAGAAACTCAAGGACACCACCGGCATCGGCACCGAAGCGACACGCGCCTCAATCATTCAGGGTCTGCTGGATCGAGGTTATCTGGTGAAGAACGGCAAGGCACTGGCCGCGACGCCGGCGGCCTTCAGCCTGATCGACGCCGTGCCCCGGGCGATTGCCGATCCCGGCACCACCGCCATCTGGGAACAGGCGCTGGACATGGTGCAGAGCGGCGAGATGAGCCTGGAAGAGTTCGTCACCAAACAGGCGGCGTGGATGAGCAAGCAGGTCAGCCGCTGTTCGGCGCTGAGCCTGACCATCAGCGGCCCGCCACCGGCCGGCAAGGCCGCGGCGCCGTGGAAGAAAAAGCGTAAATCGACCCGAAGCAAAACTGCCAGCGCAGCCAAACGCACAGCGAAGTAATGATCAGTCCTGTGGTGGGGGATTCTGTGGTGAGGGGATTTATCCCCGATGGGCTGCGAAGCGGCCCCAGCTTTTACTTAAACTAGAGGACTGCTGCGCAGTCCATCGGGGATAAATCCCCTCGCCACAAGGTGTGAGTTCACATTATCGGCTTCATCACCGCAGGGAGTTAACCCAATGCCCAGCATCGAACTGCACCCCGCCCACCGCGACGAACTGCAAACCATCGAAAACCTCATGCAGTTCTACATGTACGACTTCAGCCAATGGCTACCACTGAAACTCGGCGAACATGGCTTCTTCAGCATTCAGCAGAAAGACGATTACTGGCGCAATCCCGCTACCCAACCGTTCCTGATCCGCGTCGACGGTGAACTGGCCGGCTTCGTGACCGTGGATAACGACACCCACATCGACGGCGCCGAACACAACATCGGCTACTTCTTCCTCACCCGGCGTTTTCGTGGCCAAGGCGTCGGGCAGTTTGTCGTCTCTGCCCTCTTGAGCCGTCTGCCCGGTCAATGGCAGATTTTCCACATCGACGCCAACCTGCCTGCGCAGCGCTTCTGGGCCAGGTTGATCCCCGAATTGACTGGCGGCGCATTCACCCGCCAACAGCGCGCCGTGGACGGTTACCCCTGCACCTTCTACGTCCTGCGCGCCCCCGCATCCGTTGCCTGAACGGAACTTTTCTCATTCCAAAACCGCTTTGTCCGACAATATGTAGTGAACAAAAATAATCACTACAAAACCGTTGACGGCACCGTTTTGCTTTTGCATGATGAAGACGTTCCCCGATCGGGAACATCGGTAACACGCTTGAGCAAACTCGTCTGACCGCCGAGTTGTTTTTTCCGGATACACGCTGCCCACAAGGCAGATTGAAGAAGCTGACCTGGCCTGAACGTCCAGTACAAGGACGAGAAGCGCTGGCGAAAATTCTCAAGACGCTTGTGGTCGACCCTGAAAACGTCGTCAAGGAGCCTCCCGGTTTTCGCTGCTTCTCCTCGTTGTGACGCTATTGCGTAGCAGTTATTCAACACGACTACATGCAACAGACGCATGACCCCGTACTTCACACGGGCGACCGCTGACGTCCTGGTTTCGGTGCCAGGGATCAACTAACCGATGGGCTACCTGTATTAGCGAATCAACTTTGAAAGATCACCAGACTGGTCAAGGGGCAAACATCATGAATCTGAACAATCAACCTACTATCGAAGAACTGGCTCGTATGTTCGCTGCGCAAAAAGACAGCCACGACAGCCACATTCTCTGGATCAGCAAGTCGGGTCAGGTGCATATCGACTGCCTGTCACCCCACGCTGGTGAAGAAGAATTCGACCGCAGCAACCAGAACCTGCTGGCCCGCCTGAAGATGTACCGCCGCGGCCACGGTTATGTCGGCAAGAAAGCTGCGGCCGACAAGGACTTCATCAGTAATGTGCTGCAGACGCTGAAACAGGCGTGGGATTCGATGCAGAACAAGAATGAAGTTCGGGTGATTGACCGGTTCTACTGATTTACAACTTCAATAAATAAAAGGGGCCTGCTTCCAACAGAAGCAGGCCCTTTTTATATCCGCAATTCACCACACAATCCTGTGGGAGCGGGCTTGCTCGCGAATGGGCCGGGTCAGTCACCATCACTTCAACTGAGACACCGCATTCGCGAGCAAGCCCGCTCCTACAGGGGGGCTGTGTTGTTGGTCAGATTTTCGTTTGCAGGACCAGATTCACAAACGCCAGAGCCGCCGCACTGTGGTAATTATTCTGCCGCCGCAACAACGCCGCCCCACGCTGCGGCGCTTCGTTCTCGACGCTCAAGCGACGCAACGCCCGGTCTTCGCTGGCAATCGCTTCGGGCAACATCGTCGCCATCGGCGAATGCCGCACCACCTCCAGCAACGTACTTACCGAGTTCACCTCGATCCGCACCTGTGGCGTGATTCCGTGCTGACGAAAGTATTCATCGATCGATAAGCGCGTGATGAAATCCGGCGCCAGCAAGGCGAAATCCAGTTGCGCAAGGTCACTCGACGTCAGCACCGCACTGCTGTCGTACAGCGGATGCTCGCGCCCGACCATGATTCCCAGGGTTTCGGTAAACGCCGGGATGCACTCGATGTCCGGGTGGCGCACCGGGGTAAAGGCAATCGCGATATCCAGCGAATCGTCCGCCAGCCCCGCCTCGATGTCGTCCATCGACAGCTCGAAAATCTGCAGATGGATCCCCGGGTAGCGCGCCGCAAAATCACGCACCAACGGCCCGACCAGATAGGCCATGAAGGTCGGCGTCATGGCCAGCCGCAGGCTGCCACGGGACAGATCCTTCACGTCATGCAACGCCCGCTTGCCCGCCTCCAGTTCCACCAGCACGCGCCGCGCACACTCAATGTAAGCCTCACCGGCATCGGTGGGTTTAACGGTGCGTGAAGTGCGGTCGAACAGATTCACCCCGAGGCTTTCTTCCAGTTGGCGGATCTGTTGCGACAAGGTCGGCTGCGACACATGCAACGCCTCCGCCGCCCGGGTGAAGCCGCCGTGATCGGCCACGGCCAGCAGATATCGCAAATGTCGCAGCAGCATGGGATCACCATCTATAGGCAGGACTTATGCGAAGTATTGTATATCGGTCTTGGACGCTATGGATCAATCGGCAGAAGATGGCTCCCACACAGCAAGCCAACCTTGAAAGGAGTGACACCATGCAACAGTCCCACGCCTATAACGATGCCAGCCTGGCCCTGACCACGCGCATTCTCGACATCAAGGCCCGCAAGAATTTGTCATGGCAGGATCTTGCCGATGGCACCGGCCTGAGCCTGGCCTACGTCACCGCTGCCCTCCTCGGCCAGCACCCGCTGCCACAAAACGCCGCGCAAGTGGTTGGCGACAAACTCGAGCTGGACGCCGACGCCGTTGCCGCCCTGCAGATCATCCCGCTGCGTGGCAGCCTCAGCGGTGTGCCGACCGACCCGACCATCTACCGCTTCCACGAGATGATCCAGATCTACGGCACCACCCTCAAAGCCCTGGTCCACGAGCAGTTCGGCGACGGCATCATCAGCGCCATCAACTTCAAGCTCGACATCAAGAAAGTCGAAGACCCGGAAGGCGGCTCCCGCGCCGTGGTCACCCTCGACGGCAAGTTCCTGCCACTGCGTCCGTTCTGATCCACCCCGGCCCGCACCCCGTGTGCGGGCCCATCCAAACCTCAATTGCCAAGTCGTCATCACATCTGCCTGGAGGCTGCCCCATGCACAAAATTCTGTTGACCCTGACCCTGCTCGCCGGCCTTGCCGCCCAGGCCCAGGCTGATGAAGAGGCGATTGCCTACCGATACGGCATGACTCTGGATATTGCTGAAATCGTGAGCATCACCCCGGTCACCGACGTCTGCGGCGCTGTACCGGTCGAGATGACCTACCTCGACAGCCACGGCGCAAAACACATTCTTCAATACAGCGAATTCGGCACCGGCTGTTCGAACTGAGAGGACAACACCATGAAAAACCTGATCGAAGGCTTCCTGAAGTTCCAGAACGAGGCGTTTCCGCAACGCACCGAGCTGTTCAAGCACTTGGCGACCACTCAAACCCCGGGCACCTTGTTCATCACCTGTTCCGACAGCCGCGTGGTGCCGGAACTGCTGACCCAGCAAGAACCCGGCGAGCTGTTCGTGATCCGCAACGCTGGCAATATCGTGCCGTCCTACAGCCCGCATCCGGGCGGGGTTTCGGCGACGGTGGAATATGCGGTGGCGGTGCTTGGGGTGACGGACATCGTGATCTGCGGCCACTCCGATTGTGGCGCGATGACCGCGATTGCCCAATGCAAATGCATGGATCACCTGCCCGCCGTCAGCGGCTGGCTGCAACATGCCGAGTCGGCGAAAGTGGTGAACGAGGCGCGGCCGCACGCCAATGACGCGGCGAAATTGAGTTCGATGGTGCGGGAAAATGTGATCGCGCAACTGGCGAATATTCAGACCCACCCGAGCGTACGTCTGGCCCAGGAGAAGGGCCTGCTGAACCTGCATGGCTGGGTGTATGACATCGAGACCGGCTCGATCGATGCGCTGGCGGCGGATCGCCGCACGTTTGTGCCGCTGGCTGAGCAGCCGGCGACGTGCGCCGTTCAGGCAAACGCCAGCGCAGCCGCCTGATACAAGTCCGCTGAGGTGAAGAGGAACTTGTGGCGAGGGGATTTATCCCCGATGGACTGCGCAGCAGGCCCGATCTCTTGGGGCCGCTTCGCGCCCCATCGGGGATAAATCCCCTCGCCACAGGGCCGGTGTGCATCAATCGGGATAAGGCGTTTTCAGCGTTTTACGCTGAGGTCGATCTGAGTCATGCGACTACGGACCGTGAACACGCCATCGCCCGAAAGAATCGCACTGCGCGCAAACAGGCGCCCGCTCTCCCAGTTCGAAAGCCCCAGTTCCGGCTTGTTCAGCGCGTACTGGCCATCGACCCAACGGGTAATCCCGTTACCCACAAACGGTGCGTTCACCGCGTTGTAAAAACGCTCTTGCGCAGCAGCATCCTCGCTGATCAGCGACACCGTGAACTGCGGGCTGTAGCGGTTGAACAGCGCGATCGCCTGATCCAGATCGTCGACAATCATCAGGCTGACTTCCGGGGTTTCTTCCCATTCCCACTCACGGCCCAGTTCGGATTCCGCCAGCGTTTCGGCCAGGGCTTCGGTCTGATAACCTTCGGCGCGATAGACCTCGACCGTCGCGTTGTGCCACTCAGCCGGCAGGTAACTTTCGCTGCCTGTGACGATGTGCAATTTGCAGCCCTGACCGCGTGCGGTACCGGCCTGCTGCAGCGCATCGAGGAACAGCGGGATCAGCTCGACGGCACGATCACGTTGAATCAGGCAGACGTTCAGCGTGTTGCAGACTTTGCGATCCAGCGAATTACGCACCACGGCGGCGAAGCGCGTGGCGTCGGCGTCACGATCGGCAATCAGCCACGCGCCACCAGTGCCGTGCAGGCTGACCGCCGTGCCCGCCTGCTGGGCGATGCTGCCCAACTGGCTGACCGCGCGGCCCGAACCCCGGGCCACCGCCAGCGACAAACGCCGGTCGGCGAACATCGCCCACCCGGCCGCGTGATTGACACTTTCCACCAGCGACACCGCACCCGCCGGCAGACCGGCATCGGCCAGCGCCGGATTCAGCGCGTGAGTGACGATTGCTTGCGCGGTGCCCAATGCATCGCTGCCGATGCGCAGCACCGCGGTGTTGCCGGTGCGCAGTACACCGGCGGCATCGGCGAACACGTTCGGCCGTCCTTCGAACACGAAAGCCACGATGCCCAGCGGCGACACCACTTGCTCGACCTTCCAGCCGTCGTGTTCGACGCTGCTGATGACCTTGCCGCGCGTGGCCGGCGCATCCCGCCAGGCGCGCAAACCGGCGATCATGTCGCGGCGCATGCGCTCGTCGGCGAGCAGTCGGGTGGTCGAGCGACCACGGGCCTTGGCGCGTTCGATGTCGGCCAGGTTGGCGGCTTCGATCAGGTTCCAGCACTCCGCGGTTTCCAGGCGTTGCGCGAACAGATCGAAGAAGTGGCTGATGGCCTCGTCGGAGACTGCCGACAATGCAGTGAATGCCGCTTCAGCACGCTCGATTGCCACCGCAGCCGCTTGTTGATCGACCACCGGAATCAGCAACAGCTCGCCACTCACCTGCTCGACCAGCAGGTGGTCACCGGGCTGAAACCGCGCCGCCAGTTCGGGGCTGACCACGGTCACGCGGTTACCAGCGAAAGGGATCGGCGTGCCAGCGACTAGACGTTCGAGCGCAAGAGACATGAAGCGGATTCACCATATGAGGGGCGGCCGGAAAATGTATAGGAACTGCGCTCTCCGAGGCAACACAAAACCCTTGTGGGAGCGAGCCTGCTCGCGAATGCGGTGGGTCAGCGAGAGATGCATCGACAGGCACGACGCTTTCGCGAGCAGGCTCGCTCCCACAGGGTTTTGCAGTGTTTGGAAGATCAGGTCAGAACACCGACCAGCCAATCCGCGAACTGAGCATCTCCAGCGCCGCCATCCCCGCCAGCGAGTTACCGGCAGCGTTGAGTTCCGGCGACCACACGCACACCGTGAACTGCCCCGGCACCACCGCGACGATCCCGCCGCCTACCCCGCTCTTGCCCGGCAGGCCGACGCGATAAGCGAAGTTGCCGGCCTCGTCGTACAGGCCGCTGGTGGCCATGATCGAGTTGACTTGTTGGGTCTGGCGCCGGGTCAGGACCTGTTCGCCGCTGTGCTTGCAGAAACCGTCGTTGGCGAGGAAGCAGAATGCGCGGGCCAGATCGATGCAGTTCATGCGCAGTGCGCAGTGGCTGAAGTAGCTGCGCAGCACCGCTTCGACGTCGTTGTGGAAGTTGCCGAACGATTGCATCAGGTACGCCATGGCCGCGTTGCGGGCGCGATGCTGGTATTCGGACTCGGCGACCTTGCCGTCGACGATCACCTGTGGATTGCCCGACAGGCGCCGCACGAAGTCGCGCATCGACAGGGCTGGCGCGGCGAAACGCGACTGGTTGATGTCGCAGATCACCAGCGCCCCGGCGTTGATGAACGGATTGCGCGGGCGCCCGCGTTCGAACTCCAGTTGCACCAGCGAGTTGAACGGCTGGCCGGACGGCTCGTGCCCCAGGCGCTCCCAGATCGCCTCACCGGAATGCTCGATCGCCTGCACCAGGCTGAACACCTTGGAAATACTCTGCACCGAGAACGGCGTCTCGGCGTCGCCGGCGCAATACATTTCGCCGTCGTTGCCATACACGGCGATGCCCAGCTGATTGGCCGGCACGGTGCCGAGGGCGGGAATGTAATCAGCCACTTTGCCCTGCCCGATCAAGGGCCGGACAGCGTCAAGAATCTCGTTCAACAGCGCTTGCATGCCGGGTTCCGAAGTCTCGCCCCATGGGATTGCGGGGACACTGGGGCTAGACGCTGCGCAACTGCCACGAATCACACTGGCTATCACAGGGGACTGTGGTAGATGAAAGATTCAGGGCTGGCCACGATCAAGGGTGGGAGTGGGCTTGCTCACGAAGGGGTCGGCACAGTCAGCATTGATGTTGGCTGACCTGACGCTTTCGCGAGCAAGCCCGCTCCCACAGGGGCTGTGGTGGATGAAGGATTCAGGGCTGGCCGCGATCAGGGGTGGGAGTGGGCTTGCTCACGAAGGGGCCGGTACAGTCAGCATTGATGTTGACTGAACTGACGCTTTCGCGAGCAAGCCCGCTCCCACAGGGGGCTGTGGTGGATGAAGGATGGGGGCCCGGCCGCGATCAGGGGTGGGAGTGGGCTTGCTCACGAAGGGGTCGGTACAGTCAGCATTAATGGCGGCTGACCTGACGCTTTCGCGAGCAGGCTCGCTCCCACTGGGGGGATTGCTGCAAATCCGGGATTCAGTGTGCCCCGTCGAGGCCGGCGAGCAGTGCGCTGTCGCGGCTGTAGATATCCGGCGCATAACGCACCTGCCCATCCTTGCCGACCTGTGCCGTCCAGTAGGTCATGAGGATCGGCACCGGTGCCGACAGGCGGAATTCGTGGGTGCTGCCGGTAGCGAGCAAGGTGTCGGTGCGGGTGCGTTCCGCCGGGGTCAGCAACAGGTCGCGCAGTTGCATCGGGTGCTCGACCCGCACACAGCCCGAGCTGAAGGCGCGCGGGCCTTTGTCGAACAGGGCCTTGCTCGGCGTATCGTGCAGGTACACCGCGAACGGGTTGGGGAAGCGGATCACCAGTTGCCCCAGCGGATTACGCGGCCCGGCCTCCTGGCGCAGCATGATGTTGCCGGGGTTGTCCCAGTCGATATCCGCTGCGGCCAATGGCTGGCCTTGGGCGTCGAGCACTTGCAGGTTCTGCCGGCTGAGGAAGGTCTGATCCTTGCGGATCGCCGGCAGCTTGTCTTCTTTCCAGATGGTCGGCGGCACAGTCCAGGTCGGGTTCAGCGTCAGACGCGTGACCCGGGATTTGAGCAACGGGGTCTGCCGTTCGGCGCGACCGACCTGGGTACGGGTCTGCCAGACCGGCACGCCGGCCTGATACAGGGTCAGCTCGGCGGCAGCGACGTTGACCAGCAAACCGTCGGGTTCCATGTCCTGCGCCAGCCAGCGGAAACGTTCAAGGTTGACGCGCAATTGTTCGCGGCGCGTCAGCGGGCTGATGTTGAGCTCGGCAATCGTCCCCGGCCCGACTACCCCGTCGGCCTGCAACGAATGGTTGGCCTGGAAGCTCTTCACCGCTTCCACCAGCACGCCCTCATAGGCATTGCCGGGCGTGCCGATGGCGTGGGTCAGATAGCCTTCGTTGAACAAGCGTTGGGCCAGTTCCGGCACGCGTTTGTCTTCCATCGCCGGGCGTAGCAACGGGCCGTTGCCCACCGACTGCCAGTGCGGCAAGGCTTGCAGCCGCTGGCTGGCGTAGAGGTGGCGCAGGCTCTGGTATTGCGCCAGACGCGGACGCGCCAGATCGAACGCGGTCTTGATGTCCTGCAGACCGGGCACGGCGATCGCCAGCAATTCCGCCTGACGATCACGCGGGGTGTCATCGGAATGCCACAGCGGCTCGAAATGCGATTGCAGCAGACGACCGTAATGCAGGTCCTGCAGCGCTTGCAGATACGAGCGGCTGATATCGATATCGGCACACAACTCGCCGTCCTGCGGCGGATTGGCCGCCACCGGGTAGCGCTTGGGATTGAGGCCATCATCGGCCAACAGCTGCAACTGCGCGCGCAAGGCCGGCAATCGCCCGGACTCGCTGGCCCACACCCGCAGCCAGTCCTGCTGCTGATAAAACGCCTGCAATTGCGTCAGCGCCGCGCCGCTCAGGTGCGCGGCAATCGCCGGGCACGCCTGGGGCAAACCGATCAGCACCGCTTGCAGCGGACTTTGTGGCTCGACCGGCATTTCCGCCGGCAGCGTCGGCAGGGTCTGCAACGGTGGCAGCGGCTCATCGGCGCAAGCGACAAACGGCGCAGCGAGCAAACAAATGCTCAAGTAGCATGCGTACTTTTTGAACAACTGCTTTACTCCAATCCGTGGCCGTCTGAATGACGGTCAACCTTACATCAGGTGCGCTGAACAGTCAGGCTCGAAACAGGGGTCTGTCGGGTATGACTGGGAGTCAGGAGCCAAAGTGCCAAATAAGTAGCAAGTGAGGACACTTTATAAATGTTGACGTATTTGCGCCGACTTCTGCTGACCACCGCGACCCTCGTCGTCGTGAGCAGCCCAGCTTTCGCCGCCGGCAAACCATCGCCGGTTCTCTTCACCAGCCTCGCCCACGCCGCGCCGGAACTCAATCCCCAAGCGCTGAAAGGTGCCTTGAGCGCCATGCAATGCGCAGTGAACAATGGCGCGAGACCCTCACGCCACCTGGCGATCATCGATTATTCGCAGCCCTCCACCGCCCGCCGGCTGTGGATCTTCGATCTGAACAGAAAGAAACTGGTGCTGCGCGATCTGGTCGCCCACGGTTCAAATTCCGGGGAAAATTTCGCTACCCAGTTCTCCAACCGCGAAGGCAGTTACCAATCCAGCCTCGGTCTGTTCCGCACCCAGGAAAGTTACGAGGGGACCCACGGTTATTCGCTGCGCATGGACGGTCTGGAACCGGGCTTCAATGACCTGGCCCGCGACCGGGCCATCGTGATCCACGCCGCCGACTACGTGAATCCGTTGTGGAGCAAGCGTCAGGGCCGTATCGGTCGCAGCCAGGGTTGCCCGGCGGTGCGCCCGCAAGTGGCGAAGCAGGTGATCGATAAACTCAAGGACGGCCAGTTCATGTTCTCCTGGTACCCGGACCAGCGCTGGCTGAAGTCCTCGCCGTACCTCAACTGCCAGCCGCAGCAAGTGGCGAGCATCTTGAGTACCCACGCCAGCTGACGATCAGGGCGACGACCATCAGCGCCGCCGCAACCCCGAACGTGCTGTGCAAGCCACTGCCGATGACCTCGGCCGGGGCTTGCGTCGGGTCACCCGTAGCGAAGGCAAACACCGCACCCATGACCGCCGCGCCGGTGATCAGTCCGAGATTGCGTGACAGCCCGAGCAGGGCCGACACCACACCGCGCTGAGCCTGACTGACCGTCGCCATCAACCCGGTATTGTTCGCCGCCTGGAACAACGCGTAACTGCTGGCAACCACAGCCATCGGCAGCAGATACGCCGGCAGACCGAGACTCATCGGCAACAACGCCAACAAACTGCAACCACCGGCCAACCCGAACAACGCCCCCGGCACCACCCGCCGCGCACCGAAGCGATCCACCAGACGCCCCGCCGGCACCCCGCCGCACGCCGCCAGCAGCGGCCCGACCGACAATGCCAGGCCGACCACGCTGCTGCCCAATCCCAGGCCCCGACTCAGGTAAAACGGCCCGACCACCAGCGTGGTCATCATCACCGTCGTCACCAGCAACGTCAGCGCCAGGCTGCTGCTCAGACGCGCGTCGGCAAACAATGACAGGCGAATCAGTGGCGCCGTGGCTTTCATCTCGACCGCGACAAACACCCCTGCCCCGCACAGGCTGACCAGCAGCAACATCAGCGTGTAACCATCGAGCGTCATCGCCAGCGCATAAGCGGCCAGCGTCAACACCAGCACCACGGTGCCGAGGTAATCAAACGCGACTGCCGATTTCGCCGGGCGATCGGTCGGCAGATAACGATAAACCAGCCACGCATTGAGCAGGCCCAACGGCACGTTGAGGACAAAAATCGACGGCCAGCCGACATGCGCGATCAGCAGACCACCCAGCGATGGCCCGAGGCTGGTGCCGGTAGCCGACATCGTCGCCAGCAAGCCCATCGCGCTGCCCGCCCGCGCCTTGGGCACCGCATCCGCCACCAGCGCCACCGTCAAGGCGAACATGATCGCCGCGCCAAGGCCTTGCACTGCGCGTGCGCCGATCAACCAGCCCAACCCCGGAGCCAGCGCACAGCACGACGAAGCACTGGTGAAAATGCCGATGCCGATCAGCAGCAGGCGCCGCCGCCCGAACACATCGCCCAGACGCCCGACGCTGACAATCAACGTGGTGACCGCCAGCAGGTACGCCAGCACGATCCACTGCACCTGTTGAAACGTCGCATCGAACGCTGCAGCCAAGGTCGGTAATCCGGCATTGGCGATGCTGGTGTCCAGCGACGGCATCAACATCGACAGCGCCAGACTGGTCAGCGCCCAGCGGGCTTGAGGGGGCAAGGGGGATCCGGGCATCGGGCGCTCCTGGTGCAAAGGTCAGACGGCATAGCCTGCGTCTCGACAAGGCAAGGCGCAAGACGCATGCTTTGCACTTGATACCTGCATGGAACGCCATGTCATGAGCACACCGGATCTGAACCTGCTGATAACCCTCGACGTGTTGTTGCGCGAAGGCAGCGTCGCCCGCGCCGCACAAATTCTGCGCCTGAGCCCGTCGGCCATGAGCCGTGCCCTGGCGCGTCTGCGCGAAACCACCGGCGATCCGTTGCTGGTGCGCGCCGGGCGTGGCCTGGTGCCGACCCCGCGTGCGCTGGAGTTGCGCGAGCGGGTCAGTGGTCTGGTGCAGGCAGCCGAAGCCGCCTTGCGTCCCGCCGAGATCCTCGACCCCGGTCAATTGCAGCGCACCTTCACCCTGCGCAACACCGACGGCTTTGTTGAAACCTTCGCCGCCGCACTGCTCGCGCGCATCGCAGAAGAAGCGCCCGGCGTGCGCCTGCGTTTTGTGCAGAAAGCCGACAAGGACAGCACGCCGTTGCGCGAAGGCCGGGTCGATCTGGAGACCGGCGTGGTCGACGACAGCACCGACCCGACGCTGCACAGCCGCATTCTGTTTGAGGATCACTGGATCGGCGTGGTGCGCGAAGGCCATCCGTTGAGCTCGGGCAAGATCAGCAGCAAACGCTTTGCCGGCGGCCAGCACATTCTGATCTCACGGCGCGGGCGCAGCAGCGGCCCGGTCGACGAAGCGTTGCTCGCCGCAGGTCTGACGCGGGATATCGTCACCTCGTTCGGCGGCTTTTCGGCGGCGCTGACGCTGGTCCGCGAATCGGACCTGATCGCCACGGTTCCGGAGCGTCACACCAGCAAGCTGCGCATGGGCCTGCACAGCTTCGCCCTGCCCTTCAGGATGCCGCCGATCAGCGTGTCGATGCTCTGGCACCCGCGTATGGACGCCGACCCGGCGCACCGCTGGCTGCGCAACTGTGTACGGGAAGTCTGCGTCTAACGCGCATCGCCGCCGGCCGGTTTATAGAACAGGAATTTGCCGACCGCGGCGGTCTTTTTGTACTCCTTGGCCCAGCTCGGATGCACCTGGCGATCATGGAAGTACAGTGCGCCATGGGTGCGATCCGGCAACTGGCGGTTGAGGGCCTTGCCGGCGATGTCCTTGGCCAGGGTGTATTCGGCGTCTTCCTTGACCTGATCGGCCTTGCCATCGCACCACCAGGAAAACTGGCAGCTCTTGGTTTCCGAACCTTGCTTGACGACTGCACACACGGTGTCAGGGAAGCCGTCATGGCCGAGGCGGTTCATCACCACGTTGGCCACCGCCTCCATTTCCAGCGTGTCGCGGCCCTTGGCTTCCCAGTAGATACTGCGCGCCAGGCAGGTGATCGGATCGTCCAGCGGCGCGGTGCCGGCGGGGTCAACCGCCTGCACTTCAGTGGGGGTGATCGCTTCGGATTTGGGTGCTGGCGCCGCGCTGACTTTGTCGGCGGCCTTCTCTTCCAGCACCTGGGCTTTCTCTTCGGCCTTGGCCTTGATCGGCGCCTGTTCAGTGGCGCTTACAACACCGACCATCAGGGTTAATGCGAAACAGCCAGCCAACCATTTCAATCCCATGTCGGTTCTTCCGGCAACGCCCGTTCCGGGCAAGGTGTTTCGTGGGGGAGACGCCCGGTTCCCGGGGCCTTCGGAGAGTGTAGACGGCAAATACCGACGTAACGTTCCGCAGAAAAAACCGCTCGATGAAGAAAAAGACATTGCACTGACCGGGGGCCTTTCGCGCATCATGAGCGCACTCAGCTCAAGGGAGATTTCCATGCGCTTCATGCCATCCGTCTTGCGTTTTGCCGCGCTGTCCGTGGGCCTGGCCGTGGCCGCCTCGGCCATGGCTGCCGACGAGTCGCAACTGATCGAGTCGATCAATGCCTACCGCAGCCAACCGCAGCGTTGCGGCAGCCAGGCGTCCAGTGAACTGCCACCGCTGTCGGCCGATCCACGGCTGAGACTGCCGGCCGCCGGTGCGGTCGATCTGCAACAGGCCATGGCCAGCGCCAGCTACCCGATGGTCAACGTGCAGGCGATCACCCTCAACGGCCCACGGGATGCGGCGTCGGCGATGAAGGCGATTCAGGAGAGCTTCTGTCAGGTGGTGCTGGATCCGCAGTTCGTCGATGTCGGTGTCAGCCGCGCCGATCGTGACTGGCGCATTGTGCTGGCGCGACCGTTGCTCTCGGCGAAACTCGGTGATGCGCAGAGCGAAGGCCAGAAGTTGCTCGAACAACTCAACGCTGCTCGCGCCCAACCGCGTCAATGCGGCGGCCAGGCCTTTGCCGCGGCCGGGCCACTGGCCTGGAACGCGAGCCTGGGCACGATCTCCCAGGATCACAGCCGCGACATGGCCAACAACAACTATTTCGACCACAAGGACCGCGACGGCCGCACACCCGGTGACCGCGCCGAACTGGCCGGCTACAGCGGGCAACTGGTGGGCGAAAACATCGCCGCCGGGCAAGACACCGTGCGCAAGGTCGTCGACGGCTGGCTCGCCAGCCCCGGCCACTGCGCCAACCTGATGAACCCGCAATACAAAGAACTCGGCGCCGCCTACGCGACCGACCCAAAGAGCAGCGCCGGGATTTACTGGACGGCGATGTTTGGTGCGCAGTAACAGCCCTTCAGAAAACACCGAAGATCCGATGTGGGGATTGGTGGTGGATGAAGAATTCAGGGCTGGCCGCTATCAAGGGTGGGAGTGGGCTTGCTCACGAAGGGGCCGGCACATTCAACATCGGTGTCGACTGACCTGCCGCCTTCGCGAGCAAGCCCGCTCCCACTGGGGATTGTCGCTGAATGAAGATTTCGGGGCTGGCGGCGATCGAGGGTGGGAGTGGGCTTGCTCACGAAGGGGCCGGCACATTCAACATCGGTGTCGATTGAGCGGACGCCTTCGCGAGCAAGCCCGCTCCCACTGGGGATCGTGCGTGGATGGAGGATTTGCGGCTGGCCGAAATCAAGGGTGGGAGTGGCTTGCTCACGAAGGGGCCGGCACATTCAGCATCGGTGTCGACTGAGCGGACGCCTTCGCGAGCAAGCCCGCTCCCACTGGGGATTGTCGCTGAATGAAGATTTCGGGGCTGGCCGAAATCAAGGGTGGGAGTGGGCTTGCTCACGAAGAGGCCGGCACATTCAGCATCGGTGTCGACTGAGCGGACGCCTTCGCGAGCAAGCCCGCTCCCACTGGGGATCGTGCGTGGATGGAGGATTTGCGGCTGGCCGCGATCAAGGGTGGGAGTGGGCTTGCTCACGAAGGGGCCGGCACATTCAGCATCGGTGGCGACTGACCTGACGCTTTCGCGAGCAAGCACGCTCCCACAGGAATCGCATTTATTCTGATGTGAGGCGGTGAATGCGCATCCTGAGTTCAAACCCAGATCGCGTCCCATAGCGGGTAGTCACCGAGTTTTTCCACCAGTCCGGCCCGCAGTGGATTAGCCACTACATAGCGGGCCAGTTTCACCAGATCCTCCTCTCGACGTAACGCATGATCATGAAAACCTTGCTGCCAAAGGCCTCCGGATCTACCGCTTGCCGTGTTGACTGAACGAGTACTCAGGGATTTGACCTGGCACATCAATTGGCCAAGTGTTCCTTTTTGCAATTGGATCAGCCAATGAAAATGATCGGGCATAACCACCCATGCCAATGTGTCGGCAAATCCCTCTTCCTGCGCCTGCCTGAACTGATGCACAACCAACCGGCCGAGCCTGTAATCCGTGAACACCGGCTCACGCCCCAAGGTATTGGCGGTTAGTAGGTAGATCTGATTTTCTTCGCAATGACGGCCGGTTCGCAGGCGATGTGATGAATAACGTTTGGGCATTCCTTTGCCTTGTTCATGGTTGAATTCATAAAAAGGCTAGATCAGCCATCACAGTGCGCCGAACATGTTTGTTGGCAGGATGTGTCTGTGCACTAGAAAAAGGGTGGGAGTGGGCTTGCTCACGAAGAGGCCAGTACATTCAGCATCAGTGTCAGCTGACCTGACGCTTTCGCGAGCAAGCCCGCTCCCACAGGGGATTGCTGCTGGATGAAGAATTTGCGGCTGGCCGAAATCCAAGGTGGGATTGGTGGTGGATGAGGGATTGTGGGTTAGCCGAAATCCAAGGTGGGAGTGGGCTTGCTCACGAAGAGGCCGGCACATTCAGCATCGATGTCGACTGAGCGGACGCCTTCGCGAGCGAGCCCGCTCCCACAGGGGATTGCTGCTGGATGAAGAATTTGCGGCTAGCCGAAATCCAGGGTGGGATTGGTGGTGGATGAAGGATTGGGGGCTGGCCGCAATCCAGGGTGGGAGTGGGCTTGCTCACGAAGAGGCCGGCACATTCAGCATCGATGTCGACTGAGCGGACGCCTTCGCGAGCGAGCCCGCTCCCACAGGGGACATCAGTGATGTTCAGAATTGCGGGCACAAAAAAACCGGAGTCATGGCTCCGGTTTTTTTATTGTCAGTGGGTCCTCATCCCCGCTGCATACATCGCCAGTTTCAGCACACTCGCCACCACGGCGAGTGACACGATGCTGCCGAACCAGATCAGCAACAACCAGCCCAGACGCTGGTACCAGCGGCTGGTTTTGACCTCACGCGAATCAATGGTAGCCATCGCCAATCCTCACTTTGCCGCGGAATACGTAGTAGCTCCAGAAGGTGTACATCAGGATCACCGGCAGGATGAACAGTGCGCCGATCAAGGCGAACAACTGGCTCGAAGGCGGAGACGCCGCCGCCCACAGGCTCACCGATGGCGGGATGATGTTTGGCCAGATGCTCAACGCCAGGCCGATGTAACCGAGCAGCATCAACACCAGAGTGAACACGAACGGCCAGTGGGTGTGACGCTGACGCAAGGTGCGCAGCAGCCCGAACAACGCCAGCAGCGCCAGCACCACCAACCCGGCGAACACCATCAGGTGTCCGCTGGTCGACCAGCGAGTGGCCAGCTCCGGGTGCAACTTCAGTGTCCACGCACCAATCACCACCACCATCGCCGTCAGCAACCACGCCAGCGGCCGAGTGAACAGACGCATCCGCGACTCGAGCATGCCTTCGGTCTTGACCAGCAACCAGGTGCTGCCCAGCAGCGCATAAGCCACCACCAGACCGATGCCGCACACCAGCGGGAACGGCGCCAGCCAATCCAGGCCGCCACCGGCAAACTGCCGATTCACCACGGGAATGCCCGACACGTAGGCGCCGATCGCCACACCCTGGGAGAACGTCGCCAGCAGCGAACCGCCGATGAACGCCTTGTCCCACCAGTGACGCTTTTGCGCTGACGACTTGAAGCGAAACTCGAACGCCACGCCACGGAAAATCAGCCCGCAGAGCATCAGGATCAGCGGCAGGTACAGCGCCTCCAGAATCACCCCGTAGGCCAGCGGAAACGCTCCATACAACGCCGCACCACCGAGCACCAGCCAGGTTTCGTTGCCGTCCCACACCGGGGCGACGGTGTTCATCATCACGTCGCGCTCCTGCTCATCCGGGATCAGCGGAAACAGGATCCCCAGGCCCAGATCGAAGCCGTCCATGATCACGTACATCATCACCCCGAAGGCAATGATCACACCCCAGATCAACGAGAGATCGATACCTTGAATACCCATGACTCAGTGCTCCTTCATCGGGGCGGTAGCCGCCGAAATAGGCCGGCGCGGGGTTTGCAACTGATCGCCCTCCGGCGGATGTTCGTGATGGGGCTGCGGGCCCTTGCGCACCAGTTTCATCATGTAGCCGATGCCCACGGTGAACACCGAGCAGTAGATCACCACGAACAGCAACAGCGAAGTGCTCATCTGCGCCACCGAGTGGTGCGACGCGGCGTCATGGGTGCGCATCAAACCGTAAACCACCCACGGCTGACGCCCGACTTCGGTGGTGATCCAGCCGGCCAGCAACGCGATCAACCCGCTCGGCCCCATCAGCAACACCAGACGCTGGAAGCCGCGATGCTGATAGAGCTTGCCGCCACGACGCAGCGCCAGACCGAGCACACCGACGAGGATCATCAACATGCCCAGCCCGGCCATGACGCGGAAGCTCCAGAAGATGATGGTCGAGTTCGGCCGATCCTCTTTCGGGAAGCTCTTGAGCGCCGGGATCTGCTTGTCGAGGCTGTGAGTCAGGATCAGGCTGCCGAGGTACGGAATTTCCAGCGCATATTTGGTCTTCTCCGCCTGCATGTCGGGGATGCCGAACAGCACCAGCGGCGTCGGGCCATTGTCAGCGTTTTCCCAGTGGCCCTCGATGGCGGCGATTTTTGCCGGTTGATGCTCCAGGGTGTTCAAGCCATGGGCGTCACCGACCACCGCCTGAATCGGTGCCACGATCAGCGCCATCCACAACGCCATGGAAAACATCCTGCGCACCGGCGCGGTATTGTTGCCGCGCAGCAAATGCCAGGCCGCCGACGAGCCAACGAAGAAGGCCGTGGCGACGAACGCGGCGATCGCCATGTGCGCCAGACGGAACGGAAACGACGGGTTGAACACAATCGCCAGCCAGTCCAGCGGCATCACCCGCCCGTCGACGATTTCGAAGCCCTGCGGCGTCTGCATCCAGCTGTTGGAGGCGAGAATCCAGAAGGTTGAAATCAGCGTGCCGATAGCGACCATCACCGTGGCAAAGAAGTGCAAGCCACGGCCGACGCGGTTCCAGCCGAACAGCATGACCCCGAGGAAACCGGCCTCAAGGAAGAACGCCGTCAGCACCTCATAGGTCAGCAACGGCCCGGTGATGCTCCCGGCGAAGTCGGAAAAGCCGCTCCAGTTGGTGCCGAACTGGTACGCCATGACCAGCCCCGAGACCACGCCCATGCCGAAGTTGACGGCAAAGATCTTCGACCAGAAGTGGTAGAGATCGCGGTAGGTGTCGTCACGGGTTTTCAGCCACAGGCCTTCGAGTACCGCGAGGAAACTCGCCAGGCCGATGGTGATCGCCGGGAAGATAATGTGGAACGAAACCGTGAACGCGAATTGAATTCGCGCCAGGTCCAGTGCCTCCATGTTGAGCATGATGATGTCCTCATCCAGGCTGAAAAGCGGCAGCACGTCGCCGGGCCACCGCCAGACGCGAACGCCTGCAGCCAGTCAAATTGCTATGATTTTTTATAAGTAGCGGGTCAGGCCACCGAAGACGGGATCAGGTTGCTGACCTTGGCCGCTTCGAGGCGAATCGCGACGAATTTCGAGGTCGGCGTGTAGGTCCGGTCGCCGTAGCTTTCCAGCGGCACCAGCGGGTTGGTTTCCGGGTAGTACGCCGCGGCCTGACCGGGCGGAATGTCGTAGGCGATCAGGGTGAAACCGCTGACCCGACGCTCGCGCTCGTCATCCCACAGCGCCACCAGATCGACCTTCTGCCCCGGTTCGAAACCGAGACGCTGGATGTCCTGCTCGTTGGCGAAGATCACGTCGCGCATGCCGTAGACCCCGCGATAACGGTCGTCGAGGCCGTACAGCGTGGTGTTGTACTGATCGTGGGAGCGCATGGTCTGCAGGATCAGATCCGGCTTGACCGGCAGGTTGCGCACGCCTTCGCTGATCAGGTGTTCCGGCAGCACGCACGGGGTGAACTGGGCTTTGCCCGACTCAGTGTTCCAGACCCGGTCCGAGGCGTCGTTGCCGAGGTGGAAGCCGCCCGGGGTCAGCAGTTTTTCGTTGAAGTTCTCGAAGCCCGGAATCACGTCGCCGATCAGGTTGCGGATGCGTCCGTAATCGCCCACCGCCCACTCCCAGTCGATTGGATGCTTGCCCAAGGTCGCGGCGGCAATCCCGGCAATGATCGCCGGCTCGGACTTCAAGTGCGCCGACTTCGGTTTCAACTGACCGAACGACAAGTGCACCATGCTGAAGGTGTCTTCCACGGTCACGCCTTGCGGGCCTTCGGCCTGGATGTCGATGTCGGTGCGACCGAGGCACGGCAGGATCAACGCGTCGCGTCCGGTGACCAGATGGCTGCGGTTGAGCTTGGTCGAGATGTGCACGGTCAGGTCGAGTTTGCGCATCGCCTCGTGAGTGCGCGGGGTGTCCGGCGTGGCTTGGGCGAAGTTGCCGCCCAGGCCGATAAACACCTTGGCCTCGCCCCGCTCCATCGCACCGATCGCCATCACCGTGTTGTGGCCGTGCATGCGTGGCACTTTGAAATTGAAGCGTTTTTCCAGGGCGTCCATCAGCTCCTTCGGCGCCAGTTCATTGATGCCCATGGTGCGGTCGCCCTGCACGTTGCTGTGACCGCGCACCGGCGACAGGCCGGCGCCCGGACGGCCGACGTTGCCGCGCAACAGTTGCAGATTGATGACTTCCTGCAGGGTCGGCACCGAGTGCACTTGTTGGGTCAGGCCCATGGCCCAGCACATGATCACGCTCTTGGCGCGGCCATACATGCGCGCGGCCAGTTCGATGTCGTGCAACGGCACGCCGGACTGCTCGAGGATGTGCTCCCAAGTCGTGGCGTCGACTTCTGCCAGGTAGCTGTCCAGACCCGAGGTGTGCTCGGCGATAAACGCATGGTCGAACACCGGTTCGCCACCGCTGGCCTGGGCTTCACGCTCCCACTGCAGAAGGAATTTGACCATGCCGCGAATCATCGCCATGTCGCCACCCAGCGCCGGGCGGAAGTACGCGGTGTTGGTCGCTTCCCAACCGTTGCTGAGCATCTCGAGCGGGTTCTGCGGGTTCTGGAAACGTTCCAGGCCACGTTCTTTCAGCGGGTTGATGCACACCACCTGCGCGCCGCGTTTCACCGCTTCACGCAGCGGTTCGAGCATGCGTGGGTGGTTGGTGCCGGGGTTCTGGCCGATGACGAAAATCGCGTCGGCATGATGCAGATCCTCGTAGACCACGGTGCCCTTGCCCACGCCCAGCGTCTCGCCCATGCTCACCGCACTGGCTTCGTGGCACATGTTCGAGCAGTCGGGGAAATTGTTGGTGCCGAAGGCGCGGACGAACAACTGATAGAGAAACGCCGCTTCGTTGCTGGCCCGGCCCGAGGTGTAGAACTCGGCCTCGTGCGGCGATTTCAAGCCCTTGAGGTGTTCGGCGATCAGCGCGAACGCGTCTTCCCAGGTGGTTTCCACATAGCGGTCGACCCGCGCGTCGTAACGCATCGGGTGGGTCAGACGGCCCTGATATTCCAGCCAGTAGTCGCTCTGCTCGGCCAGGCTCGATACCGTGTACTTGTTGAAGAACGCCGGGTCGACCAAACGCCCGGTGGCCTCCCAGTTCACCGCTTTGGCGCCGTTCTCGCAGAACTTGAGCATGCTCGCACCGGGCGCTTCACCCCAGGCACAGCCCGGGCAGTCGAAGCCGCCGTTCTGATTGGTCTTGAGCATGGCGCGGATGTTTTTCAGGGCGTTTTCACTGCCCAGCCAGCTTTTGGTCAGGCTGATCACAGCCCCCCAACCGGCAGCGGCACCCTTGTAAGGTTTGTAACGGTCGACTTGTGACATGGGACATCTCCATGACGATGCACACAGGCATGAACCTGATCTTGGTTAAACAGCGACGGCCGACTTTGCGCAGCAATAAAGTGGTCGTTTCAGTTGCCGGAGCAAGGATATGAACCGTTACAAAACATTGTCTAATCGCTATTTATTACCACATTATCGAAACCCTCTATCACGGCGAAAAACCCTTTATTTACAGGGTTTTGCGAAACTAAAGCGGTAACTTTCCAGAGAAAATAATTGATCATCGACGCGCTCAATCAAGCAGTCATAAACAGTGATTGGACGAGATCTGAAGTTGCCCATAATCTGCGCTAACCGGTTCCGTCCATGCGGACTTCCCACTTCTGCGAGGCTGTCATGTCAGAGCGTGTCTTGATCGATGGTTACAACCGCCGCGTCGACTATCTGCGCATGTCGGTCACCGACCGCTGCGACTTCCGCTGCGTGTATTGCATGGCCGAGGACATGCAGTTTCTGCCGCGCCAGCAAGTGCTGACGCTGGAGGAGATCTATCAACTGGCGCAGAGCTTCGTGGCGCTGGGCACGCGCAAGATTCGCCTGACCGGCGGCGAGCCGCTGATTCGTCCGGGCGTGGTCAAGCTGTGCGAGCAGATCGCCGCCCTGCCCGGCCTGCGTGAACTGTGCATGACCACCAATGGCTCGCAACTGGGCAAACTCGCCGCGCCGTTGTTCGACGCCGGGGTCAAGCGACTGAACATCAGCCTCGACAGCCTCGACCCGGATCGTTTCAAGCAAATGACCCGCACCGGTGATCTGGCGCAGGTGATCAGCGGCATCGATGCGGCGCGCAAGGCCGGTTTCACCCGAACCAAACTCAACGTGGTGGTGATGCAGGGGCGCAACGATCAGGAGATCAACGATCTGGTGAGCTTTGCCATCGACCGCCAGCTCGACGTCTCCTTCATCGAGGAAATGCCGCTGGGGATCATCAGCGAACACAGCCGCGCCGAGTCGTTTTTCTCCAGCGCCCAGGTGCGCGAGAAGATCGCCGAGCGCTACACCCTGATCGATTCCGCCGAGTCGACCCAGGGCCCGTCGCGTTACTGGCGGCTGGCCGAGGCGCCGGATATTCGTCTCGGCTTTATCTCGCCGCACAGCCACAATTTCTGCGGTACTTGCAACCGGGTGCGGCTGACTGTCGAGGGGCGCCTGCTACTGTGTCTGGGTAACGAGCATTCGGTGGATCTCAAAGCCGTGCTGCGCGCTCATCCGGGGCAACCAGAGCGGCTGGAGAAGGCCATCATCGAAGCGATGAAACTCAAGCCGTATCGGCACAATTTCGAAGTGAACGACGACGTTCAGGTCGTGCGCTTCATGAACATGACCGGCGGTTGAGCCGCCCTCACCCTGCGTAACCGGGATCGCCCAGCATGATCATCAGACCCAAGGTCAACCAATTCGCCATCCTCTTCACCCTCAAGGGTTCGATCGCCAAACGTATCGCCCTGCGCACCTTGATGGTCACCCTGCTGGCTTCTGCCATCGTGCTGATTGAAATGCTCCATCCGAGCAACTTCACCAAGGTCAACGCCACGCCGTTCACCCTGCTCGGGCTGTCGCTGTCGATCTTCATGAATTTTCGCAACAACGCCTGCTACGACCGCTGGTATGAAGCGCGCAAGGCTTGGGGGGATGTGCTGGTGCACATTCGTTCAGTAATTCGCGAAACCCATGTCATCCGCGAATCGGCGCAGCGCAAGCCGTTGCTGCTCAACCTCTGCGGGTTTGCTCATGCGCTGAACGCGCGGTTGCGCCGGGAAAGCGAAGCGGCGGCCAGCAGCAAGTGGATCACCCCGCAACACGATGCGCAGGTGCCGGACTACAGTGGACGGATTCTGCAGCAGGTCGGCCAGCAGTGCTCCGACCTGCATCAAAGCGGTGAACTGAGCGAGTGGCGCTACATGCTGCTGGCGAATCATCTGACCAGCCTGACCCAGGCGCAAGCGGTGTGCGAGCGGATCAAGAACACCCCGCTGCCCTTCCCCTACACCTTGCTGCTGCACCGCACGATTTACCTGTTCTGCATCCTGCTGCCGTTCGCCATGGCCGAACCGCTGGGCTGGCTGACCCCGCTGTTCACGGCGATTGTCAGCTACACGTTCTTTGGTCTGGATGCGATTGCCGATGAACTGGAAGACCCGTTCGGCCGCGACGAAAACGATTTGGCGACTGACTCGCTGGTGCGCACCATCGAGCGTGACATTCTCAGCGAACTGGGCGAAACCGACCTGCCGCCGATGTTGCTGCCGGTGGACTATGTGCTGAGCTGAGCTCGCTCCCTCTGTAGGAGTGAGCCTGCTCGCGATAGCGGTCGCCCAGTCAGTAAAGATGTTGACTGTGCCGCCGTCATCGCGAGCAGGCTCACTCCTACAGGTTCCAGGTACACCCCGCAGAATGGCTGATCATCACACATTCAAATGTGGGAGCGAGCCTGCTCGCGAAGAGTGCCTGTCAGTCAACATTGATGTTGTATGACACGCCGCCTTCGCGAGCAGGCTCGCTCCCACAGTTTTGATTCGTGTTGGGGTCAGAACAGTTCACTGAAGGGAATGAAGCGCAGCTCATCCCCGATGTTGTGAGTACTGTTTTCCGACACCTCCACCAGCCCATCGGCCCAGGTCGCTCCGAGCAAAACGCCGGAACTCTGGTTCGGATACAACACCGCGCGCCCCGCCTCCAGCCGCACCCGCAAGTACTCTCGACGACTGCCAGCCTTGTTCCAGGCGAACCCGGCATTCACCGTGAAGCTCAACGGCATGACCTCTTCCACGCCCTGAATGCGCAGCAGATACGGTCGCGCCAGCAGGCCGAAGGTCACCAGCGCCGAGGTCGGATTGCCCGGCAGGCCAATCACCGGCACCATGCCGAAATGGCCCACGGTCAGCGGTTTGCCAGGCTTGATCGCCAACTTCCACAGCAGCGGTTTGCCGTCCTCGCGCAGCACCTGCCCAAGGCAATCGGCATCGCCGGCAGACACCCCGCCGGTGGTCAGGATCAGGTCAGCCGCCACTTGCAGTTGCTCAAGTTTGAGCCGCGTCTGCGCCGGACGATCCGGCAGGATCCCGGCGTCGATCACCTCGCAGCCCAGTTCCCTCAGCCAGTGGCCGAGCAACACGCGGTTGCTGTTGTAGATGCTGCCGGGACGCAGCGGCAGGCCCGGCTCGACCAGTTCGTCACCGGTGGACAGCAGCGCCACGCGCGGGCGACGCACCACGTGCACCTGTGCCAGCCCCTGCCCGGCGGCGACCGCCAGTTCGAACGGCCCGAGGCGTTTGCCGGCGCGCAGCAGGATGTCGCCGACGCGGTTTTCCTGACCCTGCGCGCGAATGTTCTGCCCCGCTTTCAGCGGCTGCAAAAAGCGTACGCGGCCGTCCTCCAGCACTTCGACGTTCTCCTGCATCTCGACGCAGGTAGCGCCAGGTGGCAACGGTGCGCCGGTAAAGATCCGCGCGCAGGTGCCGGGCAATAGCGCGTCGGGTGCCAGACCGGCGTAGACCTTCTGCGACACCTTCAGCGGCTGACGATGCAGATCGGCCAGGTTCAACGCATATCCGTCCATGGCACTGTTCGGCCATGGCGGCAGGTCGAGTGTCGCCACCAGATCACTGGCCAACACCCGCCCGCGCGCCTCGTCGAGCGGCAACAGTTCGCTATCGGCCAGGCGTTGCTCATTGGCCATGCCGAGCAACTGATCGAGGGCGTCCTCGACCGGCATCAACCCTGCCTTGCTCATCCGCGCGGCCCACAGGCGGCGACTGATTTGAGGTGCGGCACAAAGTTGCACGGGCGATGGCGGTTATCCAGTTGCTCGGCAAGGATGCCTTCCCACGCGGTGCGGCAGGCACCGGTCGAACCCGGCAGGCAGCACACCAGCGTGCCGTTGGACAGCCCGGCCAGCGCGCGGCTTTGCACGGTCGAGGTGCCGATGTCGAGAATCGAAATGGCGCGGAACAACTCGCCAAACCCGTCGATCTGCTTGTCGAGCAGACAGGCCACTGCTTCCGGCGTGCTGTCGCGCCCGGTGAAACCAGTGCCGCCGGTGATCAGCACCACCTGAATGCTGTCGTCGGCAATCCAGTGCGCGACCTGAGCGCGGATCTTGTACAGGTCATCCTTGAGCAGATTGCGCTCGCTCAGGGTATGACCGGCCTCCAGCAAGCGGCTGACCAGCAATTGGCCGGACGTGTCGCTCGCATAATCGCGAGTATCGCTGACGGTCAGTACGGCTATGTTCAGGGGGACAAACAGGGCATCCGCTTTCGCACTCATGGGAATCTCCGGCAGTAATCAATCAGATTGCCAAGCAGCCTAAGTGCCACTTATGAGTACTGTCTAATCACTCTGGCCAACCACATTATCGAGCTGCTCTATCGGCGCCGTTGACCTCGGCCAACGCCTTTGAAACCATGGGCGATAGAGCTGATCGATAGGCTTTTCAATTCTTCCGATTGGACGCAGATACAGGCAGGTGAGATCGTCACACCTCGCGTTTTTCGTGCGCTGCGCGCATCTGCGTCAATACTCAATCCAATTTCTCAACGAGCAGGTGCCTGCGTGGACATCAAACAACTCAAGTTCCTGATCGCACTGGACGAAACCCGACACTTCGGCCAGGCCGCCGCCCGCTGCCACATCACCCAGCCGACCCTGTCGATGCGTCTGCGCAATCTGGAAGATGAGCTGGATCTGGTGCTGGTCAATCGCGGTCAGCGCTTCGAGGGTTTCACCCAGGCCGGCGAACGGGTGCTGGCTTGGGCGCGCACGCTGCTGGCCGCGCATGACGGCCTGTTCGCCGAAGCGGCGGCGTGCCGCGGGCAACTGGTCGGTAGCTTGCGCCTGGGTCTGGTGCCGCTGAGCAATTTCAACCCGGTCAATTACATTCAGAGTTTGTCCGGGACCTATCCGGAGCTGAAATTCAGCCTGTCGTCGGGGAGTTCCGACGAGATCATCGCCGGTTTGGGCAACAACCAATTGGATCTGGGCGTGTGTTATCTGGACCACGTCAACCCGAACTACTTCGATTTTTTCGAGATCGGCGAAACCCGCGTCGGTCTGCTTTACGACAACCGTCACTACCATTTCGAAGGCTCGGAAATGAGCTGGGAAGACGCCGCCGAACTGCCGCTGGGGATGATCACCACCGGCATGCATTACCGCAAATCCATCGACCTGAGCTTCCGCAGTCGCGGGCTGAATCCGCAGCCGATCATGGAAAGTGATTCGACCTATCAGCTGCTACAGGCGATTCACCAGGGCTTCTGCTGCTCGATCATGCCGCTGGACAGCGGGCTGGAAGAGCCGATCGAACACCTGTCGTTCATGCAACTGCCGGATGCCAGCGTGCTGGCGCCACTGGGGCTGGTAATGCGCAAGACCGAGCCGCGTTCGGCGATTGCCGAGAAGTGTTTTGCCGAGGCGCGCAAGTTGTTCGGGGTTGAGGTGCCGGAGGTTTGAGTGACATCTCCAGACATTGATGCTGGCTGTCAGACCGCCTTCGCGAGCAAGCCCGCTCCCACAGGTTGAATGCATTTCAATTGTGGGAGCGGGCTTGCCCGCGAAGAGGCCCGGACAGCCACACACATTTCGGATATGACAGCGGTGATCGACCCACCCAATCACCAGATCAGAACAAGCGATTGGACGCACTTTTGACTCCCCCGTAGCCTGAACTCACTTCAGCGCTTCGGGACTTTTCAAGATGCTCTGCCACGTCGAATCCAACACCGAACCCAACGCCCCCGCCCCGCAACCGTCACAGGTGGCGTTTCGCGAATACCTGCCGCACGCCCCGACTTCGCACGTCGCCCTGGCCGCGGAGATCGCCCTGGCGATCACCTTCAACGGCCTGAGCCAGGCGGTGATGATGGTCTCGCCCGGCAACCTTGAAGATTTCATCCGGGGCTTCAGCCTGAGCAACGCGATCATCGACAGCGTTGACGAGATCTACGACATCCGCCTGAGCCATTTCGATCAGGCCTGTCAGGCCGAGGTGCAGATATCCAGTCGCGCGTTCTGGGCGCTGAAAGATCATCGTCGGCAGATGGCCGGCACCAGTGGCTGCGGCATCTGTGGCGTCGAGGCGCTGGAGCAGGCGTTGCCGCAACTGCAGATTCTGCAACCCTGCGCCCTGCCGCCGGCCGCGCATTTTGACGGTATCCGCCAACGCATCGAACAGGCTCAGCAACTGGCCCGCAGCAGCGGCGCCCTGCACGCGGCGCTGTACTTCGATGCCAGCGGTGAGGCGCTGTTGTGCCGCGAAGACATTGGCCGGCACAACGCCCTCGACAAGCTGATCGGCGCGATGCAAATCGCTGACGTCGATGCGCGCCAGGGCTTCGTGGTGGTCACCAGCCGTTGCAGCCTGGAGCTGATCCACAAAGCCGTGCGCGCCCGACTTGGCACCCTTGTCAGCCTGTCCGCCCCCACCGCGTTGACCGTGCGTTGGGCGCTCAAGCATCGGCTCAATCTGATCCACGTGCCGCACCGCAACGCCCCCCGAATCTACAGCCCGATCCAGGAGCTTTTGCCATGAGCAACACCCTCACCCACCTTGATGATCAGGGCCGCGCCAACATGGTCGACGTCAGCGACAAAGCCGCGACTCGCCGCGAAGCCACGGCGCAGGCCTGGGTGCAGATGCAACCGCAAACGCTGCAGATGATCCAGGCCAACGGTCACCCCAAGGGCGACGTTTTCGCCGTGGCGCGCATCGCCGGAATCCAGGCGGCCAAACGCACCCACGAACTGATCCCGCTGTGTCACGCGCTGCTGCTCAGCTCGATTCACGTTGAACTCAAAGCCTGCGAACCGGACCGCGTGCAGATCACCAGCACCTGCCGCCTGACCGGCCAGACCGGCGTTGAACTCGAGGCCCTGACCGCCGCCAGTGTCGCGGCGCTGACCATCTACGACATGTGCAAAGCGGTGGACCGGGCCATGGTCATCGGCGACATCCGCCTGCTCAGCAAACAGGGCGGCCGCTCCGGACACTTTCAATGGGAGGACGCGCAATGATCCTGATCAACTACTTCGCCAGCTACCGTGATCGCCTCAATCTGGGCGGGGAAAAAATCCCCCTGAGCGACGACCTGACCTGCATCGAGGACGTACGGCAGATGCTCATGGCCCGCGGTGAGGAATGGCGCGAAGTGCTTGGCGCCGGCAACCTGATGTGTGCGTTGAACCAAGAGCTGTGCCAACCGAGCGCGGCGATCGAAGACTTCGACGAGATCGCGTTTTTCCCACCGGTCACCGGGGGCTGAGCATGACGGTTCGAGTTCAGTACAAAAGCTTCGACGTCGGCCAGTTGACCGCTGACCTGCATGCGCGCAATCCACGGGTCGGCGCGGTGGTGAATTTCATTGGCTATGTGCGTGATCTGAACATCGGGCAGAGCGTGAACGAGCTGTTTCTCGAGCACTATCCGGGCATGACCGAAAAAGCCCTCGAACAGATCGCCGACGAAGCGCGCCAGCGCTGGCCGCTGCTGGGGGTTGAGATTGTGCATCGGGTCGGCGCGCTGGCGGTCAGCGAGCCGATCGTGTTTGTTGGCGTCAGCAGCAAGCACCGGCACATGGCGTTCGAAGCCTGCGCGTTCATCATGGACGTGCTCAAGACCCGCGCGCCGTTCTGGAAGCGTGAGAGCACAGCGCAGGGTTCGCATTGGGTCGAGGCGCGGGAGAGTGACCAGAATGCGGCGCTGCGCTGGAGTCTGGCGCATGCCTGATCCTGCGAGGGAGCCTGGCGAATCATCGCACCGTCCCGCTGGGGCGCTAAGCGGCCTCAAAAAAGCGGGACTGCTTCGCAGCCCGGCGGGAGCAAGCTCCCTCGCCACAGGTTCAGCTTACCGATAGCACTTTTTCATAAAAGCCTGATTAGATAGCGGCTCCGACAGCATCTACCGCAGGAGCCGCGTTTGAACCCCTCATCTGAAGACCTGCCCAAACCCGCTCCCGTCACCCTGCGCCAGGCCTGGCGCTTCTGGCTCAAGCTCGGCTGCATCGGTTTCGGTGGCCCGGCCGGACAGATCGCGATCATGCATCAGGAACTGGTCGAGCGCCGGCGCTGGATCTCCGAGCGGCGCTTTCTGCACGCGCTCAACTACTGCATGTTGCTGCCCGGCCCCGAGGCCCAGCAACTGGCGACCTATATTGGCTGGCTGTTGCATCGCACTTGGGGCGGGGTGATCGCCGGGGCGCTGTTCGTGCTGCCGTCGCTGTTCATCCTGATTGCGCTGTCGTGGCTGTACATCGCGTTCGGTGACGTGCCGGTGGTGGCCGGAATTTTCTACGGAATCAAACCGGCGGTGACCGCGATCGTCTTGCACGCGGCGCATCGCATCGGCTCGCGGGCGCTGAAAAACAGTTGGCTGTGGGCGATCGCCGGAGCGTCATTCGTGGCGATCTTTGCCTTCAATCTGCCGTTCCCGCTGATCGTCCTCGGTGCAGCGTTGCTCGGCTATTTTGGCGGACGCCTGGCGCCACAGCGCTTCAACAATGGCGGGCAGCGCAGCAGTGCCGAATCCTTCGGCCCGGCGCTGATCGATGACGACACACCGACACCTGAGCATGCGCGATTCAGCCTGCCGAAACTGTGGCGTCTGCTGCTGGTTGGCGCAGCGCTTTGGTGTTTACCGATGGGCCTGCTGACCGCGCTGTTCGGCTGGGACGGCACGTTCACGCAAATGGGCTGGTTCTTCACCAAAGCCGCATTGCTGACCTTCGGCGGCGCTTACGCGGTGTTGCCCTACGTCTATCAGGGCGCGGTCGGGCACTACGGCTGGCTGACGCCGACGCAGATGATCGACGGCCTCGCCCTCGGCGAAACCACGCCCGGGCCGCTGATCATGGTGGTAGCGTTTGTCGGTTTCATCGGCGGTTATGTGCAACCGACGTTCGGTGCGGAATATGCATTCGCCGCTGGCGCACTGGCGGCGACGCTGGTGACCTGGTTCACCTTCCTGCCCTCGTTCCTGTTCATCCTCGCTGGCGGGCCGTTGGTGGAATCAACGCACAACGAACTGAAGTTCACCGCACCGCTGACCGCCATCACTGCGGCAGTGGTCGGGGTGATTCTGAACCTGGCGTGTTTCTTCGCTTATCACGTGTTCTGGCCCAACGGATTTGCCGGGCACGCGGATCTGTTTTCGATCGGGCTGGCGCTGCTGGCCGCGTTGGCGCTGTTCATTTTCAAACGCGGGGTGATCGAAGTGTTGATCGTTTGCGCCCTTGCCGGGCTGGGCTTTCACCTGCTGCGCTGAGCGGCGGCCAAAGAAGCAGGGGCACAATCAGCGGTTTACACGCCCGCAGATTGCCCCTTACTATCCGGGCACACCGGTCGGCGGGCCTGCCCCGCCACCGACGTTTTCCGCCAACGGAAACACGCGTTATGAGCACGTCACCACAACAACCAGAAAGGTTGAACGTCTCCGCTGTGTGCACCCTCTGTCACAGGGGCCGCGCATGAATCGCATCGTCAATCTCCCCATGGCCCTGCGCCGTTCCAAGCTGCGTCACTCCGCACGCCCGCCGGATATCGCCTGCTGATTTCTGTCAGTCAGTAAAGATCCATTGTGGTGAGGGAGCTTGCTCCCGCTGGACTGCGTAGCAGTCCCCTGCCTTTGAATCAAAAAGCGAGAGCCGCTTCGCGCCTCAGCGGGAGCAAGCTCCCTCGCCACAGGTTCTGTGTCACGTCTGACTGATCTCCATTTGATATCCCTGCCGGGACGCCTTCAATGCGCCCGGCCCGATCCTGCGCGCCCATGCGGCGCCATCGTGAGTGATTGACCATGAAATTCGCAGCCATCGAAGACGCACGCCTGTTCCTTGAACAGAACCCCGATATCGACATGATCGAGCTGTTCATCCTCGACGCCAATGGCGTGCCGCGCGGCAAGCTGTTGCACCGCGAGGAACTGCTCGCCGTATACGAAAGCGGACGCCCGCTGCCCAGCACCATCCTTGGCCTGACCGTGCAGGGCGAAGACGTGGAAAACTCCGGGCTGGTGTGGGACGTCGGCGACATCGACTGCCGCGCCTACCCGCTCGAAGGCAGTCTGGTGCGCCTGCCGTGGCGGCAGATTCCGACCGCAGCGGTGCAGGTCAGCATGCACCCGAGCGAGGGAATGCCGGCGAGCATCGCCGACCCGCGTCATCTACTGATCAAGGTGATCGACGGCCTCAAGGCCGAGGGTTTTCACCCGGTGATGGCGTGCGAGCTGGAGTTCTATCTGCTCGACGCCAAACGCGATCACAACGGCCGTCCGCAACCGGCGCTGGACGCCGACGGTGGCCGACCGCGACACACCCAGGTCTACGGTTTGCGTGAACTGGAGCAGATCGAACCGTTCCTCGCCGACCTCTACGGCGCCTGCAAACTGCACGGCATTCCGGCGCGCACGGCGATCTCGGAATACGCCCCGGGACAGGTGGAAATCACCCTCGAACACGGCGACGCGTTGCTCGCAATGGATCAGGCGGTGCGCTACAAACGCCTGGTCAAAGCGGTGGCGCACAAGCACGGCATGCAGGCGACGTTCATGGCCAAGCCGTTCGATGATCTGGCCGGTACCGGCATGCACATGCACGTCAGCCTCGCCGATGCCGAAGGGCGCAATCTGTTTGCCGCCGAGGACCCGGCGGGCACCCCGCTGCTGCGTACGGCGATTGGCGGCATGCTCGCCTCGCTGCTCGATTCGCTGCTGCTGTTCTGCCCCAACGCCAACTCCTACCGCCGCTTTCAGGCCAACAGCTACGCGCCATTGGCGCCGACCTGGGGCGTCGACAACCGCACCGTCAGCCTGCGCGTACCGGGCGGCCCGGCCAATACCCGACACATCGAACACCGCATCTGCGGCGCCGACGCCAACCCGTATCTGGCGGCGGCAGCGATCCTCGCCGGGATCCATCGCGGAATTCGTGAAAATCTTGATCCGGGCGCGCCGGTCGAGGGCAACGGCTATGCGCAGGCCAAGGAATTGCTGCCGACCGACTGGCTGACATCGCTGCAGGCGCTGGAGAATTCGGTGTGGGCACGGGATGCCCTGGGCCAGGAATTTCTCGGGGTGTACCTGGCGGTGAAGCGTGCCGAGTACCGGCAGTTCATGGCCGAGGTGGGTGAGCAGGATTGGCGTTGGTATCTGACCGAAGCCTGAAGCCTCACCACTAACCCCTGTAGGAGTGAGCCTGCTCGCGATAGCGGTGTGTCATTCAGCAATAAGGTGTCTGACATGGCCTCATCGCGAGCAGGCTCACTCCTACAGGGGACCGCGTACAACCGAAGAATTTGTGTGGACACAGACATGACCCAACGCTGCAATTCCTACTACACCGCCACCCTCAACCAGGACACCGACTACCCGACCCTGCAGGGCCGGCACCAGGTCGATGTGGTGATCATCGGCGGCGGTTTCACTGGCGTCGCCACCGCTGTCGAACTCGCCGAAAAAGGCCTGAAAGTCGCCATCGTCGAAAGCCACAAGATCGGCTGGGGCGCCACGGGACGCAATGGCGGACAAGTCACCAGCAGCCTCTCCGGTGACGGCGCGATGCGCAAACAGATGCGCCCGAAGCTCGGCGATGAAGTCGACGATTTCATCTGGCACCTGCGCTGGCGCGGGCATGAAATCATCCGGCAGCGTGTGGCGAAATACGGCATCCAGTGCGACCTCAAGCACGGTCATCTGCACGCCGCCTACAAGCCGAGCCACATGGACGGTTTGCGTAACGATTACGAAGAAGCCGTGCGTCGCGGCCTGGGCGATGAAGTCAGTCTGCTCGACCGCAGCCAGGTGCGCGACCTGCTGCAAAGCGACCTCTACCACGGCGCAATCAAGAACACCCGCAACATGCACTTGCACCCGCTCAACCTGTGCATCGGCGAAGCGCGGGCGGCGGAAAGTCTAGGTGCCTTGATCTTCGAGAACAGTGAGGTGCTGGAGATCATTCACGGCAAAACCCCAGGGGTGCGCACCGCCCACGGCCAGATCGACGCCAATCAGGTGATGCTCGCCGGCGACGTTTATCACAAGCTCGAACCGGGCCAGCTAAAGGGCAAGATTTTCCCGGCCATGGGTGGCATCGTCACCACCGCGCCGCTGGGTGATCTGGCGCGGCAGATCAACCCCGAAGACCTCGCGGTGTACGACTGCCGTTTCGTCCTCGACTACTACCGCCTCACGGCCGACGGGCGCCTGCTGTTCGGCGGCGGCGCCAACTACAGCGGCAAGGATTCACGGGACATCGCCGCCGAACTGCGCCCGTGCATCGAGCAGACCTTCCCGGCGCTCAAAGGGGTGCAGATCGACTACCAGTGGAGCTGCGCGATGGGCATCGTGATCAACCGCATCCCGCAACTGGGCAAGCTCTCGGACAACGTCTGGTATTGCCAGGGCTACTCGGGACACGGCATCGCGACGACGCACATCATGGGCGAAATCATGAGCCGCGCGATCACCGGGCAGATGGAGCAGTTCGAGACCTTTGCGCAGTGCCAACACATCCGGGTACCGATGGGGGATTTGCTGGGCAATCCATTGTTGGCGGCGGGGATGTGGTATTACCAGATGCTTGAAAAGTTACGTTGATCGCACTGGCCCCTTCGCGAGCAAGCCCGCTCCCACAGGTTGATTGCATTCCAAATGTGGGAGCGAGGCTGCTCGCGAAGAGGCCAGCAGCCTCACTACAAATCTCAGTCCGGCAACTGCTCCCACATTGAAATGCATTCCAAATGTGGGAGCGGGCTTGTTCGCGAAGAGGCCAGCAGCCTCACTACAAATCTCAGTCCGGCAACTGCTCCCACATTGAAATGCATTCCAAATGTGGGAGCGGGCTTGCTCGCGAAGAGGCCAGCAGTCTCACTACAAATCTCACTCCGGCAACTGCCCCCCCATTGAAATGCATTCCAAATGTGGGAGCGGGCTTGCTCGCGAAGGCGCCAGCAGCCTCACTACAAATCTCAATCAGGTAACTGCTCCACCACAATCCCCAATCGCCGATAATCCTCGACACTCCCCGACGCCACATGCCGCTCGGTTATCAGCGTATGCAGGCGCGTGCACGACGCCACCACAAACGGCTCCACCGCGCCGAGCTTGTCCGCCGTGGTCACCGCAATCACCCGCGCCGCGCTGTCGAGCAGCGCCTGTTTCACCGGTACTTCATCGAAGTGCAGCGAGGTGATGCCCACCTCCGGGTGAATCGCACAGACGCCGGTAAACGCCAGATCCGCCTTGATCCCGGCCAGCATGCGCACCGCCTCGTGCCCGCTGGCCGACATCGTGCGCGGGTTCAGTTGCCCTCCGGCCAGAATCACCTTCACGCCCTTGTATTCGGACAAGGCAATCGCTGTCATCGGCGCGGCGGTCACCGCAGTGATCTGGATATCCGCGCGCAACGAGCGCGCCACCTGCAACGCGGTCGAACCGGAATCGAACAGCACAATCTGCCCGTCCTCGACCTTTTGCGCCGCCAACTGCGCCAGCCGCACTTTTACCTCATCGGTCTCTTCCAGCCGGGTGAAGTAATCCTTGCCGCTGTCCTTGGGCCTTGGCAGCGCCCCGCCATGCACGCGCTGCACCAGCCCGGCGTTGTCCAGTTCGGCGAGGTCGCGGCGGATAGTGTCTTCGGACACAGCGAAGTGCTGGCTCAACTCGGAGGCCATGACCTTGCCGTCGCGTTCGAGGATCAGGAGGATTTTCTGCCGGCGCAGGGATGGCAGTTCGGTGACCGAATGATCGTGCATGGTTTTGCCTGTTTATGCTTGTAGTTGCAGGTTTTGCCGAGACTAGCGAAAGCTTTGGGCAAACACAAACCGGCCGGTATCAATTGTTTCGATCATTGGAATCAACATGCCGAATTTTTTCTTTGCATTCAGTCTGTTCAGAATGGCCTCACTTTAAAAAGGCTCAGGATGAACAGCTGATGAATCTCAATTTTGCGTTTGCGTGCATGATCGTGGTGTCTTTTGCGATTGCGTTGGGCCACGCCTGATCCGTCACACCGACGCCGCCAGATGCTCACGCAACCATTTGTGTGCCGGATCGCGATGCGCGCGCTCGCCCCAGAACATCGCCATTTCGTAGCCCGGCACCGGCAACGGCGCATCGACTACCTGCAACGCCGGGTTGTCGCGAACCAAGCGTGACGGCAGCATCGCCACCAGATCGGTACTCGCCAGCACCGACATCACCATCAGAAAATGCGGCACCGACAGCACCACTTTGCGCGCCAGGCCGACCTCGGCCAGCGCCTTGTCGGTCACCCCAAAAAAGCCCCCGCCCTCGCGCGACACCATCACGTGTTCCAGCGCGCAGAACTGTTCGCGAGTCGGCTTACGCTTCAACCCCGGATGCCCGACGCGACCGGCCAACACGTAATGCTCGGTGAACAGCACCCGTTGATGCAGATCCAGCGGCGCCTCTTCGGTGATGTGCAGCGCCAGGTCAAACACGCCCTGCTCCGCCTGCCTGGCCAACTGTGCCGGCACCAGATCGAGCACCGCCAGCCGCGTGCCCGGCGCCTGAGTGCGCAAACCGCTGAGCGCTGGCAGCACCACCGTCGATTCGCCGTAATCCGTCGCCGCAACTTTCCAGATGTGGAGGGCCTGCGCCGGATCGAAGGCGCTGGCCGGCGCCACCGCGCGTTCCAGTGCTTCCAGTGCCTCGCGCAACGGCTCGCGCAGTTCATCGGCCCGCGCCGTCGGGCGCATGCCCCGTGGCCCGGGCAGCAACAGCGGGTCGCCGAAGATCTCGCGCAGCTTGGCCAGGTGCACGCTCACCGACGGCTGCGACAGGCTCAAGCGCTCTGCGGCGCGGGTTACGTTGTGTTCTGCCAACAACACGTCTAGGGTCAACAGCAAGTTGATATCCAGACGTCGTAAATTATTCATGGCTATACCTGACATATCAGACATTCATTTCCAATATACCGATCAAGGATTGATCCTGCCTGCATTCAACCAAGGAGCTGCCACATGAATGTGCTACTGGTCTACGCCCACCCCGAACCTACTTCGCTCAACGGCTCGCTCAGGGACTTCACCGTCCAGCGTCTGCAAGCCGCCGGCCACACCGTGCGGGTCTCCGACCTGTATGCGATGAACTGGAAGACCACGATCGACGCCGATGACGCGCCCGGTCGCGATGAAAGCCGGCCATTCCACGCCTCGATCGATTCGAAACTGGCTTACCAACAGGGCCGGCAGTCCGCCGACATCGCCCGCGAGCAGGAAAAACTGTTGTGGGCCGACGCGCTGATCCTGCAGTTCCCGCTGTGGTGGTTCACCATGCCGGCGATCCTCAAAGGCTGGGTCGAGCGCGTGTATGCCTACGGGTTTGCCTACGGTGTCGGCGAACACTCCGATGCGCGCTGGGGCGAGCGCTACGGCGAAGGCAAGATGAAAGGCAAACGCGCGATGCTGCTGGTCACCACCGGAGGCTGGGATTCTCACTACAGCCCGCGCGGGATCAACGGGCCGATTGATGATTTGCTGTTTCCGATTCAGCACGGCGTGCTGTTCTACCCCGGTTTCGACGTGGTGCCGCCCTTCCTGGTGTATCGCGCCAGCCGCATGGATCAAGCGCGGTTTGCCGAGACCTGCGAGGCGCTGGGTACGCGTCTGGATGAGTTGTGGAGTACGCGGCCGCTTGCCTATCGGCAGCAGAATGCCGGGGATTATGAGATTCCAGCGTTGACGCTCAAGGATGATATCGCACCGGGTGAGGAAGGCTTCGCCGCGCATTTGCGTTGATGCCCGGAAAAGATCGCAGCCTTCGGCAGCTCCTACAAAGGAATCAGGTTTTCCCTGTAGGAGCTGCCGAAGGCTGCGATCTTTTGCTTTAGACAGACACCACCCGCGCCGTGCGCACGAACAGCGCATGCGCCTTGTCCCAGAAGTTGCCGCCGAGCACAAAGAAACTGCCGATGAACATCAGGTCGCCAAGCAGTTGCAGCTGCCAAAGATTGGGGCGCAATCCCGGCCAGAAGTTATCGAAATACGGTTCCAGAAACGCCGTCACCAGCGGCAGCCAGAACATCACCACACCGATCCGGTGCCGCATCGGCCCGACCTGATCGACCGGGGTCGGAATGATCCCCGACACGTAGCTGCCGATCTTGCGCTTGAGTTCGGCAAACCCGGCCTTGCCCATCACCGCGATCACCAACAGCAACAGCACCTTGTTGCTGATAAACAGCACCCCGGTCAGCGCCGCGACTTTCGAGCCGGGGACATCAAGGCTGGCCGCCAGTGGCACCATCAGCCACGAGCCGAGCATCACGCAAATGATTGCTACACCGGCCTTGAAGCGCCAGGTGGCAGGGGTGCTCGGTACAACCGAATCCTGTGAGGTGTCCATGGTTTCGTACCTTTTGATCGAGGGCGCGGGGGGTTGAGGAGCGCTTGAAAAGCGTAGCAGCAGAAACGCCCGATCAACCTGCCATCTGCCGTCTATGCTCCAGTGATATTTGCGACCCGGGACACGCGCAATGCCTGCAACCACCGCCCTGCTGACGCGGCCCGGCCACTGGTTGTTGCTCGGCGCCTTGAGTTTGAGCGGTTGCGTACGTCTGGGGCCGGATTTCCAGCCGCCGGGCGAGGCCTGGAGCAAGCAATGGAACAGCGCCGCGCTGGAGCAGGCCAGTGAACGCGCCGAGCAACCAGACCTGCGCCAGTGGTGGCAAGTGTTCGCCGACCCGGTGCTCGACCGCCTGATCGCCGAAGCCGATGCGCACAACAGCAGCCTGAAAATCGCCGGGCTGCGGGTGCTCGAAGCCCGTGCACAACTGGGTATTGCCGAAAGCGCCCGCTATCCGCAACTGCAGCAGTTTGGCGTCGACAGCCTTTACGTCGACCGTCATCAGTCCGGCGGCAACAACCCGCAGAACCGCCAATTCTGGCAACACAGCGCAGCGTTCGATGTCGGCTGGGAGCTGGATTTCTGGGGCCGTTTCAGCCGCGCCATCGAGTCGTCCGACGCCAGTTACTTCGCTGCCCAGGCCAACTACGAAGACGCTCTGGTGTTGCTGCGCGCGCAAGTCGCCGACACCTATTTTCTGTTGCGCACCACCGAAGCGCGGCTGCGGGTCGCCCGGGAAAACGCCGCCCAGCAGAAACGCAATTTCGAGATCACCGAAAAACTGTTCAACAGCGGCCAGACCGCCGAACTCGATCTGCAACAGGCGAAAACCCAGTACCTGGGCACGTTGAGCAGCATTCCGGTGTTCGAAGATCAGTTGCTGCGCACGCGCAACGCGCTGGCGGTGCTGGTCGGTCAGCCGCCGGGGGGCGCGGCGTTGCTGGCTGAACAAACGGGGCTGATTCCGCTGGTCGATCGCGCGGTGTTGCAAGACGTCCCGGCCAACCTGTTGCTGCGCCGCCCCGATGTGCGGGCGGCAGAACTGAACGTGGCTGCACAATCAGCGCTGGTCGGGGTCGCCGAAACCGATCTGTACCCGTCGCTGACCTTGCTCGGCAGCATCGTCTGGTCCACCGACACCCTCAGCGCCACCCCGCGCAGCCTCGACCTGATCGGCGGCCCGAGCTTGCGCTGGAACCTCTTCGATTACGGGCGGATCCGTAACAACATCCGCGTGCAGGACGCGCGTCTGCAGCAACTGATCGAAGCCTACCGGGACAAGGTGCGCCAAGCCGCGCGCGAGGCCGACGATGCCGCCAGCGGGCTGAGCAAAGCGCTGCAGCGCGAACGCATTCTGCGTGAGGCGGAAGGCGCGGCGTTCGCTGGTGCTGGCCAACACGCAATACCGCGAAGGCTATTCGGAATTTCAACGGGTGCTGGACGCTCAGCGTGCGCTGCTGGAGTTGCAGGACAACTATCTGGTCAGCCGCAGCGACGCGGTGAGCAATCTGATCGCTTTGTACAAGGCCCTCGGTGGCGGCTGGCAAAGCAATGAACCACAAGTCGATGAGCCCACCCGACACCAGATGCAGCAGCGCACCCACTGGGGCGACTTGCTCACCGCACCGCCCGCCCCACCGGCGTATCCCCTTCCACCGCAGGTAAGCCCTCATGACTGACGCCACGCCTCCCGCGCCCGCCCCCGCTTCGGTTCAACCTGACCCGGCGAAAAAAGGCATCCGCTGGGTGCTGCTGTTGATCGTGCTGAGCCTGGCGTGGTACCTGCTGGCCGACCGCTACACGCCCTACACCCAGCAGGCGCGGGTCGGCGCATTCGTGATTCCGGTGGCGGCGGAAGTCGCGGGGCGGGTGATCAAGGTCAACGTGCGCAACAATCAGGACGTGAAGGCCGGCGACATCCTCTTCGAACTCGATCCGCAGCCGCTGCAGATTGCCGTCGACCGCGCCCGGGCGGATCTGGAAAACACCCGTCGCACTGTTGGCGCCAGCACCGCAGGCATCGCTTCGGCCCAGGCGTCGCTGCGTGCAGCCCAAGCCGATGAACTCAAGGCGCGCCAGGACAATCGCCGGCTTGAAGGCTTGTACAAAGAAGATCCGGGCACGGTGTCCGTACGACTTCTTGAAGTGTCCCGGGCCAACCATACAGCGGCGGTCAGCAAGGTCGCCGCCGCCCGGGCCGAAGTGCTGCGTGCCCAGGAACAGGAAGGCGGCAACACCGACACCAACGCCAAACTGCTCAGCGCCGCCGCCACGCTGGCCAAGGCTGAACTCGATCTGGCCAACACCCGCATCGGCGCGCGTTCGGCGGGACTGATCACCGACCTGCGCACCGACGTCGGCCAGTTCGCGGCTGCCGGCAGTCCGGTGATGACACTGATCACGATCCAGGACGTGTGGGTCAGCGCCGACCTCACCGAGAACAACCTCGGCCGCGTGCAACCCGGCACCCCGGTGGCGATCATCCTCGACGCGCTGCCCGGCGAAGTCCTCGCCGGTCGGGTGCGCAGCGTCGGCTATGGCGTGAGCGTCGGCCAGACGCCTGCGCCCGGCACCTTGCCAAGCATTCAGAACAGCCGCGACTGGCTGCGCCCGGCGCAACGTTTTCCGGTGATCATCGAGTTCAGCGACGAGGCGAAAAAGCGTCTGATCGACAGTCGCGCGATCCGCGCCGGTGGGCAGGCGGAAGTCATGGCCTTCCCCACCGAGGGCAATCTGCTCAACCCACTCGGGCGGGTGTTTGTCTGGTTAATGAGCTGGCTGTCGTATGCCTACTGAGCGCAGCGTGCCGGCGCAACGGGCCTTGCGTCTGGCGTTCGGCACGGCGCTGTGCACCGCTGCCAGTTACGGTTTCGCCTTGCCACTATCGTTTCTGTCGCCGGTGCTCGCGGTGTTGCTGCTCGCCAACATGCCCCGGCCGTTGCCAGTCAAAATGGCGCTGGTACTGACTTTGGTCGCCGCGTTTACCACCAGTCTCGGACTGTTGCTGGTGCCGTTGCTGCGGTATTACCCGGTGTGCGGCGTGCTGCTGATCGGTGTTGGGCTGTTTCTGGTGTTCACCTACGGTTTGCGCGGCGGCAACGTGCTGATCATGACGTTCCTGGTGATCGGCATGACCATGATCTCTGCCGCCGGCTTCGCCTCATTCGAGCTGGCGATGGCGGTGATCGGCGCACTGGTCAAGGGCCTGTTACTGGCCGTCGTCATCGTCGGCCTGAGCCACATCCTGTTCCCGGAACCGGCCAACAGCCCCGCGCCACCACCCGCACCCGCCCTGCCCGCCGAAGACGTGCCCCGCGTAGCGTTGCGCGCAACATTGATCGTGCTGCCGACCTTCCTGCTGGTGCTGATCGACCCCGCCAGCTACCTGCCGATCATCCTCAAAGCCGTCAGCCTCGGCCAGCAAAGCACCACCACCCGTACCCACCATGCCGGGCGCGAATTGCTCGGCTCGACCTTGCTCGGCGGACTGCTGGCGGTGCTGTTCTGGTGTGCGTTGAGCCTGTTTGTGCACCTGTGGATGTTCTTTCTGTGGACGCTGCTGTTCGGGCTGTTGGTGGCGCGCAAACTCTATCGGTTGCACCCGACGCAACTGACGCCGGGGTTCTGGCTCAACACCCTGATCACCATGATCATCCTGCTCGGCCAATCGGTGGAAGACAGCGCAGCGGGCAAGGACGTCTACAGCGCATTTGCGGTGCGCATGGGGTTGTTCATTCTGGTGACGCTGTACGGCACGTTGATGATGCATGTGCTGGTCGCGCACCGGTCCGGCGTCAACGCGTAATCAGCTTTGTTCCCGTACTCGCCGCACCTGCACCAACAACGCCGGCGCAAAGTGCAGCAGCACCATCCGCGCCAAGTGGTGAGTGAGGATGAACACCACATTCAGCCCGCCGGCAAACGCGACAATCGCAATCGTCTCGATCGCCCCCGGCATGTACGCCAGCCACAGCGACAGCGGATCACTGCCCAGCCACCGCGCCGCCACTTTGGCAAATGCCGCCGCCACCACGATCATCAGCCCCACCGACACCAACGCCGTCCGCCCGTGCCGCCCCAGCTCCGCAAGGCCGAGTCCCTGAAAGCGCGAGCCAATCCGCACGCCGAGAATCAGCGCCGCCAGGTTCAGGCTCCAGTCCGGCATGTGGAAGCCGTGCAGCCATCCTGATTTCACAAACACCGCAGTGAGCAGAATTGCCGTCAACATGAACGGCGCAGGCACGCCGATCACCAGCAGCAAGCGCCCGAGCACCACGCTCAGGCCAATCAGAACGAATACGGTCAACGCCATACCCGTGCTCAACGGAGCGCTTTCAACCACTGTCAACGAGGCTTGCCCGGGAATCAAAAAGCTCACCAGCACCGTGATCAGCAACAAGCGCATCAGGTGCACGATGATGACCTTGCTCGAGGCCTTTTCCGACTCCAGCAAATCGAACACTGCCGCCAGTGCGCCGGGGTACACCGCGAGTAGCGCATCGGTGCGATTCCAGCCTGCGCCGCGAGTCAGCCACCATCCGGCGAGGGCGATCTGTACCGTCAGGCATAGAAGCAGGACGCCGAGGCTTGGCAACATCGCCGAAGCCGTCGCACTGTCCCACGCTTCGAACATCAGCCCGGTGGCAATGCCCAGCGTGACCTGGATGTAGCCCAGACCATAAGGGGTGGCGGGGGCAAACCCGAACTTGGTGGCGACCAATGCGGTGACAAGAATCGCCCCCAGCAACAGGCCATGAGGAACACCGCTGACCTGCAACGCAGCGCCGACAGCGGCAGCGATCAACAAACACAGAATCGATTTCATATTCTTCGCCTTCCTGGCTATTCAACTGACCCGACATCAATCCCCTGTAGGAGCTGCCGAAGGCTCCTACAGG
Organism: Pseudomonas sp. AM14(2022); assembly: GCF_036346455.1. Taxonomy (NCBI): domain Bacteria; kingdom Pseudomonadati; phylum Pseudomonadota; class Gammaproteobacteria; order Pseudomonadales; family Pseudomonadaceae; genus Pseudomonas; species Pseudomonas sp. AM14(2022). The sequence goes on from NZ_JAOTNY010000002.1 coordinate 676,511, forward strand.
GGGTGTTCGTTTTTACGTGCGCAACCGCCCGATCGCCCGCCGATACTTCTCGACCCGTTCCAGATCTTCCCAACTTGGCGAGGCAATCCGCGACAGGTCGCTGTTCTCTTCCAGATCCGCCAGCTTGACCACCCGACCGATCGGGTTCTGCGCCGCACGCTCGACGAAATCCTCGTAAGACTCGCCCGGCACTTTGGTCACTGATTCAATCGCCGTCAGCACCTCTTCGCTGAAACCTTCCTTGCGCAAGTCATCGAGGCTGACGCCGCAATCCTCAACCACATCGTGCAGCACGGCGACGATGCGTTCTTCCAGCGTGGTCATGCGCAACATGACTTTCAGCGGATGCAGAATGTACGGCGCACCGCCCTTGTCGACCTGCCCGGCATGGGCGGTGGCAGCGATGGCGATGGCGCGTTCGAGGGTCTGGGTCATGGAAGTCTCCGTGGTTTAAACGCCATAGCGGCCGCCAACGTGGATGTTGCGTTTGAGCCAATTGCGGATCGCTTCAAGCCGTCCGGTTGGCTTCGCTGGCCCGGAATGACGTTGAAGAATCAGCGAGACCACGGTGGACTGATCGGCTTTTGGATGGGCATCGATCAACTCGGCAACCCACGCACAATCAGCTTTTCTCAGGTGTTCACGCCACTCGCCCGGCCAAGCGTCCAGCTCATCCAGCGCCAACCACCGCGCACCGCCGTGTTCCATGTGCCCGCCGGACATCGACTGCTCGAAACAGAACGGCGAGTCTGGCTTTGCAGGGTCAATGTGAAACAGATAGATGTCGTGAAATGGATGCTGCGAGGGGAGCGCGTTATTGCGGCTGCCGATTTCGGTCATGGGCAATGTTCCAATCCTTGGGCGCTGAATGTTTCCGATTGTTTCGCAGTGTGTGCCACGGGAGCAAATCAAAAACCCGATGGAACCTCCCTTCTCCACGTCGCCTCGAAACTTTAAAGCGCCAAAAAGCTTCGATCAGACCCGGCGCCCCTGAAGAGGAAACCCCGATGAACATTCGCCTCCTGCTTCTGATCGCCACCTTCGCCGTCATCCCCACCTGCGTCATGGCCGAAGGCTGCGACGTTCAGACCCAATCCTCCAGCGCTTCGGTGCCAGCGGTGGAAACCCACAGCTGCTACGAATACGAAGGCATGCCCGTCAGCTCCATCGACTGGTCGTGCAGCAACGAAAGCAAAGACATGCTCAGCAGTACGAAAACCAAGGTCGAGCACTGTGCCGACCACTATCAGGCTACGTGTATCGCCACGATCACCCAAGAATCCCTGGCCAACCCTCACTCCACCAGCAAAGACAAAAACGCCAAGGCGCTGAACATCCCCGATAACGCCCAAGTGACCACGTATTATTACGACGTGGAGCATTTGGCTCAGGCGCGAATTGATTGTGAGAATGGTGGGGGCCAATGGAAGGCAAAGTAAGCGTTTGATATCTGTGTTTGCGACAGGCAAAGAAAAGCCCGGCTCTAAAGACCGGGCTTTTTAGTGCGCGACATCCGTTAACCACCGCCGTTACCCCCACTGCTGCTACCGGACGGTTGACCCGCAGGGCTGGGCTTGGAGGCAGAAGGCACCGGCCCATTGTCGGTCTTGCCACCATCACCACCTTTAGGCAGCGAATTGGCATCCGGATCGGCGTTGGTGGCAGGAGACGCCGGGTCGCGAGTCTGGCTGTTGCCGTCGTTGGCCGTTGGGGTGGGCGTATCGCTGGCCGCGATCGCATACAGCGAGCTGCCGGACAGCAACGCCGCGAGGGTTAACACCGCAATTTTATGGTTCAGCATAGTGGCTCTTCCTTTGCTGGGTGAGTTACAGCATTGGAAGAAGGTCTGTGGCGAAGGTGCGGTGTGTCGGACGAATGGTTATTCCCTGAAAGACTCGCGCAATTTCGATATCTGAAAACTTCGTAGGAAAACACTTCATGTGGCGAGGGAGCTTGCTCCCGCTGGGCTGCCAAGCGGCCCCAAAACCGGATAGTCCGTTTCTTCCAGACATACCGCACGCCGCGAATTACGCCGACTGCGTCGCCGAGCGGGAGCAAGCTCCCTCGCCACAGGGTCGGATTCATTTACAACGTACACCTAATCCAAACAGCGATCAGAAGTTCGCCGGCGTATTCGCACTGATAATCTCCGCCTCATCCGCCCCGATATTCCGGAATTTATGCGGCAACGTCGTCGGAAAGTAATACCCATCCCCCGCACTCAACACACTCACCTGCCCGTCCACGGTCAACTCCACCGTGCCCCGCGTCACCAGTCCACACTCCTCGCCCTCAGCATGCACAATCGGCTCTTCCCCGGAGCTCGCGCCCGGGGCGTATTGCTCGCGCAGCAAGCGCATCTGGCGGCTGGGGACGGAGGCGCCGATCAGCAGCAGGCGCAGGCCGTGGCGGCCAAGGTCGGGTTGTTCGTTGGCGCGGAAGACGTATTGGTGTTCGCGCGGGGGCTGGTCGAAGGTGAAGAAGTCGGCCAGGGACATCGGGATGCCTTCGAGCAGCTTTTTCAGGGAGCTGACGGAGGGACTGACGCGATTCTGTTCGATCAGGGAGATGGTGGCATTGGTCACGCCGCTACGCCGGGCCAGCTCGCGCTGGGAGAGTTTGTAGCTTTCGCGTACTAGTTTGAGTCGAGAACCCGTATCCATGACAGCCTTATGTGAGTAGTACTTAAGGGTAATGGGGGTGGGTGGCGGGTGCCGCGCAAGGCGCGCGGATCACGTTGCTCCCGTGTCCCGGAACCGTGAAAGGCGGCTATTAAATCACGTTTGCCGGTGTTGCTCAGCAGGTTCGATGGACGGTGCGGTAAAAGTCCTTCTGGCCTTGGTAATACGGCAACTGTGGGAGCGGGCTTGCTCGCGAAAGCGCTGTGTCAGACAACATGTGCGTTGGCTGAACTGGCCCCTTCGCGAGCAAGCCCGCTCCCACAGTTGGATCTGTTTTGTGTCATTTAGCTTGGTAGCGGTTGTCAGGCCGCCATCGGCGGTGTTGCTACAGTATTAAAAACCGGCGGGGTCTTGGGGACCGCCGCCGGGGAGGTAACTAGATGCCGAAACGGTCGCGCAGCGAGTAGTAGACGGCGCCGAGGGCGGTCAATGGGGCGGAGAAGGTGCGGCCGCCGATCATGGGCATGTGTGGCAGGGAGGCGAAGGCGTCGAAGCGTTCGGCGTCGCCACGGATCATTTCCGAGATCAGTTTGCCGGCCAGGTGCGAGCAGGTGACGCCGTGGCCGCTGTAGCCTTGCATGTAATAGGCGTTTTTCTCGATGCGGCCGAATTGCGGCATGCGTGACATGGTCAGCAGGAAGTTGCCGGTCCAGCGGTAGTCGATTTTCACGTCCTTGAGCTGCGGGAAGGTCTTGAGGATCTTCGGCCGGATCAGTTGTTCGATGTCGTCCGGTTCCCGCGCGCCGTAGACCACACCGCCGCCGTACAGCAGACGGTTGTCGGCCGTGAGACGGTAGTAATCCAGCAGGTAGTTGCAGTCTTCGACGCAATAGTTGTTGGTAATCAGGCTGCGCGCCTGCTTCTCGGTCAGAGGTTCGGTGACGACAATCTGCGAGCCGCACGGCATGCTTTTCGCGGTCACGCGGTTGTCCAGACCTTGCGGCAGGTAGGCGTTGCCGGCGATCAGCAGGTACTTGGCGCGCACCTGGCCTTTGGCGGTGCGCACCACGTTCGGCTCGCCGTATTTGATTTCCACGGCAGCCGATTGCTCGTAGATCTTGCCGCCCAGGCGCACGATGGCCGCTGCTTCACCTAGGGCCAGGTTCAGCGGATGAACGTGACCGCCCTGCAGGTCCAGCAGGCCGCCAACGTAGGCGTCGGAGCCGATTTCGCGACGGATGTCAGCGGCATCGAGCATCTTCAGGTTTTTGTTGCCGTAACGTTCCCAGCTGCGCTTCTGCTCGGCCAGGCCGTTGAGTTGTTTCTTGTTCATCGCTGCGAAAATGCCGCCCGGGCGGTAGTCGCATTGGATGTCGTAGTCCTTGATCCGCGAACGGATGATGTCGGCGCCCTCGAAGATCATGCTGCCGAGGATTTCCGCCGTCTTGTCGCCGTAGCGTTCTTCGATCACATCGACGTCGCGGCTGTAGGAGTTGACCAGTTGCCCGCCATTGCGCCCACTGGCGCCGTAGCCGACTTTCGCCGCTTCCAGCACCGTGACTTTATAACCGGCCTCGCTCAGAAACAGCGCCGAGGACAGGCCGGTGTAGCCGGCGCCAATGATGCAGACATCGCACTCGACCGACTCTTCAAGGGTCGGGAAGTCGATCACTTCGTTGCGGGTGGCGGCGTAGTAGCTGTTGACGTGTTGTTGCTTCATTTTATTGTTCTCCGAGGGTCGCTCATCAGAAGCGACCACCGCTGTAGAAAATCAGAGCTTGATCCAGGTCGCTTTCAGCTCGGTGTACTTGTCGAACGCGTGCAGCGATTTGTCGCGACCGTTGCCCGACTGTTTGAAGCCACCGAACGGTGCGGTCATGTCGCCGCCGTCGTACTGGTTGACCCAGACGCTGCCGGCACGCAGGCCACGGGCGAAGGTGTGCGCCTTGCTCAGGTTGCTGGTCCAGACACCGGCGGCGAGACCGAAGATGCTGTCGTTGGCGATCTGCAGCGCTTCTTCAACGGTGTCGAAGGTGATCAGCGACAGCACCGGGCCGAAGATTTCTTCGCGGGCGATAGTCATCGCATTGGTCACGCCGTCGAAGATCGCCGGTTGCACATAGAGGCCACCGGTTTCTTCGAGGGTGCGCTGGCCGCCGGCAATCAGCTCGGCGCCCTGCTCGCGACCGATGCTGATGTAGCGCAGCACGTTTTCCAGTTGACGCTGATCCACAACGGCACCGACGGTGGTCGCCGGGTCGAGGGCGTGCCCCGGTTTCCACGCTTGCAGCGCTTCCACCAGCAGCGGGATGAATTGCTCGCGGATCGAACGCTCGACCAACAGGCGCGAACCGGCAGTGCACACTTCGCCCTGGTTGAAGGCGATCGCACCGGCCGCAGCCTGGGCGGCCGCGCGCAAGTCCGGAGCGTCGGCAAACACCACGTTCGGGCTCTTGCCCCCGGCTTCGAGCCAGACGCGTTTCATGTTGCTCTGGCCGGCATAAATCATCAGTTGTTTGGCAATCGTCGTGGAGCCGGTGAAGGCCAGCACGTCGACGTCCATGTGCAGCGCCAGCGCCTTGCCCACGGTGTGGCCGAAGCCCGGCAGGACGTTGAACACGCCTTTCGGAATGCCCGCGTCCAGCGCGAGCTGGGCGATGCGGATCGCGGTCAGTGGCGACTTTTCCGAAGGCTTGAGAATGAACGAGTTACCCGCCGCCAGCGCCGGGGCGAACTTCCAGCTGGCCATGATCAGCGGGAAGTTCCACGGCACGATCGCGGCGACTACGCCGGATGGCTCGCGGGTCACCAGGCCGAGTTGATCGTGCGGGGTGGCGGCAACTTCGTCGTAGATCTTGTCGATGGCCTCGGCGCTCCAGCGGATCGCGTTGGCGGTCGCCGGAATGTCGATGCTCATCGAGTCGCTGATCGGTTTGCCCATGTCGAGGGTTTCCAGCAGCGCCAGTTCTTCCTGGTGTTGCAGGATCAGATCGGCGAAGCGAATCAGGATGCGTTTGCGCTCGGCCGGGGCTTTGTTGGCCCACACGCCGGAGTTGAACGATTGGCGCGCGACTTCGACGGCGAGGTTGGCGTCGGCTTCATCGGTGCTGGCCACGGAGGCGAGAAAACGGCCGTCGACGGGGCTCAGGCATTCGAAGGTGGCGCCGCTGATCGCCGGGCGATATTCACCGTTGATGAACGCGCGGGATTCGATGGTCAGGGACTGGAAGCGTTGTTCCCAGTCGTTGCGTGTGGTGGTCATGGTTGTGGCTCGACAAGGGGGTGGATGACGGGCAAACACCCGTCAATCGAATTGGGTAACCGAATCCCCTGTGGGAGCGGGCTTGCTCGCGAAGGCGTCGGGACATCCAACATCTTCATTGCGAGACACACCGCATTCGCGAGCAAGCCCGCTCCCACATTGGGTCGGTGTTGGTCTGCAAATCACACCGTATGCAGATACCAGTTGTACTCAAGGTCGGAAATCGAGTTCTCGAACTCGGCCAGCTCGCTTTCCTTGCACGCGACGAACACGTCGATGTACATCGGGTCGATGTACCTGGCCATGACTTCGCTGTCGTCCAGCTCGCGCAGTGCGTCGCGCAGGTTGTTCGGCAGGCTTTGTTCGTTCTGCTCGTAGCTGTTGCCTTCAACCGGCGCGCCTGGCTCGATCTGGTTGGTCAGGCCGTGGTGAATGCCGGCCAGTACCGAAGCCATCAGCAGGTACGGGTTGGCGTCGGCACCGGCCACGCGGTGCTCGATGCGCACGGCGTCAGCCGAACCGGTCGGTACACGGACTGCAACGGTGCGGTTGTCGATGCCCCAGCTCGGCGAGTTCGGCACGTAGAACTGCGCGCCGAAGCGGCGGTACGAGTTGACGTTCGGGCAGAGGAACGCCATTTGCGCCGGCAGGGTCTCCAGCACACCGCCGATCGCGTGTCGCAGCGCGGCGTTCTGCTCGGGATCCTCGCTGGCGAAGATGTTGTTGCCTTCTTTGTCCAGGATCGAAATGTGCACGTGCAGACCGTTGCCCGCCTGGCCCGGATACGGCTTGGCCATGAAGGTGGTGTCCATCTCGTGGTCATAGGCGATGTTCTTCACCAGACGCTTGAGCAACACCGCGTAGTCGCAGGCCTTGATCGGGTCGGAGACGTGATGCAGGTTGACTTCGAACTGCGCCGGGGCGCTTTCCTTGACGATGGCGTCAGCCGGAATGCCCTGCTCTTTCGCGCCTTCCAGAATGTCTTGCAGGCAGTCGACGTATTCGTCGAGATCGTCGATCAGATACACCTGAGTCGACACCGGGCGCTTGCCGGACACCGGCGAACGTGGCGACTGCGGACGGCCGTTCACGTTGTCCTGGTCGATAAGGTAGAACTCCAGTTCGAACGCGGCGCAGATGGTCAGGCCCAGTTCATCGAACTTGCGCACCACGTTGGCCAGCACTTCACGCGGGTCGGCGAAGAACGGCTCGCCCTCGATCTCGTGCATGGTCATCAGCAGTTGTGCGGTAGGGCGCTTCTGCCACGGCTCGATGCTCAGGGTGCCAGGGATCGGGTAGCAGATGCGGTCGGCGTCGCCGATGTCCAGGCCCAGACCGGTGCTTTCCACCGTGGAGCCATTGATGTCGAGGGCGAAGAGCGAGGCCGGCAGGTTGATGCCTTTCTCGTAAACCTTGTGAAGACTGGTGCGCTCGATGCGCTTGCCGCGCACCACACCGTTCATGTCTGCAATCAGAAGGTCGACGTACAAAACCTCAGGATGTTTCTTAAGGAATGCGTTTGCTTCGTTGAGTTGAACGGCACGCAGAGGGACCGACATGATGCACCTATTTAGCTGTTAATTATTATGTTCACCGCTGTTTCGCCGAGCCAGTCAATCCGAAAGGCAAAGTGAAGTCAATAGCGAACACCTGGCCGCTCAGCGTTTATTTTTCGGGCTTTTTTTAACACTCACGTGCCAATGCAGGCGCCGCAAGGCCTGGAATCATGAAGATTGGATGAACGGCGTTTAGAATTTTTTACATGGCAGTTGTTAATTAAAATCAACGAGGCTAAGCTCCGGAAAAGCTCGTTCAAGTGTCAAACTTCGAGGTGAATAAAAATGGCATTCAAGCCATTGATCGGCGTTACTGCGTGCGTCAAACAGATTGGCCTGCACCCCTATCACATCAGCGGCGACAAGTACGTACGTGCTGTCAGCGTTGGCGCTCGGGGTCTTCCAGTGGTCATTCCTTCCCTTGGCAAACTGACTGAGATCGAAGACCTGCTCGGTCAACTCGACGGTCTGTTGCTGACCGGCTCCCCCTCGAATGTGGAGCCCTTCCACTATCAAGGCCCGGCCAGCGAACCCGGCACGGATCACGATCCGGCGCGGGACGCCACTACCCTTCCTTTATTGCGTGCAGCCATTGTGGCGGGCGTTCCGGTGCTCGGCATTTGCCGTGGCTTCCAGGAAATGAACGTGGCCTTCGGCGGCAGCCTGCACCAGAAAGTGCACGAGCTGCCGGGCATGCTCGATCACCGTGAAGCCGACAGCCCGGACGTGGCCGTGCAGTACGCACCGGCGCATGCCGTGAGCGTGCTCGCTGGCGGTGTGTTCGAGGCGCTGGAGTTGCCCCGCGAGTTCCAGGTCAACTCGATTCACAGCCAGGGCATCGACCGCCTCGCGCCCGGCCTGCGTGCCGAAGCGGTGGCGCCGGATGGCCTGATCGAGGCGATCTCGGTCGAGCACAGCCCGACCTTCGCCCTCGGCGTGCAATGGCACCCGGAATGGCAGGTGCTGGACAACCCGAACTACCTGAAGATTTTCCAGGCATTCGGCGAGGCCTGCCGGCAACGGGCAGCGCGACGCAACCAGCGCTGACTCAACCCAGGATTTCAAAACTGTTTACTGCCCCCACGGGGTCGGCGGTTGCGCGTGTGCGCATCCGTCATCCGTGAAAACAACAAACCGTAATAACAACAAGTACGACCCAGGCAGCCAGGACGGCGGCGCCGACCAAGCCCTCGGCAGCGCAAGGTCAGTCAGGCATGCGCAATTCCCCTGTAGGAGTGAGCCTGCTCGCGATAGCAGTAGACCAGTCAACAGAGATGTCGACTGAGATGGCCTCATCGCGAGCAGGCTCACTCCTACAGGGGGATATGTAATGACTGAAATTGCGCTTACAGGCTTGCAATCCACTTAAGCCCGGCCACGTTGGCCGAGCGAACGAAACCTGTTGGGAGTTTCACATGGCAAACGCCTCCAGCACTTACCGGAAGGCACTTGAAGGCCACCAGCAACCGAAAAAGGTTCTGGTGAAAGTCGATCGTGTCACCAAGAAGTTCGACGAAACCACGGCCGTGGACGATGTGTCCCTGGAGATCCATCAGGGCGAAATCTTTGCCCTGCTCGGTGGCTCCGGCTCGGGCAAATCGACCCTGCTGCGCATGCTCGCCGGTTTCGAGCGGCCGACTGAAGGGCGGATTCTGCTCGACGGCGTGGACATCACCGACATGCCGCCCTACGAGCGGCCGATCAACATGATGTTCCAGTCCTACGCGCTGTTCCCGCACATGACTGTGGCGCAGAACATCGCCTTCGGCCTCAAGCAGGACCGTTTGCCGGCCAGCGAAATCGATGCCCGTGTCGAAGAGATGCTGCGCCTGGTGCACATGACCCAATACGCCAAACGCAAACCCCATCAGTTGTCCGGCGGTCAGCGCCAGCGCGTCGCCCTCGCCCGCTCCCTGGCGAAACGTCCGAAGCTGTTGCTGCTCGACGAACCGATGGGCGCCCTGGATAAAAAACTGCGTTCGCAGATGCAACTGGAACTGGTCGAGATCATCGAGCGCGTCGGCGTGACCTGCGTGATGGTGACTCACGATCAGGAAGAAGCCATGACCATGGCTGAGCGCATCGCGATCATGCATCTGGGCTGGATCGCCCAGATCGGCAGCCCGGTCGACATCTATGAAGCGCCGGTCAGCCGCATGGTCTGCGAATTCATCGGTAACGTGAACGCCTTCGACGGCACCGTGGTGGAAGACCTTGAAGGTCACGCGATCATCCACAGCCCGGACCTGCAGCAGAAGATCTACGTCGGCCACGGCGTCAGCACGTCGGTGCAGGACAAGTCGATCACCTACGCGATCCGCCCGGAAAAAATGCTCGTCAGCACCATCAAACCCGAAGTCCGCTACAACTGGTCCGAAGGCAAGGTGCATGACATCGCCTACCTCGGCGGCCACTCGGTGTTCTACGTCGAGCTGCCGGGCGGCAAAATCGTCCAGTCGTTCATGGCCAACGCCGAACGCCGTGGCGCGCGGCCGACCTGGGACGACAAGGTCTACGTCTGGTGGGAAGACGACAGCGGCGTGGTACTGCGCTCATGAGAACCTTCAATCAGCAATTCCTGCGCCTGGTGCCCAGCGGGCGAAAGTTCGTCATCGGCATCCCGTTCATCTGGCTGTTCCTGTTCTTCATGCTGCCGTTCTTCCTGGTGATGAAGATCAGCTTCTCGGAAGCCGCGCTGTCGATCCCGCCGTACTCGGAGATCTACACCTACGCCGAACAGAAATTCCAGCTGATGCTCAACATCGGCAACTACACCATGCTCGGCGAAGACGAGCTGTACCTGTCGGCCTACCTCGGTTCGCTGAAAGTCGCGGCGCTGAGCACGATGATGTGCCTGGTGATCGGTTTCCCGATGGCCTACGCAATCACCAAAGCGAGCAAGGAAGCGCAAAACGTCCTGCTGCTGTTGATCATGATGCCGACCTGGACCGCGATCCTGATCCGTGTTTACGCGTGGATGGGCATCCTCAGCAACAACGGTCTGCTCAACGCGTTTCTGATGTGGACCGGGCTGACCGATCACCCGATCGAGATCCTCAACACCAACACCGCGGTGTATATCGGCGTGGTGTATGCGTACCTGCCATTCATGGTGCTGCCGCTGTACGCCAACCTGGTGAAACACGATGGCAGCCTGTTGGAAGCCGCGTCAGATCTGGGTTCGAGCAACTTCAACAACTTCTGGAAAATCACCGTGCCGCTGGCCAAGAACGGCATCATTGCCGGCTGCATGCTGGTGTTCATTCCAGTGGTCGGCGAGTTCGTGATTCCGGAACTGTTGGGTGGCCCGGAGACGCTGATGATCGGTCGCGTGCTGTGGCAAGAGTTCTTCAATAACCGCGACTGGCCGGTGGCGTCTGCGCTGGCGGTGGTGATGCTGTTGATCCTGATTGTGCCGATTCTGCTGTTCAACCGCAGCCAGGCCAAAGAGATGGAGGCACGGGGATGAAACGCTTCGGTTTTTCCAAGTTCATGTTGATCTTCGGCCTGATGTTCATCTATCTACCGATGCTGATTCTGGTGATCTACTCGTTCAACGCCTCGAAACTGGTGACGGTATGGGGCGGCTGGTCAGTGAAGTGGTACGTCGGCCTGCTCGACAACACGCAACTGATGGGCTCGGTGGTGCGCTCGCTGGAAATCGCCTGCTACACCGCGATTGCCGCCGTCGCACTGGGCACCCTCGCCGCCTTCGTCCTGACGCGAGTGACGCGCTTCAAGGGTCGCACGCTGTTTGGCGGTCTGGTGACGGCGCCACTGGTGATGCCTGAGGTGATCACCGGTCTGTCGCTGTTGCTGCTGTTCGTGGCAATGGCGCAGTTGATCGGCTGGCCGCAGGAGCGTGGCATCGTCACGATCTGGATCGCCCACACCACGTTTTGTGCCGCCTATGTGGCGGTGGTAGTCTCCGCCCGCCTGCGGGAGCTGGATCTGTCGATCGAAGAAGCCGCGATGGATCTGGGGGCCAAGCCGTTCAAGGTGTTTTTCCTGATCACCATTCCAATGATCGCGCCGTCACTGGCAGCGGGCGGAATGATGTCGTTCGCCCTGTCGCTGGATGACCTGGTGCTGGCGAGCTTCGTCTCCGGCCCGGGTTCGACCACGCTGCCGATGGAAGTGTTCTCGGCGGTGCGTCTGGGCGTGAAGCCTGAGATCAACGCCGTGGCCAGCCTGATTCTGCTGGCGGTGTCGCTGGTGACCTTCCTCGTCTGGTACTTCGGCCGCAAGGCAGAGGCCAGCCGCAAGAAAGCGATTCAGGAAGCGATGGATCAGACGGCGAATGAGGCGTGGCAGCCTCAGCGCGCAGCCACCGCCTAAGCAACACCGATGAACAACTGTGGCGAGGGAGCTTGCTCCCGCTGGGCTGCGCAGCAGACCCAAAAGCTTATGAGCGCTGCGCACTCAAGCGGGAGCAAGCTCCCTCGCCACAGGTTTTATGTGCACCGATTTTTTATGTTGGGTTTTTGAATAAAAAGAATGGAGTTTCACCGATGAAAATGTTTGGCAGGACTCTGCTGACACTGTCCTTAATGGGCGCAATCGCCACGGGCGTCCAGGCCAACGACAAGGTGCTGCGTGTTTACAACTGGTCCGATTACATCGCGCCGGACACCGTCAAGAAGTTCGAAGACGAGACCGGCATCCAGGTGACCTACGACGTGTTCGACAGCAACGAGACCCTCGAGGCGCGTTTGCTGGCGGGCAAATCCGGCTACGACATCGTCGTGCCGTCCAACAGTTTCCTGGCCAAGCAGATCAAGGCCGGGGTCTATCAGCCGCTGGACAAATCGAAGCTGTCGAACTGGAAGAACCTCAACCCGGTGCTGCTGAAAAACGCCTCTGCCAGTGATCCGGACAACGCTCACGCGTTCCCGTACATGTGGGGCTCGATCGGCATCGGTTTCAACCCGGACAAGGTCAAGGAAGTGCTCGGCGCCAAGGCCCCGACCAACTCCTGGGACTTGCTGTTCAAGCCGGAAAACGCCGAGAAGCTGAAAGCCTGTGGCATCAGTTTCCTCGACTCGCCGACCGAAATGATCCCGGCCGCCCTGCACTATCTGGGCTACCCGGTGAACGACAAGGACAAGGCGCACATCCTCGAAGCCGAAGCACTGTTCATGAAGATCCGCCCGTACGTGGCGTACTTCCATTCTTCGAAGTACATCTCGGACCTGGCCAACGGCAATATTTGCGTGGCGGTCGGTTACTCCGGTGACGTGCTGCAGGCCAAGGCCCGCGCGGTGGAAGCCGGCAACAAAGTGCAGATCGACTACAGCATTCCAAAGGAAGGCGCCGGCAGCTTCTACGACATGGTCGCGATCCCGCGCGATGCAGCGAACGTCGACAATGCCTACCTGTTCATGAACTTCCTGATGCGCCCGGACATCATCGCCGAGATCACCAACAGCAACGGCTACAGCAACGCCAACTCGGCGGCGACGCCACTGGTGGACGAAGCGATCCGCAACGATCCGGGTTCGTATCCGTCGCAGGCGGTAATGGCGACGTTGTATGCGGTGCCGGATCAGCCGATTGCCACGCAGCGGATCATGACCCGCGGCTGGACCCGGGTGAAGCTCGGTAAGTAACCAAATACCCCTGTGGGAGCGGGCTTGCTCGCGAAAGCGCAGTGTCAGGCACAGATGAATTGACTGACCTGACGCCTTCGTGAGCAAGCCCACTCCCACAGGAGATAGGTGTCAGCTTGAAAGTTTACGGTTTCCCGTTCACGCAGCGCCTTACCACCGCTGCACCCTGCAATGAACGGCCTCACCTGGCTCCCTCGGCTCAGGTGAATTTCAGGCGCCCTCGGGCGCCTTTTTTTCTGCGCTCAATTCAGTGGCCAATCCTGAAGAATCCGGTAGCGACCCTTGTGCGATTCGAACAAGGCAAAGCGCTCTGCGCGCAGGAAGAATTCCGGCGGCGTGGTGGATTCCGGCGCTTCTGCCCGGTAGTCCCGAGCCAGGGTTAGGTGCGGGCGAAACTCGCGCGGTGATTCTTCGAAGCCGAACGGCAGCATCGCCTGCTCCAACGCATACACCAGACGCAACAACCCCGGCGGTGCCTGCTCCGGCGCCAAAGACAGAATCCCGGCCCGATGCCAGACCTGCAGCCGATCCAGCGCAATCCGCAACGGCTCACCCGGCGTGCGCACCTTGCCGGCGGCCTCGCAGACCTCATGGATTTGCGCCAGCGGCACGGCACCAAGGAACAGCAACGTCAGGTGAAAGTTATCCGCCGGCACCGCTTTGCCAGTGCGAAACCCCAACTCGCCGCGCCACTGAGCGATGGCCTTGCGTTGCGGTGGCGGGCAGTCGAGGGCAAAAAACAGTCGCTTGAACGGTTCATCCCTGCGCGCATCATCGATCATGGGCCAACTCCTTCGCTCGTCGATCAGCCGATTCTACACAGGCTTCTCTGACGACTGGCGACGCCCGGCTATAGTTCAAGGATTGCCATCGAACCGGAGGTCGCCATGCGCGAGATCCTCAGCAAAGAACCGTGGTGGGCCCGGCCACCCAGCCCCGGGCAGGATGAAACCGAGCTGGAATGGGGCTGGCTGGTGCATTACAGCGAAGGTGAACCGCGTTTCGAATTCGTCCGCGAACGGCCCACGGAAGAAGAAATCCGCCACCGCAAAAGCTGCCGGATCACCCCCTCTCCAGAGTAATCACAGGCCATTGTGGGAGCGGGCTTGCTCGCGAAAGCGGTGGGTCAGCCATGAAGATAGTGGCTGTGCCGGCCTCTTCGCGAGCAAGCCCGCTCCCACAGGGTTGCGCAGGATGACGACAATCGTGGGCACACCACAACTCCGGGGTGGGAGCGGGCTTGCTCGCGAAAGCGGTGGGTCAGCCATGAAGATATCGGCTGTGCCGGCCCCTTCGCGAGCAAGCCCGCTCCCACAATGGATTTGCGTTGGTCTTCAGGCTTCAAGAATGTTCTTGAAGCCCCCAAAGATCATCCGCTGCCCATCAAACCCCATCGGGTTGACGTCCGGTTGCATGCGCGGGTCTTCCATCATCTTTGCCATACCGGCATCGCGGGTGGCCTTGTCGGGCCAGATCAGCCAGCCGGACGACACCGTCTCGCCTTCCTTGAGTTTTACCGCCATCGGAAATGACGTGACTTTACCTTCCGGCACGTCATCGCCCCAGCACTGAACCACCTCCTTCGCTCCGTATTCCTTGAACAGTTTCGCGGCGATCTCACAGTGTTTTTTGTACTGTTCGCGATTGGCATTCGGCACGGGTGCTACAAAAATATCGATGTAAGCCATGATCACTCTCCTTGCACGTTGGGTTCGATCTGCCGGGTAGTCGATTGCGGCGGCTGCCATTCGACACGATTCACGCCCTGCCCGACCGACGGTTGTTCGCCGCCGCCAAGGCTGCCCTCGACCTGCCCGGCGATATGCAGGGTTCCGGCCATGACCCCGGTGGTCGGGTTCTGCAGCAATTTCGCCCAGGCCTTGTCGAACGTGCTGCCCAGGCTGCTGCGAATCAGCGCTTCGCTGTCGGGCCGGTCGTTGGCCTGGATGATCGCGCGAATGCCCGCGACACCAATCGAAATCACCCCACCAACCAACTTGCCCGCCGCAGCCGCCACCGCACTGGCCGCACCGCGCGGAGCCATTTCCGCTTCCATCCGCTGGCTGGCGCGTTTGGCCACGGGGGCCATGCCGGCATCGGTCGAAGCGATGCCCTTGCTGCCGCCTTCGGTGTGGATCTTGTCGATCAACGCGGCATACGCCGGCAAGGTGTTCAGCGGTTCGGTGCTGATGATTTGATACAGCGACGCATCACGCGCCGGCGGCGGCCCGAGGGTGATCGCCGGGACCTTCTGCAAACGCCCGTTGAGCTGGGCCACCGGCAAGCCATAGCGCTGGGCGATGAGCGGCATCTGCTGGGCCATCAGTTGCGCATAGAACGCTGTGGCCTGCCCGAGGATCGCATCCGGATCGATCTCCACCGCCACCGGTGCCAGCACCCTTTCTTGATATTGCTCAAGCAGATAGCTCGCCAGGCGCTTGGCCGAAGCGTCCTGTTCGCCGCCGGCACTGATGGTGTACCAACTGACCTTCATCGACAGCCATTCCTGAGTCCAGTAGCTGCTGAACCACGGAATGAAATTTTCTTCAGTTTGCTGATAGACGCGAGTGCGCCAATGTTCCATCGAGCCACGGGCAAATACTTTGACTTGCTCGGTGGATTGCTGCGAGGCGCTGACGATGTCGCGATCGATCTGCTGCCAGGTCGCCGGCGATACCACCACCGCTCGCGGCGCCACCGGGGCCCGCGCCGAGGAGGCGCAGCCAGCCAGCAGACACAGTGCGGCGAGGCTCAGCGCACGCAGGTTCACGGTGGTGGAGTCCTTGAATGGAGGAAACAGATTTGAGTATAGGTGCGGGTATTGGGCCATTTGTCGTTTGTGGCCGGACGGGCGCTCTCACTTTGAAATGCGTTCCCCCTGTGGGAGCGGGCTTGCTCGCGAAGGGGCCGGCACAGCCAACATCTTCATGGCTGACCCACCGCTTTCGCGAGCAAGCCCGCTCCCACAGGGGGAAGCATCAACCATCAACGCCGTCGATATTCACCATCGCCACGTTTGCCTTCCGCCCGCCGCCCGGCGAAGGCACGATTCACCCATCCGAGACGCAACGAGGAGTACCCATCATGATTCGCACCATCACCCTCTCCGTGAGCTTCCCGGTGTTCGGCAGCAACTACTACGACCAGCAAGTCGTCTCGCGCAAGTCCCAGGCGCTGCTGTTCAACGAAGATTTCGACGATGTGCTGATGCCCGCCGCGAGCAATCATTTCAGCAATGAAGTGGTCGGCATCAACGATCAGTTCCGCTTTCTGAGCGACATACTCGCCACCCATTTGCTGGATCTCGAGGCCACCGCGCCTGCGCATTCCAGCGTCCGGGCGAGCGCTCATTTTTAATCGACGAGGGCGTTCCCGTTGCGGGAACGCCCTCTTGGCATTCACTCAGTCATCATCACGATCACGGTAGTAACGGCGTCCGTCGCGGCGCCCGTCATCACGGTCATCCCAACGCCGGTCATGGTCGTAATAACGCCCGTGATCGCGGTCGTAATGCCGCCCGTGGCGGTGGTCATCATCAAAGTCCGCCACACAGCCTGCCAGCAATACGGCGGCGGTCACGGTCAGCAGCATCGTTGTAGCGCGCTTCATTCAACACTTCCCTAAAACCAAGGTCTTGACGACGGAACGGCTGTCACTGCCCGCGCCTTCAGGACGCAGTGCGCGCAGCCGCTGATACGACCGGTCAAAAGGACTTTGATTCACTGACCGGGCACGACCGTTGATCGGCCCGCCGCCTGCATCCGGGCAGCGGCGAAATGCCACCTATACTGCTGCTTACCGACTCCCACGCAATGGATCTGCGCCTCGATAACAACAAGCAGAGGTGGATCATGGTCTGGCAGCAAATTTACGACCCGTTCGGCAACACGCTGATCTCTACGCTCATGGCCGCGGTGCCGGTAGTGGTGATGCTCGCGGCGCTGGCGTTCTTTCACGTCAAGGCGCATCTGGCCGCTCTGTTGGCGTTGGCGTCGGCCCTGCTCATCTCGATCTTCGCCTTCGGCATGCCGGCGAGCATGGCCGGTTCGGCGGCGCTGTTCGGCGCCGCCAATGGCTTGCTGCCGATCGGCTGGATCGTGCTCAACATCATCTTTCTGCATCGCCTGACCACCGAGAACGGCTCATTCAAAGTGCTGCAGGATTCCCTGGCGCGAATCACCGATGACCGGCGTTTGCAGTTGCTGCTGATCGCCTTCTGCTTCGGCGCGTTTTTCGAAGGCGCGGCCGGGTTCGGCACGCCGGTTGCGGTGACCGGGGCGATTCTGATCGGCCTCGGTTTTTCGCCGTTGGCCGCCTCGGGGCTGGCGCTGATTGCCAACACCGCACCGGTGGCGTTCGGCGCCCTCGGCACGCCGATCATCACCCTGGCCAAGGTCACCGGGCTCGATGAGATGGAGCTGTCGATGATGGTCGGTCGACAGTTGCCGTTTTTCTCGGTGCTGGTGCCGTTCTGGCTGATCTGGGCGTTTGCCGGGTGGCGCAAAATGCTGGAGATCTGGCCGGCGATT
This sequence comes from Pseudomonas sp. AM14(2022), assembly GCF_036346455.1. Taxonomy (NCBI): domain Bacteria; kingdom Pseudomonadati; phylum Pseudomonadota; class Gammaproteobacteria; order Pseudomonadales; family Pseudomonadaceae; genus Pseudomonas; species Pseudomonas sp. AM14(2022). Next base: position 694,088 of record NZ_JAOTNY010000002.1, read on the forward strand.
CTGGTGGCCGGGGTCAGCTTCGCGGTGCCGCAATTCCTCGTGTCGAACTTCCACGGGCCGATGCTGGTGGACGTGATCGCCGCGCTGATTTCCATGGCCTGCCTGACCCTGTTTCTGCGGGTCTGGAAACCGGCGACGGTGTACACCTCAGCCGCCCTGTCCGGGCGGGTCGACAACTCCCGGGTCGAGGAAGAAAAAGTCACCGCCAGCGGCGCTTTCAGCGATCAGGCGCGCCCGGCGGTGATGCGTGCGTGGATGCCGTGGATCATCCTCACCGTATTCGTGTTCGCCTGGGGCACCCAGGGCTTCAAGAACATCTTCGACGTGCGCCCGGCGCTGGACCCGGTAACCCATTCGGTCAAACTCGATGCGCAAGGCAAACCGCTGAATGAGGCCAACCCGATTTTCTCCCCGGCGCTGACCTTTACCACCCTGCACCTGCAAGTGCAGAAAGTCCCGCCGGTGGTGCCGGCGCCGAAAGCCGAAGAGGCGATCTACAAGTTCACCTGGTTCACTGCCACCGGCAGCGGCATCCTGCTGGCGGCTATTGTCGGCGGGCTGCTGATGGGCTATTCGATCCCGCAACTGATCAAGCAATACCTGCGCACGTTGTGGGTGGTGCGCTTTTCGCTGATCACCATTGCGGCGATGCTGGCGCTGGGGTTCCTCACGCGTTATTCCGGACTGGACGCCACCATGGGTCTGGCGTTTGCCGCGACCGGGGTGTTCTACCCGATGTTCGGCACTCTGCTCGGCTGGCTCGGCGTCGCGTTGACCGGTTCGGACACGGCCTCGAACGTGCTGTTCGGCGGACTGCAACGGGTGACCTCGGAACAGCTCGGCATCAGCCCGGTACTGATGGCCGCAGCCAATAGTTCCGGCGGGGTGATGGGCAAAATGGTCGATGCGCAATCGATCGTGGTCGCCTCCACCGCCACCCGCTGGTATGGGCATGAGGGCGAGATTCTGCGCTACGTGTTCTTCCACTCGATTGTGCTGGCCATCCTGGTGGGCGGGCTGGTGACATTGCAGGCGTATGTGGCGCCGTTTACGCACATGGTGGTTGGCGGGCATTGATGTCGCTTGTAGGGGCCTCTTCGCGAGCAAGCCCGCTCCCACATTTGGACTGCATTGCCCTGTGGGAACAAGCTATTTCCCCACCAGGATTGCATTCTCCGTGGGCACAAACCCATTCCCACATTGGAATGCATTCCCAATGTGGGAGCGGGCTTGCTCGCGAAAGCGGTGTGTCATTCAACTCATAGACGAACTGTTCCGACGCCTTCGGGAGCAAGCTCCCCTTCCACATTGATAGGCATGCCCCCCAAATTTGGCTATGTCGATCAGAAGATTGATGAGCCATGCGCATAACTCTATAGCGCAAATCCGCAAAAACCTTTTCCCCTCCGCGCAGGTCATTCCAAGAACGAGACCGGTAAACATGCCGGCGCGCCCGTTTGGGCCCTTCAATCCCTGCCGTCCTGATTAAGCCAGAGAGGAATCGAAGCATGACGATTTCCCGACGAAGATTCCTGATCCTCGGCGCGGTGACCGCCACCGCGTTTGCAATGCCCCCCTTCATTAGCCTCAAGGCCTACGCGGCCAGTCTGGAGCAACCCGCCATGGCCAAACTGACGATCAATGTAAACGGTAAACCCCAAGCCCTTGAGGTGGACAACCGCACCACCCTGCTCGACGCCCTGCGCGAGCACCTGCACCTGACCGGCAGCAAAAAAGGCTGCGACCACGGCCAGTGCGGTGCCTGCACCGTCATCGCCGACGGCCGCCGGATCAACTCCTGCCTGACGCTTGCGGTGATGCATGAAGGCAGCGAGATCACCACCATCGAAGGCCTGGGCATGCCCGACAACCTGCACCCGATGCAGGCCGCGTTCATCAAGCATGACGGCTACCAGTGCGGCTATTGCACGCCGGGGCAGATCTGTTCGGCGGTGGCGGTGCTCAAGGAAATCCGCGAGGGCATTCCCAGCCACGTCAGCCCGAGCCTGACCGAAGCCCCGCAACTGATCGCCAGCGAATTCCAGGAACGCATGAGCGGCAACATCTGCCGCTGCGGCGCCTACTCGAACATCATCGAAGCCATCACTGAAGTCGCGCAGGTGCCAGCATGAGACCGTTAAATTACAGCCGCGCCGACTCCCCTGCCGCAGCCGCAGCGCTGGCGGCACAGGTCGAAGGCGCGAAGTTCATCGCCGGTGGCACCAACCTGCTGGACCTGATGAAACTCGACATCGAAACCCCGCTGCACCTGATCGACGTCAACCACTTGGGCCTCGATCAGATCGAAGCCACGCCTGAAGGCGGATTGCGCATCGGCGCGCTGGTGCGCAACACCGATCTGGCCGCTGACAGCCGCGTGCGCAAAGACTACGGACTGCTCTCCCGCGCCCTGCTCGCCGGCGCCTCGGGCCAGTTGCGCAACATGGCGAGCACCGCCGGCAACCTGCTGCAACGCACCCGCTGCCCGTACTTCTACGACGTCAATCAGGCCTGCAACAAACGCCAGCCCGGCAGTGGCTGCGCGGCGATTGGCGGGGTCAGTCGGCAATTGGGGCTGATCGGCGTCAGCGACGCCTGCATCGCGACCCACCCGAGTGACATGGCGATTGCCATGCGCGCCCTCGATGCGCAGGTTGAAACGGTGAAGCCGGACGGCAGCACACGCAGCATCGCCATCGCCGATTTCCATCAACTGCCAGGCAATACGCCGAACATCGAAACCAGCCTCACGCCCGGCGAGTTCATCACTTCGGTAACCCTGCCGGCCCCGGTTGGCGGCACGCACATTTATCACAAGGTGCGCGATCGCTCGTCGTACGCCTTCGCGCTGGTGTCAGTCGGTCTGATCCTGCAAAAGGACGGCAGTGGCCGTGTGGCGGTCGGCGGTATTGCGCCGAAACCGTGGCGGGTCGAAGACGCCGACGCGTTGCTGCCCAAAGGCGCAAAAGCCGTCAGCGAACGCTTGCTCGACGGTGCCACGCCAACCCACGACAACCAATTCAAACTGACCCTGGTCGAGCGCACGCTCGGCTCGGTGTTGGCGCAAGCGAGGGATCAAGCATGAAGTTCGACACTCCCGCCACCACCAACCCGATTGACCAGCTCAAGGTCGTCGGCAAACCCACCGACCGCATCGAAGGCCCGCTGAAAACCAGCGGTCAGGCGCCATATGCCTACGAGCAGCACGAGGCCGTGGCGAATCAGGCTTACGGTTTCATGGTCGGCTCGGCCATCGCCAAGGGCCGCATCAGCCACATCGATCTCGACGCTGCACAAGCGGCGCCCGGCGTGCTGGCCATCGTCACCGCCGCCAATGCCGGCAAGCTTGGCAAAGGCCAATACAACTCGGCGCCGCTGCTGGCCGGACCCGAGGTGCAGCACTATCATCAGGCCGTGGCGCTGGTGGTCGCCGAGACCTTCGAACAGGCCCGCGCCGCAGCGCAACTGGTCAAGGTCGACTACGTCGCGGCCAAAGGCGAGTTCGAACTGGCCAACGTGCGCGACCAGGGTGTCGAAGACGACGAGTTGCCCGACGTCACCCACGGCGATTTCGACAAAGCCTTCGCCGCTGCGCCGGTGCAGTTCGACCAGACCTACACCACTCCCGATCAGTCCCACGCGATGATGGAGCCGCACGCGACGCTGGCCGCCTGGAAGGGTGATCATCTGACCTTGTGGACCTCCAATCAGATGATCGCCTGGAGCGTCGGCGACGTCGCCACGACGCTTGGCCTGCCCAAGGAAAACGTGCGCCTGATCTCGCCGTACATTGGCGGCGGCTTCGGCGGCAAACTGTTCATTCGCGCCGACGCGATCCTCGCCGCCCTTGGTGCTCGCCTGGCCAATCGCCCGGTGAAGGTTGCCCTCGCCCGCCCGCAAATGGCCAACAACACCACCCACCGCCCGGCCACGATCCAGCGCATTCGGATGGGCGCGACGGCGGACGGCAAGCTCAGCGCCATCGCTCACGAAGGCTGGTCGGGCAACCTCAAGGACGGCAAGGTCGAGGTCGCCGCGCAACCGAGCCAGTTGCTTTATGCCGGGGAAAACCGCCGGGTGACCATGCGCCGGGCGCCGCTGGATCTGCCCGAAGGCAATTCCATGCGCGCGCCGGGTGAAGCGCCGGGGCTGATGGCGCTGGAAATCGCCATGGACGAAATGGCCGAACAGCTCAAGCTCGACCCGGTGCAGTTCCGCATCCTCAACGACACGCAGGTTGATCCGGTAAAAACCGAGCGTCCGTTTTCCCAGCGACGCCTGATCGAATGCTTGCAGACCGGTGCCGAGAAATTCGGCTGGAACCAGCGCAATGCTACTCCCGGCAGCCGTCGCGAAGGTCGCTGGCTGATCGGCATGGGCGTCGCCGCCGCGTTTCGCAACAACCTGCTGCTGAAGTCCGGCGCCCGGGTGCGGCTGGAGCGCGACGGCAAGGTGACGGTGGAAACCGACATGACCGATATCGGCACCGGCAGCTACACGATCATTGCGCAGACCGCGGCCGAGATGATGGGCGTGGACCTGGCGGACGTCAGCGTGCATCTGGGGGATTCGACCTTCCCGGTATCGTCTGGCTCCGGTGGACAGTTCGGCGGCAACTGCTCGACTGCCGGGGTGTATGCCGCGTGCATGAAACTGCGTGAAGCGGTGGCGACGAAGCTGGGCATGAGCGGTAGTGACGTCGAGTTCGCCGACGGTCAGGTGCGCGCCGGCGGCAAGACCCTGCCGCTGCGTGATGCGGCAAAAGATGGCGTGGTCGAGGCCGAGGACAGCATCGAGTTCGCCGACCTCGCCAAGCAGTATCAGCAATCGACTTTCGGCGCGCATTTCGTGGAGGTTGCGGTGGACGCAGCGACCGGCGAAGTCCGCGTGCGGCGCATGCTCGCCGTCTGCGCGGCGGGACGGATTCTCAACCCGAAAGCCGCGCGCAGCCAGGTGATCGGCGCGATGACCATGGGCGTCGGCGCGGCGTTGTTGGAAGAGCTGGCGGTGGACAAGCGGCTGGGCTTTTTCGTCAATCATGACCTGGCCGGATACGAGGTCCCGGTGCATGCCGACATCCCGCATCAGGAGGTGATTTTCCTCGATGAGACCGATCCGATTTCATCGCCGATGAAAGCCAAGGGTGTGGGGGAACTGGGGATTTGCGGCGTGAGCGCGGCGGTAGCGAATGCGATCTACAACGCCACCGGGGCGCGGGTGCGTGAGTATCCGATTACGCTGGACAAGATCCTCGATTCGTTGCCGGAGATGACCTGAGCAACCTGGAAAAGCCCCTCACCCTAACCCTCTCCCAAAGGGAGAGGGGACTGACCGAGTTGTCTTATGGGATGCGCCGATATGAGAGGTCGTGTCGATTATGGACTCAGCGTAGTGCTCACAGACATCCCCAATCGGCCCCCTCTCCCTCCGGG